>JAWCQN010000020.1:0-5345 GCA_038869755.1 Candidatus Pacearchaeota archaeon | reverse complement strand
AAATGCCTTGAAGAATAGTCTGTGCAAGTTATCCATATGATAAAGTTCTCATATAGATTATTTAAATCTTTTGATTTGGTCGGTGTTTGTAATGTTTGAGAACTTTCAAAGGAAACTGCAAACGCCTAATTACCTGACGCTAACTTTACAGCTCAGGAGGAATTTAGAGGATAATCACACTAAACTAATTACACATAATTACTTTGCTTTTTTCTATAAATTTATTTACAAATAGAAAAACTCTCACTTATTTTTAGGAATATAACCATCACAAGTTAATTCTAAATATTGTTTTATATCAATAATCTGGTCACTTTCTTTATCTTTCAAATGATCTTTTTGTATTCCTCTCTCAAAAGTAAGGAAATACCAATTTTCTATCACTTCTTCTGGAAATGGTTTCTCTTGAGGAGCCATAAAACCATTTGCAACATAAACAATAGCTCTTTGTAAATCCCCCATTAAACTACTAACTACCCTATATGGTGAGAATCCTTGTCCCGGAATTCCCCTAAATCCTTGTTCATGGTATCGATGCATAGGAACTCTTGGGGATGTTATAATCAATTCTGTTTCTGGCGGTAATGCTTTTTTTCCGTGACCCCAATCTCTTCTCTCTGCACTTGGCATATGTGAAGTCATTACAACATTATATTCAATTCCTCTTTCATTCATTATTTTAATTGCGTTATTAAAATTAGCCCCTGTATGAGTTGATTCCTCCTCAAGAATTATTTTTTCTTTCTGTAGTCCATAATTTACAGCAACTTCAGCCAACATTCTTGCCTCTGTTGTTTTTAACTCTTCTGTAAATCTTCCACCTTTTCCGCAAAATATAACAGGTCCTTTTACCCATCCATTATTAACTAATTCTACAGCGTTTTTTGCAGGAAGAGTATCATTAGAACCTAAACATAGCAAAACATCTGCTGGTTTAAGAACATGTCCAAGTTGAAAATCATCCCATATTTTTTGAGCAGCAAGCACTTCATCAAGTTTAAGAGGTCTTTCATCTGTCCTGTATAACGATTCTGTACTTTTATCAAGTGTAATCATTGGCGCATAATATTCTTCAAATCTTTCTTTTTCCTTTCTCTGTAATTCCTTTATATCCATTTTATCCTGGTACTACTTTAATTTTTTCTTTGATAATTTCTTTATTGGCCATGTTTATCTCTTACATAATGTTTTAGTTAGTTCAGTCATTTTATTTTTTCTTTAAGGTTTATCATATTCGTGTTATAAACGTGTATATAAATATTTGTGTTATAGAATGTATGTTTTCTTTTAAATTATTTATGAAAACTAATTTTGAATAAACTTATTTTTTACGGCTCTGTTGAAAAAGTCATAGGGTAAAAATAAATAACTCAAAAACCACCAGTCTTTTCTTAGTTGTTTTTTTCATTTTGATATATTATATGGCCCTGAAGAGAATCGAACTCCTGACTACTCGGTGTAAACGAGTCGTTTTGCCACTAGACTACAGGGCCTTTATTTTAAAATAGGACAAAGTGTTTTTAAATACTTCTTTTCATATATAACCATCCGCGCGCGGATGGTTTAATGGTTAGAATAGGACATTGCCAATGTTCTGATCCGGGTTCGATTCCCGGTCTGCGCATTTTATTTATAGGTCATAGGTAATTCTTATATATTTCTTTTTATTATATATTTAATGAATCCAGTGAATGTAAATAAGTTATCTAAATTTTTAATTTATGGCGGAATGTTTTCTTTTGGAACATCTGTTTTAGTCGCTGGTTTTGATTATTTCATTAATGGAAAAAATGAAGTTCAATTATATTGTCTTTCTACAGGGTTCTTTGCTGGAAGTTCGTTAATTTTTTCAGGTTTAATATTAAATAATTATTTTTCTATGGAACACGAAATAAATAAAACACAAGATAAAAAAAGCAGTCTTGAATCAAAAATTAATAATATGAAAAATAATAAAAGTTAAATTATTTAACATTTTTTACATTTCATCTCTACAACTTTCACATATCATCCTGCCATCTATGTTTTCAAGTATATCAAAATTGCCACACTCTTCGCATGAAGCTTCAATAAATTCTCCTTTAACAGCAGATTTGCTTCTTTGTATCTTTTCTGTTTCTTCTCTTATTTTTTCAAATGCCCTGCTTTCTTCATAAATTTCTGGCATAAATTTTACTATGTCTTTCATTGTAATGTACCCTATTACTTTTTTGTTATTGACAACAGGCATTCTTCTTATTTTCTTAGAATTCATCTTTTCAAGGGCTTCTTTTAAAGAAGCTTCTGGTTTTATGGTAATTAATTTTTTATTTGCAACATCTTTTGCACTAATATCTTTTATATTTTTTCCTGCTTTTTTTGTCAATGCCCAGATAATATCTTTTTCAGTCAGGATTCCATGGAGGGTATCATTCTCTTTGAGTACAATACTTCCAACCCTGTTTTTTATCATTGTTTTGGCGCATTCTAAAAGATTTGTATCTGGTTTGACATGGATATAATTTCTTGTCATTACATCGCCTACTCTTATTCTTTCGCTCATACTTTCTACAAGTGTTTGTTATTTATATATTTTCTGGAAAATAGATAAATATCTATAAAAAGCTAAATAAGTCTTCCTTTTGGCTTTATGTTTATGGCACATGTTATTATATAAATATTTAAAAATTGTTCGCATTTTCATTTTATAATTTTTAAAATGGCTGATAAGCACCCTGTTTATGTTATTCCTGAAAATGTTCAAAGGATTATAGGGCAGGATGCTCAAAGGAATAATATTATGGCTGCAAGAATTGTGGCAGATAGTATTAAAACAACTCTTGGTCCTAAAGGTATGGACAAGATGCTGGTTGATTCTTCTGGTGATATAATTGTTACTAATGATGGAGTTACAATTTTAGAGGAGATGGAAATTGAGCATCCTGCTGCTAAAATGATGGTTGAAATCGCAAAAACTCAGGAAAATGAAGTTGGGGATGGAACAACAACGGCGGTAATGTTGGCAGGGAAGCTTCTTGAAAATGCCGAGAAGTTGCTGGATAAAAAGATCCATCCAACTGTAATTACAAAAGGTTACCAGATGGCTGCTGAAAAATCAATATCAATACTGAATGAAATTGCTTCAAGGGTTACGATGGATGATGATTATACTTTGAAAAGGGTTGCTGTTACTTCTATGACAGGCAAGGGAGTTGAGTCTGTTAAGGATTATTTTGCTGAAATAGTTGTTCAGGCAGTGAAACAGATAGAGGATTATGGTAAAGTAAATTTGGATCATATAAAAATAGAAAAAATAAAGGGAAATAGTATGAAGGATACAGAATTAATATCAGGTGTTGTTCTTGATTCAGAAAAGTTAAGTATAGACATGCCAAGTAAAGTAGATAATGCCAAGATTGCACTTCTTGATTTTCCTTTGGAGCTAAAAACTCTTGAATTAGAAACTAAAATAAATATTTCATCACCAGAACAGCTGCAGAGTTTTATTGAAAGTGAAGAGAAAATGTTAAAATCAATGATAGAGAAGGTTAAATTATCCGGAGCAAATGTAGTTTTTTGCCAGAAAGGGATAGATGATCTTGCACAACACTATCTTACAAAATTTAGTATATATGCCGCCAGAAGAATTTCAAAATCAGATATGGAAAAACTATCTATGGCTACTGGAGCTAAAATAATAAATAATTTGAATGAATTGAGTTCTGACGATTTGGGTAGTGCAAAACATGTCGAAGAAATTAAAGATGGAGATAAATTAATGACTTATGTAAGAGGGTGTATTAATCCAAAAGCTTTATCAATAATAATTCGTGGAGGGTCAGATCATGTTATTGATGAAACAGAAAGGGCAATTAAGGATGGATTAGGGGATGTGGCTGCTGTTTTAAGAGATGGAATGGTTGTGGCAGGAGGAGGTGCTGTTGAAATTGAACTTGCAAGAAGGCTAAGGGTTTTTTCTCACTCTCTTTCCGGAAGAGAACAGCTTGCAGTTGAAGAGTTTGCCAATTCACTTGAGACTATACCCATAACACTATCAGAGAATGCAGGTCTTGATCCGATTGATATGCTCACTGAACTTAAGGCTGCTCATGAAAACGGCATGAAAAATTTTGGATTGAATTTACTGTCAGGCAAAATAGAAGATACTTATGAATCAGGTATTATAGAACCATTGAAAGTTAAAACTCAGGCGATATCTTCATCGTCAGAAGTAGCTACAATGATTTTAAGGATAGATGATGTAATCACAAGTTCTGGGTCTGATACTTCTCAGAAATATCATCCTATCGAATAATCTTCGTAACCTTTATATATATATTTTCTTTAATTAATTAATGGCTGAAAAAGATAAGATCATAGAACAAAAAGTGAGATATAACGGCTTTTTTGATTTTAAAGAAACTTATCAATTTGTTTATAGGTATATGGTTGAAGAAGGATATGATGTTGAAGAACAGAAATATGTTGAAAATGTTGCTGGAGATTCTAAAAATATTGAAGTTATCTGGGTTGCATCTAAAAAAATTTCGGATTACTTTAAAAATGAGGTAAAATTTTCTTGGAGAGTTCTTGGGTTAAAGTCAGTAGAGGTAGATAAGAGTGGACAAAAGTTAAAAATGAATATGGGATCTATAGAAATTAAAATTACAGGTAATCTGGTCAAGGATTGGGAGAGCACATGGGAAAATAACCCTACGATGAAATTTCTTAGAGGAGTTTATGATAAATATATTATTGAAGGAAGAATAAAAAAATATGAGAAGAAATTATTTGATGATGTTAATGACACTACAGAACAAATAAAAGCATTTTTTGCTATTGAAGGCATGAAATAGTAAGGGAAGTATCCCTTACCAACCCTCTCTTGAAATGCAATTTTAAAAGAGTAAAAATTTTATCCAAATATTTATATATATTGGTTTATTTTTTAGAATATGGTTAATAAAAAAGTGATTTTATTGGCGGCTTTTTCTATTTTAATGGTCTTTTCAATTAATTTTATTTACGCCTTGGATTTGCTTGTTAGTTCAGAGCCAGTTGTTACTTCAATAATTAATGATGGAGATAAACCCGGGGTTGTAGACCTAACTATTACAAATAATGAAAATACAGATGTTTTCGAACTTTATACTTTTGAAAGATTTAATGTTAATCCGAAAGAGTTTTCATTGAATTATGGTGAGACAAAAAAAATTAGATTTGAATTTCTTCCAATAGAATCTATGAAGAAGAATGTAGGTTATATAAAGCTTCCCTATTATATAAGGAAAAAAAGCACAGATAATAATTTGAAAGGCGATTTTGTTTTAAAACTTATTTCATTTAACAACGCATTTGATGTTAAT
>JAWCQN010000019.1:0-6804 GCA_038869755.1 Candidatus Pacearchaeota archaeon | reverse complement strand
CTTGTGTAACAACACAATATTGTGGTGATGGAATTATAAATGGCCCTGAAACATGCGACGATGGAAATACAAATAATGGTGATGGGTGTTCTTCTACATGTCAGCATGAATGTATAGATAGTGATGGGGGAATAAATTATTATTTAAGAGGAAATACCTCTAAAGGAAATGTGACATACACAGATTATTGTACAAATTCTACAACTATATTGGAATTTTATTGTAATAATAATATAATTCAAAATATACAAAGTTCATGCACAAATGGATGCTCTCAGGGAGAATGTTCATCACAATCTGGTGCAACAAGTCTTTTCTTTGAGGCTGAAAATGGATCTTTAACAGGGCCTTATAATATTTCATCAGGGATTTTAACTTTGGGTTCAAATGGAAAGGCAAATTATACTTTTACAGTCAGTGTTGCAGGGAATTATGCTGTCAAGGCATTTGTAAATGCTCCTGATACCGGAACAAATTCTTTTTTCATTGGAATGGATTCAGATCCTTCTCCTGTAAATTATTCTTCATGGGATATACTTCCTTTAACTACGGGATTTCAGGAAAGAAATGTTTCATTGAGAGGAAATGGAACTGCTGATATTAATGAATTTAATCCTGTTATATTTTATTTATCAACAGGAACACATACCTTTTTCTTAAGAGGAAGAGAGATAAATACTGCAATTGATAATTTAACTATATATAAAGTGCAAGATGTCTCACCACCATCAAATCAAACCCAATGTAATGATCTAATTGATAATGATGGTGATGGATTTATAGACTTATTTGATCCGGGATGTTTGAATGAAAATGATAATGACGAGACACATACAACTTTCTTATTAGAGCATTTCACCCAGAATATTACCACAAATGGAAATATAAACCAGACATCTATAAGAGGGTTTTATTGGGATGGTAATACAAGTATAAATTCTTATTCTTCAGGTTACTCTTCCCAGTCGCTTGGGTCAAATCTAATTGGCTATTGGAATTTTAATAGTTATTCCGGGAATAATATTGTTCAGGATAATTCTGGAAATGGAAACAATGGAAATATTACAGGGTCTTTGACATATAACTCAACAGCAGGAAAACTTGGAGGGGCTTTTGTCTTTAATGAAGATGGTGCAATAAGGATCAATAATGAAACTCCATTTAAATTCGGAACTAACCAAAATTTCAGCTTTATGATGTGGTTTAATCTCAAGGAAGATTCGGGTCTATTCAAGAACAGAGATTCTTCTGTGCATAATGGAATTACATGTTTTACTGAATGGCCTCGTTATGTAAAATGTTTGATAAATGGATCTAATGCAGGGACATATCAAATTTCAGGACTTAATTCAGTCCAGTTAAACAAATGGCACCATCTTGTTGTTACTGGAAATAGAAATGGTTTATTAAAAATATACATAGATGGGCAATTGGGGGGAAGTATTGATATTTCTGGGATTGGAAGTATGGACTCTACAAATGCCAATCATTTTGTTATTGCTCCTATCTCAATATATGGAGGCTCATATTCTACAAATGGAACTATTGATGAAGTTGCTGTTTGGAACAGGGTTTTAAGCGATTCTGAAATATCTAATTTGTATAATATTGGTTTGCAAGGACATGATAGCTCTTTGAGATCAAATATTATTAATACGAATGGACAGTATTACTCTATAAAGGCTAACTGGAGTGCTACAAATTATACAGGAATTAATGTGAGTATAAGTGTAAATAATGGAAGCAGCTGGTGTGAAATGTCAAATAACAGATTTGGCCTGGTTAACGGAAATTGTATTTTATATCCTACAAACAATTTTATTTACAAAATAGATTATTTAGGTCAGGGAACTTCTATTGATTTTATAAGATTTGATTGGTATGATCATCAGGTGCCTGAATGTGCAGATAGCTTGGACAATGATAATGATGGTTTCGCAGATAACGGAGATTTTGCATGTCAGCAGGGAGGAGTTACAGAGAATTCATTCCTTGCTCAGTGTCAGGATGGAGTTGATAATGATGCTGATGGTTTAATTGATTTAAATGATCAAGGATGTTTTAGTAGTCAGGATAATGATGAAACTTATGCTGGAGGTGTAACAACTATATCTATTTCAGATAACATAGTGCAAACAGATGTGAAAAGACTTGGGATTGTAATGGGCCCTTCAGTAAGTTATGATACGTCTATAAATTATTTGAAACACATTTTAAGTAATCCAGGTATAGAGGGCGCTCAAAAAAGGCAGGTTGTTTTAATAGACCAGAAAAGTGGGGGAAATCCGACTGATGAGATATATCAGTTTTATTGGGATCCTGCATGGAATATTCCTCAAGAGCATAAAGGCCAGCCCCAAGGTCATTGGAATGGAGGTTATTACGAGATTGTAACTGGTCCTGCTGCAGGATATCAAGGACAGATATTAAATTTCTTTTTTAAGAATCATTATGGTTTGCCAGATGGAAATTGTCCTGGTGGAAATTGTACTAATGCATTTAAGATTGATCAGTTTGTTCCAAAGCCTAATTGGCGTGATGTAATGTTTATAAAGAAAAAATTTTATCCATACATTGCATATTCTGATGAAAATTATGCTCCTGATACGATATTCAGGCCTGGAAGCCCTGGAATTCAATCTGTAAGATACTCTCCTGGAATTTCAGATGTAGGAACAATGGACGCCTATTGGAGTGACGCAGATAGAAGTTCAGGTAAGGGAATACTTGTAAAAGGAAACTTTAGTTTTGGGTTTTGGGGTAGGGCGCAGAATAATGGAGATAAAATCAGGTTTGAGTGGTATAGGGATGGAGAAGCAGAGTTTATGGATCGGGAATTTACTCTTACAACAAATTGGCAATACTATGAGTATAATTTTTCAGTAGCTCCAGGAGTTGATCCTGATAGGGCGTATAGTAGCACAGAATATCATCCGATGCTTAGGTTTAAAGTTAGTACATTTGGGAATACAGGATATGTTTGGGTTGATGATCGTAAATTATACAAGCTTGGAAGTAACCCTACTGAATTTACAGATGATGCAGTTAATAGATTAAAAGAGTACAATCCGGGAGTTATAAGATACTGGGCGGGACAGTTTGGAGAGGATATTGATAGTGCTACGAGAGATCCTTATGGCCGAGGTCCATCTGAATTTGCTGTTTCATACGACATAATTCAAGGTGACTACTATGGACTTCATGAATTTTTAGAGTTATCTAAGGAAGTTGGTGCAGAGCCTTGGTATGTAATTTCTCCAACTTATAATGTTACAGAGTTGAATCAGTTAGTTGACTTTTTAGCAGGACCTACAACAACACAATATGGGGCAAGAAGAGCTGCGTTAGGACATCCTGCTCCATGGACAGACGATTTTAATAATATCTATATTGAATATGGAAATGAGTTATGGGGAAGCGGCGGACATGGAGATCCATTTGTTGGAGGCTCTGTGGGTGGAGGATCTACTTTAGGATATCTTGCAAACAGGAGTTTTGCTATTATGAGAAGCAATCCAAATTTTAATAATAAGATTAAATTGATAATTGGAGGGCAGGCAGGATGGGTTGGACAAAATCAGTTAATTCAGAGTAATAGTAACCAACATAATCTTTTGGTGTTGGCTCCTTATTTCAATCCTCCTGATAGTGTAAACCCAAGTAATACAGAGGCTATATTTTCATATATATATGCATGGCCTACCTTTTCAGTAAAGTATGGGAATATGAAAGGAATTAAAGATGTTTTAGTTTCAAGTGGTCAGGGAACAGAAATGGGGATTTATGAGATTAATTATCATTCAACAGGCTCTCCTAATGAAGGTTTGCCAGTTCCAATTAGAAATGCTGTTTTAACAGGTCAGGGAGGAGGGTTGGCAATGCCTCTTAATATGCTTACTTATATGAAATATCTTGGAGTTAAAAAACAAACTGCATTTACCTTTACAGGATATTCTTTTTCAGTCGGAAAAGACTCCAATAATGTTATACAATATGTAAAATTATGGGGAATGATAGGGCAATTACAAAATCCTGGAAGCAAAAGAGGAACATTTTTGGCTAATGAGGTCGCAAACAAAGGGATATTTGGTGATATGGTAAATACCTCTCATTCAGGAGATAATCCAACATGGATTCAAACACCTTTGGATTCAATTTCTCAGGCTGTAACAGTTCCTTTCATACAAAGCTTTGCATTTAGACAGGGAACAAATAGGTCTGTTTTGTTATTTAATCTCCATAGAACTGATAGTTTAAATGTCCAGATTTTCACTCCAGCAATTCCTTCTAGTAGTGCTATGAAATATGTTTATTATTCAAATGATATATATGCTTCAAATGAAAATGCAAGTTATGTAGTTAATTATACAACCACACAGATAAATAATTTTTCAAATGGATACATGTTAAGTTTGCCTCCTCACTCTTTGACAGTTCTTAAATGGAATGACAATTTGAGTCTTTCCCCAGATATAGAGTTTAATAAGACTTATAGAAATAAAATACTTGATAGGTTATTATCTCCTTTGTTGGTTGTTGAAGATAAAAGCTTAAATGATATAATAAAAGTAATAATTGTTGCATTTATCTTTTTGGTTTTTATACTTATCATTTTAAAGGTTTTATCTAATAAAAAATCTAAAAAAAATATCTTGTCAAATAAGAAATCTAAAAGAAGTTTTAAATAAAAATAGGTTTTAAAAACACAGCTTATTTCTTTAATTTTAATTGAAAATGATAATAGACAATAAAAAAAATGATGTTCAAAGCAAATTGATGTTTAATTCTGATGGTAGTATAATTCTTCCTGAGAGTATTGAAAAAGAACTTGAAAATGATTTGATAACTTTGGAAATGCCTGATGTGGAAGAAGATTATTCTAAGGTTTATAATATAGAAGATAATGTTCATGGATTTAATCTTTACAATGGTGAGAAGAAACTTGGTTCATTGAAGTTTTCAAATGGTAAAAATCAGGAAGATATAGTTAATGAGGTTGTTAGTTTAATCAAAAGCGGGAAGAAAGTAATTTTTATTAAAGGTATGTGTGGGACTGGAAAGTCAGCTATTGCTCTTAATATAGCAAAAGAGCTTGGGAGGGCAAGCATAGTTGTTCCGGGCAAGGCTTTACAAAAGCAGTATATGGATGATTATTCTAAGGAGAAATATGTTTTAAAAAATGACCATAAAAAACTTAAGATTAAGGTTATAACTGGCAGGGAAAATCATAAATGTTTATTCAAAAAAGAAGCTAATGCAGATGATAATGAGCTTCCATGTAAAATAGAAATAAAGGAAAAAAATTCTGAAAAAATTAGAGAGTATCTTAAAGCAAATCCAAAAATAAGACTTAATTTAGAGTTAAAAGATGTAAGGAGAATCTCTATTGCTCCTGTCTGCCCTTATTGGAGCCCAATAGTTCCGGAAGATAAGGATTTGAATTTGAGTGCTGTCAAAAAAACATATAAAGGTATGATGGACGTATCTTTTACAATATATCAGAGAAAACATGGATGTCCTTATTATGCACAGTTTAATTCATACATAGATTCTGAAGTTATTGTTTTTAATTCAGCCAAATATCTTCTTGAAAGTGTAATGAATAGAAAACCAAATACAGATGTTGAAATTATAGATGAATGTGACGAATTTTTAGATAGTTTTTCAAATATGGCTTCTATAAATTTAACCCGTTTTCTTAATTCTCTTAATTATGCGAGTTCAGTAGATTATAAATCTGACATAAAAAAAATTTCCTCGTTGTTAAACGATGTTATGTTTGATTACAATATTAATAATACAATGTATAAAAACGAAATTTTTGAACTTAAACATACGAAATTTTTTGATTTGTTTAAAATAATTTTAGATAATCAGGAAGTCTTTGATAGTGCAGATGAAGATAATTACTGCTATCATGTGCTTGAGTCTGTTTTGATGTTTGAGGATTTTCTTGACGAGACTTATATAAGATACAGGCAGGAAGAAAGAAATATTTTTATTGATCTTGTAACAATAAATCTGGAAAAAAAATTTAGTGAACTGGCATATAAAAATAAGGCCTTAGTTTTAATGTCTGGCACCTTACACAGCGAAAGGGTTTTGAAAGAGATATTTGGCGTTTATGATTTTAATCTTGTTGAGGCTGAAAATCAAACTCCGGGAAAAATAGAAATTTTGAAAACAGGATTTGAGCTTGATTGTAAGTATGATAATTTTTTAAATAATAGCATTACAAGGGAAAGCTATCTTATTGCACTTGATAAGGCAGTTGAAAAATCACTTAAACCAAGTCTTGTGCATGTCCAGTCATTTAATGATCTTCCGGATGAAAGAGAGAAAGAATCCTATAATTTAAAGAATTTAATTAGTAAAAATGAGTTAATCAGCAAAAATAATAACGAGGAAATTATTAAATTCAAGAAAAAAGAAATTAGGGTATTATTTACAACAAAATGTGCGAGAGGAATTGATTTTCCGGGAGATCAGTGTAATAGCATAATTTTTACAAAATATCCTAATCCTGATGCAAGTTCCATTTTTTGGAGGATTTTGAGAAAAATACATCCTGATAAATATTGGGAATTTTATAATGATAAAGCCAGCAGGGATTTTTTACAGAAAATTTACAGAGGGGTGAGATTTAAGGAAGATCATGTTTATGTTCTTTCTCCTGACATACGGGTTTTGAATGCTGTTGAAACGGGGAATTTTAAGTAAAATTTCTATTTTATCATAATATTTATATACTAATTTCCCGATATTTTTTATATTTAAGGACAAAAAGAGGATGAGAAATATATT
>JAWCQN010000018.1:0-9370 GCA_038869755.1 Candidatus Pacearchaeota archaeon | reverse complement strand
GGTTGTGGAACTTGAGGGTTGATAAGGGATACTTCCCTTATGGAGGTTGTTAATATGAAATGGTTGTGGAACTTGAGGGTTGATAAGGGATACTTCCCTTATGGAGGTTGTTAATATGAAATGGTTGTGGAACTTGAGGGTTGATAAGAGATACTTCCCTTATGGAGGTTGTTAATATGAAATGGTTGTGGAACTTGAGGGTTGATAAGGGATACTTCCCTTATGGAGGTTGTTAATATGAAATGGTTGTGGAACTTGAGGGTTGATAAGGGATACTTCCCTTATGGAGGTTGTTAATATGAAATGGTTGCTGGACTCTAAGAACCCGCTGGAGGTTGTTAGATGACTTACATAAAAAAACTTGTTATACATGGATTTAAGAGTTTTGCTCAAAGGACAGAACTTTTGTTTGATAAAGACATTAATGTAATAATAGGTCCAAATGGCTCTGGAAAAAGCAATGTAGCTGATGCTCTATGTTTTGTTCTTGGGAGGTTAGGCAGCAAGAGTTTAAGAGCAGTTAAATCTTCAAATTTTTTATTCCAGGGAACCCATGAAAGAAAACCTGCTCATGAGGCGTTTGTTGAGCTTATTTTTGACAATTCTAAGAGAAGTTTTAATATAAACTCGGATGAATTATCAATAAAAAGAATTTTAAGAAGAAATGGTGTTAGCATATATAAAATAAATAATGAGATAAAAACAAGACAAGAGATTCTGGAAATATTATCTCAGATAGGAATAGATCCGAATGGATTTAATATTATTCTGCAGGGCAACATAGCCCATTTTGTCAAGATGAGAGGTGAAGAAAGAAGAGAGATAATAGAAGAGATAGCAGGAATATCTATATATGAATCAAGAAAACAGAAAGCATTGCATGAAATAGAGAAAACAGAGCAAAAATTGAAAGAAGTTGGAGCTGTCTTAAGGGAAAGAACATCATATTTAAAAAATCTTGAAGAAGAGAGGAAACAGGCCCTAAGGTATAAAGAATTGGAAAAAATAGTGAAACAATGCAAAGCATCTATAATAAAAAAGAAGATGGATGAAAAAGAAAAAGAGATATCAAGCATTAGTAAGGATATTGAAAAAAACAACAAATGGAAGGAGAAAGTGAGAGAGGAAATAGAAGAAATTAACTCTGATATTTTGAAGACTGAAAACAGGATAAATGAAATCAATAAACATATACAAAAAACGACTGGATTTGAAAGAGAAAGTTTGAATGAAGAAGTGACTAATCTTAATGCAAAAATTGCTGCTGAAAAAACAAGGAAGGAAAATTTTGAAAAAAGGCTTTCTGAGAATGAAATAAGGAAAAAAGAGCTTGAAAACTATCTAATTGGAATTGAAAAAGAAATTACAGATCTTAAAAAAGAATCTCCAAAAATGTCAAAAAGGCATGATGAAATAAAAAAGAAGAAACTGGAACTGGAAAAATATGAAGAAGAAAAAAATAAATGGGCCTCTATGGAAAATGAATTTGAATCATTAAAAGACAGGATAAGAGATAAGGAAAAATTGCTAAACAACATGAAAAATGATTCAAAAATAATATATAATTTAATTAACTCTCTTTCATCAGAATTAACAACTAACTCAATTGAAATGTGTGAATCAATAATAAATGAGTTAAAGGATAAAATAGAAAAATTGGATAATGATAAAAATGAGTTGTCTAATCAAAAGATAAAACTTGAAAAAAATCTTTCTGTTTTTGAATCAGAAATAGAAAAAAGTCAAAAATTAATAAAAAATATTCCGGATTCAAGTATATGTCCTTTATGCCGGTGCCAGCTTACACCTGACCACAAAAACCATGTTATCAAGGAAGCCAGATTAGTTATAGAAAAAACCAATAAAGAAATTTCATCGATTTTAAATGATATAAAAAAAATCGAAGAAAAAAATTCTATTTTGGTTAAAGAAATTGCCACTTTAAAAAATAATCTTTCTTTAATGGAGAAGGAGCTGATAAAATTGAATTCAATAGAGGAAAAGAAAGGGCAACTGAAAAAGTTAATAGAAAATGAAAAATTAGTGGAAAAAGAAGTAAATGAAATGATTGATAAAAGAAACAGGATTGAAAAGAGGTTAAACGAGAAAACATTCATTGATGAGAAATATGACAAGTTATTTTACGAGCTTCAGGAATTATCTTCAAGAACAGATCAAAATCTTGATACAGCAATAATATACAAAGAAAGGGAAGCAGATGGAACAAGAAATGCTTTAAGAGGAATAGATAAAGATAAGGTTGATCTTGAAAAAGAAATCAATAGGATTTCTGAAGATTTAAGGGAAAATTTGTCTCTGCTTGAAAAAAAACAAAAAGCGCTGGTTCAATTGGGAGAGCAGTTTAAAAAAATGTATGAAGAAAGAACGATTTTACAGGATAAAATTAAAGAAAAGAACATGTTGCTTGTAAATAAACAAAATGCATTAAATAGACTTGAAGAATCTATAAACAATAATAAAATAAATATTGCAAGAGTATCTGCAGAAAAGGAATCTCTTGAATTTGAACTTGCTGAATTTTCAGGGACAGACTTTATTCATGGAAGTATTGAAAACCTTAAGGAAAAACTTGAAAAAACACAGAGAGATTTGGCAATAATCGGATCAGTTAATTTAAGGGCATTGGAAACTTATGATACTATCAAACTCGAATATGAGAAAGTCTCAGAAAGGGCGGCTCAGCTTGAGAAAGAAAGGGACGAGATATTAAAAGTTATCCAAGAAATTGACAATAAAAAAAGAAAAACCTTTTTGAAGGCATTTAATTCCTTGAATGAATTATTTACCAGAAATTTCTCACAGCTTAGTGTCAAAGGAAAAGCATTTTTAGAGATTGAAAATCCTGATAATATATTTGAAGGAGGAGTTGGCATAACCATTAAAGTTGCAAAAGGCAAATATTTTGACGTAACCTCATTATCAGGAGGAGAGCAGACTTTAGTTGCTTTATCTCTTATATTTGCCATTCAAGAATATAAGCCTTATGCATTTTACATTTTGGATGAAATTGATGCTTCTCTTGATAAGAAAAATTCTGAATTATTATCTAACTTATTAAAGAAATATATTCAAACAGGACAGTATATAATAATAAGCCATAATGATTCAATAATTTCAGGAGCAGATGTAATTTATGGAGTTTCAATGAATCATGGAGTTTCTAAGGTAATAAGTTTAGAGGTGAGGGAATCCAAGACTCACGAGAAAAATCAAGATAGAAAAATTCTGGAAGAAGCTACCTGATTTTAAATATTATTTTTATTTATTTTTTTCAAATAAAAAAAGAAAAAAAGGGAAAAGTAGAATCTCAAACATTAAAAATAAAAAATTAATAAGTTAATAATAACTTTCCCCGAATTCTTCTGTTTTTTCAGGTTTTCTTGTAAGCAGTACAATCAATATTACCAATAGCACGACAAATATAATGGCCAATACTATTGTAATAACCACTATATTGTTGTTTGGTGTAACTGAAGCAATTGATTTGCCTTGAACTGTTGCAGTGTAGGTTGCAATTTCTGAGAATTCATCTGAATTTGCTGAAACAGCAAAATTAAATGTTCCTTCTCTGTTTGCTTTTACATACACTTTAACTGTCCTGCTTGAACCTGCCGGAACTGTAGCAACTGAATCGCTTAAGCTTATGCTTAAGGCATCCGATGCCTGAGGAGCTAAATTGTATATTGCAATCTTATTTCCGGTATTCACCAGAATAAGCTCATATACAGCTTCTTCTCCAACAGAGAAAGTTTTACTTACAGGGTTTGTAAGTACCTTTCCTTCAACAGGCGAACTTACAATGTTAAGTGTTTTCATCACTTTAACATCTGTTTCGTCACTTCTTATCCTAACTTCAACCTGATATAAACCAGGTTTTGCATTAGATGGTATTGTAAGGAAAATCCTTCTTTCTCTTACATCATTCTGATCACAGTCTCCGTCTGAGTCACACAAATCAACAGGGAAAAGGTCTTCAAAATAACCTGTTTTACTTATTCCTAATTGTGGGATACTTAAGGTTACAAAGGTGTCTTCTTCCTGATGCCTTCCTCTGTTCTTGATTACTACATCTACTGGGAGAGTTGAACCAGGTTTAATTTGGTTATCAAACTCAACTAATAGTACATCAAGATTGTGCGCTTCTCTTTGAGCTCTCAAGGTGAATTCTTCTTCAAAGTTTCCTTGATCAGATTCAATTCTAACTACGAGAGTTAGTAATCTGTCAGTGTTAGGGTCGTTATCATTTGTTCCCTTGTTTATGTTTTCAGGTATTTTCACATTAAGTGATCCTTTATACCTGCTTCCATTCACAAGATCTGGGAATGATTTGTCAACCCTTGTTTCACTTCTGAATCCTTGAATCCAGACAGATACTTCCACATCAGTTGCATCTTCATTTGAAATGAACTCAAAGTCTATTGGGACATTGCTTCCAGCGACAACTGCATTGTCATCTGTTGCAGGAACATCATCAATCTGGACAAAAAAATCTCCAAGATTGAGAGTTGCAGCACTGGCAAAACTTCCCAATAAAGCAACAGTTAATACTGCTAGCAAAAAACCAAAAACAAATTTGGATTTCATGCTTTTGTTTGACATTTTAGATTTAGGTTTGAACATATATTTTTCATTATTATGGCATTTATAAACTTTTTGGTGACAACAAATATGTATATAACTTAATAGTAATTACAAATATAGAGATATATAAATCTTTATAAAAGGTTATAACAATGTTATAACCAAAAAATACAGCATAAAATATGGAAAATAATGTATTTTACCGTCGGACAATAAAGGTCGGAAACAGCTCAGGAGTTTTGCTTCCAAAAAACCTTTTGGGGGCTGAAGTTAAGGTGATAGTATTAAATCCTCCAATAAATATAAGGAAAGACGTGTTTAATCTGGTTTGTGATATAATTGATAGTGTAATGGGAATATATACAGTAGGTATAGAAAAAAAGAAAATTAGGATACTTGTTGTTTCACATTCAATTTTGAAGTCATTTGAAACTAATAATTATCATATAGATGTTGTTCCAATAAATATACTGAAAAAATCTATAAAAGATAAACCAGAAACCAAAGAGAAGATAAAAATTGCAAAACCGGTTTTAAATAAAACACTTTTGCTTGAACTGAAAAAATTTATTTAGAAATATTTATAAGATTAAGTTTTAGAATCCATTTCCTTCCAAATCTTAAGGCTTAAAATAGAGTCTTTTACGGGATCAGGAGATTCATTTATTATTGTTATATCATGACTTTTTTTTAGCGGCTTTAAAGCCTCAAGCAGTTCTACGAGTTCTTTTTTAGGAGTTTTTATGTGATGTTTTTCACCCTTTTCCCCATAAACAATTCCTGAAAAATGACAGTGCCATTCCCTGAATTCTGAAAATTCAGAAACCATTTCTTTATATGTCATATTTCCATTTGATCTGGCTTTAAGATGCGCAAAATCAAGGCAAAATGAACACCCTGTTTCTTTTACAAGTTTTTTAATATCATCTATACTGCCGAAAACATTTGTCTTTCCCATAGTTTCAATACATAACTTTATTTTCCATTTATTTATCTTAATTTCATTTTGCAAATTCAAAATAGCTGATTTTATATTTTGATAAGTTTCTTCTTTTTCCATTTTTCCATAGTATCCAGGATGTATGACTACTGCATAACATCCAAGCTTTTCTCCTGTTTTTAAACAATCGATAATTCTTTTTTTACTTGCCTCAATTTTTTTAGGGTCATGAGAATTTAAATTCAGCCAGTATTGTGCATGGATGCTTAATTTGATGTTGTATTTTTCAGATGCTTCCCTGATAACATTGATATCTTTTTCATCTTTTATGTAAACTCCATATGTAAAGGCAATTTCACATGCTTTAATATCAAGTTTGGAAAATTCCTTTAAATTTGAGACAGATTCTTTTACACTACCTAATCCGCTCGGGCCAAATATTATTGCCATAAAATAAAATTTTGTTATTTTTTATGATGGATTCAAAATTACTATTTAAGTACTTGTAACATTATTCTTTGTTTGATTTGTCAAGTTTTCTGGAGAGGTTATTCCTTGTATTCCAGTAAACTCGGAGCTTATTTGCCCTATATTATGAAGAATGTATTCATGAAGCCTTTTTATGATGAGTGTTTGCATTTCTTCCTTTAATCTACCGGTGCATTTGTTTATATCAGATTCAGGTGACACTCTAAAACCCAATGGAACCAGGCAAGTCATTTCTTTTCCTTTCATGATTTCTGATTCTTTAAGCCCCCTTTTTATTTCCAGTAATTTAACATTTACCATGCAGTTATCTCCATCTTTCCCTTTTATAGTGTATTCCCAGCTGGCATCTACAGGCTCATTGATATATTTTGCTCTTGAACATGACTTAAGTTTTTCATCCCAGCATTTTGGGTCAGTGCACTTTGGAGTGTAGTAAAATGAAAAAAATAACGCAAAAAATCCGATTATCACTATAAATAATATTAATGTTATAACCCCTTTATTCATCTATTAATGATACCAATAATCTTTAAAAATGTTTGTTTATAACTAATTGTAAACTATTAATATTTAAATAATATCACATCTTTAATTTTGCAATATCAATTTTTTTCATCTTCAAAAGATTATCCCAAGCACCAGGCCTAAGCATAAGCTCTTCAATATTTTCAGGATTTACTTGCCATGATACTCCAAATTTGTCTTTACACCACCCGCAAACACTCTCTTCGCCACCGTCTTTGGTTAAAGTATTCCAATAATAATCAATTTCTGCCTGATCTTTACAAGCGATGTTGTACGATACAGCCTCACTAAAGCCAAATTTATGAGTAGTACCACCATCTTGCGCAGCAAATAACTGATTCTCAATCATAAATTCAGAATACATTACCATATCTTTCATTTCTGGTACAGAGGCAGCATCATAGTGCAGTAATTGAATAATCTTGGCATTTTTGAAAACTGTTTGATAAAAATGTAAAGCTTTTTCAGCCTGAGGTTTATTTCCAGTAAAGAGAAGAGAGAGGATTATGGAAGGACGCGACTCTCCTTTTGAATTTGTCAAAATTAACTGCCAACTGTAGCCATATTTATCTTCTACCCAGCCATACAGATCACTGAAAAAATACTTTTGCAAGGGCATGAGCGCTTTGCCCCCAGCCATTAATTTATTCCAAATTTGTATGAGCATCTCCTGAGCGTTTTTATGAACAGAAATATCAAAACTAATTATAAAAGAATTTGCAGGAGTAGGGCTAAATTCATCTCCGGCGTTTATAGCAGTGAAGGTGTATCCCAAAAGCTCAAAATAAATTGCAAGTTCTTTACCGGCAAATTCTTTTTGAAAATCTAATAATCCTGTGGTTGGATAGTAAGAAGTTGAAATTAATTTTCCTTTTGGAAAAATAGAAAGATAAAAATCTACCGCTTCCTTAGCATTTCTTTTAAACCATAAATTTGGACTAATTTTTTGCATATGAAGACATAATTATACATTATTTTTTCTTAATTTTTTAGATTGTCTTTTGAGTATTCCTTGCACTGAAGGACTTATGGATTTATCAGTTCGATGGGCGCATCCAATCCAACAACATGGCCGGCTTATTCCATCTTTTAGTTCCTTGATCATTCGTTTTATATGTTCTTTTTTTGTTTTATCTTTTTTGACAAAAGTAACCCAACAAATCCATTCATTGCGAGCAAGTGGTGTGAGGCTATTCCATCTTTGAAGTGCCTTGGGATTATTTATTAGTGCTCTTTGTAACTCCGGAGACATTTTGTGTATTGTCCCTGTTGCGATATTTTTGACCATATTTTTCTCATGATTTTTTCTGTTATTTGCTTTATTATATTAACTTATCACTTTTAATTTACAAACTAATTTAAACTAAAAACTGATTAATTCAACTCCTTCAACATTGAAATCTGTGAAGGTTTTAGCAGCGACATATTTTACTCCTGATTTTTCAGCAGCCCTTAAAATTTGAGATGTTGCTTTGCCGTCAATCGCAATAGCCGTAATTTCATTATTTAATCTGCCAATGTATGAAGCTGCCCGGCTTTGTGAAACTTTATCTATAATGTTTAAATCTTTATCATATAAAAATATTTTTTTGGTGCCTTCAACATCTTTTAATTTTTTCCAGAATTCTATTTTATCTATTTCAAGCTTGTCTTTAGTGTCTCCTATTACTCTATCAATATTTTTTTCCTCACGAGAGAAAGCAGAAAATTCCTTTGTAGGAATTTTCTTTCTTAAACTCGCAAGAATCTCCTTTCCGGAAAGCTCTTCAACTTCCTTCCCGTCAGGAGCAAAAGCTATGTAATCTACATTTGCATTTTCAATTACATTCTTAGCTATAAGTCTTCCACCCCTATCTCCGTCCAAAAACAAGGTAATTGTCTTTTCCTTTGACAGCTCAATAATATCTTTCGGAAGTTTTGTGCCATTCATGCCTATTACATTATTAACCCTGTTTTCTAAAAGATTAACAACATCTGCCCTTCCTTCAACAACAATTATCTCTTCTTCAGATAAATCTCCACAAGGCAGTTTTTCATCACCATACTCCTGTATTCTTGAAACTCTTGAAGCTGTTCTTAATGTAGAAGAAATTTCCTTTGAAGTGTTGCTGCCGTCTATACTTTCAAGTAATTTTTTGGCCCTTTCTATTATATAGTCCCTTTTGTTACCCCTCACATCTTCAATTTTTTCAACTGAAATTTTTGCTTCAGTAGGCCCGATCCTGTCAATAGTTTCAATAGCTGCAGCTATGAGGCTTGTTTCTGATTTATCCAATGCTGTAGGGATTTGTATTTTTCCTTTTGTTTTTCCGTTTGAATTCTCTGTATCAACCTCAATTCTACCAATTTTTCCTTCTTTTTGAAGATCTCTTATTTCAAGGTCACTTCCTAAAAGTCCCTCTGTCTGGCCAAATATGGCTCCGATTACATCAGGCTTTTCAACAGGCCCTATTGCCTCAAAATTAGCGTGAATCATGTATTTTATTGATACAGGGCTTATTTTTGCCATTTTTTTCCTCCTATGATTTAATTATAATTACCAGAAATATTAGAGTTTATTCTCTATAGATTCTTTTTATTTACTCATAATAAAAAAATGAGTGTGAATGTGAACGTGATGTAAAGTTAATATCTCTACAATATTTCTAATAATCAAGATAGATAAAGATAGCGGGTTTAAAAAGTTATCTGTTGGCTACATTACCTCAATGAAAGAATCAAGACAATTATCATGTATTGCCGGTCTTATTTCAGGATACTCTCTTACACATTTGTCTTTTAAATTCTTTAGGTGGTTTCTCTTTGCATCTAGTT
>JAWCQN010000017.1:0-10836 GCA_038869755.1 Candidatus Pacearchaeota archaeon | reverse complement strand
AAAGAAAGAATCTTCCAAGAGATGTTTTATTATACAAGGCAAAATCATGGGGTTCAAAAAAACAAATCGATGTTTATTTTTATGAACTTGATAATAAGACATATATTATCTATCCAGATGATCCTATTTATCAAGAAGCTGAAAAAAGGTTCAAGAATAAGCTGTTAGATGATAAAAACTGAAGAATTATGATAAGGCTTATATATTTTGTTTTTTTTCAATTTAATGCTTAAAAAAATTCCTAAAACAGAGGCTGAATGGAAAAAAATTCTTAACGAAAAACAATATAAAATTTTAAGGGAAAAAGGAACTGAAATACCTTTTACAGGAGAAATTCTTTATAATAAATCAAAAGGTAGATATATTTGTGTTGCATGTGGAAATCCCTTATTCGAATCTAATACTAAGTTTGATTCAGGAACAGGATGGCCAAGTTTTTCAGATGCTATAAAAAAAGCTGTTAAATTTAAGAAGGACGATTCTTTTTTTATGAAGAGAATGGAAGTAATGTGTGCAAAATGTGGAAGTCATTTAGGTCATGTTTTCAATGACAATTTAACCCATGGAAAAACAGGCAAAAGATATTGTATAAATTCTATTTGTTTAAATTTTAAAAAAGATAAGAAAATAAGATAAAAAAGAATTAATCTTCATTCTCTACTCTCGGGGCAAGGATAAATGCCAGTTCAACATTATCCTGCTTAAATTCTATCTTTACAGGGTGATCTGTTGAAAAATTAATGAATACTCTATCAGCTATTCTCCCTCCCTTAACAAATTTTTGGAGATATTCCAAAGAATATTTTGCTTTTGAGTTTCCAGATATAATCTTCACTTCATCACTTGAAAATTCAGCTCTCGCAGAATTTAATCCAGAGGCTTCTATAACAAATAAATTTGGGGTTGATATAAATGTGCATGAATCAGCTACTATTAGACAATCATCAATAGCATCAACTAAATCATTCGGATTCATTTGTATCTGGGATAAAAATTCAAGTTTAGGAGGTTCTTTCTCTTCAGATTCTATTTCTATTAAAGCCAGAAGGAAAGTTCTTTTTACCTTGTCCAATATATCAATTTTTAAAGTACTTTCTTGGCTTTCCATTATTATTATAGAATTAGCTCTTGCTCTTCTAAGGACTGCTCTAAAATTATCAAGATTTATTCCCAAAACCTCCTTGCCTGATTCATATTCACTGAAAGAATTTTTAGGAAGTTTAAAACTTACCATTGCAACATTGGCCGGGTCTATTGCCACTATACTCATACCTTTATCATCAAACTTTATTTTTACTTCTGTCACAAGCTCAGAAATAATTGATATCACCTCTGAGAGCACTTTTGGATTATCTAATTTTGCTCGCATTATTTTTCTTGTCTTTTGCTACTTTTAAGCTTTATTATAGTTTAATTTAGTGAAACTAATTTCCAATACTTGCTTAATCTTAAAAATGTTTATCATTCATATGTAGTAGAATAATCTATTTAAAACATGTGTCATAGCTTACTTGATGGAGAAAAAAGAGGAAAGGATAAGAAATATTGCTCTATCATATTACTCAAGAAAAGATGTTTTGGATTATATTTACAAATTTTCCAAAGGCAGAGAAGTGGTTCCAAAATATTATGAAGGGTTTGGAAAACGTCCAGACACCTTTCAATACCCTTCAGATATTCTTGCCCTGGTTAAAAAAGGTGCGACATCTTTTCATTGTTCAGAGGAAATCTGGAGTGATCCTCTTAAAATTTTAACAGGCGCAAGTCAGAGTGAATTAAACAATATTAGAAAAGGGTGGGATGTTCTGATAGATATTGATTGTCCTTGGTTTGATTTCAGTAAAAAAGCAGCAATTTCCATTGTTAAGGCATTAGAGTTTAAAGGCGTTAAAAATGCAGGAATAAAATTTTCTGGGTCAAAGGGGTTTCATATTATTATACCATGGGGTGCTTTTCCAGAAGAGATTGATGAAATAAAAACAAGCGATATGTTTCCAGAATGGCCAAGGGCAATTGTTTCTTATTTGAGAGAGCTTGCCCGTCCAATACTTGAACAAATGATTAAGGAAACAGAGTCTGATTTTTTCAAGGTCAAGGGATTTTCAGGTATAAAATGTGGGAAATGTAATAATATGGCAGAAACTAAATTTGAGATAACAGTAAGATGTGATAAATGCTCTCCTCCACATATAGAAACTTTCATAACATCTAATGAAGATTACAAGGCAAAAAAATGCCCTATACATACTAAAAATGAATTGGCGGAAACAAAAAAGATAAAATTTTACTATTGTCCAAGATGCAATATTAGTTCTTTAGAAAACAGAAATAATTTTAGTGAAAAAGCATCAATAGATATTTTTAAGGTTTTGGGCCTTGATTTGTTGTTGGTTTCTCCAAGACATTTATTCAGGATGCCATACTCTTTACACGAAAAAACAGCCCTTGCCAGCATTGTCATAGGGAAAAATGAATTGGATGGTTTTGAAATAAAACATGCAGACCCATTAAATGTAAAAATTAATGAGTTTTATCCTAACCCGGATAAAGATGAGGCAAAAACCTTGTTAATTCAGGCAATAGATTTTCAAAAAACTAATGAATTAAAGGTGCAGGAAAAAAGATTAAAATTTGATAACTTAAAATCAAAAGACAAAATTAAACTTGATAATATTCCTGTCGAAAAAATAAAAGAAGATTTCTTTCCTCCGGCAATTAATAAAATTCTTTTAGGAATGCAAGACGGAAAAAAAAGGGCTTTATTTATACTAATAAACTTTTTTAGATCTTTAGGATATTCATTGGAGGATACAGAAAAAAGGATTAACGAGTGGAATAAAAAAAATGATCCTCCTTTGAGAAAAGGCTATATAGATTCGCAGTTGATTTGGCATTCTAAACATCCTCCTGTTTTGCCTCCTAATTTTGATAACGAAATATACAAAGGAATAGGTGTTTTTGATATGGATGAGTTATCAATGAAAGTTAAAAATCCTGTTAGTTATGTCAAGAAAAAGGCAGGATATTATGAAAAAATTATGTCCAGATCATCAAATAAAAATCTTAAATCCAGAAAAACAAAATTATATTAGTATAAAACTTTTTAAACTCTGTTAGCCTTTAAGAATAATGAATAAAAAGAGAGTGTATTCGATAATATTTTTTCTATGTTTTGTATTATCCTTGAATTTTGTATTTTCCCAATCAAATTCTACACTAAACACTGAAGATACAAAAATAGAGAAGGCTTATCAATGCATTAAAGATAAGATTGATAAAGACTGCACAAAACTCACCTCGGAAGAGCAGGTCTTTTCATTATTAAGTGTTGGAGACTATGAAGATTGTAAAAATGAATTTTTGAAAAATTCAAATAATAATGAATGCTGGCCAAAATCGAACTGTAAGCTAAAAGAAACATCAATAGCTTTATTAGCTTTGGATAACATTGGTGAAAATACAGATAAGATTCAAAGTTGGATTTTAAATCAGACAAAAATTGCTTCTGATCTTATTTGGTATCTGGAAGTTGATACAGATGGCACATCTTCATGTTATGTCAAATATGATTTAAGGAACTATAATTTTGATATTCTTTCTGATAAAAAAATAAGTTCAGGAGCAGGCAATTGTTTATCGATTTCTGAAAACGGATACTGGCTTAAAATATCTTCAACCTGTTTGGATAAATCTTACACTATCAGTTGTGATAAGGATTTTACAACCACTCTGCTATATAGGACGCAGGATTCAGAGAAAATATATGTCTCACAAAATGTTCACTCTTCTGTTAAAGGTGGTGAAACAGAGGAAAAAGTGATATTTAAATGTTTTAAACAGGGAAGTGTTTGTGATTATGAAGGTAGTTTGTGGGCAGCAATTGCACTTAATAAAAAAGGGGCTGATACTTCAGAATTTCTTCCTTACCTTGATGCATTCAGGGAAAATAATAAGGGTTTTTTCCCAGAGGCTTTTCTTTATATTTTAACAGGATCTAATGATTTTCTGACAAGTGTTTTGAGTGATAATTTCAAGGGAAAGTTTTGGCAGGTTGGGTCATACAATAAGTTTTATAATACTGCCTTAGCTTTTATGGCCTTAGGAGACCAATCATCTACTGAATCACAGCAGGCAAAAAATTATTTGCTTACTTCACAGGACCAAAATGGTTGCTGGGGAAATGTTAAAGATACAGGTTTTTTGCTTTATACAGGATGGCCAAGGACTTTTTCTAAACCATCAAATGAATGTAGGGATGATGCTGATTGTTTATCCGGACAGACATGTGTCAATGGCATTTGTAGAACCACTGGTGGCGGAAGGCAGGATTGCGAATCATCAGGATACTTCTGCGAAAAATTTTCAGATTGTTTGAGTATTTCAGGAACAAAATTAGATGATTATACATGCTCTTATACTTCAAAAATTTGCTGTTCTAAAAAATTTGAAATTCAGGATTGTGTTTCACAGAACGGATATTTATGTAACCAAGGAGAATCATGCAATGGACAGGTTATACCAAGTTCGAATTTACAAACATGCTGTTCAACCCAGTGTGAGAAGAATAATCCGGAAGAACCTGAAGTAACAGATACTTGTACTCCAAGGGGAGATGCTTACAGATGTAGATCTATTTGTAATGAAGATGAAAGTGAATATTCAGGAGCCCAATGTAGTGTAGGTAATATATGCTGTCTAAAAAAACAAAAAAGCTATTTTTGGATTTGGTTATTGTTAATACTTATAGTCATAGTTATTATATTGATAATTTTCAGAAATAAAGTGAGGCTGTTGCTTTTCAGGTTAAAGAGTGGATTTAAAAAAGGTCCTCCTCCAAGCCAGACAAGGCCTCCATTTTTACCTCCTGGATCCGGAAAGCCCATGATGCCTCCTTATATAAGGCCGCTACCAAGAATGCCTCCCGGGCCTGTTCCAGTGAGGAATATTGGAAGAGAGAAGGAATTTGACGAAACTCTGAAAAAGCTGAAAGAAATGAGTAAGTAGGTTTATTAATCCTTAATTTTTTTAATTATAATGAAAAGAGCTGTTATTTTTTTGGTATTTATTTTATTCTCGTTGAGTCTGACATATGCTATAGAATTAAAGGCACAGAAAAATGCCTTTTCTCAGGGAGAAACTATTTTATTTAGTATTGATGGTAATATAATCAGTCCTATTAAAAAAGAAAACATAGGGTTTTTTGAGGGACATGTTCAAAAACCTTTTTTTTATGATGCAGCAAGGATAAGAGAAACTTATTATATATACACAATTACTCCTTACAGGGCAGGAGAGTATTCAATAAAAGTAAGTAATATATATTATAAAGAAAATAACGAATATATTACAGGCAATATAGGATTTAATTTTACAATTTCTAATACAACAGCTGATTTTTATGTTTCTCCTGGATTTATAATCACGAATAAAAATTTTAATATTTTGGTAAGCAATAATAAAAATTCTGCCCTTGAAATAAATTATGGATTTTTGGAAAATTTTTCAAATTATGAAACAATACCTAAACAAAATATAAAATCAATTAGTATAGATATTTCAAATTTCAATACAACAACTATTACTAACCTGTCTATAAAATCTTCAGGAATTTCCTACTCGCTTCCAATTTATATAATTAGGAATATTTCATCACAAGAATTTAATTTATCAAATTTTTCAGGCAACATTTCTGTTAAAAATCAGAAATTTAAATTAACTATAGAAAAATTAAATGAGACAATTATAAAAGGAGATTCGTATAATTATTCTATACCTTTACTAAACACAGGAGATACCATTATTGTGGAAATAAATGTCTCCGTAAGTGACTCTCTTAAAGATAAAATATCCATGAGTGGAAATAAGATTTATAATATTTCAGTATCATCTGAAAAAAATGTTTTATTTACAATAAAATCCACATCTTACGGAAATTTTTCCGGATATATTAATTTTACATTAGGTAATTATTCTTTGATTCTTCCTGTAAATCTTTTCGTTGGCGACAAACTAAATCCTGTTTCATCTCTTAGAGGAGATAAATCTTGCTCTCAGCTTGGAGGGAAGGTATGCTCATTTCAGACAGGAGAGATATGTTCTATTCCAAATGAGGTTTCATCTGATAACTCTTTCTGTTGTTTGGGAGAGTGCATTCCAGCTACTGGACAAAGCAGCAGAAAAAAATCAAGCCTTTACTTATGGGTTTTTATTTTGGTAATTTTACTAATAATTGGTTTTTTATTCTGGAAGTATAAGAAATCAAAATCCTCTGAGGAAGATATTCTTGACACGAAAATTAAAAAATTCTCTGGTAAACACGAGCTTATTAATGAAGTATAATAGTAAAATCATTCGGGTTTTTTACTAACTGAAAAGAAAGCACTTCCAATTTCCTGTTCTATTTTTCCATTTTTGTAAACACTTATTGCTGCTTTATAATCTGATATAATAAGTATCTTGTAATTTACTACTATTGTATTTTCATTTTCATTTATTTTATATGTGTTCCATGCAATTCTCTTGTTGTTTTCCAGATAAAAAAGTTCTACAATGAATTCATCTTCATGATTTTTAGGGATTGGCATTACAACAAAAAAATTTTCGCCAATGAAATAATTATCACGGACTCCTGTAAAATCTTCTGGAAATATGGCTTTTTTATGTTCTTCGATACCACTAATATCTTCGCATGCAAATGGTTTAATCGCTGTTTTATTGGAATCTTGATATTCAACATTAAGCCCATAAATATCAGGAGGATTTGTAGAGAGTAAGGTATCATATTCATAATTCTTGATTTCACTTATTTCTCTTTTATCTGTGAGAATAGGACTTTCCCACGGGTTTATCTTAAGGGCTTTTTCTAATTTCTCAAGTGTTCCACACCCTGTACTAAAAATTAGTGCAGAAAGTCCTGAAATGATTTTTAGTTTCATTCAGGTTTTTTTGTTTTTCCAACTTGTTTTAACATTTCATTAATTTTTTCCTCCAATATTGTTTTGTCTACACTCAGTTTTTTTGCTATTTCATCATATTTATGGAGTCTCATGATTATTCCGGTAAGTAAACCACTAATATCAGAGTTTTTAAAAATGAAGGTTTCAGGGCTTATTATTTCTATATGAGATGGCATATAGTTAAATGCAATATATAACAAACTTTCAATACTCTCAAATTCTGCTTCTATTTCTGCAAATGTTGTAAAAATTTCATTGGTTACAACAATATTTTTGCTTTTTTCAAGCTTTTTCTGTATTTCTTTGTCATATAGTTTTTTATTTTCAAGCACCTTTGGTTCATGAACGATTCTTTCTGTGATGTTTACTCCTTTTTCTTTCCCAAGCTGGTCGATTAATGCCTCCAAAGTTTTAGTTAGATGGTCTACTGGCCTGCCAAGTATCTCAATAATAAATGCAACTTTAATTGTTTGGTTCATTTTTTCTGTCTATCAATATTAAAATTATTAGGGTAATTGCAAAAAATAGAAATGCTATTATTGCATACTCTTTTACTATTTGATTACTGGATTTAAATAATATTTTATCATATTCTTCCTTTTTAATATTATCTATAGGTTTGTTTAATTGTATAATTTCTGTATCAATGTTATTAATTACTCGCTCTATTAACTCATTTGTTTCATCATTAGATTTATTTGTTCCATCATTATATGTTAAACTTTTATTTTCAATTTTTTGCTCTGTCTCATTTTTTTCTTCCCTGACTTTTTCATTTATTTTAATATTTTGCAAATTTGATTCATTAGGGGTTCTATTAAGAATTTTTAATACATTTAGTCTATATCCATCAAGCTCATCAACTTTTCCTTTCGAATTCCTTATTCTTACACTTATATTTGCCTCTCCTTCATAGTTTTTTATTAATTTTAGTTTTATTAAAGCTCCATCTTGTCTTTCTTCAAAAATATTTGGAACATAGTAATATGTGGACTGGTATCGCCCTGAATTAGGATTGTAAATCATTGCAATTCTTCCATCATTTGTCAGGATGTCAAATTTTACAGAATAAGTATCCTGAGGATATTCTTTTAAAATAATTTTCACTTCAAATTCTTCTCCAAAATAAACTTTTGAAGGATATTCCATGCTTATGTTTTTTGCCTGTATAGTATTAATTGGTAATATCAATAAAAGGAAAATAAGGGTTATTTCCAAATTCCTGGAATTTCTTTTCCACAGACACATTTTCCCTCCTTTAAATTTATATTCAACTTGTCATTTCTTATTATTACAGGCTTTCTGCAGTTTGGACAGAAGGTAGTTAATCCTTCCTGAAATTCTATTCCATGGGTATAAACAAAATTCATGCCAGCATCCATGGATATTTTTCTTGCTTTTTTTAATAAATTTCCGTTAATAACATGTAAATTCTGCATATCGTTATTAGGTTTGAAAGCTATAAAATGTAATGGTACATCCGGGCCTAAATTTTGTAATATCCATGATACTAATTTTCTTATATCATAAAAATCATTGTGGATTCTTGGGATAAGAGTTATTTTAATTTCAATCCATTTATTATGGTTAAATAACAATTTAGCTGATTTTAATACAGGTTCTAATTTCCCTCCGAGAAAATGTTCGTAAAACTCATTATTCATTGATTTTATATCAATAATGGCAGCATTTATTTTTGGGGCTATTGTAAGCAAGGGGTCCTCCTCGATAAACCCATTTGTAGAGATAATATGCTTTCTTTTAGGAGAGTTATTTATTATATCTGATAGATATTCGTAATAAACTACTGGTTCGTTATGGCTGTATGAGATGATGTTTACATTCATCTTTTTTGCTTGCCTAATAATTTGTGAAGGTGTTTGTTTTAGTGTAGGAAGTTTATGAGTATTTTTTTTTATTTGTTCACCTTCTAACCATTTTTCGGAAAGATTGTTTCCAACTGCTCCGACTTGAAGAATTTCATTTCCAGGCATAAAATGAAACATTGGAATGGTTTCTATTTTTTGATAACTTATTTTATGAGGTTTTCCATAATTGAGTGATTTAAGGTTTCCATCAATATTCATTCTTACATCACATTTTCCTGTCTCTCCATTTCCAATAATACACTGGTGAGGACATAATAAACAATGAACTTTTTTATCTGCAAGTTTCCTGTAATACTGTGCCTCTTTAAAATACATAAAAAGAAGAATAACTAATTATTTATTAAGTTTTAGATGCTATCAATTAATTTTGCCCATGGCTGATTAGTTGTCCTATTCTTTTTCCATGTATTTTGGCGTCTTCTAATGAAATTGCCCAGTTATTTCCCGTATCTCTTAATTTGCCAGGAGCTATAAATAACCATCCCTCTCTAAAAAACTTTACAGCAATTATAGGAGTAAGTCCCATAATTTCAGAAAAAACTATAAAATCACTTATTTGTTGTTTTGGGATATACTGGATATTTTTTCTTGTTGATTTGCATTCTATGGCTAATTTTTTCCCTATTTTCCCAGCAATTAAGTCACATGGCGATTCTTCACCAATTCCAGATCCTGCAACTCTTGCAGCTCTCCAACCATTTTCAGAAAAAAGCTTTAGTAATTCACGCTCATTATTGCTCCCTTTATTTTTGTTTCCCATTTAATAAGTTAAATAGAAACATTTAAATAGTAAGTTAATCACTTAATAGTAGTTATAATACTTATAAATAAAATGCAGACAAGAAGAGATTTTTTAAAAAATGCAGGAAAGGCTGTTGGATTAATGGCTTTAGCCGGAGGATGCTATACTTTAGGAAATTCTAATAATCCAAGAGCTTATTTTGGGGAGAGATGGAATGAAATATCTTATAAGGAGAGAAGTAAAATAAGGGAAGAATGGATAAAATATGACGATAAATTAAGAGGATTAATATCAGATACTTATCAAAATCCTGAAAAAGCTTATAATTCACTATCTGATGATGGAAAAGAAAGTGTGGATAATTTTTATAGGGAATTGAAAATAAATCCTAATTTTAAAAAACAAGATGATTATTTAGAAGTAAAGGAATTGTCAGATCACTTTCCATGGATTAATCTTGAAAATCCTAAGAAAGAGGATGTTGTTTTTTTGAGAAAAATTGGAGAAATAATTGTTTCTGTCATTATGTTCCACCAATAAATTATATTTTAGCACATATAGGGTATATAGGTTTATTTTGATATTTATTGATGCATTCAGTTCCACTTTCACAACATCTTTTACGTACTTCATATTTACTGCCTTTAACACCCTGACAGTAAGTTTCCCCATTTGCTTTATCACAAGAGTTCTCATCTTTTGGTTGACAAATTTTTACCCCTTTTTTTATGCTACATGTTTCTGTATTTTTACAGCAGAATTTTTCATCGGTTTCTTTTCCATTTTCATTAAAACATTTAGTTTTTTGATAATTTTGATCTGAACCACACTTTCCCTCATTTGTGCAAAAAGGTATACTGTATGAACTATCACATCCTGCTCCTCTCGGGCAACATACATTGGTTATAGTTCCATAACATAATTTATTGGCCGGTTCTGGACAACTATCTGTATTTTCACTACAAAAATTTGCGTCCGGAAGAGGGTTTATCAGACCATCTCCTGAACTTTTACAATCGGCCTTTTTTTTACATATTGCAGGATCAGCATTTTTATTATTATCACAAATTTTATAACCTTCTGGAGGAGTTTCACAATTTCCATCTACACTTTTTACACAGCTTTCTTCTGGAACACAAGATGCTCTTTTGCAGATATATCCTTCCTGACAATAACCTTTTTTGTATCCTAATCCAGTATTTCTACAAACTCTGAAATCTGTTTTATCGTCTGTATGTCTAATACATTT
>JAWCQN010000016.1:0-12537 GCA_038869755.1 Candidatus Pacearchaeota archaeon | reverse complement strand
TAACTTTCCGGCATCAAACATAAATCTTTTCTTAACCTTGTCAATAGATTTTTCATCAATCATCTCTCCAACTGTCAAGCTTGTAACAGAAATCAATTCTTTTCTTATCCCTTCAAGCAAAGCGGATGTTCCTTCGTCAATCTTAGGATAAAATAATTTGTATATAATTCCATTACTTGTTTTTTCAATTTTGACATTAACTCTTGCATTGTCAACAACAATCTCATAACTATCAAGAAGGTTATGGCTTTCAAAACCAGCATGACTCCTATGAGGTTTAGTAACCAGAGGATGTCCTGATATTTTGTGTAAGTGATGTATGTGCCTTTTTTCCCTTTTTTTACCCTTTAATTTTTTAATTTTTACCATTAACTACCTCCTTCCAAATTTTAAAATTCTCTCTTTTTCATTTTTATCCATGTCAAAAAAATCGTGTTTAACCTTTTCATCTCTTTCATCACTGATTGTGGAAACTCCCTTGCCTGAATTTTGCTCAATCTTTGTGGTGTTTTTCACTTCATTAATGGCCGGAGCAGTATATTTATTTTTTGTTTCTTCTATATTAAATTGTTTAATAACTTTTCCAGTTTCATTGCCTGATTTTTTATTCAGTTGCATTTGTGAAATGACAAGAGCAACAGGGAAAAAGACAATCCAAAGAATGAACAATGCTTTATTGTTAAATCCTGTAACCTCATTAATTGCCTTTGAGTATTTCAAGAAAAAGATAAATCCAATAATCACTATTCCAGCAAATATAATTACGTTAATAATTAAGGAAGAAATTGCTAAATTTTTATTTTGAAAACTATTGAAATCAATAGGTAAAGAGAAGATGTTTATTGAAAAGTAGTATGTAACTATAATATAAAATAATATCATTAAATAAAATCCAAAAAATAGTAGGATAACCATCCATATTTTTGGGGCTGATTTAGAGTATCTACCTAACTCTTTTGTTGTAGAAAAAAGCCAGTAAAATCCATAAATACCTATAGTCAGTATAGTGAATAACAATACAAGTGCAGGATTTCTAATTTTTATACCAAAATCAATTTTAGAACTCTGAATCTTGGGAAGGACTAATTTTACATTGGCTGTTTTTTCCTTAATTTCACCCTTAACGGCTTTGTTAGGAATAATACCATAATTTTTTTCAACACTGTTAATAATTTTATCTGCTAAAGGAGTAATATTTTTTTCAGAATTATTTTTTTCTATGAATACCACTTCTGGACTACTAAGAAAAGGGTAATCGATTGAAACAATTTCCTCATTCTCAAGCATTTTGGCCCATTCAAGCGCTTTCTCTTCGGAAATATTGAAAGATTCTGCTATAACATCAACCCCAATTCTCTTTTTTTGCTTAAGTAAATTATAAAATATATCCAAATCTGTCTGTGCCTTTGACTTTTTTACATTTATATCTACATGAATAGGAGCACTTTTCTGTTTTCTATTTTTAATTGTCCTCCCAATAATAGCAAAAATAATGACTCCAAGGATTATTCCCTGTATAATAAAAATAAGAACAGTTACATTAATATTCACAAAACGAACATTTACATCCGATATTGCGCTTCCGGTCATTGGAATTGACTTGAATTTAAAATTATCTATACCTATAAGAGATTGATAAAAAAATAAAATAGCACATCCTGATAAAACTATAATTAGTATTAAAAATGCAAAAATACCTCTTTTTTTCATTTTATTCAAACATAATTTTATATACTACTAAAAATTAGTAATAATGATATATAAAGCTTACTCAAAAGGGAAATCTTCAGATAATAAAGCCATATTAAAAATTAAAAAAGAATGGTGATAAAAAAAATCCTTGGAAAAAAGAAAAAGGCCCAAACATTTACGATAATGGCACTTGCATTAATTTTTTTATTAATGATAACTGCAGGAATAATTACAAAAACAGACAATAGAAGAACAATACAAAAAAGAGTGTCTACACTTGACACCTTCCTTTTTTCAGTAGAAGAAAACCTTGAAAGACAAATGTACATAGCAGGATTTAGAACTGTTTTTCTTACCAATGACCAAATAACAAAAACAGGACAATATATTGACGTTATAAAATTCTTTAATGAATCAATATTTAACGGATCTGTAAACGGAGAAGCCCAGCAAATCATGATAGGAGCTACATTTAATGACAGCGTTTATTCAATTAATGAAAAAGCCAAAAAAATTGGTGCTATTGTGGAATTTTCAAATGTATCAATAAAAATAAGTCAGGACGACCCATGGAATATAAAAATATCCTTAAATGTCTCAATTAAAATGAAAGACAAAACAAACCTAGCAGAATGGGAAAAAGAAAAAATAATAGTTACATACATTCCAATAACAGGATTTGAAGATCCTGTATATATAGTAAATACAAATTCAAGAATAACTCACAAAATTAATAAGACAATTTACGAAGGACAGTATAACAGCCCTATATCAAACTTATTGGAACATACACAAAAAGGCTATTACACCGAAAATACAGATGCTCCAAGCTTCCTAAAAAGGCTTGAGGGAGATTTATCGGCAAGCCCATATGGAATTGAAAGTTTAGTCGATCTTTCTGCATTGTCTCAACAAGGATTGCCTACTCAAACTAAGAGTGTTGTAGACCACATATATTTTAATTCAACGAACAATCCTTCATCGTCACAAATTGCAGGAATGCCAACTTGGTTTAGACTTGATAATGCTCACAAACCTAAATATAACTTATGAGAAGTAAAAAAATAAAAATAGTATGAAAAAAGCAGGACAAATAGGAGTTGAGTATTTAATAGTTATTGCATTCGTAACTTTTATAGTTTTAACTACTTTTACACTTGGAATTTATTATTCGGGAGCAATAAAGGATAAAATAGTTTCTGATCAGATTGAGAATTTCGCTTATAACCTGATAAATTCGGCAGAATCTGTATTTTTCGCAGGAGAGCCAAGTGAAATAACCCTAAATTTATATCTGCCATCAAGTGTAAGTAATATAACAATACAAAATGATGGAATTGTAATTACTTCGGAAACATCCTCTGGAATAAATGTAAGGTTTTTCGAAAGCAGAGTTCCATTATCAGGAACTATAAGTCCCACACCCGGAAATAAAATATTAAAACTCAAAGCCCTTAGCGACAGAGTTGAAATTGTGCTTCCATAATAAAAGGAGGTTCTGATAAATTAGTGTAGGCAGATAAATTATTATACTGGAAGAAAATTTTTATGTTGTATATTTTTTACTTTAAATTTTTATGTTTAATTTATCAACATTAAGTTAGCAAAACCGGAAAAACAAGACTTAAATACCTCTATATACTAATTTAACCATGCTCAAAAAAGAGGTTAAAGGACAGAGTATTATTGAATTTATTACCCTAATTGGAGCAATGTTATTTTTTTTTGCACTAATCATGTTATCAATAAACTACCAGATTTCTGATAAAAGATATGAAGAAGAGGAAATAACAATAAGATATATCGCTTTATCAATACAAAATGAACTCGCCCTCGGCAAACAAGCTTCTGATGGTTATTCAAGAAGGTTTTATATACCTGAAAAAATTAATGGAGAAGACTATGAATTGATACATGATACCCAAAGCAACACCATTTCCATAAGAACAGAAAGAATAAGCACTTTGTATGAAGTGGCACAAGTTAGTGGAAGTGTATTCAAAGGTAACAACTTAATAAGGAAAAATAATGGAATAGTTTATGTATCTACCTCAACATGTGGAAATTCAATAATAGATGAAAATGAAGTATGTGATGGTAACTCCCAGAGCTGTTCTATAAATGGTTATCAAGGAACTCAAACCTGTAATGCACAATGCACTGGATTTAATGCCTGCACTACAACCCAGTATTGTGGAGACGGAATTATAAATGGCCCTGAAACCTGTGATGATGGAGCTCAAAACGGCCAGCCCAATAAATGTAATTCTCAATGTACAGGAATAACAAATAGCATATGTGGAAATGGAATAGTTGAGAGTGGAGAGCAGTGTGATGATGGAAATACAAATAACGGAGACGGATGTAATTCAACATGCCAGTATGAATGTGTAGATAGTGATGGAGGAATAAATTATTATGTAAGGGGGAGCACATTCAAAGCCACCTCAAATTATACTGACTATTGCACAAGCAGTTCGAATATTATGGAATTTTATTGTAGCAATAATACGATTCAAAATATACAAAGCTCGTGCACAAATGGATGCTCTCAAGGAAAATGTGTAACAATTTGTGGAAATGGAATAGTTGAGAGTGGAGAGCAGTGTGATGATGGAAATACAAATGATAACGACTGTTGCTCGTCTTCATGCCAGCTTGATACAGGAACTACAAACATGGTTGGCTATTGGAGAGGAGAAAATAATGCGTTAGATTCCTTAAGCATTAATCCTGGAACCCTTCAAAATGGTATTGGATTCGCAACAGGAAAAGTAGGACAGGCATTTAATCTTGACGGAATAGATGATAGAGTAAGGGTAGCTGATTCTTCAAGCCTTGATATAACAGATGAAATAACCATAGCTGCATGGGTTTATCCAAAATCCTATGGAGCAAATAATGTAGTAAGAATAGTCCATAAAGATGATGCTTCAAATGCCTATGCACTGAATTTAGAAAACAGAGGAGGGTCATACCCAATCAATGGTATTGGATTCTCAATTGCAGGAAATTACAGAGTATCATCAAGCAATATAATCACCTTGAATAACTGGAACCATGTTGTAGCAACATATTCAAAAAATACAGGACAGTTAAAACTTTATGTGAATAATATAAATGTTGGGACATTTACAGAGAATGATCCTATTGGAACAAATAATAATGATGTATATATAGGAAATAATGCTCTGAATACAAGAGGATTTGATGGAAGAATTGATGAAGTGGCTATATGGAACAGGTCATTAACAACACAGGAAGTATCAGATTTGTATAACTATGGAGTTTCTGGACAAACCCATTGCCAATCAATAGGTCTCTCGCCTCCAACAACATGCGGAAGTGTTACAGGAACAGGAGGAACAACTTATAATGAGATTCTTGACGAGGGAATTTGTGGTGTAAAGTGCTCTCCTGCTTCATGGATTTTCAAGTCCAATTTCTGTAAAGGACTTAATTACAGCCCAAAAAGAGAGTATTGCTATCAAGGAAATAACAACATTAATATTTGTGTTGAATGTATTTATAATTTTAATTGTGGTGGAGGAAAAATATGCTCATATGATAAAAAATGTGTAAACCCTTAAATAAGAAAGAAAAATAGACATACTAAATAAAAAAGGTAAAAGAATAAAATTATTAATAAAAAATATATGAAAAGAGATAATGAAAAACAATAAAGCTCAAGGATGGGGATTTGATTTAACATTTGCAGTTGTAATATTCATCATAATCATTGTGATTATATTTATTTATGCTTTAAACTTAACAAATAGTGGAACAGCACATTTGCAAAGCCTTTTTAATGAAGCGAATACTGCTTCAGAAATAATACTAAATGAACCTTTCCCGGGAATTGTCACAAATTTTAGTATTGACCAGCAAAAACTTGAGAATTTTTATAACCAAGATTATAATAACATAAAAAAAGAAATCGGACTAAAGGATAATTTCTATTTCACATTTCCCGGAATGAACATAGGTGGAAATCCTATATCTGAAATCGGAATAGTAAATCCTCCAAATGTTGCAAACATAGTCAAGATTACAAGAGTGACAGTATACAACAATAAACCAGTCAAATTTGAGTTGTATGTATGGAGAAATTATGGATAAAAAAGGTTATTTCTTTACAGTTGATGCATTGATAGCACTTATAGTTGTAATACTTGTTATAATAGTTGTTAAGCCGGTAACAACCAACTTTGAACCAGAACCACAAATACAAGAGGATTTAATGAAAGCTCTTTCATCTATAAAAATAAAAGACCTTGATAACTCATATGCCCAAACGCTTATATCAAATGGAACTATTACTAATTTAAATAACACTGTGCTTGAACAATTGGGTGAATTCTATGCTCTCTCCTCAGATAATGCTGAAAATCTTGCAAATTCGATATTAAATGATTTAAATTTAAGTGAAAATGTTGGAATATTTTTCAATGACGCCAAAAAAGGAGAGAAAAGCAGAACTCCTTATGAAAATGCAGTAAGTATTAAAGTATCAAGGCAAGTAATAAGCGGAATACAGCAGGGAGAAGGTATAAAAGGATACTCGTCGAGAGCATTTTTAGCTTCCAAAAACAAAGTGAAATATTTTTATTTTGGAGGATATGTTGGAGACGGAAATTTGAGCTCTTTAATTAATTATAGCGGACAAATTGCGGGAGCTTCAATAGAGGCTACATTTTCAAAACCATTCACTTTGTATATTAACGGACAGAATGCAGGAAATTATACTCCTACAGACACATTAACACCATATAAAATAGATCTTTCAAATCATCTTAATAAATTTGTATCTGGAAATAACTTAATAGAATTCAGGTCCCAAAACCCAATGTATATTGGGGGAGGCTTCATAAAGATAAGATATAACTCAGAAGAGTTACTAGAGCTTCCAACAAGAAAAAATTTTCCCGGTATTAATGGCTCCATAAACCTCTATGATTCAGTTTCAATTCCCGGAAACCTTACAAATCTTGAAATATTCCTTCACTATTACAGCAATTATGATGTATTTATGACAGTTGGAAATATAACTATATATAATGTAACACCTACAGGAGAAACAAGTAAAATATTGAATAATACAGAATTATCTGGGATTTTAAATTACACGCAAATGTCTGGAAAAACAACTCCAATAAGGTTCGGACTTGTAAATACAACATATAATATAGGAAATTTTTCAGGAAAGGTAGATGTATTCTCTGTAACCGACTTATCTGGAAGCATGGCAGGTTCTCCATTAGCAAAAGCAAAAAATGCCAATAAAAATTTTACAAATGTGATATTAAACTATTCTGGAAATAGGGTTGGACTAATAGGGTATTCAGGAACAACATTAGAATCTCAATCACATAATTTGTCTAATGACTCTTCCTCATTAATATCAAAAATAAATTCTTGGACTACATCAGACACTACATGTATTTGCTGTGGGATAAATAGTGCTATTGAAAAATTCTTTTTTAAACCTTTTAAAGAAGAATTAATTATATACTATCCATTTGAAGGAAATTTAAACGACTATTCTGGAAATAACAGAAATGGCCAATGTTCTGGAAATTCATGTCCAACATATATACCTAACGGAGGACCATTTGGTTCTGGAGCATATTATTTTGATGGAATTAATGATGAAGTCCAAATCCTAAATGTTCCAATTCCACAAAAAGGGAGTTTAACAGTTTGGATCAATAAAACTCAAGATAATATAAAACAAAGGTTTTTTGGTGGAGATAATGTATTTGAAGCTAAACTGCTTACAACAAATGGTGTTGCAAATGACTTGTTCAATGATGACGGGATAGAGTCTAATACAAAATTAAAAAAAGACAGGTGGTATTTTGTAGTATTGACTTGGGATCATTCAACAAATAAACAGTTAATATACATTAATGGAGTATTAGATGAAGTGAATGGAGTAACTAACAGCGATCCAAAATCTCTATTAAATATTTCTTTAGGACAGAGATATGGAATGTCCACAGAGAGATTTAATGGAATGTTAGATGATTTAAGATTGTATTCAAAAGTCCTCAATGAGAATGAGATAAAAAACCTTTACAGAGAGGCGAGTGATGCAGGAACACCTAATGAAATATTTTTTGAAGCTGAAAGTAATTATGCCGCTCCATTTACACAAAGCACACAAAATAATTATCAGGTGATATCTCAATCAATTGATACACAATCAGATCCAAGTAATGGCGGAAAGGCAAATTATACTTTCACTATAACAAAAACTGGGAGTTATATAGTCAGAACAAGCACTAAAGCTCAAGATACAAGTCAAAATTCGTTTTTTGCAGGAATAGATATGGATCCTCCTATTAGTTCGAAAATGATATGGGACATTTATCCCACAACAAACAATTCATTTAGTGTAATGAACATTTCATGGAGAGGAAGTGGAGACCCAGATACTGATCAGTATAACCCAAAAATATTTATACTTGAAGATGGAGTCCATAATTTAATTATAAGAGGAAGGGAACCAAACACTTATTTGGATAATTTAACAATAACTAAAATATCAACAGGGAATCCAAATATTCCAAGTTGCGGCAATAACAGGGTTGAAATGGGAGAAGTATGTGATGGAAATTCCAAATTTTGCACTTCAGATGGTTTTGAGGGAACACAAACCTGTAATGCCCAGTGTAATGGATTTAATCCTTGCAATACAAACGGAATATGTGGAGACTGGAATGTAAATCAAGGAGAGCAATGTGATGATGGAAACACAAATAATGGAGATGGATGCTCATCAACTTGCCAGTATGAATTAAGAATCAGATCAATAGTAGTAATGAGTGATGGTGAAGCAAATGTACAATGTCCTCAACAAGGAACGGGAAGTGCGACCCAAGATGCAATCCAAGCTGCATGCACTGCTTATAATGACTACAATATTACTGTCCATGCAGTTGGATTTGGAAGCCCTCCTGTATTAGATGAAACAACATTACAGGGAATTGCGTCATGTGGCCATGGAAATTATTATTATGCATCAATAAATGATTTATCACAAATATACCAAGAAATAGCCAAAACAATAATTATAGGCTCTTTTGTTGAACAGACAATAAGCACACAGGACAATATCCTCACAACCTTATTTCCAGACTCATACATATTATACAACTATATTCAGCCAGTAATTCCTATAGGAATCCTAATATATGGAGAAACTCCAAAATTTGGAAATAATATAAGCGTTGGCACTTTATTTAAACCAGATGATGCAACAATTCTGGAGGTAAATGCCCTCTCATACTCTGGAAGTAAATGGACAAGCAATGTATCAATCAATAATAAGAGTATATACTCATTAAATTCTTATGGAAACGATTTTATAAATTTGGGAGATCCTTACTCGATTATAATCCCTCCTGATAAAATAACAAATGGAACAAACAATATAAAAATAACAACAGGATTGGCCCCAGGAGATAATAAAGGCGGGAGTCCTGAAAATAAAGCCGTTTATTCAATGATAAGGCTCGGAATTGGATACTCCCCAATACTGGCAACTGCACTTGGATGCACATGGACAATTCAATTAGAATCTGGTGAAAATACGACAATAAACATACCAAACAATTATACTGGAACATCACAATGCTATTATACAATAAACAATCCAAATGGACCAATATCTTACAACCAAAATGACGCTATAAATAAAGCTGTTTATAACTTATTAAGGCAGTTAGACCTGGATCTTAATAATTTGCTTGATACTCCTATAACATCAAGCGATATCTCTATTGAAACATCCGAAGTTTCAGGAATTCCATTCACTTGGGAAACAGAGGTGCAAATAAGGGTTTGGAGGTAAGTTTTTTATAAAACATTTTATAAACTTAAAATCATATAAATGATTATGTTAAAAAGAGGAGGAATTTTTTGGGCAATTGTAATTATTATATTTATATTTGCTATTGTAGACGTATATCTTTTATATGATAAATATTACCTATCAAAAAACAAAGAAAACAAAAAAAATAATTTTGGAGATAAACCACCAGATAATTGGGATAATCTAATTGTTCTTGACAATGGAACCATAATTGCCGTAAATTCCAGTGTTGGAAACCATGGTGAAGGAGGATCTACTCGAAATGAAATAGGTGAAAGTGAAACACCTTCAAGCCCTTCGTGTAATACTCAAATATCTTACTCACTTGAAAGTTTAATGGTAAGTCAAGTATGTCAAACATGGTCAAATGAAGTATGTACTGAAAAATATATAAATTGTTCTCTTGATGTTTATAACTTTGATAAAGAAATAAGTGGGTTATTTGAAGTTCAATTCAGCATTTCAGATGAAGATAGGGAGAATACCCCTATAAGCTTAACAAAATCAGATATTATAGGAACAAATGCTTTTAAAAGATTTGTAGTTGAAACAACACTAACAAGCACAGAGCAAAATGGAATAGCAAATAAAAATCTCATATGCTCATTCCAAACATTAAAAGTTCCAAAGAAAAATATATGTTAGAAAATAAAATTTTGAAAAAGATATATTTATAAACTATATTTTCTGTATATAAATATTTTAAAAAAGGAGTGAAAGGAGGTATTTTGAAATGAAAAAGAAAGGACAAGCAGCTTTAGAGTTTTTAATGACTTATGGGTGGGCAATTCTCGCTGCTATTATTGTAGTAGGAGTCTTATACTTCCTAATAGGAAATCCTTCAACCCTAGCTGGAGATAAGTTTATTATGGCTGCACCATTCACAGCAGGAGAAAAAAGCCTTAGCCAAGGAAGTGGTATTAAAATTGAAATTATCAATGGTGCTGGAAAAACTATTGATGTAGATGTTAATGATGACGCAAGTAACCTTCCAGATATAAGTTTAACAGGATTAAGCGGTTGTTCTGTTACAGGAAGTTTTGATCCTGGCTCAAATTCAGATTCATGGGCTCCTGGAACTAAAACTATATTTACATTTACAGGATGTAGCGGAGCAACAAATGGAAATAGGATAAACACAGATATCCAATTAAATTATACAGCAGGAAGCTCATTAGTTCAATATGGATCTGGTTCATTATCAGGGCTAGTTAGATCTTAATTTTATTTAATTTTTTATTTATCTTTTTATTTTTAATTAATACAAAAACGTTAATGACAAATTAAAAATATTAATAGAAAAAGTATTAATTATTAACCTCTTGAATTAATTTATGAAATCCCTCTTAGATAAACTAAACTATGTAAAATAAAAAATATGTTAACTTAGATTTATTAGTCCTTATTCTCTTCACTCTCTTACATAAAAATGATAGAAACCCTCTTTTGTAGGTATTTTTGCTATCCTCTTTAGATTTTTTGCCCATTTATATTTTATTTTTGGGTCTTCCTCTCCATTTTTTTGGTGTAATGTATAAAAAGTTTCATATTTATCACCATTTAATACTTCACATGCAGCCCTAAAACATTCCTCCCATGCCTCTTTGTCAATAACTGATTTTTCCACATATTTGGAAGGATTATAAAAATAACTCTTATTGCTATCTTTAAGAGCTTTATACTGGTTAGGTTCAAATATTGCGCCTTTAATTCCAATTCCTTTTTTCTCAGCCCTATTAACAACAGAACTTGCCTTGTGTTTTAATATCTCTGGATTTTTGTATTCACTTCTAACTTCAGCATAAACAAGCCTTGCTAAAGTTAATTCATCGGGCTCATTTAGATCATATTTCCCGGGAATTTTATATCCATACTTGTCTGCACTGCTTGTTTCACCTGTCATTTTATTCTCTCTTAATTCTGGTGAAAATATATTTTTATCCATTTCATACCCAACCCTATTGACCAATGTTTTTTTTCCGTTATTTAGATCACTTATAAAATGGTTCTTTAATTCATCCTGTCTCTTTAATAGTTCAATCTCATAATCTAATCTATCCAAAGCCCTTTCTGTTTCAAAACTCTTAGATATATGGTTTACATCTCTCTCCAAATTCCTCGGAAAATAACCATAAGCTAAAATTCCTATTCCTGCCAACATGGTTACAACTACTGATTTTAACATATCTTCCAGCGTTATTTTCCTGTAATCCTCTCTGTAGTTCTTTTTTCTCATTTTTTAAATTTCATATAAAATGAAATTAACTTCCATAATACACTTGTTTATAAATCTTTCTATTTTAATCACTATAGAAAGGTAACAAAATGACAGGTTAAAAAATAAACAATATTAATAAAACAAAAGTAGCAGAAAGTAGGAACTAATAAAAAGGCAATATATGGAATAAAAGCAAAAATTCAACAAAGACGAAAGAGATAAAAGTGGAATTGCAAAAATAGGTATAAATGGAAGAATCCAATCTATTTCACTCGGCTTTCCTTCAAGAGAGCAACAGGGCTATTAAAATTAATAGAATATATGGAATAAAAGCAAAAATTATATAATCAGATTAAAAATATTAAAATAAAAAATTGGATAAAAAAGTAAAAAAAATAAAGATATTAAAAAATAATTAACACCAAAATTTAAATACAATATTTTTCTAAATAAACTATGAAAATAATATCTTTACATTGTGATTATATAAAATTCAAACCAATAAAAAAAGCCATAAAAGAACCAGAAGAATTATCTGATGAAAGAAAAAAAGAAATAAAAATTGAAAACTGCCTTGTTATACTTACAGCTGTCGAAAAATCAGATTCTACTAATTTAGTCAAAGATTTGATTAATGATATAGAAGATATCTCAAATCAGGTTAAAACAAGAAATATAGTCCTATATCCATATGCACACCTATCTTCAAATTTGGGAAATCCGACCTTGGCATTAGAAATACTGGAAAATG
>JAWCQN010000015.1:0-13554 GCA_038869755.1 Candidatus Pacearchaeota archaeon | reverse complement strand
ATTTTTTATATTGGTAGTATTTTTGATTTTTGGATTTTATCTTTATAACTTTTATACTAAACCGATTATTATAAAGAATGAAGGAGATGGTATTATAGTTGTTCCTGTTGATTCTATTAAATGGCCCTTTTATTCATCATATGAAGTTTCTTCTGATGACTTGGTTGTTGAGGAAATTGATAAAAGAACTTATAATTCTCAGACATTTTTAAATCCAGACGGCTCTTTTACAACAGAGATAAGTTCAGGAAGAAGATTTTTTTATGATGGTAGCAAATATGTGGAATTGAGTAGATTATCTTTTCCTGCTATCGAAAAAAAAGAGGTTTTATTAAATTCTATTCCAAATAGCAATGTGATTAACTTTGGAACTTATACCTTACATAAAGGGGTAAATATAACAATAGAGGATTATAACTTAGTTATAAAAGATGCTAATAATCTTGTACTAACAACTTTGCCAAAACCACATTCTACAGATAGTGACGGAAATGTTTCTTTTGGAGAGTATATTATTGAAATTAAGGAATTTAATAATTATTCGCATGAAATAATTTATGGTTTTGATAATAATTATGATAGGCTACTTAATCTTTTTGTAAAAGTTGATAAAAATTGGCTTGAAAATGCAAAATATCCTGTTGTTGTTGATCCATTTCCAACTTTACATAGTTTTACTGGAATATATGATGGATATGTTTTTAATAACAGCGGCACTTTTACTAGGAATGCGACAGATAATTATTTGGTAGTCGGGAGAAACAATTCCAGGATATTTATAGAGTTTAATACTTCTTCTATACCAGATAATGCATTGATTCAAGACGTACTACTTACTTTAAATGTTTCACATCCTTATGGTTCAGGAGATCTTGTTTCCATATCTCGGATGAATAATAGTCAGCCTTCTAATTTAACCCAATTTCCAGACAATACTATTGGAAATCTTGCTTTATATGATACAATTGATAATGCCTTTTATCTTGTATTTCTTTATCACTTCCAATATCCTGGAATTATGAGGTTTGATCTTGATGATGTTTATGGAAATATACCTTCAATTGATCTTCAAAGTCAGCTTCCAAAAGATTATTTTAGTGTAGGCATTTTTGGTGGTGATGAAGTTTTTGATTATGCCAATGTTACTTCTTCAGAATCATCACTGTTTGAAGGGCCACTTTTAGAAGTCAGATATCTTCTTCCTATTAATTACAGCACTGTTCTTGTGAATTCAACTAAAATATATGATGGGTATGTTTCCTCTTTAGGTGGTAGAACCATTACAAATAATGAAATTCTTTTTGGAGATAGTGGAACTGGTTTTTTGGAACCTACTCTTAGAGGATTTATAGAATTTAATACTTCTTCTATACCAGACAATGCTCGTATAACTGCTGTATATTTAAATGTTACAGTTAATCAGACACATTATTTTAGCATTCTTTCTGGATTGGCTATTTCAATATCTCGGATGAATAATAGTCAACCCTCTAACTTATCAAAATATCCAGATGATGCTAGTGGTAATACAGCACTTTTTAATGATCTTAATATGAGCTTTTATTTAGTAGATCTTTCTGATTTTGACACTAATGGAACAAAAACTTTTGATCTTGATGATGTACGTAATAATTTAAGTGCTAGAATAGATTTAGAAAGTCAACTTGATAGGGATTTTTTTGCAATAGGGTTTTCCATGAACTTTGAAAATCTTGGAAATTTGTCTAGTATAATTTCTTCTGAATTTGGTGGAAATTCAAGTGGTCCTGCGTTGATAGTTGAATATTCTACAGACCCTTGTATGCCACCTGTATCATATGACTGGATAATAAATCAAACGTGTAATATAAATGGTGTTGAGTTAACTGAGTTAAAAAATATCATAATTCAAAGTGCAGGAATTTTAAATATTTCAGGAGGAGCCAATATAAGCTTTCAGGGTAACAATCAATACATTTATATAAATCGCTTAGGGCAATTATATATTCACAGAAAAAGCATCTTTGGAAAATAACAGTAAGATTTATAAATCTTTATTAGGTTAATTTTAATATGGTAAATTTATCACGTCGTAATTTTTTGAAGGCAGGAATTGCAGCCGGAGCTGCAGGTTTGGGCGTTGCTGGATATAAGTATTCTCCTGGAATTATTTCAGAAAGGAATCGAGATGATAGGCCAAATATTTTAATGGTAACTATGGATACAACCAGATATGATAGGATGGGGTTTAATGGCTATCAGAGAGATACAACTCCTAACCTAGATAAAATTGCAGAGCAGGGAGTGGTTTTTAGTAAGTGTTATGCTCAAGCACCAGCGACAATATTTTCAGTATCTTCTTTTATGACATCAAAATATCCATCTGAACTTGGAATTACGTATCATACTTCTAAGTTAAATGAAACTACTTTAGCCGAGATTCTTAAAATGTATAGATATGAATCTGTAGGGATTACTAGTGTTGAATTATTGAATAAAGAAAGAGGATTTGATAGAGGATTTAATTATTTCTCTTCTCCAAAAGAAAAGAATTTTTCTGGAGATTATATAATAAGATCTGCAGGAGACAGTGTTAATGAAGCTAAAAATTTTATAGAATCTTTTGATCATAACAAGTCTTTCTTTTTATGGTTACATCTTTTTGATCCCCATTTACCATATGTGGCTCCAGATGAGTTTACATATAGATTTTTAAACGAAAATAGAATTAAAGATTTAGAAGAAATTTACTCCACCCAAGAAAATTTAGATGTAGGTAAAACTTTATCTCTTGAAAGACTTACAAAAGTTATATCAAAAATAAGTAGCATGTATGACGGTCAAATATGTTATGCAGATCATCAGATAGGAAAATTTCTTGATTTTTTAAAATCTAAAAGATTATTTGATTTAGAACGAGATTTATTTATCTTTAATGCAGATCATGGAGAGCTTTTAGGAGAGCATGGTTCTCTCAATGTTCATAATTGGGCATATGAAGAAGTTATTCACGTTCCTTTAATATTGGCTGGAGCCGGGTTACCTAAGAGAAAAGCTATTAATGACTTTCTTGTTGGGAACATAGACATATTGCCTACTGTTGTTAAAATGGTTGATTCTAAATATGAGATTGCAACAAACGATTCAGAAAGATATAAAAAAAGTCTTAATGGATGGAAGGGGAGCAATTTATTAGATTTAATTAGTAATAGGGTATCGCCTAGAGAACATTTGTTCATAGATTTTCCAGAATATGAAGGAAATGCTGTTAGAACAAATAGTAATTTGAAGCTAGTTAGAAGGAATTTGAATGGTTCAATTGTTGACCTAGTGGAACGCGTTGGTTTTTCACCCTCGCCATTAGCCGAATTTTCAGATTATAAGAAAAATGGAGGCTTAATTTTTTCATGGCCAAAAATTAAACTAGATATAAGTAACGAACAAGAGGTATTAACAAATGTAATGTTATTTGGTAGGGTTGGCGAAATTGACGATTTCATAATTGGCAATTATATTGTTCCTTACTCAGAGGATCAGTTGAAAGTAGATCATCCATTTGGCATTTTTTGTTCTGAAGACGAATGGAATAGATGGTCTTCTATTTCAGGTATTTTAAAATGGAGTGTGCAAGTTTTTTCAAAAGGAAAGTTAGGTCAGGTTTTTTTTGATTCTGATGTTTACACTTCAGGTCCAATACAATTTAGACTTAAGCCAACACCTAATTTTAATCAATTATTTAATTTAAATTATGATCTTAAGGAAGAAATAAACTTAATAAATGAATCTGAATTTATAAATGATAAATTAAAATTAGAAGAATTATTGCTCGCGCATCTTGATAATCAACTTTTAGTTAGTCCAGATGCTATAAGTCAGGAAAATCAAGATATGTTAAGAGCATTAGGTTATTTATAGGCCTACACTAAAGTAATATTTTTTACTTTGAATTTAATATTATGGTTAGTGTTTTTATCTTTTTGTTGGTTTTGGGTTTGAGTATATGTTTGATCAACAAAAATTATTCTCCCTCTTCCGTCACTTTCAGTTAAATCTGTTTGTATGGAAAATAAATCTCTTTCGTCATTTCGTATTAGCCTTACCAACCCGGCATCATTAACCTGGTTAAATGAAATTGTTAGTGGATTATAAAAAATATTTTCCTTTAAAATAATAGGGTTACCTTGTAGGTCAAAATTGTTGAATTGTCCTTTCTGATTAAAAACAGGAGTATGAACGGGCTTGTATTTTGAGTCTAAGTTATCAGAGAATTTAATTTCTATCTCATATGGAAATTTGGCATTATTTTCTATATATAGGCCTTGTAATGGTATTCTTGCAGGCAATTTAATTCCTATTTTATCAAGCTCTTTTTTGAAATACTCAGAATATTGCTTATTTTCATCGCTTACTTTTCTTAATATAAGATCAGATTCTATATATACTTTTGGAAGATCAAACGGATACTTAGATAAGACATAATGGAATTCAAGTTGTGTTGATGTACGAATATTTGATAGGTTTTCAACTGATTTCATTATTTGGTTTGATAAAATTACTGCATATGGATTTGAACCAGTTATTATTAATTCTTTACCAATATTCTTTTTAAAAAGAACATCTAATGCAGGGTTATTACCATAATGTCTTTTTGTAACTTCTTGGTATTTTTCATAAAAAGCTTCTAAAAATCCTTTATTAAAACCTATTTCTTCTAAACTTAGTTTTTTACGAAATATAAACATAAAATCATTTGTTTTATCTATTTTATAAGCTTAACGGAATCTGAAAGAGACATTATATGGAGTAGCTAAGATTAATTTAGTAAATTGTTTAAAAAAATGTTTCTAAGGGAAGAAATAAGCTGAAAGGACAATATTTTTTATATGGCCTCAATTTGCCAATTTATATATGATTATTGTGAATCTTCTCAACATAGAAAAATTTATAAATCAACTAAAGTTATAGATATATATAACCTTGGTAGCTTAAACAAAATGGCTCATATCCCCTTAATTTTAAGATTGAAGAAAGAATCTCATAGGAAAGTAGCTGAAGCTCAAGATATTATTGTGAAAGAAATTTACAGGTTCTTTAATAATGCTGTTTTTCATGGAGGTAGTGCTATATGGAGGTGCTATAGCGGAAATAGGTTTTCTGAAGATGTGGATTTTTATTTAACTAAGGATCTTGATAAAATTAACCTTTTTTTTATAAGCCTTGAAAAAAAAGGTTTTATTATTGAAAGAAAAAAATTAAGCGAAAATAGTATTTTCTCTACTCTTTTATTTGAAAGAAGTATTGTCAGATTTGAGGCTGTATTTAAAAAAGTTAAAGGAATATTAAAGGAATACGAACTGTCTGACGGAAATTTTATTAATGTTTACACTTTATCTCCTGAACACTTGATAAAAGAAAAGATTGGTGCATATATAAACAGGAGAAAAATTAGGGATATTTATGACGTTTTCTTTTTAATTCGTTATATAGCTGATATTAATGTAATTAAAAAAGATTTAAAAAAATTAATTAATGATTTTGTTGAACCTATTGATAAATCTGACTTGAATACTATAATTTTAGAAGGAATTGTTCCAAATGTTAATGATATGTTAACTTACATAAAAAGATACGCTCAAAATGGGAAAGAAAAAATATATTGACAAAATACTGAATTTATTTGATAACAGTCCGGTCGTTGATTATTCTTCAATTGAGAGAGTCGTTAGGGAAAAAAATAATAAGAGTAATTATACTAAACAATTAGTAAGAGGCCTTATAAAAAATGGAAAAATAAAGAGAATAACAAAAGGGTATTATTCTAAAACAGAAGATTATCAACTTTCTGTTTTTTGTTTTAAGCCAGCTTATTTAGGATTACAAGATGCTTTAAGTTTTTATAATATCTGGGAACAAGAGACAATACCTGTAATACTAACTACAAAAAAAATAAGGCCGGGTATAAGAAAAGTTTTTGGTAAGAATATTCTTTTAAGAAAACTAAATAAAAAATATTTTTTTGGTTATGAATATCTGGAAGATAATAATTTTTATTTGCCATATTCAGATATTGAAAAGACATTTATTGATATGGTATATTTCAAGCAGAGAATTGATGAGGAAACATTAAAAGCAATTAAGAGAAAAATTAATAAAATAAAACTTAACTTGTATCTTAAGAAATATCCTAAAATTATAAACAAAAAAGTAAATAATTTATTGAAGATTAAAAAATAATAGATATGGTAAAATGAAAGACAAAATGAAATCAAAAATAACAAAACAACAAGTTGAAAAATACTATAAAATCACTTTTAAAGCTTTAGAAACTATTAAACAGAAACCGAAACATTTATATAACACTTGATATAATAATATATCATATGATACAAAAATATATCAAATATAATGTTTTAAGTGTTTTTTTTAATAGTCCTACTAAAGGATTTCAAATAAGAGAGATATCTCGATTAATAAAACTAGGACAACCTTCCGTAACCAATTATTTAAAAGCCTTAGAAAAAGAAGGTTTTATCATAAAAGATAATAATGGAATTTATCCTTCATTTAAAGCTAACAGAGAAAATAATTTATTTAGGTTATATAAAAAATTTGATATGGTGTTTAAGATTAATTCAAGTGGACTTTTAGATTATCTCTATAATAATTGTCTTCCAAGCTCCATAATTCTTTTTGGATCAGCATCTAAAGGAGAAGATATTGAAAGCAGCGATATAGATATTTTTATTCAATCCAAAGAGAAAAAATTAAATTTAGAAAAATATGAGAAGATATTAAATAGAAAGATCTCTTTGTTTTTTGAACAGGATTTTAATAAGATTAGTAATGAGCTAAAAAATAATATATTAAATGGTGTTGTATTAAACGGATATATTAAGGTATTTTAATGGATTTAATAAAAATAACTCCTGACAGTGAAAAAGTAAAGAGTATTCTAAGAATGGCCGCTTTATTGGAAGAAAGAATTAAAAATCAAGATCCTAAAAAAATGTTTTCCTTAATCATTTCAGATTATTACGAAATTATTAAAGAACTTTTAACAGCTGTTTTATTAGTTGATGGTTGGAAAACCTTAAGCCATAAAGATTTAATTGATTACTTAGGTCAGAATTATGGGGATTTTAACAAACACGAAATTTCAAAATTAGACAGTCTTAGGTCTATTAGGAATAAAATAGCTTATGAAGGATTTTTTGCTTCATTCGAATATTTACAAACAAATGAAGTATTTTTTAAAGATATTATCACAAAATTGAAGAAGATTATAAATATAAAAATAAGTAAATGAAATCAAAAATAACAAAACAACAAGTTGAAAAATACTATAAAATCACTTTTAAAGCTTTAGAGGAGATTAAAAAAAATGTTTCTAAGGGAAGAAAGAAAGAAGCTGAAGAGATAATAAAAATGGTAGAGGCTTATTTATCGGATTCTAAGTTTTTCGAAAAAAAAGGAGATTTAATCAATAGTTTTGGAGCAATATATTATGCTCATGGATGGATTGATTGTGGAGTCAGGCTTGGAATTTTTAATGTAAAAGATGATAAGCTGTTCACTATTAAATAAACTTAAAAAGTTTATTTTCTTATTTAAAAAATGAAAAAAGAGGTTGTTGTTATAAGTCTTGGAGGGAGTCAGATATTAAAGAATGGAGAGATTAATGTCCCTTTTCTTGTTAGATTCAGAAGGATGATATTAAAGCATTTTAAGAAATATAAATTTGTGATAGTTTGTGGTGGTGGAAGTGTTGCTCGTGTTTACATTAACGGCTTAAAAAAAATTGGAAAATCCGAAAAATTACAGAGTTATGCAGGAATTTCAATTACAAGGCATAATGCAAGATTTATGAGCTATTTTTTTGGATATGAAAATGAAGAAGGGATACCCCATACTTTGCATCAATTAGAAAATATGTTAAAACAAAGAGATATTATTTTTTGTGGGGCTTTGGAGTATAAGCCACATCAAACAAGTGACGCAACTGCCGCCCAGATATCTTATCATTTAAAATGCGAATTTATTAATATTACAAATGTTTCAGGCCTTTATGATAAAAATCCAATGGAAAATAAGAGTGCTAAATTAATTCCCAAGATTTCATGGGAAGGTTTTTATAGAAAAGCCAAACAAATTACCTTTAAGCCCGGCCAACATTTTATTTTAGACCAGACTGCTGCTAAGATAATAATGGATAAAAAAATTAAAACTTATATTATAGGAACAAATTTAAAAAACCTTGGTAATATCTTACATGGAAAAAATTTTACAGGGACTTTAATATTTGGGTAATCACATAAATTTACCTATTACAGGATCATTACACCTGTCTAAAAAATCATCGATATAGTACATTTCAATTCTTCTTTCAAAGTATCTGAATCCTTCATGAGAAAGTTTGTATCCAACACCATTTTGCTCGAAAAAAGTGTTAAATTCTTCCTCTAACAATATTATCCTTGATATAATTTTTTCATCATTCCCATCCCAGTTTAATGCTTCTTCATATTCTGTGAACCAACAACATCCTGATCTTGGCAGACCCTTTCTATATAGTCTCATTTGTATGTATTTTGTTTAATATTTATAAATCTAGCGGCTTTATACTTTTATGGAAATTATAGATGTAAATGGTATAAATGAAGCAAGAAGACAGATTGACAAATTACATGCTCATGGCAAAGAAATAATTGTTGTAGCAAAAGATATGGATTTTAACAGAAAAATTCTTGAGAATAAAAAAATTGATGTTTTGTTATTTTCAGGTTATTTTGGCAATAGAAAAAAACTTAAACAGAGAGATTCCGGCCTTAATCATATTTTGTGCAGAATTGCAAAAGAAAATGGCATTTCTATAGGCATTAATTTTTCTGATTTTCTTGGTAAAGATAGTTTTAAGCTTTCTGAACTTCTTTCATCTACAATGCAAAATATAAGGCTTTGTAGGAAGTTTGGAGTTAAGATTTTGATTTTTAATACAGCTGGAAGGGATAAGAGTGAGATTACCAGTTTTTTTCTTACCTTAGGGATGCAAAATCCAATAATAAAAAATCTTGATAAGAAAAGTTTATTAATGTTTTAAGTCAAATTAGCTTATGGATTATACTGAGTTGATAGAGTCGTTATCTCCAATTGAAAGAAAGATACTTCCTTTTTTGGATAAAGAATCTTTTTTAGGTATAATTAAGAAATCAGGTCTTGATAGGGTAAGTGTTTTAAGAGCTCTGGAATTTTTGAGTTTTAAAAAATTAATAGACCTAAAAATTGAAAATAAGAAGATAATTGATCTTGGAACTAATGGAGTATATTACAAAAAAAAAGGCCTGCCAGAGAGGCAGTTACTCCATTATATTGAAAAAGGCCCTATTAAATTAAATGAAACACAAAAAATTTCCAGATTAAGTAACAATGAATTTAAAGCTGCATTAGGAGCTTTAAAGAAGAAAGGGTTAATTGAAATTAAAAACGGAACAATTATTTTTTCTGGTACTAAAGAAGAGGTTTCAAAAAAATCCTTAGAAGAGCAGTTTTTATACTCTCTTCCATTAGAATTTGATTCTTTAAAACCAGATCAATTATATGTTTTAAAATCTCTTCAGGAGAGAAAAGATATAATTGTGATTAGGGAAGAGCAGATCGTTTCTTTTAGCCTTACAAAAATTGGAAAAGAAGTGATTAAGGAAGATATTACTAAATTAGGAGATTTAATTGAAGAGTTGACTTCGGCAATGATTCTTAAGGAAAACTGGAAAAATAGGAAATTCAGGAGGTATGATGTTGAATCTAATGTTCCTAAAATATACGGGGGCAAAAAACATTTTGTTAATCAGTCAGTAGAATATGCAAGAAGGGTTTGGATTGAGATGGGTTTCAAGGAAATGTCTGGGAATTTAATACAGGAAAGTTTCTGGAATTTTGATGCATTGTTTACAGCGCAAGATCATCCTGTAAGAGATTTACAAGACACTTTTTTTCTTGGTATCTTTGGAGATATTCCTGATAAAAAAATTATAGGCGCTGTTAAAAAAGCTCATGAGAGTGGAGTTCCGGGAAGTAAGGGGTGGGGAGGAAATTGGAGTGAAGATGAAGCTAAGAAGTTAGTTTTAAGAACACATACCACATGTTTATCAGCAAGGACTTTATATGAATTAAGTAAATTGCCTAAAGAAGAAAGAAAAGGAAAATATTTTGCAGTTGGCAAATGTTTTAGAAATGAGACTATTGATTGGAAGCATGGGTTTGAATTTAATCAGACAGAGGGAATTGTTATAGATAAAAATGCCAATTTTCAGCATTTATTGGGATATTTGAAAAAGTTTTTTGAAAAAATGGGATTTTCCAAAGTCAGGTTCAGACCGCATTATTTTCCATATACAGAGCCAAGTGTTGAAATAGATACATGGCATGAGGAAAGAAATGAATGGATAGAACTTGGTGGTGCAGGAATTTTTCGTCCTGAGGTTACAATTCCTTTGCTTGGAGAGTGGATTCCTGTTTTGGCATGGGGCCCGGGATTTGACAGGATACTGATGGATTATTATAGTATAAAGGATTTGAGAGAGCTATATGGAAATGATATTAAACATCTGAGAGAAATGAAAATCTGGATAAAATAGAAAATGACAGTAGTATCAGTCAGAAAAAGTGAAGTGAAAAAAATTATTGGAAATAAATCTGATAGCGATATAGATAATATTTTGAGTATGATGGGTACTGCTGTTGAGTCTATGGGAGAGAACATTGTGGATGTGGAGGTTGCTCCAAACAGGCCAGATATGTTGTCTGAATCAGGAGTTTTAATGGCATTAAAATCTTTCTCCGGGAAAAAAAAATTTTTACAGAAGTTTAAATTAAATAAACCAAGAAAAAATTATGATGTCCTTGTTGATCCAAATGTTAAGGATGTAAGACCATACACAGTATGTGCAATTATCCATAACTTAAAATTTGACGATGATAAAATTAGAGAGGTTATGGATATTCAGGAAAAACTGCATAATACTATTGGAAGAAAAAGAAAAAAACTGGCTATTGGAATTTATCCTTTGGAAAAAATAAAGTTGCCTATAATTTATAAGGCCTTGGCACCAGAAGAAATTAGATTCAGGCCATTGGAATTTCCAAAAGAGCTGAATGGGAAACAGATATTGAAGCAACATCCTGCTGGAAAGGATTATGGTTTTTTGCTTGAAGGTAAGGATAAATTCCCTGTTTTTATAGATTCAAATAGTGAGATATTGAGCATGCCTCCAATTATTAATTCTGATAAAACAGGCAAAATCACTCATGAAACTAAGGATATTTTCATAGAAGTTTCAGGCTTTGATCTTGAAATTCAGAAAAAGACCTTAAATATTCTTACAAATATATTTGGGAGTTTTGAAGGAAGCATTTTTCAGATGAATGTTCATTATGGATCAAAACTTGAAAGAACTCCTGATTTTTCTCCTCTGAAGATGGATCTTAATATTGAAAATGTAAATAAACTTCTGGGACTTAGTTTAACGGAGAAAGATGTCGAGTTGCTTTTGGGAAAGATGGGAATTGAATATAAGAGAGGAAGTGCTTTGATCCCTTCATATAGGGTTGATGTATTTCATGAGGTTGATTTAATTGAGGATATTGCTATTGCTTATGGTTATGAAAACTTTGTTCCAGAGATACCTGAAGTTTCAACTATAGGAGAAATATCAAAAGAAGAAATAATCAAGGGCAAAATTAGGGAAGTGCTGATTGGCCTTGGTTTGCTGGAAACATCAAGTTATCATTTAACAACTAAGGAGCATCAGATTGATAAGCTTTATTTAAATAATGAGAAATATTTTGAAGTTAAAAATTCCAAGACAGAATACGCTTTATTACGCAAAGATTTGAGCCACTATATGCTAAAAATTTTGGGAGAAAATGTCGATGTCGAGTATCCTCAGGAGATATTTCAGGTTGGAAGTGTATTTTCAGGAAGCTCTGGAATTGAGGAGAAAGAAAATTTAAGCATTGTCATTGCACCCGGAAATTTTACAAGGATGAAACAGATTTTTGAATATTTAGCGAGGATGTTAAATATAGGGGTTAAAATTCTGAAGACTGATAAATATGAACCTTATTTTATTAATGGGAGGGTTGCAGAAGTTATAGTGAATGGCAAATCTTCAGGTTATTTTGGCGAGGTCCATCCAAAAATACTTAAAAATTTCAGGATAAAAATGCCTGTTTCTTTATTGGAAATTAATCTGGATGAGATTTTAAAGATTAATTAATTAGGTTAATTAAAAAAATTAAACAATTATCTTAAATATTTTTTAATAATTTTAACATATCATTTGTTAATATTTTTTGTGCAATTTCTATACATAATTCATAGTCTATTCTATATTGATTTTGATTTAAAATTTATACATTCAGATACTTTATACACATAATTTTTATTTCCGTTTTTATTTGCTTCTTCTCTAATAACTATTACTTTTCTAAATCTTTTTGTGTTGTAGTCTTTTACTTCTTTGGAATAATAGTTTAATATCGTTACATCCTCAATATTAAAATCTGGTATTTGAGATATTTGGAAGAGATCATGTTGAATCTGAAATAATTGTATCGAATTTACTCCTCTTGATTATTTATTATTTTTTCTAATGAAGCTGGTATTAATATTGTTTTCATTAATTTTTTATCAATATATAGTTTTTAATAATTTCTGTTATCCAAAATAGCTTTTCTCTTTTTTTGAAGAAACTTTTTTCCAGTTTTGTTTTACGGAATTTATTATTTTTTCCATTTCAGGCTTTATAGACTGCCATATTTCAAAACTTTCTTTAATGAAATCAGCCTCATTTTTTTCACTATAGTTAATATCTAGATTAAATGATTCTATTTCTATCGCTCCAAGAGACTCAAAAAGTTTATTTAAGGTGTTTTTTTCTTCAAGTGTTATTCCCTTGACCATATACATATGAAACATTGAGCCATTGCTTGGATTTAATAATAATTCAACAAAATTTAGGACTGAAGAAAATTTTCCAAACATTATTTTGCGAATATCTCTAAGCAGGGTTTCTTCTGTAAAATCAGCTTTGCTTATGTCGAAATCTTCATCTAGTTTTTTATAATCAGGCAGATTATATTTTGCACTCAATTTTGAGTAAGCCTTTTTTAAAATTTCAGTTTCACTCTCATAGTTTAGGTTTTTTGTTTTCTTATTCATTTATCATTTTAACAAATTGTATTTATAAAGCTATTGAAAAGCCTCGACCGAGAGTCGAACTCGGGACCTCATCCTTACCATGGATGCGCTCTTCCTGAACTGAGCTATCGAGGCGTAAAGACAACCTACGGTTTTCTTTACCAAACTTTCCCTTACCTTACAAACCTTACATTAAATAACCTACGGTTTTCTTTACCAAACTTTCCCTTACCTTACAAACCTTACATTAAATAACCTACGGTTTTCTTTACCAAACTTTCCCTTACCTTACAAACCTTACATTAAATAACCTACGGTTTTCTTTACCAAACTTTCCTTTACCTTACAAACCTTACATTAAATAACCTACGGTTTTCTTT
>JAWCQN010000014.1:0-14018 GCA_038869755.1 Candidatus Pacearchaeota archaeon | reverse complement strand
ATATTCTGGAGGGTATTGAAGGTCTCCATGAACCATAACTGCAATATCAGACCCCTTTGAGATAGCATAATTATAACAAAATTTTTGATTCCCTCCATAACCTTTGTTTTGTTTATGTTTTATGGCACTTAGTTTTTTGAGATTATATTTTTTCTTATATTCAATTGCTTTTTCATAGGTATCATCTTTTGAAGCATCATCTGCAATAAGTATTTCCTCACAATTATCCCAGACAGATTTTGGGATTCTTTCTAATAATTTTAAAATTGTTTTTTTATGGTTATAAGATAAAATAAAAACAAATACTTTTTCTCTTTTTATCATAATTTCTTTTGTTTTTTATAGTTTAAAATATTGTATGTTTGAGAGCCTATATGACGAAATGTATATCCATTTCCAAGTATATAGATAAAATCAAGAATCTGATGAAATACAATGCCTGTTAATATTAACCAGAAGAGGCTATGGATAAAATATGCAAGTAAAATAAGCATCAGTGCAGTTTCAAATCCATGGAAGACACAAGGAACTATTGGTCTCGAATTAATTTTTTTTCTCCTTTTCCTATAACTTAATTTTAAGAAATAATTATGACGCTTCACAAACCAAGCATAAGCATTTTTCAAACTCAAATCCCTTGTTTTATAAACATAATAGAGATAGTGATCAACATCTATGAAAATAGATGAGAACCATATTATTAAAAAACCAGTAAATTTTATTTCAGGAAAAATAGCAAACACTATTAAAGAAAATACTAATCCAAGAATTGCATGAGTTTTAGGTAACATTTATTTATTGGCTTTTATCTATTAATTTTATTATATCTGCGAATGCAGGCCTTGTAATTAATACCCCAACTGTTAATCCAATTAAAGTTGTAACTGCAAATCCCTTTAATAGTCCTGCTCCTGCCCAGAATAAAGGCAATAATGAAGCAACAACAGTGATAAATGCAGCGATTACTATAAATAAAGCTCCCTTTAATTTTTCTTTCATACTTGTTGTTCTTGAAGATCTTGATTCATCAAGTATAACTATCTGCTGGTCAACACCGGTGCCTATCATAACCAATATACCAACAATACTCGGCAAATCAAGATTCCATTTGATAAATGCTGCAATGCCTAATAATATAACAACTTCTGAAAAAGAAGTGAATAATATGGCTATTGACGCCTTTATGTTTCTATACCTGATAAATACTATTACAGATACGGCAATTAAAGCAATTAAACCTGTTAATAATATTAAATATGTGAATCTTTTTCCAAGAACAGGAGAGATAGTATCAAGTTTGACAATTTCAAGTTTATAAGGCAGGCTTCCTGTAATTAGAATAGTTTGCATTTGTTTCATTGAATTTTCAGCATCTGAAATAGCACTCTTTTGATCTACTCCAGATCCAGAACCTTGTATTTGTATCTGTGTTGTTTCTTGTCCTTTAAGATTTTCTGAGATAAATAGTGATGTAGCTAATTCATCATCAACATAAAAATCTATTTGTTTATCTAAATAACCGGGATTTGACACATTCTTTCCCAGTTTTCCAGTTATTTTAGCATGTCTTTTTGCAGCTTCTTCACTTAAATGTATAACAAAATGATAGTTACAGAAATAACCGCTCTGTACCTGCTGACATCTATCAACTCTGGCACAATTAGCATCATTCCTACATACGTAAGTGATATCATTATTTCCACCTATAAAAACCGTTTCATTGCCTATTTTTGCTTCGAACTTTCCCTGCCTTGCAATTAAATTCTCCAAATCTTTAGGAGTGGCTCCTGCTATTTCAACTAACATATAATTATTTCCAGATAAATCATTAGCCTGTCTAATGCTTACATCACTAATTCCATATACATTTAATCTTTGGTTACTTATAGAAATTAAGTCTTGCATTTGTTCTTTTGTAAGTTGTTCTTCTGGTTTTACTAATGCTCTCGCCCCTCCTTGTAAGTCCAATCCAGCCCGTATATTTGTTTTTCTTAGTTCAGAAATTTTTATTGGAGGGATTGTATCAGAATAGAATACAAATTGTTCATCTTTTGTGTTGATAACTACTTTAACAGATTCATTTTTATCTTTGAATAAGGAACTTATTGCCTTTGAATAATCCATGATGTTTTCAACAGGCATATTATTGACTGAGGTTATAATATCTCCAATTTTAAGACCAGAAGTGAATGCACTTGAATTTTGTTCTATGTCTTTGATTTCAACTCCTTTTTGAAGTAGTGCTTGGAAATTGATAATTACTATCGTAGAAAGTAGTAAAAATATAATCAAAACCCAGATTCTTAATGTTAGTTTCATTTTTCTTTCCTCTCAACATACCATTTAATAAATGAAGCATTAAAAGTCCATGTATTTATTATGTCAAATATTAGGCCAATTGTTAAAATCGTAAATATCTGATTGAAAATTTCTGAAAATGAAGATGTGAATATAAACCCTACTAAAACTACCGCCAATGAAGTTAAAGTCATTGTAATCCCAGTCTTAAAGGCGCTATATAATCTATTATTTATGCTTCCTTCCTTCCTTTTTATAACTCTTGTTGTAAGCAATATATCTGTATCTACACTATAGCCTATTAACATCAGTATAGCTACAATGCCTGCTGTTGACATACTCATACCCAATAAATTCACAACAGCTAAAGTCATCACAATATCTGAAAATGCCGCAAAGACAACTGCAACACTTGGAGCAAAATTCCTGAATATTATAAATACTGATATAGCCATAAGAATAAAGGACAAAACTACAGCAAATCTTAGCTGATTGTAAAAACTCCCGCTTAATGAAGCTCCTGTAAATTCAATACTGCTATTTTCATTATTAAGTTCATATCCTAAATATTCCTCTAAAATAGGTTTAATCTTTTCAGGAGACATAGCTGTTTCAACTATAAAGGCTACTTGCTCTCCGGTTGTTATATCTGAAATTTCCCTTATACTAAACTGCCCTTCATTTTTATTTAGCTTAGCTTTTAATTGGTTAATGTCTGTTTTGGCAAAAACCTGAATTGAAGTTCCGCCTGTTAGGGTTATGTCTTTTTTAATAATATCTCCGTTTATAGAAGAAAAGTAAAATAAATAACCAAGAGTAAGAATCAATAGTATAACTGGGATATAAATTAAAATTTTATAATTCTTGTTGTAAATATTTTCAAATTTTTCTTTATAATTTGTTTTGGCTTTTTCTTTTATAGTTTCTTGTTTGTTTTCTTCTTCCATTTTTAATTTGTCTTCCTCTAATTAAACTGCGCCAGCCGGGAATCGAACCCGGATCCATTGCTTGGAAGGCAATCATTCTACCATTAAACCACCGGCGCGTATTTATAGTTAAATTAATGTGGTTTTAAATCTTATTGCTTTTCGTTTTTTAAAGCGCCCGAGGTAGGAATTGCACCTACGACTTCCACCTTAGGAGTGTGGCACTCTATCTAACTGAGTTACTCGGGCTTAATAAACTATGTATAAAGAGCATTTTAAATTTATTTAATGTTTTATTTATTGATTTTACAATAGTGTTTAATACAATAAACCTTATAAATTGCTAAATTATAAAAAGATATGGCAGAGGTGTCTTATAAAGAGGGTGATGGCCAGTATAGAGCTAATTTGCATAGCCATGATGAGGAATTACTTGCAATTGACAGAGAATTAGAAGAGTTACTAAAAAAACAAGTGGCTAAAATCAAAGTTGTTGGTACTGGTGGTGGAGGTAATAATACTCTTACAAGGATTCATGAGATAGGTGTCAAGGGCGGAGAGATGATTGCAGTAAATACAGATGCCCAAGATTTATTATATACAAGCGCTGATAAAAAAATCCTGATAGGCAGAGAATTGACAAGAGGTTTAGGAGCTGGAAGCAATCCGCAAATTGGAGAAGAGGCTGCAAAAGAAACAGAACATGAACTTAAAAAAAAGTTAGAGGGTGCTGATATGGTTTTTATTACCTGCGGTTTAGGTGGAGGGACAGGATCTGGTTCAGCACCAGTTATTGCAGATATTGCAAAAAAATTAGGAGCACTGGTAATAGGAGTGGTTACAATGCCCTTTACTATTGAAGGGGCAAAAAGAATTGAAAATGCAGTTAACAGCCTTGAAAAGCTTGAGACAATTGTTGATACCTTAATTGTTATACCTAATGATAAACTTTTGGAAATAGTTCCAGATTTGCCTTTGCAGACTGCTTTTAAAGTTGCAGATGAGATTTTGACAAATGCTGTAAAAGGAATTGCTGAATTAGTCACAAAAGCAGGTTTGGTGAATTTGGACTTTGCAGATGTAAGAACAATAATGTCAAATGGAGGAGTTTCATTAATTGGAATGGGAGAATCTGATTCTGAAAACAGAGCATTTGAAGCTGTTGAAAAAGCACTTAACAATCCATTGTTGGATGTAGATGTTTCAAATGCGACAGGAGCTTTAGTCAATATTGTTGGCGGACCAGATTTAAGTCTCGATGAATCAAAAGTTGTTATAGAAGAAATTAACAAACATTTAAGCGATAATGCAAGGCTTATTTGGGGAGCTCAAATTTCTCCTGATATGGAAAAAACATTAAGGGTTATGTTAATAGTTACAGGAGTTAAATCTTCTCAAATTTCTGGATCTTCTGAATCAATTCCAAAAGAAGAAAAAATTCAAAATGAGTTATCAAAAGAGTTAGGAATAACTTTTTTCAGATAACAAAAAATTTTTAAACAAATTTTATTTACTCTCTAAAAGGTTTTATGTTGCGAAAAAGATTAAATGGTTCCGAAGAAGGCATTTTTTACTAAAGGAGTAGGAATACATAAAGATAAACTCGCTTCTTTTGAATTGGCATTGAGAAATGCAGGAATTGAAAAATGCAATTTGGTTTATGTATCTTCCATTTTCCCACCTAATTGCAAATTAATTTCTAAAGAAGAAGGACTTAAAATGTTAAATCCTGGAGAGGTAACTTTCTGTGTTATGGCTCGTAGCGAAACAAATGAGCCTAATAGGTTGATATGTTCTGCAGTTGGGATGGCTATTCCAAGGGACGAAAATAACTATGGGTATATTTCAGAACATCATGGTTATGGAGAAACAGCAAAAAAAGCAGGAGACTATGCAGAGGATTTAGCAGCTACTATGCTTGCAACAACTTTAGGAATAGATTTTAATCCAGATACTGCATGGGAAGAAAGGGAACAGATTTATAAAGCGAGCGGACATATTTTCAAAACCACAAATGTTACTCAGACGGCTGAAGGAAATAAAGATGGATTATGGACAACAACAATTGCAGCAGTTGTTTTTATTGGTGATAATGGTAATTTATAATATAAAAATTTAAATAAATTTTTAAGCTTTAATAAAAATGAAATTATCAATTCCGAAATGTAAGGTAGTTTTTAATAATAGACAAGATTGTAATGATTAACAAGGTTAAAATAGTAAAAGGTTTCATGTAATCTTATTAAATTTCTCTCAGGAAAATTTAAATACCTTGTAATTTTCCATAAAATATGGATTCATTATTTCAGACTCAAAAAACTAAACAACCAATTTGGAATGAATTGTCTGGTTTTTACAAAAAATGTATAAGAGTATGGCATATTCTTAGAAAGCCAAGCAAAGATGAAGTTTTAATGGTTGCAAAAGTTTCAGCAATAGGAATTTTGATAGTTGGTTTAATAGGATTCTTAATATCCATTGCATTAAAATTGACAATTCTTAAATAAATTAATTAGAAATTTTTTCACACCAAAAACTTAATAAAGCCCTGTAAATATTTAAAAATACTACTTCTAAGATATTAGTTGTAGTGGAACTTAAATGAGTATATTTGTAATAAAAGTGACAACAAATAAAGAAGATAAAGTACTGGATTTAATAGCTGCGCAAGTACTTAAAAAAAATCTTAATGTTTACTCTTTGGTTAAGCCACTTGGATTAAGAGGATATGTTTTATTGGAATCTGAAAACAGGGATTCTGCAGAAGAAGCCTGCTTCGATCTTCCTTATGTTAAAGGAATTATCGGAAAAACAATCACTTATGATGAAGTAAAAAACATGCTTGAACCAAAAGTAACTGTCGTTAATATAGAAAAAGATGACATAGTTGAAATACTTTCAGATCCTTTCAAAAAAGAAAAAGCGAAAGTTTTAAGAATAGATAAACAGAAAGGAGAGGTTGTAGTAAGCCTTTTAGGTGCAGTTGTCCAGATACCAGTTACAATTAAAATAGAGAATGTCAAAGTCATAAGAAGGACTAAAGAAGAAGGAGAAGAAAATGAAAATACAGACATTGAGGAAAATGAATAAATTGGTTGCTGGAACTCTAAGAAACCCGCTGGAGGTTTGTTAAAATGATTGGTTGCTGGAACTCTAAGAAACCCGCTGGAGGTTTGTTAAAATGATTGGTTGCTGGAACTCTAAGAAACCCGCTGGAGGTTTGTTAAAATGATAGTTAAACTTTTAGTTGAAGGAGGGGCAATGACTCCTGGACCGGCATTAGCCCAAAAACTTGGACCGATGGGGATAAATATTGGCCAGGTGATTTCTGATGTTAACAAGGCAACTATCTCTTTCAAGGGAATTAAAGTTCCAGTTGAGTTGGATGTAAATCCATCGACAAAAACCTTTGTAATTCGTGTTTCTTCCCCTCCGGTAGCTGAATTGATAAAAAAGGAAATGAAGCTTGAAAAAGGAGCTGGAGATCATAAAAATAAAAAAGTTGGAAATATTTCAATTGAGCAGATAATTTCTATTGCAAAAACAAAACTTCCAGGAATGCTTGAGAAAGATTTAAAGGCAGCTGTAAAAACAATAGCCGGTAGTTGTGTTAGTTTAGGTTTGTTTATTGAAAGTAAAGACCATGTAGAATTTGTTAAAGAGTTAGGAGAAGGAAAATATGACAAAATGATAAAAGATGAGAAAACAGAACTATCTCCCGAGAAAAAGAAAGAACTAGATAAATTTTTTAATGAATATAATACTAAATTAGAAGCTAAACTTAAGGCTGCTAAAGAGGAAGAAGAAAAAGCTTCTACAGAGAGTGAAAAATCTCAACCAGCCCAAATAACTGAAAAGAAAATTGAATCTACAAAAGTTCTTGCAGGAAAAACTACAACAAAGTCTGCATCTAAAGCTGCTAAGAAATAATTTTTTAAAATCATGAAATCACGAATAGTTTATAAACACTTTATTTCTTTTGTAAATTAAGGGAATGTGGGGTAACCTGGTTAGCCTTCGAGCTTTGGGAGCTTGCGATCCCGGTTCAAATCCGGGCATTCCCATTTACGTATAGTATTAATACAAATAGAACATTAATACAAATAGAACAATTTAAAAATGATACTTCTCACATAGTTTTATTAAGTTTAAGATGAGCAGAACAAAAAAAGTTAAGGCATCTGGAAAATATGGCGCAGGTTACGGAACGAATGTGAGGATAAAGTTCGTAGCTGTAGAAAGCAAGCAAAGAAAAAAACAGATATGCCCTTTTTGTAAATCTTCAAAAGCAAAAAGAAAATCAGCAGGTATATGGTCATGTAAAAAATGTGGAAAAACTTTTGCAGGACATGCTTATTACCTTGAAAATAAATAAATATTTAAACTAACTTAACAAATATTAAAATGATGAAATTAAATATCAGGAGAATAATTATCAAAAGAAATTTTGGTAAAGAAAACTTTGGGTTGTATTTATATGGCAGATTATAAATGTTTTAAGTGCGGAAAAGAAATTTCTTCAAAGAAACTGGACAAGAGATTTACTTGCCCTTATTGTAATTCTAAAATTTTTTACAAGCCAAGAAGTGCTGTAACAAGAATTAAAGCAGACTAAAATGAATGTTGATGAAGATACTAACAGGAAAATTCAGGATTTACAGATTTTAGAACAGAATTTTCAAAACATCCTCATGCAAAAACAGACATTCCAGATAGAATCCAGTGAAAATGCTACAGCTTTAGAAGAACTTGAAAATACAAAGAAAGAGGTTTTTAGGGTTTTAGGACAGATAATGTTAAAAGCCGATAAAGATGAACTTAAAAAAGAGTTGGAGGAGAAAAAAGAGCTTCTAAATATGAGGATAAAGGCTCTTGAGAAGCAGGAATTGTCAGTGAGAGAGCAAATTGAGCGGTTAAGAGGAGAGATAGTTAATAAATTAGAATAATTTATTTTATCCTTATCAAATTAAGATTTAGCATAGAAATATTTATAAACTTATCAAATTTCGTTTTCCTATGGTGTTTGATAAATTAAAAAAATTGGTGGGAAATAATCCTTCTTTGGATGAAGATTATGTTGAGATTGACCTTGGTGCAGAGGAAAAAAGATCAAAGGTTAGGGTAAGACCATTTGTTTTAAGGAAATTCGAGGACATTAATGATATTCTTAATGCATTAAGAGAAGGGTATACTATAGCTGTAATTGATATCCAGACATTAAGGAAAAAAGATGTTATAGAGCTTAAAAGGGCCATTTCAAAACTTAAAAAGACAACTGATGCCTTAGAAGGTAGTATAACTGGTTTTGGAGAAAATATTGTAATAGCAACACCACAATTTGCAGAAATTCATGTTCCTAGTCCTATTATTGAAGAAAAGCAGGAAAGTCCATTTAAATCAAGCAGGTTTGACTGATAAATTTTTATTATTCAACATTACAATCAATGAAAAGCCATAGTTCAATAACTTTAATTATTTAATCTTGGGATTAAATTACACTTAATCATATTAACTTATGTTAATTTCATTTTTCTCATACATTTTACTTAGAACTTTTCTTTCTTTTTTTACTTTTATTTATAGCTTGCTATTGAAAAAGCTACTTTTAGTGCCACTATTATTGTTGCAGGAATAAACATTGTTAAAAGAGCATTTAAAACAATCACAATATTAACTCCAATATTTCCAACAAGAGTTAAAGCTGTCTGTCCCATGTAGCTTACAATTACCAATGATATGGTGGCCAAAAGAAATGTTGAAGCCTCTCTTGAGTCATTCCACATGGACATTAACCCAACTATAATTCCAAGAATAGCTAATAATCCATAAATCCAGTCTCTTCTTCCAACAAGAACACTTGCCTGAAAAATTCCGAGAATGACAGCAATAACAACTCCAATAAGAATGGCCCAAGCACCAAATAGGTTTTCCCTTGATTTCATGCAATTTTATATTCATCCTACATTATAAATTTTATCTTTTTTATTAAAAACTATTTGGTCTGTTTCTTACATTATGATTTTACATTATGATTTCGGGAAAACCGAAACATTTATAAATAGGTGTAACTGAAAAATTACAACACAAAATGAAAACAAAATTAATATCGTTAATTTTTGGAAGCATATTGTTTATATCCTTGATAACTGCATTTTCGCTTACATATCCAGGTTCAATATCTTTGTCCAAAGCTTCACCTTCAAGTGTTTTTACAATATCAAATACTAATTCGGAAGATGTTGTTTTAACATTACAAGGACCATACACAATAACAGATGGTTTTGGACATACAGTTACTTTTATCCTAAGTCCGTCAATGACCAATTTTAACCTTCCAGCTGGAAATTCAACCCAATTTAACATCTCTTTGGTTCAACCTATTGATTCAGGCTTTGGATTAGGAACATTTACAAAAACTTTTACTTTATTAGTTGCAAATGCTTCAAATTTAAGTGATTCTGAAAATAAAAATTTTGTAGTATCATTTAAGAAAGAGTATTGCGATGCAGGAAATACAGGAAAACTCAAAATAAATAAGCTTGATATTAAAAATCTTGAAGGATATGGTGAAGATGATGAGTGGTACTTGCTTGACAAGATAGAGGTGGAAGTTGAAGTTAAAAATACAGGTAATGATGATATTGATGATGTTGTGGTAGAGTGGGGATTATATAATAAGAGAACAGGAGAGTTTGTATTTGACGATGAAGAAAAAAGCTTTAATTTGAGAGATGGAGCAAGAAAGACAGTTACATTTGGATTTGATGTCAACCCTAACGATTTTGATGAATCAGATAGAGAAGATGATTTTGTATTTTATGTAAAGGCATTTAGCGATGATGTAGGTGAAAATGTTGAATGTGCCAGTGATTCTGAAAATATAAAACTCATAAGAGACAGCCATTTTGTTGTCCTTTCAGATATAGAACTTCCAAATGAGGCTCAGTGCGGAGAGATAGTGCAAGGAAGGGCAAGAGCATGGAATATAGGAGATGATGATGAAGAGAACATTTACTTAACTATAACAAATTCTAATCTTGGATTGAATAAAAGAATGGAAATAGGAGATTTGGATGTTTTGGAAGACAAGCTTTTGTCATTTGATTTCCTTATCCCTTCAAGCGCAAAATCAGGCTCTTATCCTGTATTATTCAGGGTTTATAATGAAGATGATGAAATATACGAGAATGATAATGATGAACAGTCTGTATTAACAAAAACAATTACTCTTAAAGGTAACTGTGCTGGTGATACAGCAGATAACATAGTAAGTATAAGTGCTGTATTGGAATCAGATGCTGTTGCAGGAAAAGATTTAAATGTTAAAGCCACTCTAAGGAACAGAGGAACATCAGAAACTACATATCAGATAATAGTTACAAATTATGATTCATGGGCTTCATTAAAGTCAGTTGAGCCAAGATCTGTTAATATTTCGCCCGGAGCTTCTAAAGATGTTTCAATTGTTTTGTTACCAAATTCAGATTCTTCAGGAAGCAAGGAATTTACAATTCAGGCTGTTTATGACGGGAAGATAACAGAGCAAAGAGTAGGTGTTAATTTAGAACCATCATCCAGCAGAGTATTTTCATTCACAGGATTTGCAATTGCAGAGAACATAAAGGAAAACTGGTTTATCTGGCTCATTGCAGCCCTTAATGTTATTTTAGTAATATTTATTATAATAGTAGCTGTAAGAGTTATAAGGAGATAACTAATATTGATTTTTTATCAAGTATTTTTTATCATAAAATAATTATTTAAATATCAGTTATTTATTTTATTAATGAAGATTAAAAAAAAGAGGTTTAATAAAAATGGTTTATTATTTGGTGTTTTATTTCGGTATCTTTTAATAGTTTTTGTCAGCCTTGGAAACTTATTTATATTTTATAAGCTATTTACACCACTAACAATTTATCCGATATATTTTATTTTAAAAATATTTTATGAAAATACTATCTATTCAGGAATTATTATCTACATAAATAATTATTCGATAATATTTATAAAATCATGTATAGCAGGCTCTGCCTATTTTCTTTTATTTGCACTTTCATTTTTGACTCCTATGAAACCATTTAAGAGAGTTTATTTTATATTTTTCACATTTTCATTATTTTTAATACTAAACATTTTGAGGATTTTGATATTAATATTTTTACTAATAAATAATTCGGATTATTTTGATATTACACATAAATTTATGTGGTATGTATTGGGCACAATAATTGTTATTGGGATTTGGTTCTTTTCAGTCCGGCTTTTTAATGTAAAGGAAATACCTATTTATTCTGATTTTAAAATTTTAATAAATATTATAAAAAATAGGAGAAAATAATTTCATTTAATGACATGTTATATTTATATCTGCCTATTATTGAATGAAGCCAATGAAGCTACTTCAAGTCTTTCAATAACCTCAACTATTTCGCAGTTGTTTACACTAAGTATATAGCAGTTTGGATTTTCGTTTAACTGTCTTATTTCACTTTTTTCTCCCTTTGTTAATACAAAAACTGTTGATTGATTTGTGTTTTCACATGTTATGTATGGTTTTCCATATTCTATCGCTCCCTCTTCATCACTAATTCCTGTAATTATTGGAATTCCAACCCCATTCATAAATTGGCCTAAACTTACTAAAGCAATAGAACCGCATTCGTAAATTTTTGAGCTCATATTTAATGATATATAAGCAGGTTTATTTTTCAAATATTTTATTTTACCAATAACAGGCACTTTTGATTCTCTTGGATCATTCCTCAGATTAATTTTGGTGTTTACAGCCTGTCCTGTAATAGGGCTATATCCGTTAAACTGGGTCGTATATATTGGTATTTGTCCGAAATATTCTTTCTGGAATGTCTGTCCTATGTAATCAAACTTTTTTGTTTCTATGGAAATCCAAAAAGAAAGGAATACAGAGGCAATTATTACTCCTAGAATAATTAAAATCCATGTTCCCTGTTTTTGATAGATTTTTTCATAATTTTTATCTATTTCTTTATTTTCTTTTTCCTCTTTTTCTTTAATAATTTTTTCTAATTTTTCTTCCTCGGTTTCTCTCTCTTCAAGTGATTTTCTTACATTTTCTTTTTTTATTTTCTCTTTTTTAACTGCCATTTTATTACTATTTTATTATTTTTATGGTTTATTGAATTCCATAAACCCTGAAAATAAATTTATCACTAATTAAAATATGCTGGCTCATTGGAGCTTCGATAAATATACAATTGTCCTGTTTATAAGTATTTGTTTCATTTTTTACTCTGATGATTATAATATTATCTTCACATGATTTTTCAACATAATCAAATTCACATCTTTCACCTTTTAGACATGCTTCTTGAAATCTGCTTGATAATGGGCCTATGTTTCTTATTAACTCATTCATTGCTTCATAATTTTCAGATACGAAATATAAAGGTTTGTTGTAAAAATCATTAACTCTTACTTGGATATTAAGTTCAATTTCTTTAGTGTCTTCAGGATTATTGATTGTATTAAGTGTTATTCCCTGAACTGTGGATTCCCAATAGCCATTTTGATTTAAAATGAATTCCAGACCATTATAACTAATTTTTTTTGTATCCCCTTGTATTGGCCCAAAACCCTGAAAAACAGCAAAACCAACAGTACTTATTACCATTAAAGATATAATAGTTATCCCAAGGATAATCTTATTCCTTCTTTTTCTCGCTTCTATTTTTTCAGCACTTTCAATATTTCTCATTAAAGATACAATTTAGGCTGATTTAAAAAACTTGTTAATTAGTTATAATAAATAATGTAATCTAACTATTTTCTTATATATTGCGTAGTTTTTCTTAATGATTTATTCTTTATACTCTTTAATTATCATCAAAATTTACTTCATCTTAAAAGCATAACCTGATTTTATATTTTCATAGAAACATCTTTATTATTAATACCAATTTTTTAGATGATAGTACTATAAAATTTAAATTATATTTAAACAAAAAATAATAAAAAAGAAGAAGGAAAAATAAAAATTTATTTTTTGGCTTATACAGCTGAAAGTGTGTCTGCTGTTGTTCCCTTGTATTTCTTTCCAACAGTTATTTCAGGTTTGTTCTTTATCATAGACTTTGCAGCATTTAATGTGTCGGCAGCATTGTAACCTGCAACAAGAGTTGCAACCTTTCCACCAGTTCTTGAGAAAGTTTCGATTAAATACTCACCATCTCCAACATTTGTTTTAGCAGTGAAATCTGCTCCGCAAAGTTTTCCACCAGCTCCTAATAGTTCTGCAGCAATTGAGTTTACACAACTTCCTCCAACAACTATTAAGTTCTTTCCTGAAATCTTTGAAGCCTCATTGTCAGATACTGTCACTATATTTCCAGTTCCTCCTCCAGTTGAAACTGAAGCACTTGAAGCTGAAAAATATACCTGTGCATAAACCTGTTCGTCTGGGTAGCTAATCATAGCAGTTGCTTGATCTGTATCACTTTTGTCAACAGTGGCAATTGTTCCCCAAAGGTCCATATCTTTGTATATGTCATTATCTGTTTCAAGTTGGATATCATCCCATGCATCACTATCTCCGTTATTTCCGTCAGCACCCCATGTCCTTATAACATCACTAACACCAACACCTGCACTATCTCCATCATAACCTGCATCTAGTGTAATAACTATAGCTTCATAGTTGTCTTTGTCATCTTTTTCTTCAAAAAGAACTATCGCAGGTCTATAGATTTTAGCTCCAGTGTCTGGCGTATTTAGGTATATATTGACTACATCAGCTGGAGTACTTGCTGTACGGTT
>JAWCQN010000013.1:0-14089 GCA_038869755.1 Candidatus Pacearchaeota archaeon | reverse complement strand
GTCCATAATGTAACTCAATATCCGGTATGTAACAATGGAGTTTGTGGATCAAGAACATTTGATTTTTTTGTTCAGTATTGTCCATTTGGGTGTTCTCAAGGAACATGTCAAAACAATTCTATTGATGAATGTTCTATAAACTCGGATTGTGATGATGAAAACCCTTATACTGAAGATTTATGTATTTTGGAAAACAATACCGGAAGAAGAATTTGTGATTACAATCAGATAAGATGTCTTTCAGATTTAGATTGCAATAACAGTGTTTCATCTAATTTTTGCTTAAATGACTATGTTTATCAAACTCTTATTGATTATGCATGTATAAATCCAGGAACTCCAAATAGTTCATGCCAGGAGATTTCTTCAGAGGATGTTTTGGTTGAAGAGTGCTTAAATGGATGTCTAAATGGAGAGTGTAAATCTTCAGGTGAATCTGGAAGCAGAAGGGGTGGAGGAGGTGGAAGAGGAAACATGTTTGATGATTTGCCATTTATTATTACTCCTACTGGAGAGATATTGGGACAGGAACTTTCAGTTCTGCCAAGTGTTATAACACAAGAAGAATCAGAAGAATTGCCTAAAAAAGAATCGCCAAAATCTAAATTGGATTTTAATATCTTCTTATTATTGATGTTTGGGCTGTTCATTTTGCTTTTATTTTTATTAATAATTATTTTAGCGGCAACAAGAAAAAATTAGTTATTTATAAATCCATTTAAAAAATAATCGAAAGTTTTATAAACAAAATTTCTTTTTAAATAGAAATTATAGTACTAAAATGAAAAGCAACCTTTCTGTTCAAAATATTGTTGCTACAGGATCTCTTGGAAAGCCTGTTTCTTTAACTAAATTAGCCAGAACCCAGAGTAATACTGAATATAATCCAGAGCAGTTTCCCGGGCTTGTTTTGAGAATAAAGAAACCAAAATCAGCAGTTCTTGTTTTTTCATCAGGAAACCTTGTTTGCACTGGAACAAAATCAATAGCTCAGGTTAAGGAAGTTATAAATCAGGTTATTAAACAACTGGCAAAAATAGGGGTTAAGATTACTGATAAACCAAAGATAACTGTGCAAAATATTGTTGCTTCCGGGAGTATTGACTTAAAATTAAATCTGAATTATCTGGCTTTAGCCTTGGAAAATACAGAGTATGAGCCAGAGCAGTTTCCAGGACTGGTTTACAAGTTAGTCGAACCGAATGCCACTTTTTTGTTGTTTAGTAATGGAAAATTGGTTTGTACCGGGACTAAAAATAGACAGCAACTGGATGAGTCCATGGTTATTCTTAATAAAAATATTAAAGAAGCTATTGAAGAGAAATAAAAGTATATCATGAAAATTCGCTTATGCCTCTAAAAAGGGTTTTTAAAACTAACTAATTTTCAATAGAAATTAATATAAATAGGTTATTGAGTATATTTATCATTTATTAAAGAGGTAACTGTATTTAAATGGATGGGTTAAAAACAGAAGAATTTTTGGTAGAGGCAAAGAATTTTTTTGTTATGTATAAAAAACAGATAGGCGAAGCTGTAAGGTCTACAAAACATGTGGTTTATATTGATTTTGAAGATCTCGCCGTTTTTTCTCCCAAAATTTCAGAACTTTTACTTGATAAGCCTGAAGAGATACTTGGCAATTTAGAAACAGCTCTTAGCGAGATGGAAATAGTTAAAAATCCAAGAATTAGGCTCTTAAATTTGCCTGAAAACAGTTATATAAAAATCAGGAATATAAGGGCAAAACACCTTAATAAATTTGTCTGGATTGAGGGAATTGTTCGTCAAGCATCAGATGTCAGACCACAGGTTGTAAGTGCAAGATTTGAATGTCCTTCTTGTGGCACAATAATCTCTGTTTTGCAGCTGGAGAAAAAATTCAAGGAGCCTTCAAGGTGTTCTTGTGGAAGAAAAGGATTTTTTAAACTTGTAAGTAAACAGATGGTTGATGCTCAAAGGCTTGTTATTGAAGAAAGCCCTGAAAGTCTGTTTGGAGGAGAGCAACCAAGAAGAATAAATGTTTTTTTAAAAGAAGATTTAGTGGACCCTAAAATGGAGGAAAGAACAACTCCTGGGAGTAAAGTAAAGATCATAGGGATATTAAATGAAATTCCAGTTCCACTTCCTATGGGAGTTTCAACCAGATTTGATTTAGCAATAGATGCCAATAATATTATTCCTCTTGAAGAGACTTATGAAGATTTAAAAATAAATGAGGAAGATGAAATGCAAATAAAAGAATTATCTTTGGATCCGGATATTTTCAGGAAACTAACTGATAATATAGCTCCAAGCATATATGGTTATGACGAGATTAAACAATCTTTGGTTTTACAGCTCTTCGGAGGAGTTAGAAAACAAAAAATTGATGGAACAGTTTCAAGAGGCGATATTCACGTGCTTTTGGTGGGAGATCCCGGAGTTGCGAAATCAGTGACATTAAAATTTATTTCAAAAATAGCTCCAAAAGGAAGGTATGTTGTTGGGAGGTCAGCATCAGGGGCAGGACTGACTGCAACCGTAGTCAGGGATGAATTTCTTAAAGGATGGTCTCTCGAAGCAGGAGCGATGGTTTTATCAAATAAAGGCATTGTTTGTATTGATGAGATAGAAAAGATGGATCAGCAGGACAGGAGTGCAATGCATGAGGCAATGGAGCAGCAATCAGTTACTATATCAAAAGCAAATGTTCAGGCCAGTTTAAGAGCTGAAACAAGTGTTTTAGCTGCAGGAAATCCAAAATTCGGAAGATTTGATCCTTATCAGGCAATTGCCCAACAGATTAATATTGAGCCTACACTGTTAAACAGGTTTGATGTAATTTTTATGTTAAGGGATTTGCCTGATAAATCAAAAGATGATGCTATCGCTTCCCATGTTTTATTTGAGCATCAGGACACCAAACAAAGAGGAAGCATTGATCCTGATTTATTTAGAAAATATATTGCTTTTGCCAAACAAAAAATTTACCCTAAATTATCTGACGAGGCAATTAAAGCTATAAAAAATTTCTATGTCTCTCTCAGAAATGCGCCTACAACATCTGATTCTCCATTGAAACCTATACCAATTACTGCTAGGCAGTTAGAGGCTTTAGTCAGGTTAAGTGAAGCCAGCGCCAGATCAAGGCTTTCTGAAAATGTGGAGAAAATTGATGCTGATAGAGCCATAGAGCTTATGAAATTTTATTTAATGCAGGCAGGCTATGATTATGAAACGAAGTCTTTTGATATTGATAAAATAGTTACAGGAGTTACAGCTTCGAAAAGGGGAAAAATTCTTGAGGTTAAGGAAGCAATAATTAATTTGGAATCAAGGATAGGTAAATTGATTCCCTTGGAGGAGCTGGAAAAAGAATTAGAAGGCAAATTACAGAAAAATGAAATTGAGGAAGCTTTGGAAAAGTTAAATCTTTCTGGTGATATATTCCATCCAAGAAAAGGATTTATACAGAGAGTGTAAAAGCTATATTTTTTAAATATTTTTTATAATTTTTTGTATTTATAATTAAATAAACCTTTAAATAGCTTATATATTTTTAAATGTTGCAAATAAAAAAGAAAATGGCAGATTTTAAGAGAGCTATAGCTTATAAAATAAAAATAGGTGATTTAACAAAGGGAAAAAAAATTTTTGATACAGATAGATTCAGTTTTATTGAGTTGGGTGATAAAAACATAGCAAGAGTTAATATAGTTGCGAATGTTGTCGAAAAATACTCTTCTGAAGAGAAACAATATATTTCCCTGACAATTGATGATGCTTCAGGGCAAATAAGGATAAAGATATTTGGAGATGATGTTTCCAAGTTTCAGGACATAGGACAAGGAGATACAATAGTAGTTATAGGATTTGTAAGGTTTTATAATGATGAATTGTATATTACTCCAGAAATTATCCGGAAGCAGGATCCAAGGTATTTGCTTGTCAGAAAACTCGAGTTTGATAAATTCCAGCCAAAAGAATTAAATTCTAAAGAGTTGATTGCTTTATCAGATAAGATAATTTCAAGGATAAAAGATTCTGAGCCTAATGGCATTTCACAGGAAGTCCTTATACTTGACCTGAAAGAATCTCCAGATCTGATAAATCAGGAAATAAGAAGGGCTCTTGAGCAAGGCATTATTTATGAGCCTCGTCCAGGAATGCTTAGGTATTTGGGTTGAGGTAATTTTATACTTCTAAAATCAGTAAAGAAGTCATTACTAAAACCCCAAACACAAATAAAAATAACTGCATTAGCGATTCTTTTAACATTGAATTTTTATGCAGTTCAGGAATTAAATCTGCTGCTGCTATATATATGAAATTTCCTGCTGCAAATGGCACCAAAAAAATCAGGAATTTTTCTGATTGTGTTCCTAACAATAAGGCTATTACAGCTCCTAATACAGATGTTAATGCTATGAGGAAATTCATTATCAGAGCTTTTGATTTTGTAAACCCCCCATAAACCAAAACACCAAAGTCAGATATTTCCTGAGGTATTTCATGAAATATTACTGCCAAAGTTGTTGCTATTCCGACTGGTATTGAAATCAGATATGAAGTTCCTATAATAATACCATCAATAAAATTATGGACACCTTCTCCAACTAAATTCATGGTTGATAAAGGGTGAGGATGTTGTTTGGTTGTTGGATGGTGGCAATGTCTCCAATGTATAAATTTTTCTATTACAAATGAAAATCCTATACCTAATATTAAGTATATTGAAATCATTAGTGTAAAGCCATTTTCTTCTACAACTTCAGGAAGAAGATGTATAAATACATCTCCTAACAAAGCCCCTGCTGAAAATGCAATAAAATAAATTAATATCCTTTTCAAGGTTTTTTCTTTTAGAGATAAAGTTATTGCTCCAAAAAAAGCCAAGGCGCTGACAATAATAACGCTTGCTATAGAATATAACCAGATATCAATCATTTTATTAAACCTTTTTTAATGTGAAAATTAACTTTTAAATGTTTTTGTTTTTTTAACTTAAAAATTAGACCACAGGAGTAATTTTTAATATCTCTTTTTTGATAGTTTCATTAAATTATTTAAAAAACTCCTGCTTTGTTTTTCATATTTTTTATTTAACCAGTAAGCAAGGATTATTACCAGTATCAATCCTACTAATGAGGTAAGGAATCTGAAAAGATTATTTGCATTAGGCCAGTAGCTTCCTGCACCATAAATTAATGTTACTATTCCTCCAAGCATTATCCCTGATCCAACTGCCTCTAATCCAAATAATGCTCCTCCTATAACTAAAAGTACAACTCCAACAGGAACTGTTATCAAAAACAAATTCTTTGAATATATCTTTTGAGCTTCTTGCAGTTCCATGTTACAATAATAATATAGATCACAATAACCTTCTGGAAGTGTTTTTGCTGGAATAGGTTGTGCATATTTATTAGTATAAGTTGGATTCCATTTCCCTCCTATTGCTTCACAATGTTGTGAGGTATTTATTTCATATAGTGGAGACTGAATATTCCCACAATAATTATCCCATTGCGGAGCATCTCCATAAAAAGCCAATATTCCATATATGGCTACAAAACTTGTTAATATTGTAATTGCCAATCCTATTATTATGTTTTTAATTTTCATGTTTTTCTTAGGTTTTTTGTTTTTATAAACCTTTATAAAGTTGTTATTTTGATTAGATTTATGGAGTCATACGAAAAACTTCTGGATGAAGCTTATGAAAAGATAAAACCAATTTCTGTTAGCGAGAGCTTTGAAAGGTTTGAAATTCCAAAGGCTGAAGTAAATACTATTGGCAATAAAACCTATATTGATAATTATATGCAAATAGCATCATATTTAAGAAGGGAACCAGAGAATCTTTGCAAATTTATTTCAAAAGAGCTTGCAGCTTTCTGTAAAATTGAAGGTGATAGATTAATGATAAATAGAAAAATACCCTCTTTAAAGGTTAATGAAAAAATATCTTTATATGTTAAAATATATGTAATTTGCCAAGAATGCAAAAAACCAGATACAGAATTAATTAAACAAGGCAACTTTTTATTTATTCATTGTCTTGCATGCGGAGCAAAACACTCTTTAGGTAGAAGCTGATATTAATAAAAATATACTGAAAACATAACAGGAATCTTTAAAAATCTAAAAAACAAAGTAGATAAATGGCTACAGAAAAAATACAAGGGAGGTAAATTTATGGTAGAAGGATATTGTGTTAAGTGCAAGGCAAAATGCCAGATGAAAAATCCAGAAATTGTGCAGAATGCTCGTGGAGGATTTATGGCTAGAGGCTCTTGTAACTCATGTGGAACTAAGATGAGTGCTATGATGTCTAGAGAAAATGCTGAAAAAGCTGTTAAACAAGGTGCTAAAAAAAGTTATTAATTTTAATTAGTTCTTTATTTTATAAAATGGAAAAATCCGATAATATTGGAAATCAGCAAGAAGTTAGAGTTAGGGTTAGATTTCCAAGAAATAATCAAATACTTGGATTAATTGAACAGAGAGTAGGTGGAAGCAGGATGCTTGTAAAATGTGCTGACGGAAAAACTAGAAATTGCCGTGTTCCGGGAAGATTGAAAAGGGCTTTATGGCTTAGAGAGGGTGACTATGTAATTGTTGAGCCATGGGAGTTTGACAATGATAAAGGAGACATAGTATTTAAATACAATTTAAATGACATTCCGGTTTTGAAATCTAAGGGAATGTTAAATGGGATTGAAGATTCTTTTTAGATAGGAAATGAAAACATTACAGGTTACTTCTGTTAGAAAAATTTTACAACATAAAAAAGAGCTTGAAGAAAAATTAAAGGTAAAAATAATCATTAAAGGAACACATATTATAATTTCTGGAAGTGAAATTGATGAGCATTTTGCTGAGAGAGTTTTTAGTGCGTTGGACTTCCCTTTTTTGGTTGAAGATGCTTTATTGCTTGCAAGTGAAGATTATTTGATTGAAGTTTTAGATATTAAAGATTATACAAAAAGAAAAGATTTAAATGTTGTAAAAGGAAGGATTATTGGAACTAAGGGCAAAACACTTAGGGTTTTATCAGAAATTTCGAACTCCGAAATAGTTGTTAAGGATAACAATGTTGCAATTATTGGTAGGGCTGAAGATATTCATACAGCAGAACAGGCAGTTATTTCCCTTATACAGGGAAGTAAGCAGGGAAATGTTTATGCATTTTTAGAAAAAGCAAACAGAAGAAAAAGAGAACTTTAACACTAATCCTCTCTTTTTTCACTTAAAATATTTTTTGTATAGTTAGTTTTATAAATATACTTAACCGATTTTATCTATTGGCCCTGGTAGCTCAGCAGGTAGAGCGCATGGCTGTTAACCATGATGTCGGAGGTTCGAGTCCTCCCTAGGGCGTTTGTATTATCTTCCAAACAATGTAGAAATTGTTTTTGAAAATTCTTGAGTAAAGAATTTCAAGAGCCATATATTTCCTAATAAGAGATTTATAGCTGTTAAAATTAGTATGATTGTTCCAAATCCTATTAAAATTTTGGCGAACCACGATGTTTTTTTGTTTTTGCTTGTCCCTCCGGTTACTCTATTAAAAACATCTCCTATATCCTCTGTTATCTCACTTTTTAGTTGTTCCCTCTGTCTAAACCTATTCTTTCGCTCAATATCATCAAGATAGGTTATTCTTCCTCTTTTTTCATTTTCTTTGTTTTTTTCCATTTTAGTATAATGTATTTGAAACTTATAAATCTCTCTATTTTTACCAATAACATTTATATATTTTATTTTATTGTTTGTTATATGGAATTTGATTCTATTGTCAGGAAAAGAAGAAGTGTCAGAAAATTTAAATCCAAGAAACCAGATTGGAGAGATATTATCAAAGCTGTTGATTCTGCTTTGAAAATTCCATTGGCAGGAAATATTCCATGTATAAAATATATCATAATAGATGATTCGGAGAAAATTAATAAAATCAAGGAAAGCTGTCAGCAGGATTTTATATCAAAGGTACATTATCTTGTTGTAGTATGTTCTGATGATAAAGATGTTATAAGAAGCTATGGTGAAAAAGGAAGGGATTATGTTAAACAACAGGTTGGAGCTTCAATACACCATTTCCTTCTAAAACTAACTGATCTTGGATTGAGTGGATGTTGGGTCGGATTTTTTATTGAAGATCACATAAAGGGGACACTGAAAATACCTGATAACATAAATGTTGAGGCAGTTATTCCTTTAGGTTATTCAGATGATAAAACAGGTATGAAGAGAAAACCAAATCTTGACAGATCTCTTTATTTCAATGAATATAAATATGGCTTTATGAAGATGAGGGAAGAGATTGAAGGAAGGTAACTTATTTAAATAGAAAAATACATATTAATTATCCAAATGAACCGGGAACCTTAATAAAGCTCCTATTCCAGACAAATTAGAGAATTGCTCTCCTTCATTGGATTCGTTTGAAACAAATTCTGTTTTTGTTCCCATTTGTTCAGCTAAAATTGTTAGTTCTTTTATAATTGGTTTTTGTAACTCTTTTGATAGCAAGAGAGTATCAACAGCACCCATTTCAAGAGCTTTTTTTACCTTTTTATACCCATATGTTGCTTTGTCAGGATTTTTTCCCAAGGTATTGAAGAAATTTTCAATGAGTTTTCTTTCTTTTGTTATCTCTTGTTGCGATAATTCTTCCTGAGCAGCTTCTACTAAAAGTTCCAGACCGTGTTCATCAGCATAACCAATATCTTTTACAGCAATTATTTTATTTTTTAAGGCTGTTGCTAACTCCCCCTGATCAAGAAATTCTTCTTTTGTTGGTATTGGACCACCGATTAAAATTCCCTTTAATTTTGGCATTTCAAAAAAAGATGTTTTCATAGCTTCTGCTACTCTTCTATAGAATTCTTTAGCCATACCTTCTGTTATCCTGTGAAACCTTTGAGATGATTGTCCACCTGCTCTTATTTTACCCGGAACCCCAGAAGTCATTTTTTGAAGCACTTTTATTCTTGTCCCTTCCAATAACCCAATAGTTGCTTCTTTTCTTTCTATAACCAATAAACCATAAACCTCGTCCGTTTCGACCATTTCTTTTAATGGCTCTACTACAAACTTTTGGTCACATCTATAAAGTCTTGTGTTTAGTGGTTGTGGAGGTTCGATATGGAAAAATTGTATATCTGGTTTTCCTTCATCTTGCGAGATATTTCCACAGTATAACGCGATTCCATTAGGATATTTTTGTGGTCCTAATTTTAGTTCCCGTATTATTTTTTCAATGGCTTCTATAACATTATTTCTTGTTGTTCTGGATTTTATATTGTTGGCAGTTGATTTTTCAGCTTCTAATTGTGAAATTACAGAATTAACATTATAATCAGCTGGTATTAAAACTGTAACAAGTTCTGTATGTCTTCCTTTGAATGAGGATACTTTTTCTACAAAATCCCTAAATTCAATATCTTTTTGTGAAGTCATGTTGTTTAAATTAATAAAAAGTTATTGCTTATAAAAGTTTGTTAAAAAATAAATGCCTTTTTTTATCAGTTATTAAAGGATTTTAACATCAAACCCATTTTCAGATTCTTTTAATTCTTTTGTATTTGTGACGGCAATCAAATCTTTTAGAACAGGTTTTAGCAATTTGCTGTCTTCTTTGTTTAGTGTGAGGATTATTTCTGCTTTCATTGATTTTTTTGTCTCTGATTTAGAATGGCGAACAAAGGATATTATTTCAATCATCCTGCTCCACACTTTTTCATCATTTTTGCTTTTTTTTGATGATACTTTAAGTTCAGTTGGCCAATCTGTTAAATGTATAGATGGTATTTTTTCATATTTCCTGAAGTGTTCTTGGTATAAATACTCTGTAATGTAAGGAGTTATTGGAGACATTAATTTTAATATAGCCAATAAACTATGGTAAAGTGTATAATATGCAGAAGCTTTTTCCTGTTCATTTCCGTTATAAACCCTGTTTTTTACAATTTCCAGATAATTATCTGCCATTGTTCTCCAGAAAAAACCATCTGCTTCTGACTTTGCCTTAGAATAGTTGTAATTATTAAATGCGTTTGTACATTGAACAATTGTTTTATTCAGCTGTTCGAGAAATAATCTGTCAGTTTCTTCCAGCTTTGGAGGCTTATTCGTATTTTTATACTGGACATTTAGAAAAACGAAATTTGTTGCATTGAGCATTTTCGTTATAAATCTCTTCCCGGCAACCAGTTCTTTTTCCTGATAGTCTAAGTCTTCTCCCAGTTTGGCTGATGCTGTCCAGTATCTTAAAGCATCTACACTATATTTTTCCATTACATCTTTTGGATCTATAACATTGCCTTTTGATTTAGACATTTTTTCTCCTCTTAGACTTACATTTCCTGAGATAATTATGTCTTCCCATGGAATTGATTTTTCATGCAACATAGATTGAACAATTGTGTAAAAAGCCCATGTTCTTATTATATCATGGCCTTGTGGTCTTAGGGAAAATGGAATTTTGATTTTATTTTTTGGGTTTATCAGGGATTTGGCTATTTGTGGAGTTAAAGAGGAGGTTGCCCATGTGTCAAGAACTTTATCTTCACCAATACAAATGTTTTTACATTTATGACATATTTTTTTTGTTGAGGTTGGATCTACTGGAAGTTCTTTTTCTTCTGCCAAAATTATTTCATTACATCTTTTGCAGTACCAGACAGGAATTGGAATTCCAAAATGCCTTTCTCTTGATATATTCCAATCCCATTCTAAACCTTTAATCCAGTGTTCATATCTCTTATACATATATTCAGGATACCATTTAATTTTTTTTCCATACCTTATTAATTCATCTTTTTTATCAAGGATTTTTATGAACCACTGCTCTGTTGGCAAAAATTCTATTTCAACGCCGGATTTTTCATAGACATTTACAATATGGGAAATTTTTTCTTGTTTAGTTATAAAGTTTTTTGATTTTAGCTCTTCCAGAATTTTATTTCTGGCTTGTTTTATTTTTAACCCATTATAAGGAGTATTTGGTAAATTTAAATGCCCATCCTTTGTGATGGTGATTTTTGGTTTTAGTTTGTGTTTTTGTATAGCCTCTACATCATATCTATCTCCATAAGAACAAACCATTAAAATTCCTGTTCCCTTATCTATTTGAGCTGATTCATCTCCCAAAATTGGAACCTCATGGCCAAAAATAGGGACTATGGCTTTTTTTCCAATTAAGTTGTTGTATCTTTTATCTTTTGGATTTATGAAGACAGCAACACATGATCCCAAAAGTTCCGGGCGGGTTGTTGCTATTAAAATATCTTCTTTTTTTTCAGAGCTGACTTTAAATTTTATGGTTGAAAATAGTGTTTCCTGTTCCATATCTTCTAATTCTGCCTGCGAGACAGGTGTTTGAAATTCAGTGTCCCATATAGTTGGAAATTCTTTTTTGTAAATATGGCCTTTTTTATATAAATCTATAAAATATTTTTGCGAAAGTCTCTGCGTATTTTTGTCTATTGTTGAATAGAAAATGTCATAATCGCATGATACTCCAAGATTTTTCCATGCCTGAATGAACTCCGGAGATATTTCTCTTAAAGTTTCAAGACACAATTTAACAAATTCCTGCCTTGGTATATTTTTTGATTTTACATTTTTTGTCTTCTCTATGAGTTTTTCAGTTGGCAATCCGTTATCATCTGTTCCAAATGGATAAAATACATTAAACCCCTTCATTCTTTTATATCTTGCTATGAAATCTTGCTGGGAATAGGAAAATGCATGGCCTATATGCATTGCTCCTGAAAGTGTTGGTGGAGGGGTGTCTATAGAATAGATTTTTGATTTAGAATTAAGGTTAAATTTGTATATTTTTTCCTTTTCCCATAAATTCTTAATATTTTTTTCAATTTCTTTAATATTAAATTCTGACATAATTTATTAAGAGAACCAAGGCTTAAAAATCTTTATTTATCTTATATATTCCAAATCCATCTCCTTCTTGCAAACCGTAAGCTTTTCTCATTTTAGCTGTTGCTGGATGTTTGACTTCTTGAGTCATATAGAGATTTGTTTGAGCTTCTGTAAACGCGGTTCTAAGTTCACTTGCTTTATGTCCATCAGTCATACTTTGTGCTACTTTTTGCAATCTAAGAACATTAAGAACACTTCCCGGATATTTCATAAAATGAGTTAGTTCGTGAGTTAATACCTCATTCATAGCTTCTTCATTTCCTATTCCATGTTGCTCAAATCCTTCTATAAATGGTTCACTAACTTTTATTTCTAAATTCTTAATGTCTATACAACCATTAGGGATATTGTCAACTAGCTCTGGCAAGGGTAATTGAGGATAGTGAAATCTCTTTCTTACTTTTTGCCATTCCTTTCCAATTATTTGTCTTAAACTTTCATTTGTCATTTTAAACTCCTATTTTTTAGGCGTTACGCGCCTGCGGCGCGAAATTTACCCGACCAGCGGCAAGAGAGTAGACCAAATACCTGTCCCTAGCGCCCAAGTTGGAATCCCTGTCCCGAAAGAGCACACGTAAACCTATATCTTCAGTTTCGTCAGGCATGTACAAACTTCTGTCTCCTTTGTCAAGTTGTTTAATTAATGGAAGTCCACCTTTCAAACCATATCCTTCAAATTTATGTTCTTCTCCAACTTTTTCTAAAACTTCATGAGTATATATTTGGGTAATTCCTGGTAGAACTATTGGCTTAACACCATGAGGCATACTAGAATCTTTTTCTAATCCCGGACTAACTATAATTAATCTTTGTTCTAAGTCACTAGCACTCAAACCTAAATCTTGTCTATGTTTCTTTAAAGAATCATAAAGTGCTTTTGCTTCTTTTGGATTATATCCATTAGGACTTGTATCATAGAGCAATAGACCTAAATCTTCCCAATACTCTTCATTATTTGTTAATACTTCAGCTTTCAATAAATGTTCAGATTGTAACTGGGGTTATAGGCCAAACATTCCAGCTTCTTAATTGAGGATTGTTATATATTGCTGTAACTAGTCCAAATCTCTTTAAGCTATACATGTTTTGAACTTCGCCAGATTTTCCTGTTGGTATTTCTGCTTGAGTCCCTCTAAATAATTCGTTAGCTTTTGCTAAAACTTCTTGATAAAAATTCTTATGTTGTCCATCATAACTAAATCTATAAATCTCTGGAACACTATCTGGAAAAACAGGATTAGCTCCAACTGGCTGAGAAGTTTTTGATTTAGTTGGTTTTGGCTTTTCTGCTGGAATATCTTTATTCATCCATCTTCCAGCTGTTTGTAAAAATCTTGGATTTGGCATTTTATCTGCCTACCAAATCTTTAACAGTGTCTAAAAAAATAGGATGACCTCTTCCATCAGCATAGAAATCTTTAGCTTCTTGTATTGCTTGGTCTATTTTTCCGTGACCTGCTAAATCAATAACTCTTTGATAGTTAGCTTGGCTTTCAGAATATCTTTTCTTAACGCCGGGTATTTCACTAGTTCCATCTCCTAAAAGAGTTTTTGCAATATGCAAATCTAATGGGTCTCTTCTATCTGAATCTCTAAATGCTTGTTCAGTTTCAGGAGTCCATCTTACTCTATGCCATAAAACATAGGGTGCTACTTGACTAATATGGTCTAAATTAACTTCTCCTTCGCCTTGTAACCATGCTAAAGATTTCGCATATCTAACTAAAGATTTTTCTTCTCTTCTACTTCCGCTTCCCGCAAAAGTAGCGTTAAGATACAAACCATTTTGTTTGTCTCCTTCTGGATTATCAATACTTCTCTTTTGTCCGTATTTTTGAGATGAATTCCTCTCTGAAACTAAAAACGCAAAATATTGTTCTGCATCTCTATCTAGAACAACTCCTCTAACTTCTTGTTCAATTTTAGCTTTGTCTTCTTCACTTAAAACAGAAAATCCGGCGTTTCTTAATCTTGTCTGTTGCTGTTGTACTATCGCTTCTAATTCCTTTTGCGCTTCTTCGTAAGACTTGCCAGAATTAAGGATAGCCAAAGCTTTTCTTGTAAGTTCGGGATTTCTTAAAATTTCATCTTTATCACTGTGATAATCTTGTGCTATGTGTAAAGCGTTCATAACTCCTGGAAATCCAGATTCAACAGC
>JAWCQN010000012.1:0-14728 GCA_038869755.1 Candidatus Pacearchaeota archaeon | reverse complement strand
CCATCACTATCTATACATTCATGCTGACATGTAGAAGAACACCCATCACCATTATTTGTATTTCCATCGTCGCATGTTTCAGGGCCATTTATAATTCCATCACCACAATATTGTGTTGTTACACAAGTATTAAATCCATTACATTGTGAGTTACATGTTTGAGTTCCTGTATAATTATTTATTAAACAGCTCTGGGAGTTACCATCACAAATTTCTCCAGATTCAGTAATATTATTACCACATACAGAAGGAGCAGGTGCAATTAATTTTATTAGTGTAAAATTATCAATCCTCGTATTTGGTTCTCTTCCCCATAATCTTATCTGATGCACTCCCTGATTTAGTGAGAAATTTTTGGGAACAAATTGATTTGAATCAGGCAGTCCATTGCCTCTCCATGAAACATTTCTTAGTTTAAATCCTAAAGTTGGATAAGGATATATGTCCCATACATTTGTTGGTTCAATAGGATCAGAGTCAATATTTATTAAAAAGGAATTTTCAAATGTAGATGGAGCATCTACATAAGCTGAAATAATATAAGTTCCAGCTTCTGTAAGATTGAAGGTATATGTCGCTCTTGCATTTGTGCCATTAAGCATTAAAGCTCCATTGCTTACTGAATAAGGCCCTGTTAAAGATCCATTTTCAGCCTCAAAGAAAAGACTTGTTTGTAGTTGCTGCTCTATCTGACATGTAGAAGAACACCCATCACCATTATTTGTATTTCCATCGTCGCATGTTTCAGGGCCATTTATAATTCCATCACCACAATATTGTGTTGTTACACAAGTATTAAATCCATTACATTGTGAGTTACATGTTTGAGTTCCTGTATAATTATTTATTGAACAGCTCTGGGAGTTACCATCACAAATTTCATTTCCAATCCAGATAATATTATCTCCACAAAATGCATTTAAACAAAGATTTGTACATGAATCACCATTATTTGTATTTCCATCATCGCATTGCTCTCCAGATTCAGTAATATTGTTGCCACATGTTGGACTTAAAGAACTTGTTATAAGATAATTTGAACTTGTTATAGATATTAAGGAATTATTTACAAGTCTTGCAATAAAATAATATTCAGGATTTCCAAGAGTGCAAACTCCTCCAATATTTCCATCACACTGCCATTCAGCTGTCCAGGTAGTGCTAACAGAATTACCTATAAATGAAACAGGTGCTGGATTTATACTAACTTGTTCATCAAATGCTATATCATCTTCAAATATTGTAAAATTAATAGATTGTCCATTACAATTTGTTCCATTTACTATTAGATTAACTATCTGTCCCTGAACTGCATTATTTAAACTCCAATAAGCAGAATTCAATGAACAAGAAGGCTCTATTACACATGTAGAAGAACACCCATCACCATTGTTTGTATTTCCATCATCGCATTGCTCTCCAGCTTCTATAATATTATTTCCACAAACACTACTTGAGCCTCCTCCAGACCCACCTCCTCCTGAACCCCCTCCACCTCTGCCTCCTCCGCCACCGGAACCTCCACCACCCCTAGAATGTCCGAGGCTTGCATTAGCTGGTCTCTCTCCACTAATGTTCTGGCCAGACCTACTTTTGAATACAGGATAGATCTGAAATTTGGATATTGTATCAAGAGAGGACTTGGACAAATCCAGCCCTAATCTCTTAGATTCATTATTACGAAGAGTAATGGGGAATTCATATAAATCATTATTTCCAAAGTCATCCTGAAGATAGATTTTAACCCCATCAGTATCCAAGTCTCCAGATAGTTTTTCTATATTAAAACTAAGAATATTGTCGGAAACATTTATATCTGATATTGATAGTGAAGTATCTGCAACAGCCTCCCTAATATTAACCCTTTCAATATTTTCAGGCAGATAAACAATTATTAGGATGGCAGAAAGAGAAAATATTATAATGAAAATAAAGAATATTACAAAAAACAATATGGTTAAACCTCTTTCATACATTATATTAAAAAAGAAATAATATTAATAAACTTATTGGTAAAAGATAGGAATTATAATGCAAACCACAATAAAAAATCAGAATAGTGTATCTTAAAAAGAAACTCATAAAACCTTAAAATCCACTCTCCACCTGTATTTATAAGGAGCAATCTCCCCTGCTTTTTTAACTTTAATGATTTTTATTCTTTTTCTTGATTTTTTAGATTCCAATTCAATTTTTTTTATAATCTCTTCTTTTTCTTTTGAAAAATCGTAATAATTTATAATTCCGTTATCTTTTATAACCTTAAATGAATAAAATAAAAACGTATCTTTTAATTGTGGCCTTGGCATAACTATTCTGTCAAATTTTATTTTTTCTTTCATTAATTCAGGTATAATTTTTTTCACATCTCCTTGAATAATTTCTATATTATTTATTTTGTTTAGTTTCACATTATCCTCAGCATATTTAGAAGCTATCCTATTTATTTCAATACCATAAATTTTTTTAGCCTTGGAATTTTTTGCAATAACAATGGGAAATGGTGCAACGCCGGAAAACATAACCAGTACCTTTTCTCCATTTTTAACTTGTTCAGCAATTTCTTTCCTTTCATTGCTTAGCCTTGGAGAAAAATAACAAGTTTCGACATTGAACTTGAATCTACATCCATTTTCTATATAGTAAGCAATCAGATTTTTATCTCCTGCAAGAAAATTTGTTTTTATTGTTCTAAGCCTGCCTTTTACCTTATCAGCTTTTTCCAAAAAAGTCTTAGCATTCTTCTTTTCACTAAGAAATTTCTTGGCAAGTTTTATTTTATCTGATTTTTTTACATTTTTTGGAAATTTTGCAATAACAATGTTTCCGATAATATCATATGAAAAATTCATAAATTAAAAAGAGAAAAAATAATTAATAAATCTATGCTTAACAATAAAAATGAAATCAAAACAAAGTTTTTTGTTTGTTTTTTTCCCTATAATTTATCAATTTTTCTATCTGTTTGTCTATCCTCTCTTCAGAGAAATCATGCTCCAATAAAATTTCCTTCACCCTTTTATAGTTAACCACAGGAAATTTAATCTCCTTATGTTTATCTACATCAGGTTTTTTAAACAGCTCAAATACCTCTTTCCAGTCAAATTCAATGTCTTTAAATTGATTAAAAATTTCCACAGGAGTTTTATATTTTTGAACAAGCTGCAGGGCTTTTTTAGGACCAATACCTTTTACCCCGCCGGGATTATAATCTGTCCCAGTTAAAATTCCTAAAGTAATAAGCTGATCATAATTTATTTGTAAATGGTTTAAAACCCTCTCTAATTCAATTAATTCCGGATTTATCTCGATAAAACCAGAAACTGTCTTTCTTTTTCTTGCAAGAGTTAAATTTTGTATCAGTCTTGGAGCACCAAATAGAAGGCAGTCATAATCCTGAGATGCAACAGCATAAACCTCTTTATGTTTTGAAAGTTCAGACGCCTGAGCCTCTCCTTCTGAAGGAGCCTGGATAACCGAGATTCCCATTGCCTCCAAAAGCTCTTTGCTTTCTTCTATCATGCTCTCATCTATTTTAGAAAGCTGCTGAGAATATTTTCTCATTGAATCATAATCTTCTTTCTTTTTAGCCTCTTCATACCTTTCTTTTGCAATTTCCTTAGACTCTCTTCTTAAATCATTGGTTTCAAACTTCATCTTAGGAGGCTTGCCATCAAAAACATAAACTAATCTAATTCCTTCACCAAGTAAAGTAATATTTCTGTAAAATAAACCTGAAAGATGAGAGGTAATCCTCCCTTTCTTATCCATAAGCGGAGTGCCATCATACTGCCTTATAGATGAAAGAAACTGGTAAATTGCATTAAAAGCATCAACTGCAATTACTTTCCCCCTCAAATCACTAACCAAAATTTCCTTTCTTGGAACTATTTCACGTATATTTAATCCCATAAAAAACAAAAGGCAAAGAAGTATATAAGATTATTCTTGGATTCTTTTTAAGCATGTTGCTTATTTTTTATTCTTTTTTTAACTCCTTCAAAAACTTCGTGAAATATTTTTCCTACATAAATTTCAGGCCGTTGTTTAGATAAAACTTCTTCGGAAAGATTTCCGTTCCTGTCAACCAGAGGTTGTTTTCCATCTGGTCTGAATTTCGTATAATGTCTGGCCAAAATATTTGCCTTTTGCAAAGCATATTCTTTCCAACCTCCGGTAGCATACCTTCGTGCATCATCATAAAATTTTTTATCGTCTCTTCTTTGTTGCTCGGTCTCGGCCCAATTTATTAAATCCTGTCTTTTCCACTCCTCGTCATAGTTAAGACTGTTAATATCTACATTTTCTATTTGTCTTATTCCCAACTCATAATCTAACCAGTTAATAACTTCTCTATTAATTTTCATAAAAATCCGGCGTTTTCCGGGCTTTTAAACCTTTCTATTTTACTATGAATTGATAAATAAAGTATATAAAAAACCAAGATTTTAATATTGTAATTCATTAAATTAAATATGGTAGAGATAACCTTTATACCCTTGGATTATGAACCATTTGAATATCAAGGAAAAAACTGGATAAAAATATATGGAAGGACAAAAGACAAAAAAGTATGCGTTCTGGATAACATTGATACATATTTCTATGCAATTCTAAAACAAGAAGCTGATTATAAAAAAATAGACAGAATAAAAGAAGAAATTGAAAAAATATCTGTAAAAAATGGGAGAGTTTTAAGGGTTTCCTTGGAAGAAAAGTCATTCCTTGGAAGAAAAGTCAAGGCATTTAAAATATACACAAATAACCACAAAAGCATAAACGATATAGCTGAAAAAATAAAGTTTAAAGAAATTGATAAAATAAGAGAAACTGACATAAATTTAATATCAAGATACATCATTGATAAAGAAGTTACTCCCTTAAACTGGCATAAAATCACAGGAGAGATATTAAATGAAAGTCAGGAATTTAATGGCCTTGATAAAATCTTAAAAGTAGACCTTGTTATAAAATCACAAAAAGTAGAACCTTTAAAATCAGAAAGTAATTCTGTTCCGGAATTTATTCCAAAAACACTGGCATTTGACATAGAAACCTCTGAATTTGAAGTAGGCAAGGGGGAAATATTGATGATATCAGTTTACGGCAAAAATATAAAAAAAGTAATAACACATAAAAAAACAGATTTCTCAAAAAATTACATAGAAAGGGTCAAAAACGAAAAGGAGCTGCTTGAAAAATTTGAGGATATAATAAATAAAGAAGACCCTGACATAATAACAGGATATTTTTCAGATGGGTTTGATTTGCCTTATATAAAAGCAAGAGCTGAAAAGTATAGATTAAAATTGCAGTTGGGATTAGATGATTCAAATATAAAAGTAACAGGTGGAACAAATCCAAGAATTAAAATTACCGGAAGAGTGCATATTGATTTACTAAAATTTATTCAAACAGCATACTCCCAGTATCTACAATCAGAAACTCTTGGCCTAGGTGATGTTGCAAATGAACTGCTTGGAGAGGGAAAAAAAGAGCACGTTTTTAAAGATCATGAAAAACTTGACAAAGAAGAATGGGGTAATTTCTTTGAATACAGCCTTCATGATTCATATCTCACATATGAATTATTTATGAAAATATGGCCTGACATGATTGAGTTTACAAAAATAATGGGCGAACCTTTATGGAATGTTTCAAGAGACGGAATGTCTGCAAATGTAGATAATTATATAATTCATAATCTGTATAAGTATAATGAAATAATTGAAAAAAAGCCTGAACATGATGAAATATCAAAAAGAAGGTCATTGGAAAAATATGAAGGCGCATTTGTTCTGGAACCAGTTCCAAATTTATATGAAGATATAGTCATGTTTGATTTCACAAGCATGTATGCATCTGTTATAGTCACCTATAATTTATCAAAATCAACATTTCGTGAAAAAAAAGAAAAAAATTCCTTTGAAGTTGTATTGGATAAAAAAAACAAAGTCTATTTTACAAAAGAAAAAGGATTTTTTCCAGACATGCTTGAGCAAATAATAAATCTAAGAAAAGAATATAAAGCAGCATATAAAAAAAACCCTTCTCCAATATTAAAAGCAAGGTCAAATGCATTTAAATTACTTGCAAACGCAGCCTATGGATATCAAGGATTTTTTGGAGCAAGGTATTATCAAAGGGAAGCTGCAGCAGCAACAGCTGCGCTGGCAAAAAATGCCATAAAAGAGACAATAAAAAAAATTGAATCAAACAATTTTAAAATCATTTATTCTGACACTGATTCAATTGTACTTTTACGTGGAAAAAAATCTAAAAGCGAAGTTTTGAAGATGTTAAACGAAATAAATAAAAATCTCCCGGGGATAATGGAACTGGAATTAGAAGATTTTTATAAAAGAGGTATATGGGTAACAACTCGCGGGGGAGAAATAGGGGCTAAAAAGAAATATGCATTAATTAATGAAAAAGGAAAACTAAAAATAAGAGGTTTTGAAACGGTAAGGAGAGACTGGTGCGGACTTGCAAGAGATCTTCAAAATAAAGTATTGGAAAAAATATTAAAAGAGGGAAATGAAAAATCTGCATTATCCCATACAAAAGAGATAATTAACAGAATAAAAGAGCGAAAAGTTGAGAGAAAAAGCCTGATAATAAGAACCCAGTTAAAAAAACCTTTATCAGAGTATAAGGCTAACACTCCTCATGTAACAATTGCAAGAAAAATGCTGGCTCTTGGCAGGCCTGTTAATGCTGGTATGTTAATAGAGTATTACATTTCAGAGTCAAATGATAAAAAGGCCTTAACAAGGGACAGAGCTGTTCTTCCTGATGAAGATAGAGACTATGATATAAATTATTATTTAAACAAACAAGTTCTTCCGGCTGTTGAAAATATATTTCAAGTGTTTGGTATTAATACAGAAGAAATTATAAAAGGAACAAAGCAGAAAACTTTATTCTAAATGGGTTAAATAAACATTTATAAACTAACTTTCTAAGCATGATTATGGATGATAAAAAAACAAATTGAAGAAAATTTAAAGAGAATGAAAAGAAAAATCTATGGAATAATAGCTCCTGAACAATACGTTCCTCCATTACCTTATTTTTATTTTAAAGTTTCTATACCAATAGCAGAAGAATAGTTAAATACTATTTTTATAATCAATAATAAAGATGACAAAATTCTTGGAAAACCCTATTGAAAAGGCAAAACCTTTATTTATTGAAAGAATGAAATTGCTGTTAAAAGATAGGGAGGATTATGAAAAATTTTGTTATTACTCCGGCAAACACCTTGTTAATTCAATACGATGCAATACATTAAAAATACCTCCAGAAGAATTAAAAAAAAGATTGGAAAAAAAATGGAAAATTAGGAGTCCATTTTCAGAGTATAAGGAAATAATGATTATTGATCAGGAACTTTCACCGGGAGAATTGGGAAACTCAATAGAACATATTTTGGGATATTATTATATACAAGAAATTTCCAGTATGATGCCAATACTTACCTTAAAACCTGATAAAAATGAAATATTTTTAGATATAGCCTCATCGCCCGGCTCGAAAACCACTCAAGCAGCTGCAATGATGGAAAATCAGGGAACAATAATTGCTAATGAAATAAATCTGGGAAGAATAATGCCTTTAGCAACAAATTTGCAGCGATGTGGTGTTACAAATACAATAATAACAAAACATGATGGTGCAGTTTTATGTAATAAATTAAAGAAAATTAATTTTAAATTTGATAAAATACTTTTAGATGCTCCATGCTCAGGAGAGGGCACAATCAGAAGCTCTCCAAAAACAGTTTTTATGTTTTCTGAAAATTTGATAAAAACACTCGCAGGAATACAAAAAAAACTTCTTGAAAATGCACTGAAAGTGTTAAAAGTGAATGGAGAAATTGTTTATTCAACATGCACTCATGCTCCTGAAGAAAATGAATCGGTCGTTTCATATATACTTGAAAATTATCCTGTTAAAATTGAGGATATTCAATTGCCTAAAGAGTTAAAAACCCGTTCAGGAATACCTGAATGGAAAAATATAAAATACCATAAAGAGATAAACAAGTGCGTAAGAATTTATCCACAGGATAATGACACAGAGGGTTTTTTTATTGCAAAATTAAAGAAACTTTGGGAAATAGAATGAAAACGGAGATTTTAGACAAAACAAAGAAAAAAAGAATACTGAAGATTTTAGAAAAAAACTATGGAATATCAAATCTTCCTCATTTATTTATAAGATCTGGAGAAAAGATAAGAATTTTTTCAGGAAGCCTATCCAGAGAAGAACTTGAAATGATGGCAAAAACAATTAATGTAGATTTAATAGGAAATAAATTAGGCACTTTATCAGAACATGATTTTAGATTAAACTTTGATATAATGAATTTACCTATAATAAAATCACAAATCACAAAAAATATTTTTGAATTAAATGATGAACAAATGAAAAAATATATGCAAGGCAATAATTTAGAAATAACTCCAATGTTAGGCACAAAATTTATTTCTCTAAAAAACGGGAAAGATTTTATTGGGATTGCAAGAAACCACAAAACATACATACAAAATTATGTTCCAAAAGAAAGAAGAATAAGAAAATAAATTTTTGGTTATTCTAAAGATTATTAATAAAAAATACAACATTTATAAAAGATAAAACAAATAATAATTAGATGAAACAAGAAGAGATAGAATCTGTAAAAAAAGCGGGAGAAATTACAAGAAAGATAAAATCTGATTTGCCTAAATGGATTAAAAAAGATATGTTATTGTTGGAAATTGCTGAAAAGATAGAATCAGATATAATTAAATTTGGCGGCAAACCTGCATTTCCTGTTAATTTAAGTATAAATGAATTCACAGCACACCATACTCCAGCTTATAACGATGAAACAAAAGCTTTTGGATTATTAAAAATAGATTTTGGAGTGCATATAAACGGGTATGTAGCAGATAATGCATTCAGTATAGATCTGGAAAATAGTGATGAAAATAAAAAATTAATTGAAACAGCTGAAAAAGCCTTAAATGCTGCAATTGAATCCATTAAAAATAAAAAAAGTCTGGGTGAAATAGGAAATGAAATTCAAAAAACATGCTCTAAGAATAATTTAAACTCCATAAAAAATTTATCTGGCCATGGCATAGGGCATTGGAATCTCCATACCAATCCAAATATACCTAACTACAATAATGAAAATGGAAAAATTTTGGAAGACGGGGTATATGCAATAGAGCCATTCGTTACAAATGGAATTGGAATAGTCTATGACGGAAAGCCGTCCGGAATTTATGAATTAAAAAATCAAAAAAATGTCAGAGACTCGAATGCTAGGGAAATTTTAAATTATATTATAGAAAATTACCAGACACTACCGTTTTGTTCTCGCTGGCTGGTTAAAAAATTTGGAACAAGGGCATTAATTTCCTTGTCAATGATTGAAAAAACAAAGGCATTGCATCAATTTTCACAGCTTATTGAAAAATCTCGCTCAAAGGTGGCTCAGGCAGAGCATACAATAATAATTAATAATGGACATATAGAAATTGTAACTTAAATATTTCAAAGCAAAAATTTCAGACAAATATTTTTTATTTCAGTTATATTTATACAAATAATAAACTTCTTGTGAAGTTAAAGACCTGTTGTAAATCCTGACTTCGTCGATAATCCCATCAAAATAAGATTGAGGATTTCCACTTCTCCTACCAATCACTAAAGGGCTATTAGGTAAATAACTAATAGAACTTGGAACTCCATTAGTCTCTTCATAAACAAGCACTCCATCAACATAAAGCCTTACATATTGTGATGGTTTATATGTTCCAACTACGTGTCTCCACTTGTTTAAATTAGCACTAGAAAAAAAGTCCGTATTAAAAGCCCTTACATGACCACCACTACCATAAAAAATTCTAAAATGAAAATAATTTCCAGTATCCCACCATTCAGGGCCAAAATTCCATCCTAAATGATTATTGAGATTAATATATCTATACTTACTTAAAACTGTTCTGCCTTCTGAACTACTACTTGGTGCAGAATATGCATATATCCATGCGCTTACAGTTATTTCTCCAGGAACATCAAAAAATGGTCCTTCTGTTAAATTTATGTAATCAGATTCTGATCTGTTAAATTCATAAGCATTTCCAATTTTACCATTAATTAATTGTGCTCCATTAATTGTCCCGTCATTTCCATATCCAGATAAATCTATTGCTCCATTATCAAAACTCCAATAACCAATAAGCCCTTGATTTGAGATAAATCCTTTTCCTACAGGCTCGGAATCCGGAATCTTTCCTACACTGGTTTTTGTCCCAGACGACAAAAAAGGATAAGCTGAAACTTTAGAAATTTTATCTATATTTCCTGTAAGAGGTACATTTATTTTTTTAGCTTCAAGAGGATCTATATTTAAATTTATATTAGAAGCATAAGTTTGTCCAGTTTCACTCTCAACAATTATTTTTATTCCAGAAATGTTTGCACTAGTTGAATCTCTTTTAACCACTAATTCAATAGAATTGTCAGGAAGATATTTTAAAGAGTTTTCAACTATTTCAATCCCAATTATGTTTGATCCTATATCTACATCCTCAGTTCCGGATTTAATGAAAGTTAAAACCACTGCCCATAATATACCAATCGCCCCTATGGCCAATAAAACAAGAAGCACAGTTACAACAATTCCAGAAATCCCTTTTTTATCCATCATAAATTTAGTTTTTTATGGTTAATAAATTTAGCGAGAATTTTTATTTCTAACTGCATGAAAAGTTTATAAGTGATACAATTCTAATTTTTACATGAAAATAAAATTTTATAACACACTAACAAGAAAAAAAGAAGTATTTAAACCAATAAAGAAATCCCATGTTTCTATTTATACATGTGGTCCAACTGTTTATTGGTACCAGCACATAGGAAATTTAAGGTCATATATTTTTGCAGATACCTTAAAAAGAGTCCTCTTGTTTAATGGGTATAATGTTCTCCATGTTATAAATATTACAGATGTTGGACACTTAACAAGTGATGCAGATACAGGAGAAGATAAAATAGAAGCAGCTGCCAGAAAAGAACATAAAACAGCGCAGCAAATTGCAAATTATTATTTCTCTGTTTTCAAACAGGATTTGCTGAAATTAAACATAATCATGCCAGATGTCTGGCCAAAAGCTTCAGAACACATAAAGGAGCAAATAAGCCTTATAGAAAAACTTGAAAAAAAAGGATATACATACAAAACCTCTGATGGCATTTATTTTGATACTTCTAAATTCAAAAATTATGGAAGGCTGGCAAGACTAAACATTAAAGGGCTAAAAGCCGGAAAAAGAATTGCATTGGGAGAGAAAAAGAATAAGACGGATTTTGCTCTCTGGAAATTTTCAGAAACTCCGGGTATAAGACAACAGGAATGGAATTCTCCTTGGGGAGTTGGTTTCCCTGGATGGCATATTGAATGTTCAGCAATGTCTATGAAATACCTTGGAGAAAAATTTGATATCCATACAGGTGGAGAAGACCATATTCCAGTACATCACACAAATGAAATAGCTCAAAGTGAAGGAGCAACTGGAAAGCAATTTGTTATGTATTGGATGCACGGAGCTTTTTTGACATTTAAAGGAGAAAAAGTTTCTAAAAGCAAGGGAGGCCTATACACCCTAAGTGAATTGGAAGAACAAAAAATAAATCCCTTGGTATATAGATATTTTTGTTTAACAACTTTATATAGAAAACCATTAGATTTTTCTTTAGAGAAGTTAAAACAAACTGAAAATGCCTATCAAAGACTGAAAAATATCTGTGAAGAGGTATCTGATGACAATAAAATTAATGAAAAATACCTAAATGAGTTTATAAAAGCTATAAACAATGATTTAAACACTCCGAAGGCCTTACAAATTCTTTGGAATTTATTAAGAGATAAAAAAGCAAAAGGCAAGTACCAAACTATAAAAAAAATGGATGGGGTTTTTGCATTAAACCTCTTAATTAAAGAACATTTAAAAATTCCTGAAGATGTAAGGAGATTGATAGGGGAAAGAGAGAAAGCAAGAAAAATAAAAAACTGGAAATTGGCTGATGAAATAAGAGATAAAATAAAGGATTTAGGATATGAGGTTTCAGACACTGAAAAAGGCCCTATTATAAAACGAGCCAAATAACATATCAATAAACATTATAAACTATTGTTAACTATATTGTCTATTGATTTGATGGAAAAAAAAAGAGTTAGTCATAAAAAAAATACTGGAATAAAAACAGTTAATATAATTTTATTGATTACACTATTTATTTTTGTTTTTTCATTTATAATTTTATATTCTTCATCTCTCTTGATTCCCCAAAACACCATTGTTCAAAAAATTCTTGCAACCGGAGATACAACAAAAACAATGCTCCAATATTTATATGTTCTATATTTTAAGCAAGAACCTGAATTAGCTCCTCCTCCCGGATTTGTAGAAGTGCCATATGTAACAGGACTTTCAAATCCGACTGCAATGGAGTTCTCCCCTGACGGCAGATTATTTATAGCAGAACAGGCAGGAAATTTAAAAATTTATGACCAAAATGGAAACTATCTTTCTACATTTTTGACAGCCCCTGTTACATCATCATATGAAAGAGGTTTATTAGGTGTGGCATTTGACCCGAATTTTACTACAAATAGGTATATTTATGTTTATTACACAGCTTCTGGAACAAATATGAATAGAGTAAGCAGGTTTAGAGCAAGTTCAACAAACCCAAATGTTGTTGAATCTGGGAGTGAGCTTCAAATTCTAAATACAGTAGCAACGCCGGGCTATCATAATGGTGGAGCAATTCACTTCGGAAATGATGGAATGTTATATATAGGTGTTGGTGACGGACATTCATCGTCCAGTGCCCAAAATTTAGATAGCCTTGGTGGAAAAATGTTAAGAATAAATCCAAACAATTATCCAAATATAGCACCAACAGATAATCCCTTCTATACTGGAAGTCAGTCAGACAATAGGGGTAAAGTATGGGCATATGGTTTCAGAAATCCTTTCACTTTTGCAGTTGATCCTGCAACAGGCAGAATTTATGTAAATGATGTAGGACAAGATAATTGGGAAGAAATAAATAACCTAACAAGAGCAGGAAATTATGGATGGCCTGATTGTGAAGGGAATTCCGGGATATGCTCAGCTCCAAGAATTGCTCCACTATATACTTATAGCCATTCAAACGGATGCGCAATAACAGGAGGGGTATTTTACAGGGGAAACACTTTTCCTCAGCAGTATAATGGAAGTTATTTCTTTGCAGACTTTTGTGGAAACTGGATTAGAAGACTTGATTCTGGAGGAAATTTAGTTTCAGGAAACTTTGCTTCAGGAGGAAATATGAATGGAGTAGTTGACTTCAAAGTAGGGCCAGATGGCTCATTATATTTTTTATCTTATTATAACGGGGCTGTATATAAAATATCATACCAAAACACAACTCAACCAACACCTACAAACACTATAGTCTGTGAAGCTGAAAAATCATCTATTACCTCACCAATGGCAATTGGATTTGACTCTCAAGCCTCAAATTCTTCATATATTTATTCCACGGTTAGTGATGTAACAAATATTCCTCCAATAGGAACTGGAGCTGGAATATTAAATATAACTGTCCCAGTTTCAGGAAATTATTATGTATGGACACATTTAAATTATCCTCAAGGAAGTGTTGGGTCTGAAAATTCTTACTGGCTCCAGATAGATAATGGGCCATATTTTAAAGTTGGTAATGAAGACTATCCTGATAACATCTGGCACTGGGTTGATTTTCATGAAGGCAATCAAGTAAATAGAATTATAGTAAACTTAACTGCCGGAAATCGCTCGATAAAATTTTTAGGAAGGGAAGCTAATACAAAAATTGACAGAATTTTACTAACACCTAACTCTACTTATATTCCATTTGGGTTAGGCCCTGCAGAAAATTGTACCCTTGCAACACAAACAAGTCAACCCCAAAATCAGCCGCCTATAGGAAATATCCTATCTCCATTAAATGGATCAAAATATAATGGGGGACAAATAATATTTTTCAATGGTACAGGAAATGATACAGAGGATGGATTGCTTCCAGCATCTTCTTTTAAGTGGGTTATAAACTTTCATCATCATTACTCAAATGACCCAAACGCTCATACACATCCATTTATGACATTTAACGGGATAAAAAACGGCTCTTTCCAGACAGATCAAACAGGGCATACAGCAGATGATGTTTGGTATAGAATAAATTTAACAGTGAATGATTCTCAAGGAGCAACCCACAGTTCATATGTAGATATCATTCCAAATAAAATCAATTTAACAATAACAAGTGTTCCAGTTGGTTTAAAAATAACTCTTGACGGACAACCATTTACCTCTCCCATAATTGTTACAAGCGTCGTAGGAGTTAACAGAACAATAGGAGTTATATCACCACAAAATATTAGCAATGCAAATTATACCTTTTCTAACTGGTCTGATAATAAACCAGCAATACATGAAATAACAACTCCTTCAATAAATACAATTTATACTGCATATTTTAATTTAGAAAACCCTGGATGTGGTAATGGAATTTTGGAAATAGCATTAGGAGAGCAATGCGATGATGGAAATACAAATAATGGTGATGGGTGTTCTTCTACATGTCAGATAGAGCAGCAACTACAAACAAGTCTTTTCTTTGAGGCTGAAAATGG
>JAWCQN010000011.1:0-20515 GCA_038869755.1 Candidatus Pacearchaeota archaeon | reverse complement strand
GTTCCACAACCATTTCATATTAACAACCTCCATAAGGGAAGTATCTCTTATCAACCCTCAAGTTCCACAACCATTTCATATTAACAACCTCTTATTATTAATTATCATTAATAGAAAAGAATATTTTTAAAGCTTAATATATTATAATTACATTAATTTAATAACCAAAATGAACGCCAGTATATTTTACAATGCCGAAAACATAGCATATTTAGTTATACCAAGTGTTTTTTCATTCATGTTAAATAATCCAAATAAATTAGAAAAAGAGGTAAACAAGTATAATAAAAAAATATACCCTATTCACCCTCTTTGTGATCCATCTATAGAGCATAACAATACAGGAAAGAGACTTGATTTAAAGGCATAAATTAAATTTATATAAGTATTATACTTTTAACCAAAAGATTTCAAAAAAGAGTTTTTTGTTTGCCTTGGTTTTTATGCTTCTTTATTGTGTCCCACGATTCCCTGAAAATACCTTTATTTTTATATTTGTCATAGTTATCATATATAAATTTCCTTGTTACCGGGTCTGCTGAATAACCTGAACCAAAATCAACTCCAACAATTGATTTGATTTTATCTATTTCCTGATCCCTGCGAACTTTTGCTATAATGCTTGCTGCGCTTACAACTATATGGTTTACATCAGCTTTATGCTCACAAATCAGATGCAAATTTGCCTTTCCTATAATAAAATTTTCAAGATAAGATTTCCATGATTCAATATTTGTTGATGGGCAGTCTATTATAACTTCAATTTTTTCCTTTGATTTTAGTGATTTTAAAACCTTGTTTATTATTGTTGCAGAAGCAACAGCTTCCCTCTGATTCAAATTCAGGTTTTCCTTATCTTTGTTATCAATTTCATCCACAGAAATTAAAACCTCATGATAAGAAACAGACAATTTCTTTATTTCCTCACTCAAAACCTTTCTTTTTTTATGAGATAATAGTTTAGAATCTTTAATACCAATCTTCATAAATTCTCTTTCGGTCTCTTTTTTTATCAAAACTCCTGCCAAAACCATCGGGCCTATTACAGGTCCTCTTCCAGCATCATCTATACCTAAAACAAGCATATAGAGAATAAATATGAATAGTATAAAAATATATTGTCATCAATTTTTTCATCAAATTTTATATTTCTTCTTATATTATAAAGCAAAATTTTGTTTGATTAAATTCATATAAAAAAGATTTAACCAATCGTGCGAAGTGCTTTTCTTCGGAGTCTTCTTTATCCTAACCAAGAATTTTTAGGTTTTTAGAACTCCAAACAAAGCCTCTTTTAAGAAAAGTTTATAAGTGAAGTCTTTAGTCTATATATAGCAGCGTAGAGCAGCCTGGAGTGCTCGCGGGGCCCATAACCCCGAGGTCGATGGTTCAAATCCATCCGCTGCTATTTTAATCATTATTTTATCAATGATCCTTTGTGTCCAAAATTATAAGTCATAATCTTAACAACAGCGTGGGAAATATCTTCTCTGAAATCATAATTTATGTTATCATCTACATACTGAAAAACAATGTCAGCAAGACACTCATAGAGTTTATTTTTGGTGTTAATTTCCATATGCTGATAAGAGTGCTCTCCTGCATAAGACCAATCTCCGGTTTCAAGATTAAATAAAACACATTTATCAGTTATAAGACGGCTATGTCTTTGCATATCAAATCTTTTTTTCTCCATAGGTTTTTCCGGATCTATTTTATAACTAGACTCTGGTATTGGGAAAACCATATGGGAAACCAAATAACCTTTATCCCTAATTTCTCTTATAGTCATGCTTCCCCCCTTTAATAATTTAACCAACCAGCTTTCCTCTCTTACGCTGTAAATTACTTTTTCCTGACTAAATTTATAATGAGGCCTAATCTTTTCAAACCTGCTTTCATTAATTTTTCCAGCCAGATAAGAAGCACCCGGGATAATTATATTTGGTGCAACATACTCACTTATATCCCTTAGTGAAACCATAAAAACCTTTATTTTTTAAATATAAAAAATATATTATTCTACAGAATATAAAGAAATTCGCTATCGATAGCTAATGACAAATTAATTTATAAATATCAGCTAATTAAATAATATATGAGAATAGCGGGAATTTTATTGATATTCGTTTTTTTTGCTTTTAATGTATCTGCCTTATATGAATGCTCAAACAACAGCTTATTGATAAAAGACCAGTCTGAAATAGACTTGGGAAAAACAAAAAATATTAATGGGCTCCAAATAGGATTAATAAAGTCATTTGATAGCCCTGCATTAAGAAAATATGAATCAGAACTAATTATAGATGCTATAAGATTCCAGATTTCAAATGAAACCTCTCCTTTGGAATTTTCACTAAAAAAAGGCTCTTACACATTAAGCCTGCTTAATTCAAGTGATAAGGATGCTAAATTGAAAATTGATTCCAGCTCCTCAATTTTAGAAGTAGGAAGTTTTGAAAACATTGGAGGATTAATATTGTTTCTGGAAAATACCAGTGGGGTATACCCTGACAACGCAATAGTAAGCGGGATAGTTGGCTCAAAGAAAATTATCCTTAATAATGAAAACCCGTATAAGGTAGAGACAATATCAGGTGTGGAATATTTAGTAGGACTTACAACGGCCTCTGACAAGAATGCCATTGTATCAATAGAAAAATGTGATAAAAATTCATCTAAAATAGTTCAGATAGAAAACATCCAGAATAATAATTCTCTCTCAAACAACACCCAACAAACCAATAAATCTACAAGTGAAGCAAATGAAAGTAATTTAGTAACTAATGATTCAAATATTATACAGAATATAAGTAACATCAGTAAAACAAATATAGAAAAAAACAGCTTTTTGTCTGAGTCCTATAAATTCATACAAAATAGAAATTACCTCCTGATTGGAGTTTTTATAAATACAATAATAATTGTATTTTTATTAATAGTTTATTATAAAATCAGGAAAAATAACAGGCCAGATAATAATAACAAAATTTAAACTATTTTTAAGTTAATTTTATAAAGCACTGGTTCTTACGAATTCTATGCCCAGATCGCATAGTGGTATTGCAGTGGATTGCTAATAACAAACCTTTTTAGAAAAAAGGTTTCTTAGAGTTCCAAAAACTAAGATAGTAGTTAAGGGACATACAAACCTTTTTAGAAAAAAGGTTTCTTAGAGTTCCAAAAACTAAGATAGTAGTTAAGGGACATACAAACCTTTTTAGAAAAAAGGTTTCTTAGAGTTTCAAAAACTAAGAAGTTAAAAATTAAGTGAAAAAAGCAAATATCCACGCCTCTTCGGGGGCTCCCAGGTTCGAATCCTGGTCTGGGCGTGTTTTATTTTATAAACAGTTTTTAAGCCTTTATCTGAGTCTTAATAAAAAAAGGAATATTAAAAAATTGATTTCACCAGATTTATAAATACAAAAATACTGTATTTAGTAGGATTTATGAACTAAAAAATGAAAATTTCCCAAATAATGAGAAAAGCTTATGTAATTGATGAGAATGTAACTTTGAAAGAAGCTGCCAAAATAATGTCTGATAAAAAAATAGGAGGATTAATTGTCATTAAAAATAATAAAATTTCAGGGATTATCACAGAAAGAAACATCATCAATAATTTAAAGGATTTGAATGCGAAGGTTTCGAAATACATGTCCAAAAATGTTATAAGCATTTCTCCAAATGAAAATGTTGAAACAGCTGCGAGACTTATGACACAAAACAAGATAAAAAGAATACCGGTAGTTGATAACGGAAAATTGATAGGGCTTGTCAGGATTACAGATGTTGTTGGAAAATCAAAAGATGTAGATGAAGGCGATTTTATTTTCAATTAGTTTTCGCATCGCTTGTTCTTATAATTGTCAGCCCATTATTTTCAAGGAGTTTTAAAAGTTCATTTCTTTGGATGGAATTACCGAGACCTTTCCAGTCAATTAAAACATGAGAGACAGGAATGACTGACTTTCTTAAAGTCTCTTTTAAAATGCTATCATCGATAGGAAGGTTATAAGACGGAATTATATGGGCTATAGCATATTCATCACCTAATTGTATTTCATTAAAATTGGGGCAGTAATGTGGTCCACCGATGCCTATAGATAACTTATAACGCAGGTTGTAATTTGAAAAATTATTAATTGATTCAATAATTGTTTCAGCAATTAATTTTCCTGCTCTGATATCGCTCCATTCTTTCAGAGAAGAGCCTATTTCAATAAAAAGTGATGGCTTTTCAATGTAAGGACCATGATGAGTTGCCTCTAAAGATAAAGTAAAATCTAATTCTGATTTTTTCAGGTTATTATTTAAATTCTGAAAAATATGTTTAAAAAAAAGGGGATTTGATGAACATATAGTCCTTGATTTTCCGCCAAATTTGGCAGTTTCAAAATTTCCTATTGTATGGACACTTAGAGTTTTAACTTTTTTTTCAGACTGGTGTTTTGAAGCAAAAATGATAAAATCGTAAGTAGCTACTTCCGGATCTTTGTCTATATTTTCCGCATTAATAATTTCGCTTCTTACTATTTTTGTTTTAATTTCTTTTGAAAGTTTATTTATATTTTCAACTATGTTCATTCCTGCAGGATCTCTTCTTGAAGCTATAACGATAAATCTCATTTCAACAATATTATTTCAACAAGGCTTTTAAATATCAAATATTTATATAGGTTATGTCCAGCCTACTTGCTATAATAATACTTGTATTGTCTATTCCCATTGGTTTTTTTCTTAAATGGATAACAAAAGAAGAAATAAAACCCGGCAAAAAATATTTTTTTCTTTTATTCATACTCTCTCTAATTTTGTCCCTCTCTGTTTTGCTTTTACCAATAAATATTATTTTAAAAAAAAGCTCTTTTTTCTCCCTAATTTTTATTTCCATAGTCAGCTATATTTCATGGTATGAACCGAAGAAGGGCCTTAAAACAGCTAAAAAAACTTGAAAAATTATCCGGAAAAATGAGACTTGCTGCTGAAGGATGGAGTTCAAAATTTCAAACCCTTATAGCAACTATTTTATCTGCCAGATCATTAGATGAAACAACGATTAAGTATGCAACCCTTCTATTTAAAAAATATCCTGATGCTAAAAAACTATCAAAGGCAAGAGTTAAAGATGTTATGAAGATAATAAAACCAGTTAATTTTTACAGAAATAAAAGCATGAATATAATAAACTGCTCTAAAAAGCTGGTTGAAGAACATGATGGTATTATTCCTATGAATTTTGATAAACTTATTGAACTGCCAGGAGTTGGAAGAAAAACAGCCAATGTTTTTTTGTCCGAATATGGCCATAATACCATTGGTATAGACACCCATTTATCATATATTTCCCGCTATCTGAAATGGACCAAAAATTCCAGACCTGAAAAAATTGAAGAGGATCTGAAAATATTATTTCCAAAGAACCATTGGAGTAAATTGAATCCAGTAAGTGTGAAATTTGGCAAGAAACATACCTCAAGAAAAGAGAAAAATTTCTTACTGGACAAAATAAAATCAATAAAATAATCTATTTAATTTTAGAAAATAATTATAAAAATAATAACAATTCCTGACAATAATTAATCCTTCTGAAACATTACCTTCCATAAATAAAAAATAATTAATTTTTTAAACATAAAGAAGTATGGTGTTTCATGACTTATAAAATCATGGATTTAAAAAAAGAAATAAAAAAGTATTTATATGGAAATGAGAACGAAAGAAAAAGAGAGATAATTGGAGCATTAATTAGACATGACACTAAAGTACTGGAAGAACTTGTTAAATTAGCTCCCATAATAATTTCCAAAAGCGAAATTTACGGAGAAAAACTGCATGAAATTAATGATATGTATACCTTTGATATAGTAAATGAAATGCATGAAAAATACCCTGAAGTAGAAAAAGGAGAGATTGAAAGAATTACCATGGAGTATAATAATTAAATTATTAAAGCAAGCGGGCAAAAACAGGCAGCTTGTTCCTGTGTTGCTCCAAGGATATGTTGAGAAAGTGCTCAGAAAGAAAAGAAATAAAAAATAAGAAACATTAGCCAAATTATGGATTTAATAAACCAACTAAAAACATTAAGAGATTCTTCAGTTAAAGAGGTAATAGATAAAAGAATTGATGAATTTAATTCCTTTAGAAATAAAAGCAACAGAGAATTATTTTCTGAATTATGTTTTTGTCTTCTTACAGCTAATTTCAACGCTGAAGGAGGTATCAGGATACAAAATGAATTAAATAAAGAGTTTATGACACTTAGGGAAGATTTGCTGGCAACAAGATTAAAATTATCAGGGCATAGATTCCCAAATGCGAGAGCAAGGTTTATTGTTGAAGCAAGAAAATACTCTAATAACTTAAATGAAATATTTAAAAGCTTAAATAATGATTTTGAAAGAAGAGATTGGCTTGTAAAAAACATTAAAGGACTTGGATATAAGGAGGCAAGCCATTTTTTGAGAAATGTAGGTTATAATGATGTTGCAATAATAGATTTCCATATAATTGACTTGCTTGTAAAAGAAGGTTTAATTGAAAAACCCAAAAATAAATCATTAACAAAAAATAAATATCTGGAAATAGAAAATATTTTAAAGAAAATATCTGAAAAAACTGAAATGAGTTTGGGAGAGTTAGATTTATATTTATGGTATATTGAAACCAGGAAAGTTTTAAAATAAAATTATAGCAAGATTTAAATATTTTATATTTCTATTATTAAAACGGGAAGTGAATAAAAAGCAGGTTATGGCAAAGTCAAATTATAATTCTTACTTCTATATCACAATAATAACTATAATAATTTTAGTGTTGATAACAGTAATTTTCTTAAGTTTTAATAAGGTAATGAATAGCCCTATATTAAACCTTAGCCCACAAAAATACCTATGCATAGCTTCTATGAATGAAGTCAGTTTAAACATTAATAATATGTTTTATCGGCCAGGCAAAATTTCAAAATTAAAATGTATAAATATTTTTTCTTCAAATAAAGATTTTATTTTTAGTGAAATATGTGCAAATTCACAAACTTTAGGAGATGTTGAATTATTTTACAATGATGAAAAACTACTTTCAATGCCAATAGAATGTCCAGAAACAATAGTTGGTGAAGGAACACCAATTACATTAGAAGGGACATACATGTTAACTCATGAAGATTATTTTGAAAAAGATACTTCTGTATTTAAACCTTCATTCTATCATGATAAAACTGGAAAAGAATATGAATTAGTTATTTTAGAAAAGACAAATTCTGAATTTGATAAAAATATTATGCCTGGAAATAAGGTAAAAATCAGAGGAGTTAAACAAGGTAATAAGATTTTATTAAAAACAGGAGATTCAAAAAGTATTGTTAAAATATAAATTGAAAAATGAAAAAAATGTTAAAGAAAGATAAAACTAAAATAAATTTAAGAAATAAAGTAGTCTTATTCACAATCCTGTTATTATTTTGGATATATTTTATATCCCTATCATCTTTTTTTGTTGGTGCTGCATCTACCGGAGAGCAGAAAATAATTGCTATACTTGTAAATTTCCAAGATAAAAATGTTTCGTGTAGCGTATCTCAATCACAAAACATAATTTTCACAAATAGTAATTCAGTAAATAATTTTTACAGAGAAAATTCTGAAGGAAAAACATGGTTTACAGGAAATGTAATTGGACCATATACGATTAATTACTCGTCTACTTCAAGTGATTGCCCTTATTACAGCTGGGCATATGCAGCAGAATCCATTGCAACCCAAAATGGAATAAACTTAAGTGAGTATAATAGAAGAATGTTCATCCTTCCAAGTGTATCATCATGTGGTTTTGCAGGAGTTGCAAATATAGGTGGTCCAAGGTCATGGGTTTTAAGCTGTTCAACTACACGAATTTACTCTCATGAGTTAGGACATAATTTAGGAATGAGACATGCTTCAACACTTACTTCAGAATATGGGGATAATTCAGATGTTATGGGAAATGCTTATTTTCAAAGTAATGCTCCACACAAAGAACAAATGACATTTATACCTTCGTCAAAATACATTACACCTGTATCAAGTGGAGTTTACACAATTGCTTCTACAGAAAGTATTTCATCACAAACTTCTCTTCCTCAAGCAATTAAAATATATAAAAATTCAACAATAGGCTATTATTACTTTTCGTACAGGCAACCAGTAGGTTTTGATACAGGGCTCTCAAGCACATATAAAGAAAAACTTAATGTGCATACTTACAAAGGTGGAAGTGTCAAGACATTTTTCATAGGGTCGTACAATGAAAATAGTAGTTTTGTTGATCCGGAAATAGGATTAAGTGTCCGTCCTATAAATAAAACTGCAAGCACAATGGATGTTTATGTTAATTTTAACACAACCCCTTGCGTAAATAATGCTCCAACATTAACTATTTCACCAAGTTCAGCCAATGGTTACCAAGGAAGCAAATTAACTTATATAGCAACATTAAAGAACAATAATTTAATATCTTGTCCACAAACAAATTTCATTTTAAGTGTTTCCCCTCCTTTAGGATGGAATGGAAGTGTTTCTCCATCTTCACTCAATTTAGGACCAGGAAATAGCGGATCAACTAGTGTTTATATAACCTCTTCACCAAATTCATTAGAAGGAGCTTATACATTTTCAGTCTCATCATCTGGATCGGCAAATGTTCATAATACTTCGTCAAGTGCAGTATATAATGTTTTAGTCGATAACATAGCTCCATTAGCTCCGACTAACCTTATTGCAACTAAAACTGGCAAAGGAAATAAACAAACAGTAAATTTAAATTGGGATGCTGCAACTGATAATATTGCGGTTGCACAATATCTTATTTACAGAAATAATGTCCACCTTGCAACTATTAGCGGAAATACTTTAAGTTATAAAGATGGAAGCACTAAATTAAGGGAAACATATAGTTATTATGTTATTGCAAAAGATGGTGCTGGAAACATATCTCCTCCAAGTAATACCATAACAATAACCATATAAATTCCATAAATATTATTTTTTAGAAATTATAAAGGAAAATATTGCTTTCCTATATTAAACTGCTTTCTTGAAAGGACCAATAACCAGTTAGTGTATTTATGATGTTTATGATAGTCATACCATCTCCTTTTGAATTCTGAAGAGTTCATCTTAAAGTTTTTTCCATTCCATGGGTCATTCATTATTATTTTTCCGTGTTTATACCCTATAACCACAGCGTAATGCCCTTCATTTCCGTCAGGCTCTGTGAAATTCACTATGACAGGAAGTTTCAAATCAATAAAATGCCTTACCTGATTTAAAGAAGCATCATTATGAACATAACAATAAAACCCGTGCCTTCTTGAAACTTTAATCATATTCCTATGGGAAGTTCCTGATTTTTTTGTTTTTGTTAATTTTACTAATTTTCCCTCCCTAATTTTTTTGCCGAAAAATTCAAACACCATCTTAAGACATGTTGGCCCGCATGTATATGTTCTATCCTGGGAATAGTATTTTAATTTTAACATAATCCCTCTTTATATCCCTTTATATTAATAGAATTATAGCTGGTATAAAAACCTTACATAAATCAAACAAAAAAACAAAAACAAATATATCTTTATTCTCCACTAGGTTGCCTGTAAGATGTAGGAGAAACCTTTGATTTTTCAATTATTTCTTCAATGTCTCTTCCGGTCATAGGACCAAGATGCCCATATGTTTCTTCTCTTACAGAAGTTTCCTGTATTGAGCCATATGGTCTTTCCAAAAGAGTAACCCTCTTATCAGATGTTAGATACATAAAAACCTCCTTATCGTTTTATTATAAAAATGTCCGAGTTTATAAAAATATGTATTATTTAATTAATAAATCTTCATATGTATTATATGGGTCATCTAAGTTGACTACAAAGCGTAGCCCATTTAAATTATATACAATTTCACTCCAATCAAAATTTATTTTATGAGATTTTTTCTTTAATTCCTTTATCAGATTAGTTCTTCCAAAAGCCCTTGTATCCTTTGGAGGATTGTAGATTGCATTTTTTATTTCATCCTCACTTACTATCTCCTCTAAACCCATTTTTTTATACAAAGAGTAAAATATACCATCTCTCCTCAGCAAATGATAATTAAGATTTATCTTCATTACCCCTTCCGAATATAGGTTTTTCCCGGAATAATTTATAAACTTGTCAATTATAGATTTTTTTATCACCCAATCCAAATGCCTATCTAACGACATATAGTCTTCATCCAATGAACTCAAAACAAATTCCCATTTTTCCATAATGTCCCTCGAAATTGGATCGAGCATATCCGGGAATGAGCTAAAAAATATTTTTGAGGATTCAAGATAATACCTCTGAATATCTATTGGGGTCAAAAAATTTAAATTTGAATATGGATGAAACTCTCCTTCTATTTTTGTTTTAATTCCGCAGTTATTTATCCTCTTCATATCACTTACAGGATTAAGTATCTTGAATGAGTCTTGCAGAAAGCCTTTTTCTATCATGTCTAATATTATTGATGTTGTTCCCATCTTAAGATAGGTTGAATACTGGGACATATTCGCATCTGATAAGATTAAATGCACTCTAAAACCATTGCCAGCATGTGCTTCCATCCTCGTATTAAATATGGCTCTTTTTGAAATTGTTATTGAAGAACAAGTAGATTCAATAAAACCAGATCTTTGTGATATTAAATACTTTCCATTGGAAATATGCCCTGCCCCTGTAAAAATTTGCTGAGTTACCAGAAATGGTAGAATCCTGCCCATAACATAATAAATAGAATCCTCATATTTATCCATAATTTTATTAAGAAAAAAATTAGTATGACATCCGAAGGAATTTCCGTAATAATCTGTATTATTTTTAAATATGCTAACTCCGTTCTTTATACTTAATTTTTTTAATATTAGTGATGCTGCTTCATCATACAAAACAACATCTCTCGCATTTGAACACTCTGGGAGAGCTGCCTCAATATGACCCATATCTGTATATAGCTGAGTGCCGTTAAAAAGATAGTTTCTTCTTAAAACCATAGGATAAGAACATCCCGCACTTTTAATATGATCATATTCAGGCGAAAGCAAAGAGTAATATTTAGAATTAAATATTTTAAAAATATTAGTATTAATGTCTCTATTTTTCCCGTCCCACAACCCATATTCTGTCTCAATACTCATTATCCTTTTCATAGCCAGACTGAGTTTTTCCCTGAATATAAATTTTTAGGCAATAGTTTTAAAATATATAACTCTATATTTTATTATGTTATACCTAATAGGGCTTGGTTTAGATATAAGGGGAATAGCCTTGCATGGCAAGAAAATACTGAAAAGTGCAAAAATCAAGAAAGTATATTTGGAAAATTACACTATTGATTTTCCATACAGCAAAAAAGAACTTGAAAAAGAGCTGAAAATCAGGGTTATTGAAGCCGGGAGAGAGTTTGTTGAATCTGAGGAATTAGTAAAAATTGCCAAAAATGAAGACGTTGTATTATTAGTTTATGGCTCGCCTTTAAACGCTACAACACATATCTCTTTGATAAATTCCTGTAAGAAGCAAAAAATTAAGTATAAAATATTGTATAGCGCCAGTGTCATAGATGCTATTGCTGAGACCGGATTGTCATTGTATAAATTCGGTAAAACAACGTCTCTCCCAAAATGGCAGAATAACTACAAACCAACAAGTTTTATGGAAGTAATTAAAGAAAACCAATCAATTAATGCACATACTCTTTTATTAATAGATATCGGGCTTGATTTCAAAGAGGCTAAAAAAGAGTTGAAAGAATCAGGATTCAAAAGTGAAAAGGAAAAAATTATTGTTTGTATCAGGCTCGGAGTAAAGAGCAAATTCTTTTATGATTATTTAGAAAAAATCCCAGAAGATAAAATTGAAAAGCCTTATTGCATAATCATACCCGGAAAGCTAAGTCATGACGAAGAAGAAAATTTGAAAAACCTTTTTTAATTTCTGTATATTTAATAAAAAATCTAAATCTTTATAAAATAATATGTAATTTAGTGGGAAAAAGAGGTAAATCGTTATTTATCTTTAAAATGGAAAAAGAATATTCGAAACAAAAATACAAAAAAAGGTTAATCACTCCTAATCAGAAATGGATTAAGTTTGAATCAAAAAACCATATTTGTTTTTTTAAAAGAGAAGGAGATATTTTAGTCCCAAAACATGTAGGCAGGAGATCTATAGATTTATGGATTACATCAAATAATGGAAAAGTTGAGAAAAAAGATGAATATTCATGGAGAGGAAGAATAAATTTGCCCTACCTTAAATCCAAAAACGGGTTATTTTATTATTTTGAAATGCAATATATAAACCATAGGCCGTTAAACCATCATCAATATGACTCTCTTCCTATTCTGGATCGTTTTAATAAATATGAATTCCTGAAATTAAGAGGGGATACCTTTTTATTTGATGAGGTGCTCACAATTATATGGAATTCTGGAAGAGATATATCTAAAGATTTGCTATATCTGCTTACTTCTTCAATATACGGAAAAGGCTTTGGTTTTAAGGAGGTTTACAGATCATTCTAACCAAAAAAGTTTAAAAAGACCTTGGTTTTAGAATAATAAAGAAATTTTAAGTAATAAAAACAAAATGAGAGCTATGAATTTAAGCCGGAAAATGAATAATATCATAGCCAAAGCCATTATTATAATTATTTAACAGCACTTTCAAAAAGTGCCGGAGTTCTAAAAAGTTAAAATGACAATAATAAACGATAATGAAGCTGAACAGAATGAATATTTTCCCAGTTTTAAAAATGGAGAAGAGGCATATTTTGAATGGGCCGGAAGAGTTTTAGAAACCTACTTGAAAAATGATATAGAAAGGAAGGAAAAATTAAGACTTGATCATAAATTTAAAGAGGCTTATCAGTGTTATAGAAGTTTTCATTGTCCTATTACAAGAAGAGTGATGTTTGGAGAAGAATTAATTGATAAAATGAGTGAAGATGAAAGTTATTTTAGAAATAACAAACTTAATAAATCAGGAAAACGAATTTAATCAGTATGACTAACCTGAAAGAAAATGAAGAGAAAATATTAGATTTCTGGAAAAAAAATAGGATTTATGAGAAATCTGTGAAAAAAAACTCTAAGGGAAAGAAGTTTTATTTTATGGACGGCCCACCTTATGCAACAGGCCATATCCATATGGGAACTGCATTAAATAAAATATTAAAAGATATAGTCATGAGGTCCCAAAGGCTTCAGGGTAAAAATGTTTTTGACAGACCCGGATACGATACACATGGTCTGCCAATTGAATTTCAGGTTGAAAAAGAGATAGGCTCCAAATCAAAAGATGATATTGAAAAATATGGTGTAAAGAAATTCGTTCTTAAATGCAGAGAGTATGCAACCAAATATATTGATATAATGAACAAGGAATTTATGAATTTGGGCGTATGGATGGACTGGAAAAACCCATACCTTACCTTGGAAAAAGAGTATATTGAAACAATATGGGACACTTTTAAAAAAGCTGATGAGAAAAAACTCCTATATCTTGGAAAATATCCGGTGCATGTATGCCCAAGATGTGAAACATCAGTAGCTTATAATGAGATTGAATATAGAACCCAAGAAGATAACTCGATTTATGTAAAATTCCCTATTAAAGATAAAAAAAACACTTTTTTAATAATCTGGACAACAACTCCATGGACTCTGCCCGGAAATACAGGAGTCATGGTAAATCCTTCCTTAGATTATCTTGAAATAGAACTTTCAAACAAAGAAAGATGGATCATTGCAAAAGCACTGGTTGGAAAATTAATGACTAAACTTGAAGTTGGATTTACATTGAAAGATGAATTTAAGGGCAAAAAAATAAATGGATTGAAATATGAAAATCCATTATCAAAACATCTTAATATTAAAAAGGAGCATTCGAAAAATGGTTATAGGGTAATACTATCATCAAGATATGTAACAATAGAAGATGGCACAGGACTAGTGCATTGTGCCCCTGGTCATGGAAAAGAGGATTATGATGCAGGAAAAGAAAATAACCTGCCAATAATCTCTCCTGTTTTAATAAATGGAGAATTAAGTGAAGAAACCGGAAAATATAGAGGAAAAAAAGCAAGAGTGGTTGATGAAGAAATAATTAGTGATTTAAAAAAAGAAGGATTTTTAGTGTTGGAAGAAAAATTTTCGCACGACTATCCACAATGTTGGAGATGTAAATCACCTTTGTTAATGATATCATTACCACAATGGTTTTTCAGTATTGGCAAAATCCATTCTAAATTATTGAAGGCAAATAAAGAGGTGAAATGGAATCCTGCTTATATGGAACTAAGAATGAATGCATGGCTTCAAGGAGTAGGAGACTGGCCAATTTCTCGAGACAGATATTGGGGCACACCTCTTCCAATCTGGATATGCAATAAATGTGATAATAAAAAAATTGTTTCAAGTGTAAGAGAGCTGGAAAAAATTTCAGGATTAAAAGTCGAAGATACACATAAACCTGAAATAGACCTAATCAAATGGAAATGTAAGTGTGGTGGCGAAATGTCCAGAGTCAAAGAAGTTTTAGATGTCTGGTTTGATTCAGGAGTTTCAAGCTGGGCTGCCCTAAATTATTCAATAGATAAAAGCAATTTTGAAAAATTATGGCCCGCTGACCTTAATTTAGAAGGAAAAGATCAGATAAGGGGCTGGTGGAATTCCCAGATAATATTGTCTGAAATTGCCTTTGGAAAAAAGCCTTTTAATTCCATATTGGTTCATGGAATGGTTTTAGATTTAGGTAAGAAAAAAATGTCTAAATCATTAGGAAATATTATCTCTCCACAAGAAATAATAAACAAATATGGGAGAGACTATTTAAGATATTATTTTGCAAAAATATCCAAAGGAGAAGATTTTGCATTTAATGAAAATGAATTTAAAGATATTGATAAATTTTTCAGGATATTAATCAATGTAAATACATTTGTCAATCAGCTTGAAAAAAATAAAAAGTCCAAAATAGAAATTGAAGATGTATGGATTTTGTCAAAATTCAATAATTTAATAAAAAATGTGACAGAAGACTACAATGATTTCAGGCTGCCTGAGGCTATACAAAAATTAGAAAGTTTTTTAGTGAATGACTTAAGCAGAGATTATATTAAAATAATAAGAGAGAGAAGTGATGAGACATATAAAATATTAAGTGAGATAAGAAATAATTTCATAATAATGGTTTCTCCAATAATTCCTTTTATAACTGAAAGCTTATGGCAGGATTTGAAAAATAAAAAAATTGTAAAAGAAGAATCCATTCATTTAGCTTCATGGCCAAAGGCAAATGAAAAAGTAATTGACCTAAAATTAGAAAAAGAATTTTTGGATATTTTAAAAATAATTGAATCTGGTTTGTTTGAAAGAGATAAAGCCAAAATAGGCCTTAAATGGCCTCTTTCTAAAGCAATTGTTTATGGTAAGAGTAAAATTTCTATGGATGGTATTAAAATAATAAAAGAGCAATTAAATGTGAAAGAAATAAAATTTGTTGTTTCAGATGAAAATAAAATTGAATTAGATATTAGTACAAGTGAAGAATTAGAGGCGGAGGGTTATGCAAGAAATATTTCCCGTCAGGTTCAATCATTGAGAAAAAAATTAGGGTTGATTAAAAAAGATAAAATAGAATTGGAGATATTCATTGAAAAAAAATTATTTAAATTAGTAAAAAGTCAGGAAAAGTTCATAAAAGAAAGAACAAATGCGAATAAAATCTCTTTCATTGACAGGGATGAAAAAAAATCAGGATTTATCGAAGACAAATTTGAAATAAAAAATAATCCAATTAAAATATATGTTAAAAAAGTATAATCTATTTGTTATCAGCCCCTGGTAAAAAGTGAAAAAAAGTTATCATTATATAACAACATCATGACAAAAGATTTAAATACCACACCATACTAAAATTACTAAATTATTAAATAATAAAATGATAGTGAAAGAGGAGTTTTTAAGCAGGTTAAGAAAAATATTTGACCTTAATCTTTATGAGGTTCGTGTTTGGACCGCTTTATTATCCCGAGGTGTCTCAACTGCCGGAGAGCTGTCAAATATTTCTGATGTTCCAAGATCAAGAACTTACGATATTTTAGAAAGTTTGGAGAAAAAAGGTTTCATTGTAATGAAACTTGGCAAGCCTATCAAGTTTGTAGCTCTTAAACCAGAAGAAGTTATTGAAAGAGTAAAAAGAAACCTTCTTATAACAGCTCAGGAAAAACAAAAAAGACTTGAGCAATTAAAAGGAGATGACGTTCTTAATGAGCTTAATTCTTTATTTACTACAGGAGTCAAATTTGTTGAGCCTTCAGATCTTTCAGGAAGTTTAAGGGGAAGAAATAATATTTACAATCATCTTGACATGCTCATTTCAGGGGCTGAGAAAACAGTTACAATTGTAACTACACATGATGGTCTTAACAGGAAGATGGAAGCTTTAATGCCATCTCTTGATAAAGCGCGGCGCAGGGGTGTGAAAATTAGAATTGCTGCACCAATAACTGCACATAATGAAAAAGTAGCTGCTCATCTCGCAAGAGTTGCTGAAGTAAGAAATATGAAAAACATAAATGCGAGATTTTCCATTATTGACAGCGAACAAATAATGTTTATGTTATTGGATGACAAAGAAATTCATCCAAGTTATGATGTTGGCGTCTGGATAAGCACTCCTTTTTTCGCCAGTGCTCTGGAGCAAATGTTTGAGCTGGCATGGAAAGATTTTAAGGCTGTAAAAGCATCCAAGAAATAGTTCCCTGTAAGATTAAAACATACCTTATTACATTTCTTCCATAACATCTATTCCCATTAAAGAAAGGGATTTTTTTATCGTCTTCCTAAAAGCCTCCACCAATTTTGCCCTGAATATTTCATTTTCATCGCCAATAACTTTGTTTGAATGATAAAATTCGTTGAAAATCTGGCAAAGATGAAAAGAATACCCTGCTATAATGCTCGGATTTAATGTTATGGATGCTTTTTTTACAATATCCTGGAACTCTGAAATTTTTTTTATCAGCTTAAATTCCAGATCGGTTATGTTGGATATTTCATATTTTTTTATTTTTTTATTTTTTATCTTTTTTAATATTGAACTTGCTCTTGCATAACTATACTGCATGTATGGTCCTGAATCACCTTCAAAATTCAGGCTTTGATTCCAAGAAAAAATTATATTTTTGTCATTGTCATTTTTCAGCATTGCATATTTTATAGCTGCTAGTGCAATTTTTTCCGGATCTCCCTTGGCCTTTTTCTCCTTAATGATTCTTTCTGCTCTTTTTAAAGCTTCATTGTAAAATTCTCCCAATAAAACCAATTCTCCTCTGCGGGTAGACATCTTTTTGGCTTTTCCTTCATTATCCTGCAAAAGAACAAATGAATAATGGACAACTTCAGGAGCAGCATAATTCAAAATCTTTAATGCTTCTTTTATCTGTTCAAAATATAATTTCTGATCTTCTCCCAAAATTATTATATTTCTCCCATTTTTTCCCTTTGTTTTTTTCATTTTTTCAATTGTGTATGTGATATCTCTTAACCCATACAATCCTGTGCCATTACTTCTCGCCAATACAAAAACAGGAGACTTCATTTTTCTTATTAAAGAAGTATGAGATAAATCCAAAACCAAACGACCTTCATTATCTTTGAAAAGTTTTCCTGAAGATTCAAATTTCTTAAGCAAATCTCCAGACCTTTTTCCCATATATTTTGATTCATAATCAAAATAATCAAATTTTATTCCAAATTTTTCAAATATTTCTCTTTGTCCTGAAACACAAATACCAACTATTTCCCTGAAAAGTTTTGTTGTTTCTCCTTCTTCTTTCTCAAATTTTTCCAGCAAATCAAGGGCTTTTTTTTCTAATTCAGGATTTTTTTCAATTTTTTTTGAAATCTCTACATAATTTTTCAGCATATCATCAAATGTCTGTCCTTTTTTATACACTAAAGCCAGCATTGCAACCTGTTTCGAAACATCATTTACATAGTAATGGGTTTCAACTTTATTTCCCATAAATCTCAAAATTCTTACTATGGAGTCACCTATAATGGCATTTCTTGCCCTTCCAACATGTGGAGAAGCATTTGGATTTACACTTGTATGTTCAATTAAAATTTTATTGTTTTCTTTAGCAGTTCCAAATTCATCTACCAGCGCTTGAGATAAAATCTTCTTCGTAAATGTTTTTTTATTTATAAAAAAATTAACATAACCGCCTATATTTTCAATTTTTTCTATTTCTTTATACTTCTCCAGCTGTTTAGTCAGTTTCATTGCCAAATCCAAGGATATTTCATTTGGGTTTTTTTTGAATTTTTTAGATAAAGAAAAACATGGAAAGGCGTAATCTCCCATATCTTGAATTGGAGGTATTTCCAACAGCTTTTCAATCTCTTCTTTCTTAATATTGGTATCTTTTGCAAGTAATTCAACTATTGACTCTTTCATAATAATTTTAGTATAGATTGATTAATAAATTTACCTAATAGATCTGTCGAAAAAATCTTTTTTGGATAAATCTGACTATGCTATGTTTAAAACCATTAAATTCAATAATTTTAATATCCTTAATCCCATACCAATTTGGAGAAAGAAAGATAATATAATATATATTTTATCCGATAAATTTATTATTAAATCATGAATTTTAGGTAAATTAATGAAGGAATTTAATAGAAGGGAATTTATTAAAAAAATAAGTTTGCCTGCACTTTTATTAAATAGCAGATGTAAAAGAAATGGTATTGAAGATAGTGTAAGAAAAGACTCGTTTTATTATCCTCATTCTGGAATTTTGGGAGAATATCCGATAAAAACAGTTATCTGGAGTCCTGATGATTTATCAAAATTTCATACTCCTCTTCCATTGATATTTATGTCTCATGGTTTTGGTTCATACCCTATAGGGCATGTTGATTTGGCAAAAAGACTTGCAACTAATGGTTATATTGTTGCCTCTCCAAACCACTTAGGAGACAGGCTTTTAATTGATAGTATTTCGGATATGGCTGGCATTGATATTTCAGGAATTATTGATTTTAGCGAAGCTATTAATCATCTTAGAAATCTAATGTCTGAACTAAATGATTATCCTGAATTTGCAAATTTAACACCTATTGAATTTTCTTTTTATTTATTAAATGATGCATTTAATGGAATTTTAAGTGACGAAATCAGCAATTTTGTTACATGGGGTTTAAAATACAGACTGGAAGAAGCATATACCTCTATGAAATGTGTCGAAAGTGTTAACAAGTATGATTTCAGACTAAGAAATACCATAGATATGAGCAAAATAGGATTATTAGGACACTCTCTTGGTGGATATACTGTTGCAGGAATGTCAGGAGCATTTGTTAATGATTATTCTTCGGAAAAAAAACAAGAAAAGCAATTTGATTTTTCAAAATATAACATAAAGGCATCTATAATACAATCTCCTGCATGTGGAACATATAAAATAGAAAATTTAAACAATATTAAAACGCCATTATTTTGGATGGTTGGAGAGCTAGACAAACCGGCTTTTAATATAGCTCCTGAAAACCTGTTTAATGAGCTTCCAATAACTCCCCAATACTTTATGAGGCTTGAAAATGGAGGGCATTTAATATATGATGATATATTCTGCTCTGGAGAAGCAAGAGATAATGTTACACAATCTGTATTTTACTGGCTTCAAGATTTTGCTTTCAATGAGTTGGATATTGAAAGTATAGGAGTTTTCGACCCTGAAACTTACATGATTGAATGTTCAAACTATAAATTTAAGCAGGATTTAATAGGGCATTATACCAAAAACTTTTTTACCGGCCATGTAAAAGATCTTTCATATGGAAGAGAAATGTTATTAAGAAAACCTTTATTTGGAATAAAAGATTATTTTGTGAAGTGATTCTTAAACCATTCAATAAAATAATTTACCCCTGTTCTACAGGAGTTCCGCATGAACCACAGAATTTATCTCCTAAATTAATTATGTTATAACATTTTGTACAGATAAAAGCCTTTGGTTTTTTTTCGATATTTGTGCCACAGGAAGGACAAAATTTTTGATGAGGCTCCAACTCTCTTTTACAGGCATTATTTGGACAATAAATCGACTCTCTTTTTTCAAGAATTGTCTTAAATCCTACTTTGCCACCTGAAACAAGTTTTGCAAATGCGTCATCAATAGCCCCTTCTTTCTGGAATTGCCTTAAATCCCTATTTGAAGTCATCTAACAACCTCCAGCGGGTTCTTAGAGTCCAGCAACCATTTCATATTAACAACCTCCATAAGGGAAGTATCCCTTATCAACCCTCAAGTTCCACAACCATTTCATATTAACAACCTCCAGCGGGTTCTTAGAGTCCAGCAACCATTTCATATTAACAACCTCCATAAGGGAAGTATCCCTTATCAACCCTCAAGTTCCACAACCATTTCATATTAACAAC
>JAWCQN010000010.1:0-24443 GCA_038869755.1 Candidatus Pacearchaeota archaeon | reverse complement strand
ATTGTTACATACCGGATATTGAGTTACATTATGGACATCATTTCCTTCACATGTTAATTGAGATACAACACTACCACACTGATTATCCTGTGTGCATTGTGTTGGAGATGGTAAACATGTTCCTTGAGAACACCCAAATGGACAATACTGAACAAAAAAATCAAATGTTCTTGATCCACAAACTCCATTGTTACATACCGGATATTGAGTTACATTATGGACATCATTTCCTTCACATGTTAATTGAGATACAACACTACCACACTGATTATCCTGTGTGCATTGTGTTGGAGATGGTAAACATGTTCCTTGAAAGCAGCCATTTGCACATGAATATTGTATATTTTGAATTGTGTTATTGCTACAATAAAACTCCAATATATTTGAACTGTTTGTGCAATAGTCATTATATGTCACATTTCCTTTAGAGGTATTTCCCCTTAAATAATAGTTTATTCCTCCATCAATGTCTATGCATTGTATTGGAGAATTGCAACTATTATTTGAACAACCATAGATACACTCTTCAACTAATCTTGAAGAGATATTAACAGAACAATAACTATTTATACTTCCTGCATCAACACATACTGAAGATTGATAATCACGATAAAGATTAGTATTTTGGCTACAATACTCTTCACCAATATATCCAGTATAACCACATTCAACATCAGCCAAACAACTTATTTCAGTATGCCTACAATAACTATTTTGGGTTCCGGGATTTATACATTCATCATATGTTCTTTCATTGAAATCATCACACTGGAGATTTGAAGAACATAAAACATTTCCTATATTAACTTTCACAAAATCAACTCCGTTAGAAGATTCATATGCATCATTACCATACCATACAACAACTTTATTTCTTATGTAATCTGCATATCCTAAAGTAGGAATTCCAGAAGGCAATCCTGTAACATTTATTTTTTCAGGAGGAACTCCATCTCCTGAAGGAGGATTTGATTTATATACCACTAAATTTCCTTTCACATTATACCATCTATAATTCGATCCTTGTAAAGTGTCAAGGATTATAACACCTTTATTATTAAAATAATAACTGAATAAAGGAGGAATATTTTGAGGGAAAACATTTGAAGCATTAACTCTAACCCAGCTCGCTAAAACGTCTGTTCTACGATACTGATTTCCACTCAAATCCCATAGATTCAAATTTCCTTCTTCACTTTTTGATAGGGGACTATATCTTGATGCTACAGGTTTAAATCCTATTGGAAGCCCACGAGTATCATTATAACTTGCAGGCAACCATTTACTTCCTTTTCCGGATTTTGTTTGATAAGATGCTCCAAAAACATTCCATAAAACAACCTGTCCATCTGAATTTGTCAGATTATGGTAATATCCAAGGGTTGGTTTAAACTCCAAAGGCAATCCTTGTTTTGATAGGCTTTCTCTAGTTATCTTGTTAAAATTAATTCCATCAGCTGACTGATAAATATTTCCTTCAGCATCCCATAAAGAAATTCTTCCTCCTAAAAACCCATGATAATATCCTACTTTCGGTGTGAAACCAGATGGAAGTCCATTAAAGTTGGAAGGTTGAACAGAAGCAGAGCTAAAACTTCCAAGACTAAGAAATAATAAAAAAGATAAAACCATTAAACTAAAAATTGCTAAAATAATCTTCTTTCTCATTTTCACTTATCACTTTAAAGTGACATATTTATAAATATTTATATTTTCAAAAAGATAATTTTATTCACTATAAATTAGAAGTAAAAAGCAATATAATGCAAATAAAAAGATAAGAAATCAATTTTTCTTGCCAACCATTTTCTTAATATCTTTCAAATTAGCTATATCTTTTATATTTCTGTCAGGCCTATAAGCAGTTATTCTCGGAAATCTCATTGCATATCCAGAGCTGTATGTTGGAGACTTTTGTATATTTTGATAAGTTACTGAAACAACAACTTTAGGTTTTACTTTTACAATACGGCCTTTTTCTTCAACTATTAATGGCTTCAAAATTTTAGTCATTTCCTCGTAAGTTGTTCCTTCTGATTCTTTTTCCTTTAAGCCTGAAGAAACCATGCCAACATCTAAAAATTTTCCTTCATGGTCTTTTTCTTCAGCTCTGCAAGAAACAATATAACTCGTAAACCACCCGGCTCTTTTTCCGGTACCATACATTGCTCCGGTAATAACTAAATCAAAATCTCTTGACTCTGGTTTCATCTTAACCATATGCCCAACTCTCCTGCCAGGTTTATATGTAGCATCAAGTTTTTTCACCATAATACCTTCTTCACCAATTTTTAAAGCACCTTTATAAAAGTCAAGAGCCTTCTTTTCATCACTAGTGATAATCTGATAAGCAAGCCTTATTTTTAATTTATCTTCTTGAACTATTTTTTCAAGAAGTTTTCTTCTTTCAATAAAAGGCATATTGACAAGACTTTTTCCATTATAATAAATAAGATCAAAAGCATTAATTTCAACAGGCAATTCTTTTATTAAGGTGTCAATATGGTATTTTCTTTTAATTCTCTGGCTTATAGACTCAAAGGGCTTATATTTTTTAGTTTTTGGATCATAACCCACAACCTCACTATCAATTATGAAACTCTCGCCTTTAATGTTTTTTTTAATCACTTCAATAATGTCAGGAAATTGCGCTGTGACATCTTCCAGTCTCCGAGTAAATAATTTAATCTCATTGTTTTTATTTTTAGAAATGACAACTCTGAATCCATCATATTTATGCTCAATAGCTGCAGGTTTCCCGCATATTCTAAAAGCCTCTGAAATATCACTGACTTTAACAGGAAGCATGACATTCATTGCTTTTCCTGGAGTTATCTCTATTTCATCAAATGCCTTCTCACCTTTTATGGCTGCCTCAAAAACAAGAGCAAAATCATTCGTCAGATCATAAACCTCTTCAATTTTATCCAATATTTCTTTTCTTTCTTTCCTATCACCGGGAAAAAATGCTTCTGAAATTGCCTCTCTTAAAGTACTGTCTTGTACACCAATTCTTAAATCATTTAAAAGCGTTCTTGTAATATACTTGGCTTCAAGAGCGGTAGCATTTACAAGGAGATCAGTAACAAGACTAATTTTTTTATCAACACTTCCTTTTCCTGTCAGTTCAAATATTTTTCTTAAGTTACCAAAAACCTTCTCTACACTTAGTGTCGAATGATATAAAATACTCTGTTTTTTTCTGCTTATGAGTTTTTCAGCCACTTCTCCTAAATCTCCTATTTTATTAAATTCTTTAACAACATGGTCAACAGAAATCCCGGATGCTTTTGAAATTACCTTAATAACCAACTGATTTGAAATGCCAAACTCTCTTGCATCATAATCCGGCAATACTCTTCCTCTAAGAAAATAAATTACCTGATTGTCTAATTTACTTTTAGCAAGTTTTTTCAAAAATTCGGAAAGTATATTAATTTTCTCAAGTCTTTTTGTAGTCCTGCCTAATTTTTCATACACCTCACACAACTCAGAATATTTCATAATGTTAAATAGTAAAGACAATATTTAAAAGTTTAGAATTTAGCTACAAACTTCTCGCTTTTTTTCCAGAAGAAGTTAATCCTCTAAAAACCCTGTTTCTATTTTTCCTGTTAGATATCCAGTTTATTGTTCTATCAGATTTTATCTCAGGCATATCTGGGTCAGCTAAAATTACTTCATAAAAGTAATGTGTTCCATCTTTTCCAACCCAATAAGAATTAAGCACTTCCAAGTTCTTAAATTTCTTTGCAGCTCTCTGCTCTGCTATAGCCTGATAACTTAAAGATAAATTTTTCCTTACACTCAGATTCCCAACTTTTCTGCCTTTCTTAGGCCTTGGCCTTTTATGCCCTCCTCTTTTTAATCTGACCCTTGCAACAATAAACCCTTTTTTTGCTTTATAACCCAAAGCTCTGGCTCTATCTAATCTTAATGGTTTTTCAACCTTAACAACACTATTGGACTTTCTCCATTCAACCATTCTCTCTCTAAGAGTTTTTACATCTGGAGATTTCCATTGCTGTTTTATGTAATAATATAATCCTTTTGCCATTTTAATAAATAAGGTTAAAATTGGTTTTTAAAACTTCCTAAAATTAAAGAGAACATATTTTATGAGAAGTAATCCTTTATATTTAATTAAATAAGTTCCTAATTTAGAAGAAAGCCAAAGATAAAAAATTAAGGATAAAGTTCAAAGACCTATAAATTTGATAGTTAAGTTATAATTCTGTAAAAAAATTAAATTATTCTGTTTGAAAAAATGAGCCTGCGCAGATTTGAACTGCGGACCCCTGCCTCTCTGACAATTTTTTCATCCAAATTTTGATTTTCTTTAAGTTATCAGAGCAGTGCTCTACCTGGCTGAGCTACAGGCTCATTAAATTTCTAAATACAATAAAAACATAAAGGACAATTATTTATAAGGCTTTTGTAAAATAAAATATAGGTAATTATCTCAGATCCAACTCAAGAACCAATTTTTCGTCAGAAAAATAATAGTTTATTAATGGTAGGGAAATATCAATAGTTTTAAGATAAACTGTTTTCTTGGATATTGCTTTTATTTCAATACTATCTTCTAATTTTGTAATATTAATGTCATCAATTGAGGAAACTCCGGGAAGGGAAATTTCATAAACTATTTTGTCTGACAACCTTCTTACAATAGTTTCAGGCTCCTCTCTTGGGAAATCTTTTGCCTTTAATAATGAATCCTTATCAAGTTTAGGCAAAACTAATGAAATGTTTCCTGATTTTTTAGAATTATTTAAGTTTATTAGAGGTATAGAACCAGCCATCTTAACAGGTTTTTGTCCGGGAATGCCTATATGAACGCTAAAATTAGTAAATTTCATTGTATTTTTTGACTTTTTTAATTCATTTTCTTCTCTCCTCATCTCTTTATCCAATTCAGCCATCTGTTTATTCAACTCTTTTATTAATGGTTTCAGTAGTATTTTAAATCCAAATGGTAAATTCATGTCAGATTCATTCAAATCTTTTTTTCCCAAAAACCCATAATCTTCAGCCTCTTTTTTGGCTTTCCTGTCAAAGCCACAATAAGGGCAATAGCTATATTTTTTATTAAATTTCTTTTCACATTTAGGACATGTTTCTCTAAACATAAAAATAATTAGTATTGCAAAGTTTAAAAACCTTATTAAATTGTGAGAAACATTCATCCCGATTTTATTTTTTAATGATTCATTATTTTAAAATAAAAAAGAATAATAAAAATGGTTCATGGTAAAAATAAAGAAAAAAATAAAAAATTAAAAATAAGTAGTTTATTCTGCCAATTTAACCTTTAGCTCTATATTAGAAGTATCATCAAGACTTCCAACCTCGACATTGTATTTCCCTATTTTCTTATCACTATACTCCTCAATACGCACTATTTTTTGAGATCCGTCATCAAAAAAAGTCTTTACTTCAAGAACTTTCTTACCTGTAGGAAAAATCCAAAGAATTTTTTTCTCATAAACCTGTACAGGCTGGATATATTCTGTTTCAAGATTAGTTTCAATCTCTTCTACATTATTGTTAAATTTTTTAGATATATTTTTTTCGAATGAAACAACTTCATTGATTTTTACAGAGCTTTTAACAAAATCTCCTTTATCAACAATTATCGGTTTGATAACATTTTTATTTTGTGAAAATGCTATTAAATTCCACACATTTTCTCCATTTGATTCAGTAACCTTTCCTCGCAAAAGAAGAAAGTTTCCATAAAATTTCATAGAACCGGAAAATTTAGCTTTTTCAGATTCATCTTTGTCAAAAACTTTAAAGCCAAGTGTTTTATCTTCTTCATTAATGTTTCCTTTAATAAAGAATACTCCCTTATCTGTATAAAATTTTCCTTTTACCTCATTATCTGATTTTAAAATATGGAGTCTTATTGCACTCCCTTCTGTTTCATCCTCGCTTAAAACAAAACCCTCTCCAATAAAATAAGAAGAGTCTAGAATTTCTTCTTCATTATCTATATATGACGAAAAACCTGATTTTATTTCCTTTTTTATTTCCTTATCAGATATTATTTCATTACCATCACTATAACTACGTGAAGGAATTTCTTCTTCACCTTCAACAACAAAAAGACTTCCTTGAACTACATCGACCAAATTCTCTTCCAGATCCTTAACCACAACCTTAAATGGATTTGTCCCTATTTTTTTAGATCTGACAATAAGTCCAACTTTTTTATAATCGCCTCGGTGATTCAAAGTTACTTCTTGATTTCCGTCTAACCTTATAGATGTTTCAGGGTATGCGGTGCTAAAAGACAAAAAATAAGTCTTAGGCAGCAAATCTTTAGTTTCCCTTGTATCTTTAACTATTATTGTAAAAAATACTTCCTCCATAAGACTAGCTTTTTGTTTTTCAGGATCTAAAGAAAGTTCAACTAATTTAAACGAGCGTGTATTAGATCCTATATTAGAATCGACTTCTTCAGCGAAAACACCAACACCCCATAAAGACATAACTAAAATTATAGTCAGGAAAATAAACAATGTTTTATTTCCTAATCTTTGTTGATTTTTTCTATTTTTCATTTTATTTTTCATTTGCCATTTGATAACCTCCCGGCTTTATTTGTTTTATGGTATAAAACAAAATATATATAAGTTATCTGGAACTAAATGGAACCAATCTTTTTTTATTTTAGCATTACAATTTTATTTTTTCCTTCTCCCCTCCGCTTGATTAAATGCTTTTTCTCAAGATTATACAAGTATCTTGAAAATGAAGCCTTTGGAAACCCAAGTTTTTTCCTGATTTCTTTTTGCCTCATATCTCCTTTAGTTAATAAGTCCAAAATCTTCATTTCATTTTCATTAACCAAATATTTAATATCTGAAAATTTATTCCTTTTTTTTCTTACAAAAAAGAATAATAAAAAGATAATAAAAAATACCATAACAAAAATTAAGATAATAAAAAACAAATAATTACTAAAAAAGTCGGACAAAGAATTCAGCTTATATTTAATTGAAATATTTAATGGTTTATTAGAATCAATAAATCCAATACAAACTTTGTTAGAAATATCAATCCTGTATAAAATATCGGTATTAATTTTTTCTATATAATCTAAATTTTCCGGGAGACATATATTTAAGATAATCTGGCTAAAGTTACCAAGCTCAATAGATTTATCAAGTTTAAATTCCCAATTACTTCCTATTTTAGTTGTAAACTCTTGGCTTGTTTTATTAAAAATATCTTCCACATTCATGTCAATATTAAAATCTACTTCACCATAGCTATTAATATAAATATCGCCATAAATGTAATTTTGGGCACCAGCATAACCCATACTCTGAATAAAAATAAATACAAAAAAGAGATTTATTAAAAGAAAAGTTTTTCTTCCTATCACCATAATAAAAAACACATTGATTTCTAGATTAATAAACATAACGCAAAAAATACTAAAAAGAAAATTCGTTAAGTTCATAAATCAGGACACAAAAAATATTAATTAAAAACCTTTATTAATTAATTTTAATTCAAGATTCCATGACAAATAAATCAAATACAAGGTTTTATGTAACAACACCAATATATTATCCTAATGATATACCTCACATTGGTCATGCATATACAACTATAGCGGCAGATATATTAGCCAGATGGCATAAACTATTAGGGAATGAAGTATTTTTTCTTACAGGAACAGATGAACATGGGAAAAAAATAGAACAAACTGCACAAAAACATGGAAAAAAACCGAAAGAATTTGTTGATGAGCTTATTCCAAAATTCAAAGATGCCTGGAAAAAACTAAATATTGAATACACAAAATTTATAAGAACAACAGATCCTGACCATAAAAAAGTAGTGCAGGAAATACTAAAAAAAGTGTATAAAAAAGGCGATATATATCTTGGAGAGTATGAAGGGTTATATTGTACAGAATGTGAATCATACTATTTGGAAAAAGATGTTCAAAACAAACTCTGCCCGATTCATAAAAAACCTTTAGAATTATTAAAAGAAAAATCTTATTTTTTCAAACTAAGCAAATACCAAAAAGAACTTCTTGAATTATATGAAAAAAATCCTGATTTTATACTTCCAAAATTTAGAAGACAAGAGGTAATAAACAGGGTAAAAAATGGTTTGAATGACCTTAGCATCTCAAGAACAAGCTTCAAATGGGGAATTGAAATTCCATTTGATAAAAACCATATAACATATGTCTGGTTTGATGCACTTACAAACTATTTAACAGGAATAGAATACGGAAAAGATAAAAAAAAGTTTAATAAGTATTGGCCGGCAGACATACATATAGTTGGAAAGGATATTTTATGGTTTCATAGCGTAATCTGGCCAGCAATTCTGATCTCAGCTGGAATAAAACCTCCAAAAACAGTGTTTGCCCATGGATGGTGGACTTTTGATAAAGAAAAAATCTCAAAATCTGGAGGAAAGGTAATAAATGTTGATGGGTTAGTATCTATAGCAGGAGTTGACTCAGCAAGATATTTTTTATTCAGGGAAACAAATTTTGGGAATGACGGAGATTTCTCAAGTCAGGCGCTAATCGAAAGAAATAACAGCGAACTTGCAAACAAACTTGGTAATTTGGTAAGTAGAGTTTCAGCTTTAGCCGAAACTTATGGTTTGAAAAAAACAGGTAACAAATTAGCTAAAAAATTAAATGTCAAAAAAATAGAAAAATATTTTGATAATTATGAATTAGACCTTGTTTTAGGAGAGATATTTTCATTCGTTGATGTGTGTAACGAGTACATTCAAACTAAAAAACCATGGGAAGAAAAAACAAAAAACAGACAAGAAATTTTATATGAATTATCTGACAGCATAAAGTCAATTGCAATTCTTCTTAGTCCTTTTATACCAGAAACATCTGAAAAAATCTCAAAGGTATTTAACTTTAAAATATCATATAAAGAAATTAAAACCCCTCTTAAACTAAACAAGATAAAAAAAGCTCCAATATTATTTCAAAAAATAGAAGTTAAAGAAGAAAAAGTTAATAAAATACAAGATAGTGATAAATCAGAAAAAATCACAGGAGTGATTACAATGTCACAAATAAATTTTAATGAATGGGAAAAAATCGATTTAAGAGTTGGACAGATACTAAAAGCAGAAGATATAGAAGGAACTGATAAAATATATAAATTATCTGTAGACCTGGGAGAATTAGGTAAAAGAACTATTTGTGCAGGAATAAAGGAATGTTATTCAAAAGATGAGTTAAAAGGGAAACAAATTATAGTTTTTACTAATTTGGCTCCAAGAGTAATAAGGGGAATTAAATCAGAAGGAATGTTATTAGCAGCAGTCAGCGAAGATCATAAAAAAATAGTCCTTATCTCTCCTGAAAAAAACATAGGGCCCGGAACAAAGGTACAATAATAAAATTATTACTTTATTCCTAAATTAATAAGGATTCTTTCCATTAAACTACTACTATCCTTAACTTCTTTTCCAAGAATTTTTCCTGCTATTACCCTATAACTTTTAGCAGATTTTGATTTTGGATGAGTCATTACCACAGCATTCCTCATTGCCAAAGATTCCTGAATTTTAGGATCTTCAGGAACAATTCCAAGAATAGGCAATTCAAGCATCTCTTTAATGTTTTGAATTGACATTTCATTTTTATTTCCTCTCACTCTTGTAACAATAACTCCAAAGATGTTCTTGCCCATATTTTCAGCCACCTTTGCTGTCTTCAAGGCATCTGTAACAGCAGGCATTTCAGGATTTGTAACAATAATAATATCATCAGCAATTGACATTGCATTTAAAGTTTCAGAACCAAGCCCGGCAGCAGAATCAAGTATCACATTATCAGATATCTTTCTTAGATCCTTGGAAACATTAACTAAGTCTTTCCCTTCTAACTGTTTCAATTCTCTTAATGAAATAGAAGAGGGAATAACTTTAGTTCCTGAATCATGCTCATAAATAGCATCTACTAAATCAGCTTTGCCAGATAAAACATGATTCAATGTCACAGGGACTACTGGCGCTCCAAGATGTAACCCAACATTTGGTGTCGTTAAATTCACATCAACTAAAGTTACATCTTCATCAAAATAGCTCATTGCAGTTGCAAGATTAACAGCAGTTGTAGTTTTTCCCACACCACCCTTTCCAGATGTTATCAAAATAAATCTTGACATTTTAAAGTTATCACCTAAGTTATCTCATACGAGATTACGACGAAAGAAATTGTTTAAGATAATTTATAAACTTTTCTAAGATTAATGAGTATTCCTTAAGTTTATCAAGATTTATCCTGATTATCTCTCCTTTATAATGAACTCTCAGGGCAACATTTTTCCTAAATTCTCCTTCAGCTTCTTTATGGAGATGATCAATTTTTCTGAACATTTCATACAAATCCAAGACATCAATAACAATTTTTTCCTTCTTGAACGTTTCCCTGATTAAATCTAATTTTGGTTTAGGAGAAGATGGAATGAATTTAATTATCTTTTTCTTTTTGGCATGTTGTAAAAGACTTTCAAAAGCATAATCTATCATTACTGTCCATCTTAAAATAAGGTTCATAATTACTTCAGAAGTCTTGGTATATTTCAAACTTACATACAATAGATGGTCTGCACTGATTTTTTCCTTAATAATTTTATCCATAAGATAGCGTACTTTTCAAGTTTAAGATGCATAAAAAGTAATGTTAATGTAGTATTTATATTTTATGTTCTATTGCCAGCTTTAACCACTAAGGAATCGTAAAGGAATAAATTAATAAAGTTAAAAACAGAAGATTATTAATAAAATTGACAATAAAATGGAAAAAATAGGGTTGGAAATACATGGTTATTTAGATACTGGAGAAAAGTTATTTTGTAAGTGCAGGAACAACCATGATGAAAGAATCCCAAATATAAACATATGTCCTATATGTACAGGCCAACCAGGAAGCAAACCAATGCTTCCAAATAAGGAAGCAATAAAAAAATGTATAGAGATAGGATTAATGTTGAATTCTAAAATAAATATAATTGATGAAAAAAACAAAGAAAACAAAAAAAAATTGGTATGGCAAAGAAAGCACTATAACTGGCCTGATTTGCCAAAAGGGTATCAAAATACGCTTTCAGGCACATATGCAATTCCGGTAGCTGAATCTGGAAAATTCTTAGGGATAAGAATCAAGGAATTACATTTAGAAGAGGATCCTGCTTCATGGAACCCGGAAACAGGGGAAATAGATTATAACAGATCCGGTGCACCTTTAATAGAAATAGTTACAGAACCTGATTTCAGTTCAGCAGAACAAACAATCTCGTGGCTAAAACAGGTTATACTGACTTTGTCATACATAAAAGCCTTGGATAAAAAAGCAGGTATAAAAGCAGATGTTAATGTAAATATCTATGGAAAGAGTGAGAGAACAGAAATAAAAAACGTTAACTCTCTTTTTGAAATAGGAAAAGCCATAGAATATGAACTAAAACGCCATAAAAAAGAATATCCAAAAAAACAGGAAACAAGACGTTGGAATTCACAAAAAGGAATTACTGAACCAATGCGTGAAAAAGAAACACAGGCAGATTACAGATTTATTTCAGACCCTGATCTCCCAGTTATAAAAATTAAGGAAGAGGATATAAAAACGATACAGGAAAACCTGCCGGAAACCCCGCAAGAAAAACTAAAAAAATTAATAAAAAAACATAAAATATCTGAAAAAGATGCGATAATACTCACTAAGAATATTGAATTGGTTGAATTAGTAGAACAACTATCAGAGTATATTGAAGTAAAAAAGCACATATCTTGGATAACAATAGAACTATTAAGGATATTAAATTACAATAAAACCTCATTGGAAAATGTTGATATAAAAGCAGAACATATTGCTGAACTAATAAAAGCTGTTGAAAAGAAAACCCTGACAGAATTAAAGGCTAAACAAATTCTTAATGGTTTTATCCCAAAATCTTATTCAATAAAACCAGAACTTAGAAGCCATGAAAGAATTACAGATAAAACTGAATTAAAAAAATTATGCGAAGTAGTAATAAAACAAAATAAAAAAGCTGTTGAAGATTACAAAAAAGGGGAACAAAATGCATTTAATTTCCTGATGGGAGAAATTATGAAACAATCAAATCGTAGAGCTGATTATAAAATTGCAAGTGAATGTCTTAAAGAGTTACTAAAATAAAATTCTAAAAAAACAGCTCCACAATTGTCCCAATAATAAAAACAAGGCTTATCAAAATAATTATAAACCAGCTTATTGGTATTGAATACTCAGGCCTTCTATTCCCAAATTTTTTTGCTTGTTTATTCATAATAAGAACTAAAATACTTGTTAGTGTTGCGGAAAATATTCCTCCAATCCCAAGAACAGAAACAAAACCTAAAAGATTAAAATAAAAAAGAATTAAGTATAAGATTAAAGGAAGTAAAGAAACAAAGACAAACGTAGGAATTTTACCAATTTTTAAATCATAAACCAACATGTCCCTCATTACAAAACTTAAAACAAAATAGCTTGTAAGCATAGTAAAAACACCCAAAACAACAACGAAATTTCCAAACGCAAGAGTTGCAATCTCCGGAACATCCTTTCCAAAAATGTTAATGAAAATAAACCCAAATATAATATAAAGAATCGCAGGAATCATGGCCCCTGTAAAAATTGTTTTTTTCATTAATCTAACATCTTTGCCAAGCTCTCTTTTTATTTCAGGAATAGCTGAAAAACCAAAAAGTGCAAAAAGCACAACCCCAAATGGGAGAAAAAAATTTCCATAATCAAAATAAGATATATTTCCATAATTTATACCAGGAAAATAATATATTGTCATTCCAAAAATAATTAAAATAATAGCCAATACTCCCCAACTCTCTACTTTTTTCATCCCTTTAAGCCCTTCTTTCAAAAGCAAAGTCATGATAAACCAAAAACCGAGTGCAAAATAAACTGAATACTCTTGCCCTCCTGTGAATAATTGTGACAGACTCTGTCCCTCACCTATAAGATAGGCAAGAAGAGCCAGATAAATACTAATTGTCATTTCCAGCAACATGACAATTTTCCCCCATTTACCAAGGTATTTTTCAGCATAACCTGTCATCTGATGAACGCCCTTAGTTCTTAAAACAACCTCTCCAAGATAAAGCTTAGTTAAAATAATAATAGCACTTAAGAAGATAATCCAGAAAATTCCAATAATAAATCCTGATCTAGAGAAAACATATGGAAGCCCGAGAATTCCGGCACCAATAACAGTGCCTGTCAAAGTAAAGGTAGCAACCCAAAATTTTTTATTAACACTATCCATTAGATAAAAAACCAAAAACAAGTTTTTAAATATAATCAAATCATCTAATAATAAACCAACACTATATAGACCTATAGCTCAACCTGGATAGAGCAGTCGGCTTCGGTTGAATTAAAGAAGAAACCGAAAGATGGGGGTTCAAATCCTCCTAGGTCTACTAAATAAGCTTTCATATACTATCTTACAATAATTAATTTAAAACTTCTTAGATAAAAAAGTAAATGGAAGAAGACAAAATCAAAAGAATTGTTGAGCTTCATAAAAATGGTTCTAGTTATGATGAAATAGCAAAAGAATTAAATGTATCAACCCAGACCATACGCGTTTATTTAAGAAGAGAGGGATTTGGTGCTAAAAGAAGGAACCAAGAGAATTATAGAAAGGCTCTTGAGGCTTATACTTTAGGGTTGAGTCAACAGGAAGCTGCTAAATATGCTAACACGTGCCAATCAGAAATATCAAGAATTTGGACAGAAAATTATTTAGTAAGTAAGAATAAACGGAAAACAAATTTAGAAGAAAGTGTTTTAAATGAAAGAAAAACATTTGCAAAAAGTCTTGGGTTGGATGATTTAATATTTAATAAAATTAGAAGGAATAATTATGTACCTGATACCTATACACTAAAGGATAGTTATTATTTCTTCCTTGAAATTGGTGCAGATGCTGTAAAAGAACTGACGAAAAGGCCTATATTAGCCACACTTGATAGAAATGTGGTCTTAAACCCAAAAAGAGAATTCTTTAAAAAAATAGGAATTCCAGAAAGAAAAACAGCAAAAAATCCTGAAGTTTATATGAATGGCCTAAATAAAATGAGTTTGATATATGAAAATCTATCAAAATACTTAGGTAGCAAAGAAAAAGCCGTAAAAATACTTTCAAATGCAATAACAATTTTCGGAAACGAATGGAATTATATAAAAAACAAATTAGAGATTTATGATAAAGAAAAAATATCTTATATTAAAAACCCAAGTCTTCTGGAAAAAAAACCGAAAAGCGTAATAGAAACAAGAGATTATCTGGAAAAAAGGTTAAAATTAACCTGCTATTCACAAAAATTGTTAGGTATAAATAAAAACCCTATAAAGAAAAAAATAAAATACCTTAATAGGAAAAAAATAAAATGGAGAAAATACCCGAATATTTTGATATTAGGTATAGGAACAAAAGAAAAACCCGGAGCACTTATCAGAAGAATCAAAATGATTTCAGATGCATTTCCAAACAAAGATTATCCGGACACACTAGACTATATAAATAAGCCTAGTATACTTACACAACCAGATAAAATAATAAAAATAAGAATAAAAAACGCAAAAGAATAGAAAAAAGATGCCATACATTAAATTTATTAACTAAATTTAATCTTTTTATCGATGCAAAAGAAACATATTATTGCTGGATTTAGTATTGTTTTTGTAATTAAAATACTGTTAATAGCCTCCATAATTTATCTTTCTTTCACACTTATAACTATAAAGAATGAGTTAAAAACAGATATAAATGATATAAAGAATACTCAAAAAATTCTTGAAGATAAAATAAATGAAAACCAGCAAAACACACAAGCTCAAATAAATGAAATTTCCAGCAGTTTATTATCCACAAAAAAAGACCTCTCAGAAGAAATCAGCCAGCTAAAGGCAGACACATCTTCAGATTTTTCCTCTGTAATCCAGAATGTGATTCCCGGAGTTGTATCTGTTGGCACTGATGTATCCCAAGGATCTGGATTTATAATCTCACAAGACGGATATGTTGTAACAAATGCCCATGTATTATCAAGAGGAAGGTATATTCGTATTTTAATATATGAAGATGAAAAATGGATTCCTGGAAAGTTAATCGGATATAATGAAACAATGGATATAGCCCTAATAAAAATTCCGGGAACAAGCTATAACTTTTTAGAATTTGATGACTCCTCCACAATACAGGTTGGTGAAAAAGCAATTGCGATAGGCAATCCTCTCGGGTTATCATTTTCGGTTTCAGAAGGGATAATAAGTGCGTTGCATAGGGGAGGTCCAAATAATATCCAAGCTTACATACAAGTAGATACTCCTCTTAACAGGGGAAATTCAGGAGGCCCCTTAATAAATAAAAGAGGCAAGGTAATAGGAATCAATAATTTCAAATTGCAAGGAAGTGAAAATCTTGGCTTTGCATTGGAATCTAATTATGCTGTCGAAACAATAAATGAAATTTTTGAGGCAGCAAACCTAACAATAAAAATATCAAATTAAAATAATGATTCTCGTAATGAGTAAAATCCAAACCTGATATAATGAAAATCTTTAATAATCATATAAAACTATTCCTATAATGACAGAGGAAAAAAAAGATATTGGAATATCTGTAAAAAAAGAAAATGATATATCTGAATGGTATTCACAAATCTGTTTAAAGGGCGGACTGGCAGAATATGGTGCTGTAAAGGGCACAATGGTAATTAAACCAAAAGGATATTATATATGGCAGGTAATTCAGGATTATTTTAATAAAAATATAGTTGAAAAGACAGGAGTTAAAAATGCCTACTTTCCCTTATTTATTCCTGAATCTTTTTTCAAAAAAGAGGCTTCTCATGCCAAGGGTTTTAAACCAGAAGTCGCGTGGATAGATAGAGAACAAACAGGAAATGAAGAGAGAATTGCCATAAGACCTACATCTGAAACAATTATATATGATTTCTTTTCCAAATGGATAAGATCATACAAAGATTTACCGCTAAAAATAAACCAGTGGTGCAATATAGTACGCTGGGAAACTGAAGCAACAAAACTTTTTATAAGGTCCAGAGAATTTTTATGGCAGGAAGGTCATTGTGTTTATGAAACAAAAAATGAATGTGAAAAAGAAAGTATAAATTATATAAAGCTATATGAAAAATTATGTAGGGAAATACTTGCCTTACCGGTTTTGGTCGGAAAGAAAACAGATAAAGAAAAATTTGCAGGAGCTGAAACAACATACACGATAGAAGCATTTATGCCTGATGGAAAGGCTCTTCAGTGTGGCACAAGCCATATATTAAGTCAGGGATTTGCAAAAGCTTTTAACATCAATTTTATAGGCAAAGATGAAAAAAAACATATGCCTTGGCAGAATTCTTGGGGTTTATCAACAAGACTTATAGGGGCTTTGGCAATGACCCATAGTGACAATAAAGGACTTATACTACCTCCAATTCTCTCTGAAAATAAAGTCGTAATAATACCAATATTAAAATCTGAAAAAGAAAATGAAAAAATCCTGAAAAAAGCAAAGGAGTTGGATTTGAAATTAAAACCATTTAATCCGATACTTGACGATCGTATGGAATACACTCCCGGATTCAAATATAACGAATGGGAATTAAAAGGTATACCAGTAAGAATTGAAATAGGGCCAAAAGATATGGAAAAAAATCAGGTAATTTTAGTCAGAAGGGATACAGGAAAAAAATATGGAGTGAAAATACAAAACATTGAAAACAAGATAAATACAGAATTAAAAGAAATGCACGAAGATATGTATGGAAAAGCAAAGAAATTTCTTGATAATAGCATAGTAAAAGTAAAAAATTTTAATGAGCTGATAAAAGAAATAAGAAACAAAAAAATAGTTCTTGCTCCATTCTGCGGAGCTGAAGAATGTGAAGATGAAATAAAAAGTAAAACACAGGGTGTCACAACAAGATGTATTCCTTTTAATTCAAATATAAAAAAAGAATCGAAATGTATTAACTGTGGAAAAAAAGCAGGATGTGAAGTTTATTTCGCAAGAAGCTATTAATTTAGTTCCATATAGATAATTCTATTTTATCTCTTCTTAAACAGCATTATCAAAAAACTCCTTGAATTTTAGAAGTTGTCCTGCTGGAATTTTACAGCCTGTAGCATGTTCATGGCCTCCACCTGTAGCACCTTCAATATTTTTTATAGCATCCAGTGTGATTTTTCTTACATCTATCCTGCCTCTTACAGATAAATTTGCTGTGCCTCCCTTAACATAGGCTACAATAATTATTTTGCCCGGGAACCTATATGACAATTCATTTGCCAAATCAGCGCTTATGCTTAAATCCCCGCTATATTGGAAAAAAATAACCTTTCTTGATGAACGTGCTATTTTCTTGGCCTTTTCAAGAAGTTTTAAATATGTTTTATTAATTTGTTTGTACCTTGAAATAATTTTAAAATTTTTTTCATTTTCAAATAAAATGTCATTAGGTGATTTGACTGAAATAAGAAAATTTATCATATAAACAACATTGCTTGTCCTATCTTTTAATGCAAAAGCCAAAATCTGGATTATTTTTCCAAAATCAGATTCATATAAAGCCTGAAATGCTGACTGGATATCTTTTTTCCATAACCCGGGATACTCTTTTACAAAGTCTTCTAAAAATTCAGGCATAAAGTTATCACCCAAACATCCGGCAATTGCCAACCACATATCTTCTTTTCTTCCGGAAATTTTATAGGAAATATAGCTTATCGGTTCGTTTGACTTATCTTTTGAAAACACAGGATTGTAATATGAAATGTTTTTTTCACCTGACCTCGCCACATTATTCCCTACATCATGATGATCAATCCATATAATAGGGATATTCTTCCTGTATACTTCATCAATAAAACCCTGTGAAACAACCGGCTTATCAAGGATAAAAACATAATCTGCATTAAATTCATCAACCTTATGTGAATAGTTTGCATCCAACTCAGGAAAGCTTTTTATGGCTACACCTTTTCCTCTTCCAATATATCTTCTTAAAATTATAAAGCTCATCAATCCATCAATATCATTATCAAAAAAGAAAACAGGATTTTGAGATCTTTCTAAATGCTCTCTTATCTCTATAATTTGCTCTCCGGATAACATTAAAATTTCAAAGTTAATACATTAATAAAGATTTGGTTTAAAGAACAGAATAAAAAGTAAAAAAAATAAAAAAGTTTTAAAAATTATTTTATCTGATATGAAGCTTGCACATTTGCATAGACTTTCAATTCTTGAGGATTTATTTGTGTAGAAGCTCTACGGGCTTCTTCTGCATTCATATCTGAAGCAACATCTACACTCTTAGCATACAGCTCATAAGGCCTGTAATAATACTCGTCAGTGTTGATGCTTACTAATTTTCCAAGTTTTTTATTGGCTCCTCTTGCAACAGCTTCTGCTTTTATCTTTGCATCTTTGGTTGCCTCTTCAAGCGCCTTGGCTTTCAGCTCATTTTCCTTTTCCTTGGTAAATTCAAAGTTTATATACTGAATCAAAGCCCCTGAATCAACAGCTGCGTCAACTATCTTACCTGTTAAACCAAAGTCACTTGTTTTAACCTTTATTTGATTAACTGTTTTGTATCCCTTTAATCTTTGTTGATAATTTTCCCAAGAATAATCAGGATATATATTGAATGAAACACTTTCTATCTCTGAATCATCAAACCCCAGATATCTCAACTCTCTTAAAACCTGTTCAGATATTTCTGAATTTGTATTTTTGGAAATCTCAGCGCTTGAATTCAGTGTTTCTATTGAAATATATACCGAAACCAAATCAGGTTTAGCAGATAGTTCTGAATTTCCTCTAACACTTATTATATTACTTGTTTGAGGTGAATTTACATAAAGGTAAGCACCTATAGCCAAAATTGCCACCAAAAGAATTGCAAAAACTATAATTTTTCCGCTATTTTCCACCATTGTAAAATTATGAGAATTTCCTTATAACTTCCACTTTATTACCTCCTTTCACTATAATTTCCTCCAGTTTAATATCATAAAAACAATTAAGGCAAAAATTCCTCCTGCCAAAAACCATATCCATATTTCAGGCATTTTAGACATACTATTAATAATTTCATTTGAAACTCTCGGAACTTCTTGGGCACTCTCTACCAAACCTCTTATGTAATCTGAAGATACAGATTTTACACCCAAATCATCTCCACTTCCTGTATAAATATTTCCAGTTAATAACCTAACAACCAAAGCTGCTGCGCCTGTTAAAATTGCAGCTCCAAGAATACTTAAAATAGTTTTTGTATTTTTAGTTATTGGAGAAATAATTATTTTCCTGTTCGCAACCCTGTATTTTACAATTTTTTTCCCTTTTACGCTCCAAAACCAATCCTTGGATTTTTCAATTAATCCTGCTTCCAGTAATTTCTTAATATTATAGTTAACAGTATTGGCTGGAAGATTCAGATCTCTGGACATTTCTGTCTCAGAGGCCTCTTTATCTGCAAGATGCTCCAAAATCCTTTTTGAAGTCTTGTTGGATAAAACATCTGTAATCAAATTAAGCTTGTCATCATCCAAATCAAACATAAGATATTTTTTGCTCATAAAAAATATATGGAAAGCACATATTTAAATCATTTTAAGAGTTCAAATATAATTGAAGTTTAGAAAAAATCTCCTGTTAAAATTACTTTATTAAATACCTATGATAATCAGAAAAAAGAATTTTTAAAATACCTGCTATAGGGACATTTTCCATAAATTCTTCCACAGGATATATTTCATTTACACTATTAGTTACACTGCCATATTTGTCTTCCACTATACACTTCTTCAATTCATGGAAAAATTTTAGTCTATCAAGATAGATTAAATAGGAAGGTATTCTCCTATTAAAATCAAATTCCATGGGCCCAAAAAGAGATAAATTATCCAACCTTTCCAAGACAATTTTCTCTCCTTTTGGAAGATAAAATGCAGAAACATTTCTAATAAAAATATCTCCAAAAATTTGCCTATGTTCATCTAAATACATAGCATCCCTAAAATCAATAAACTCAGAAATCTCATCGCAAAGTTTTGTATCTTTACTCCAAGGAACACTATAAAGAATAATATCTTTAGAACCTATGGAAAATACGTAATTCACTTGTTCATTTTTATCCAGATCAAAAATATCTTCTGTATTTTCCATAATAAAAAATATTTCTATTTTTTTATAAGTTAATTGCTTATAAATATTTTCATATCAGTAAGATATTCCTAAAACATATACATATTTGAACAATTATATTTTTAAATCTCAAAAACATAAAAATTTTACAATGAACAAATGGGCAGAGATTTTAATCGGATTAATTTTGGTAATCGGCTCTATACTAATAGCATGGTATTCCGGAGTAATGCAATGGAACTGGCTTGGGATTTCATGGGATTTTAGACATGCGGCATGGATAACTCTTAAAGGGGGAATATTCTGGGGAGTTTTTTTTATCGGACTTCTGTTCCTTCTTTTAGGAATAAGTGATTTAAAAAATTAATAAAAATTTTCAAGGTTAAGCATCTAAAATTCTTCTTTCTTTTTGTCCAATTGTTGTGTAACTAAAGTATTAATTAGGTTTTAATAAATTATGCTGACTTCTCATTATATTAAACATATAAAATAAGTATTATATCATACATATTAAGTATAATATAAAATTTATCATATAAAATAAGTATAAAAAATATCTAAAAGATAGTTTTATAAGGTATTTTTCATACATAATAAGTATGAGTAATAACAGAATAAATAACTTAAAACAAGAGATAAAAAAAAGTGAGCGGGCAATAAGGATTTGTGAAACAAATAAAGATAAGATATTAAATTTTATTGACGGATTGAGGGAAAAATATGTTAATAAGGAGATTAAATATTTTGAATATGAAAAGATATTAAATAAAGAGTATAATGGAAAAAAACCAAGTGATTGGATAGAGTATTACAATGAAATTATTAATAACAGAAAAGAAAAGATAAAATACCTAAAAAAAAGAATAATAACAAAAAGAATTCTTTCTGGGATATTTATTGTCTCAATAATTATTTCTATGGTTTTATTGTTATTTCTCACTTATATAATAACAGAAAAGGCAACAGAAACAAACCGAATATCTCTTTCTCCGGAAATAAATATTTATACTGAAACAACAAATAAACAATTCAATCAGTCAGGTGAATTTACATGGTTGCCTGAAAACTCTGGAAAATTAATTTCTGTAAAAATATCAGGTTCTATTGAAAATTTAAGCGGGGAAAAAAATGTGAATGTGTATCTTGAGAATATTTTAATTTTAAACAGCGAAAATCTAAAATCAGAAATACACTTATCACCAGATGAAAAAAATATAACAAAAATACTGGAAGTAAATGAAACAAATAATAACGAAACAGAAATAATTCAAGAAACAAATCAGATAATTGGCAATGAAACATATAATGAGGTATTAACAGAAAAAACAGGGCAAAATGAAACCGAGAATGAAAATGCAACAGAAGAAAATGGAAAAGTAAATTTAACAGAAATAACGACTTTCTCGGATATGTGTGAAGAAACATGTGATTTATCTTCATTTAATTTTAATAACCGGTCATACAAAATAAAAATTGAAATAAATGGCGATCTTCTCTTAAAAATAAATAACATTTCATATGAATTGGAATCTGAAGAAAAAACAAAAGTTAAAAAAAATGTATCTGAAAAGAAAATAGAAAAAAGAGAGGAAAAAACAAAGAGAGGAAAAAAAGTTTCGGTCTCTGGAGATGATAATTTAAAAAATATGAATATATCATCAGATATTCCCAAAAGCTGGAATATTAAAGATAAAAACTCATTAAAAGTGTATTGGGTTGAAAATCAAAAGTATATAGATTTCTTTACATATGATACTAATGATGATAAGATAATTGATAAAATAGAGTGGATAATCCCACATTTTTCGAATCAAACATTTGAAATAATAATAGTAACAAAAGCTATCTATTTAGATGAAAATAAAGATATTATTTCAGATATTTATGAAGAAATAAAATCATTGGACAATTTATGGAGTCCTACTATCAGAAATAACGAATATGTTAGAATAACTTTTGAAAAGAACCTGACAAATGAAAATGACATAACCATCTATCCGCGCATTGTAAGTGGAAATCCGATAATTGAAGTTTATGAAAAAGATGAAAAAGAAAAAATAGCTGAATTCAGGGATATTTTACCTAATAAATACAATAAAATATTATTAAATAGTATGGACAAAGAGCAGGATGAATTTGATTTAAAAATAATAAATGGAAGTATTGAACTCAACCATATAATAGACCCAATAACCACTCTTGTAGTAACTTCATGTTTTGTTAATGATGTTTTAAATAGCGCCTGTTATAATGCTATTTCTGCAGATGGAGGAACAAGCTATGCCCTCACAAAAAATGCGCATATAGATGCTCCATTTCAGACTCTTTCAGGTGCGCAAACACTAAATTCAGCAACACTTTTTTATGATTCATGGGGAACACTTAGTGGAACATGGACTTTAAGTGTTAGAAATGCAAGAGACGGAACTATTATATGTAATATAAATCCTGCTCCTGAAAATGCTGTAGAAACCAGAAACAACATACCATGTAATTCAATAACACCTGCTCAATTACAAACTGGCTTATGGTTACAGGTCAATAATTTTGACACGGCAGCACCACAGAGCATAAATTTAGATTATTTTTTCATTCAAGTAGATTATACTCAACCGTCAAATACAGCTCCGACAATAGTCTCAATAAACCCAATACCAAATGTTAACTTAAATGCCGGCACTACAACAAATGTGACAGTAATTTTTACAGCTGAAGACTTAAATGGCGCATCTAACCTTAATGATACAACAGCCTCTGTATCTTTTTCAAAAACAGGAGAAGCTACAAGAACATCTGTCCCAGTTACAGGTTGTTCAGCAGGAGCTCCTTCGGGAAACCAAAAGACATATACATGTATAGTAACAATGCAATACTATGACGCTCCCGGGACATGGAATGCACAGGTAAGAGTTGATGATCAGGAATCTTTAACAGCTACATCAACAAGCACATTTAATGTAAATACCCTATTTGCAGAATCCATAAATCCGGGATCAATAAGTTTTGGAACAGTTTCTCCCGGACAGAATGATGTGAATTCAATAAATACAAGAATAACGAATATAGGAAATATGCTCTCAAATATAAAGATCATATCAAAAAATTTAATAGGAAATACTAACCCATTGGAACAAATCCATGCAACAAATATTAAAGTTGGATTATCTTCGTCAAATGTTTGTCTAACCGGAGATCAGCTCTCAGATAATGTAGAAGTTCAGATAACAGGAATCCAAATACCAAAAAATGATGGTTTATCTACAAACAATTTTGTTGATATTACTTATTGTATGGATGTTCCTACAGGAATTAGCGCACAGGCATATAGCGCGACATCTTCACAGGGAAATGCATGGGAAATAATATTGTTTCTAACAGTATTTACAATAACAAAAATAAAGAAGAAAAAATTATTGGAAAAAATAAATAAAGAAGTTAAAGAAAGATATGGATCAGAATTTGAAGTTATTATTAAAGACACCAAAGAAAAAGAGAGTGTCAAAGAAATATTGATACCATTAATAATTTTTAGAGGAAATAATGGTGCTGCAGAAATATTGTGCAAATATCTAAAAGAAAACCTTGGATTGAGGTTTTCCGAAATATCAAAACTCCTAAACAGGGACCAAAGAACAATAGCACTAAATTATAAAAATATAAACAAGAGAATGAAAGAAAAAATAATCATAAAAATGAATGAGAAAAGAATTGATATTCCAATAACTATACTAAAAAACAGAAAACTTAGTATATTGGAAGCGATAATAAATTATTTAAGAAATAAAGGATATAAAAATATAGAAATAGCTAAAATATTAGAGAAAGATCAAAGAAATACCAGCTTAATTTATAAAAGAGCCTTAAATAAATTAAAACTTAAGTAAATTAAAAGAAAGATATATTTAAAAAGTTTGTAGAGGATATATACCAAAAGAGAAAATGACAAGTACAAAAATGACTTACTTATGGATTATTTTAATAGTTCTTATAATCTTATTATTAATTATTGGTTATTTAGTCTTTTTCGGACCATTAAAAAAGAATATTAGGCTCTCTCCCCAAGATGTTTCTGTAATTGTAGGGAATGTAGCTCCGACAATAGTCTCAATAAACCCAATACCAAATGTTAACTTAAATGCCGGCACTACAACAAATGTGACAGTAATTTTTACAGCTGAAGACTTAAATGGCGCATCTAACCTTAATGAT
>JAWCQN010000009.1:0-26055 GCA_038869755.1 Candidatus Pacearchaeota archaeon | reverse complement strand
GCCATTGTTGAATTGGAAAAATTTGTAATAGGAATTCCCAAATTCCGGAAAATTGGTATTGTGAAACAACGTGTGTTCCACAGTGTAATGGAAGAGAATGTGGAAGCAATGGATGTGGAGGAAACTGTGGAACTTGCCCGTCAGGAACTACTTGTAACTATCTGGGTGAATGTGAAACTACCGGAGGTTTTATTTGCACTCCCGGGGAAATAAAAAAATGTATTAGACATACAGACGATAAAACAGATTTCAGAGTTTGTAGAAATACTGGATTAGGATACAAAAAAGGTTATTGTCAGGAAGGATATATCTGCAAAAGAGCATCTTGTGTTCCAGAAGAAAACTTTTCAAGTGGTGAAGATAACTGGCATGAAAATATAATAGCTACCATATTTGACGGGAATGATTCAACAGCAGGGAAATGCGATGACTCATGTGTTGCTTTACCATCTGTCTCTTCATCGGGAAAAAGAATTGAGGTTTGTGCAAATTCAAAATGTATAACAACTAAAGTTGGAGATGTAGGGCCATGGTGTACAAGAGATAATAATTATGTAAATGGAACTTCAAGACCATTTGCAGAAATTCACAAAGGAAAAGTGCTTTCAAAGATCGCAGGTAATCCGTCATGTGCATCTAAATCAAAAAGCAATGGAGCAGGAATTGACTTAACTAAAGATATCGCAAGTCAATTAGGAATATCTGGCAAAGGTGAAGTAAAGTGGAGATTTGTATAGGATTATATAATTATTAAAAATATTTTATTCTTCTAAAGGTTGGTAACTTAATCTTCCTTCAGATTTTCTTAAATTTACTATCCATTCTAAATCTTTATTACTTAAGACTACTAAATAATATAATTTTTTTTGTCCATAATTAAGGACATTGGGATTAGAATCCAGTTCTGATTTTTCATAAGTTGTAAACCCTTTTTTATCATAAAATCTATAGAAAATACCTTCGTTCAATACTAAAATTCCTAATCCAAAAACACCATTAAATCTAGCGAGATTATTATCTACTCTAATATACTCTTCTAAGCCTACTTCTGACATATATGGGTCATAAGCAGGATTTTCATCATTAAATTCAACTCTTCTTTTAACAATTCCATTTTCAACTCCATGAACTTTTATATCGCCTTTTTCTACATGGCTTTTATCATAAATATCTCTTTCAATATGTAATGCCCAAGGAGTTAATCCCTTTTCATTTATATGTGGTGATGGAACAGTCCAAAAATGTTTTTTTACATATTTTGGATCATTTAGACAATTGTCACCTCCATCTAAATTTTCATTTGGTTTAGGACCACCAATTTGTTTAAATGCTTCATAATAAGCAGGATCATGAGTATAAGCAACTTCTCTTAGATGAGGATTAAATCTCGAATCTCTAAAATTAATTTTTGGATTTGTAATACAATCACTACCAAATCCACTGACAACTAACAAACCTGCCAGACTTATCATAGCCTTATTTTTAAAGTTCATTTTAATCAACACTAAATAGTAAAAGGTATATTTAAATCTTTTGCTGTGTTATTATTTAATGAGAGTTACAAATTAACGTGCAGCATCAGCCTGTTTTTCAAGCTCATTCTTTTTTGTATATGCAACACTATCTCCTGACTGGTTGGCAGTTGCAATGATTTCGTCTGCTAAAGCATAAACAATTGGTTTTTTCTTATTAAATGCCTTGTCTTGTGCTCCATGGATAATATTTCTTAATACTAAAGAAACCCTCCTATGTGGAGAGCAGTCAACAGCCTGAGGATATCGAGCTCCTCCATATTGAATCATTGTAACTTCATCTCTTGGAGAGCCATTTTCAATAGCCTCAACTAAAACTTGTATCGGGTTTTTACCCGTTTTTTTCTCAATTATTTTGAATGCTTCAATAACTATTTTTGTGTTTGTATTATACTTTCCAGTAGCCCACCTCGTTATTAGTTTGTGTTTTTTGCCTCTGTGTCCCGGGACAGCAAGCATATTAATGAGCCTCTCTATGATATTTATATTGGCTTTTCCGAATCTTTCCCTGATTCTTCCATGAGATTTTAAGACAAGTTTATAATCTAAATTTATAATATTTTTCAAGCCAGGATCTTTTATTTCAACTTTGGAAATATCAAATAAATCAAACACTTTCATTTCAGTTTCATTTTGGATTGTTTTCTTATCTTCTTTCTCGTTTTTTTGTATTTGGATTTGTTCTGTTTCCATTTTATTTCTTTCCAAAAATAGGAATATTTAATCTTGTTATCTGTATAGGATAGTATCCAATATTTTTTTCTATATATCTTATATATTCCCTTGAATGTTTTATATGCCGGATTTGTTTTCTTGGTTTAGTCGGAATATAATAAGTTTCATAGTTTGAAATTTCTCCTATGCTGAGATAATTAGGGTTTTGATTTTCAATATTTCTTCTAAAAAATAAAAATCTCATCTTCTACCTTTCTCTATTTTTCCCTGTACAAGCCTGTGAAGAGGCTGATCATTTACTTTTATAACTTGGAATCTAACTCCCGGAATGTCTCCTTTTGTTCTTCCTTGTTTTCCGCCGATTCTTTCAATCATTACCTCATCATGCTCATCAATAAATCTCTGTGCCAGATTTCCGGGTATGAATGCTGTTACAACTTTACCATTCTTCTTTAGCTGAACTTTACAACATTTCCTCATTGCTGAATTAGGCTGTTTTGCCTCTTTCTGAACTTTTTCTGTTACAAGACCTTTGGCTTGACTAGCTCCTTCTAAAGGATCTGCCTTTGCATAAAGATTTAAGGTTCTTGTTTTATAATAATGATCTTTCCATCTAAATTTTTTTCTTCTCTTCATTAATTTTCTTGCATTATTAAGTCCCATTTTATATATCATCACAAATAAAAAATGCTTTTTAAATCTTTAGATTATTCTCTCTATTATTTTCAGAAACTTTTTTTCACTTAGTATTAAACATATACTTGTCTCTCTTGTGTTATACATTTTGTCTCCTGAATTTCCATTATTTTTTAAAAAAATTAAGCAACTAATAAAAAACGCTATTTAAATATTTATGACTCATATAATGGTGTTTTTAGGATTAGATAATCTTAAGTTCTTTTCCAAAATAATTTTTTACAATTCTTTTCATTTCCTCAAATCTTGTTTTATTTCTTCCAATGAGCATAGCTTTATTTTGGGAGCCTGCGTTAATTATTAAGTAATTGTCCTTTATTTCTATGCTTTTCATTTGGTTTGGATATATCACATTGGAAATAAATTTTTCAGCATCTTCAATTCCATGAGGCAAAACAACAACTTTTATTTTTCTTTGCAGAATTTCACTTATTTTCTTTATGTTTTTTCCATTTTCACCTATAGCCTGAGAAACTTTTGATTCAGGAACAACAAATATAACAGTGGAATTGTAGATAAAACAATGGTTTGGAGATATCTTGCTGATTTTTGAAAATAAGTTAATATATCTCATTATTTGCATGTCTATAGTCTTTATCATTTTTCTAATAATCTCTGGAACAATTATTCCATTTTAAATAAGAATTTTATTTATAAATGTTTGTTTTATTTTTAATTATTTCTTTTCTTTCTTTGCACTTTTCTGTTCAGATAATGGTCCAGTGATCTTAACCATAAGTCCTGGAAGACCTGTACCGACGGGAACCGGTTGATTTAGTATTATATTTTCTATAACGCTGGATAGTTCATCTTTTGAAGCTTTTATTGTGGCATTTACAAAATGTTTGATAGGGGTTTCAAAACTTGCTCTTGCCAGTATAGAGCTTTTTCTCGCTATTATTCCCATTCTTGTCATGCCCCTTATTTCTCCGTCTACAGTCATTGCATCTGCTACTAATTTTAAATGTCTTTTATCAATATCAAGTCCTTGGGAACTGATTACTTTGTAAATTTCATTAATTATCACTTCTCTGGCTGCTTCAATTCCGAAAACATCTGCAACTTCATATATATCATTGGTAATAGTCTTTTCCTTTGATACGCCTTTAACCTGGATTATATCTTTTAGATTGGATCCTGCTGTGAGTATTACATATTCCTTCTCTCTTTTAACAATTAAGACCTGTGATATTCCTTTAACTCCTGAGATGACTGAATTTTTTACCTTTTCCTTCAATTTATACAGCTCTTTGAAATTAAGCGAGGGTGCTGATAAAACTATAGAATTTCCTTTGATTGATGTTTTATAGGCTTTAGATGAAATCTTTTCTGCAATGGTATTAAGTGACATGTGTGTTGTCTTAAGATGTTTGCTGCTTATTTCAAATTCAATTTTTTTATCAGAGAAATTTATGGAAGCGCCAGATAAAATTTCATGGAGTTTAATTTCTTTAATTTTTTCAGCAATTATTCTGGCATTTTTTTCATCATTATGATCCTTGTCAAGATGTATCTCCATTGCAGGCGTTGACGGAGTTTTTCTCGCATCAAATATTTCAATTAGCCTTGGAAGTCCGAGAGTAACTTGCATTTCCTGTACTCCTGCAAAATGGAATACATTTAATACCATTTGTGTAGAGGGTTCTCCAAAACTTTGTGCAGTTACTATACCAATAGCTTCTCCGGGAGAAATTTTTTTGTTAAGATGTTGCCCTGCAACATCAATTCCGTCATCTCCATATTTAAACTGGATTATCTGGCCTATCGCATCTCTTACAGTTCCATCATATTCGACTCTTAAATCTTGGAGGGCATTTGCAAGTCTTCTGTATAAATACCCTGATTTTGGAGTTCTCAATGCAGTATCCATTAGACCATCTCTTCCGGATATGGCGTCGAAAAAAAATTCATGCTGTTTCAACCCATCTATATACGAGGAACTTATAAATCCTCTTGCTTTAGGAGATAAATCATTTTCCTTGAATGAAGATAATGTTCTTCCTTCATAACCGAAATTAATTCTTTGAGCCCATAAGGATTTTTGTCCTACAGAACATGCCATCTGGGTTATGTTTAGCATATTTCCTCCTGCACCAGAAACAATCATACTGTTAACAGGATTATCCTGAGGAAATTCACTTTTAACAGCTTTACCTATTTTAGTTCTTATTTCATTCAGGGTTTGCAGGATTTTAATCTCTCTTGATTCATCTTCGGTTTTGCCCGGGATTATTTCAAGTTCTTTGTTATTAAATGATTTTATTATTTCTTCTGTTTTTCTTTCTCCATCATTTATGATATCTTGTGTAAGTTTTTTGACTTTTTCATCAACATTTAAATCTTCAAGTGCTATTGTAAAGCCTCTTCTTGAAAGGTAATTTGCCCCCAATGTGAATGCCTTGGATATGGCATCCATTGCTTTTTCTCTTCCTATTTCTCTGTCAATTCTTTTTGTAATCTTATCATTTTCAACTCCAAAAGTATATTCGTCATTTAACTCACTTTTTTCAATTTCCTGTATAAAACTTTTTGACAATGGGGGGAGTATCTCCATAAAAACCTCTTTTCCAGGGATTAATTTTTTGTTAATTTTTGTTATAATTCCTGTATTGTATAACAGCTGTTGCACTTCATCTTTTGGTAATTCACTATTTCCGAGGAGATAGTTTCCTGTTATAGAATCAGAAATAGTTCCAATAAGGTTTGTGTTATTTTTAGGACTCATTAAGTTTGAATTCACATCAAGGAGAATTCTCGCTTCAGCTCTTGCCTCTTCTGTTTGCGGAACGTGGATGTTCATTTCATCACCATCGAAATCAGCATTGTATGGAAAAACAACTGCCGGATGAAGCCTGAAAGTTCTATATGGTAAAATTTTTGCGTAATGTGCCATTAAACTTCCTCTGTGAAGGCTTGGATGCCTGTTGAACAAAACTATGTCTCCATCTTTAAGGTGTCTCTCAACAAAATAACTCGGCTTTATTTCTTCAATGATTTCCTGCTTTAATTCAGGAGTAATCTTTTTTCTTCTTCCATCAGGCCTCACAATATAATTTGCACCAGGATACGAATCTGAAAGGATTAATTTTTTTAAGCTTTCAATATTAAGAGAAGTTACTTCCTCATTTACAGTCAGAACTTTGGCTATTTCTATCGGAATTCCAACTTCGTTAATTTTAAGTGAAGGATCAGGAGAAATAACAGTTCTTGAAGAGAAGTTAACCCTTTTGCCTGCAAGATTATGTCTGATTCTTCCCTCCTTGCCTTTTATTCTTTCAGTTATTGTTTTTAAAGGTTGTCCGCTTCTATGTCTTGCAGGAGGAATTCTTGAGATAGTGTTATCAAAAAAAGTTGTTACATGGTATTGAAGCAAATCCCACAAATCATCTATGATAACTTCAGGGGCTCCGGCATTTAAGTTCTCCCATAACCTTTGATTGGATCTGATGATGTCACCTAATTTATGGGTTAAATCATCCTCACTTCTTTCTCCTGTCTCTAATGTAATGCTTGGTCTGACTGTTACTGAAGGGACTAATAAAACAGTTAATACAGCCCATTCTGGTCTGAATGTTTCCGGGTTTACACCAATTAATTTCATGTCGCTGTCAGAAATCTTTTCTAAAATCTCTCTTATTTCAGTCGGGAATATTCTTCTTTTGCCGAGTAAAAATGAGGTTGGTTTTTCTATCTTTATCTTTTCCTGCACAATTCCACAGTGAGGGCATTTTTTAGCATCTTTCGATTTTTTTAATCTTTGGGCAGCGGTTAATTTTTCTATATTATGCTGGTCTAATAAAATTCTTCCACAATCTTTGCAGAAGCTTCTTAGGAACATGTAAATTGTCGGAACATATTTAACATGTATCACTGGACGAGCCATTTCAATACTTCCAGGATGTCCCAAACATTCCTTAAGGCGTCCTCCACATGTTCTGCATCTTACTCCGGGATCTATAGCTCCTAATCTCAGATCCATTAGTCCTCCATCTACAGGATATCCATCCATGTCATAAAGTTCTGGAGTAATTATTTTTGCACAGCTTATTTTTTTAATATGTTCAGGACTAAGTAACTTGAATTTCAAAGCCCTTATTTGTTTTCTTATTGGCGTCATTTTTTATCTACTACTATAAAAATACTTCTTTTATTCTTCATATTTATTTTTTAATTCAAATTCTGTTTCTATATGTAATCCTAAAAGTTCTTCAGTCAGTAGTTTGAATGCGTATGATACTTCTACGTCATCAATCTCATTTGAGTTACATACAGGACAATAGGTTTTATTTCTTAGGGTATCTTTAACTCCCAATGAGCCACATTTTGAGCATATATTGATAATAACTTTATCTGAATCATACCTTTCTTTAAGAAGGAGAGAAGCCCCATGGGCAACTAATGCTTGTTGTTCCATTTCTCCAAGCCTTAGTGCTCCTCCTCTTGCTCTTCCTTCAATTGGTTGCCTTGTTAATAATGCAACCTTTCCAGAAGCACGAGCATGCATTTTATTACTTACCATATGTTTAAGTTTTAGATAATACATATTCCCTATGTATATTCTTGCCCCCATTTTTTTTCCTGTTATGCCATGATACATGGTTTCTTTTCCATCATATCTGAAACCAAGCTCTTTAAGCTGCTTTTCCAAAACTCTTATATCTCTTTTTTCAAATGAAGTTCCGTCCATAATTTCACCTTTTAAACATCCTATTTTCCCAGATATAAGCTCAAGAAGATATCCTACAGTCATTCTGCTTGGAATTCCGTGTGGATTGAAAATTAAATCAGGTTTAATTCCTCTTGATGTAAAAGGGATATCCTCATCTGAGACTATTGCTCCTATAACGCCTTTTTGTCCGTGAGCTGTTGAGAATTTATCTCCTAATTCTGGTATTCTTGGATCTCTTGTTCTAACCTGAACAATTTTATTTCCATCTTCATCCAGTGTTAAGAAAACTGCGTCAATTATTCCTTGTTCTTCCTGTCTTATCACAGAACTGCTTTCTTTTTTAGCCTTAATAGAAATGTCTTTTGCTTCTGAAAGAAATTTTGGTGGCGATACCTTTCCTATAACAACTTCCCCTGCATTTAACTTAGCTTCAGGATAGACAACACCATCATCTTCCAGATATCTGTAGGATTCTTCAGTTCTGTATCCTGAAATGTCTTTTGAAGGAATACAAATTTCATCAGCTAGCCCTCCTGCATAATTTAATTCAACAGAAGTATATGGCCTGAAGAATGTGCTTCTTCCAAATCCCCTATCAATACTTGCTTTATTTATAACAATTGCGTCCTCCATATTATATCCTTCATAAGTCATTACAGCAACAACTAAATTTTGTCCCACAGGATATACATTAAGTGCGTCATATAAAAAGCTTCTGACAATTGGTTGCTGTGGATAGTGCAGTATGGAAACATCAGTATCAATTCTTGTCAGATAATTTGCTGCATAAAGCCCGAGTGCTTGCTTTTGAGTTTTACTTCCTCTAATAAGCCTTGATGACTGGTCATGGTTTCCGAAAGAAACCAAAGAAGTGATAGGTCCTAAGAAAGCAACTCTGTCAATTTCAAGATGTGTATGCTCTTCAGTTAAATCATCTCTGTTAAGGGCTACGAGAGCATTATCCTCTTCAGAAGCGTCAATATATTCTATAAGGCCCTGTTTTATTAAATCATTCCAGTTTAATTCATCATTTTTAATCATTTCAATATGGCTCTCATTAATTCTTGGAATACCTTTATCTACTATGATTAGAGGCCTTAGTACTCTTCCGGTATCTGTTAGTATTACAATAATGTTAAGTTTCTTGTCATATCTTATACTCAACTCATAGGGAAGCTGAAAATGTCTTCTTTTTTCTCTGACTTCTTCTATAAATTTATAATTATTCTGAACATTTCCGATAAAAGTACCATTTAAAAATACATCAAATTCACCAGATTCTTTTTGAAGACCAATTTTTTCAAATTCCTTAATTAAAGCTTCATCTAAAATATCGATTTTAGTTGATATTCTTGCCATTAAAGCAAGATTCTTTCTCAATCCAATTTCTGTTCCTTCAGGGGTTTCAATAGGACAGAATCTGCCGAAATGTGTCGGATGAAGAGTCCTTGCAAGGAAATTGGTTTGTTCTCCAGAAAGAGTGCTTGAAACTTTTTGGAGCTGGGAAAGTATGGACATATAATTTGTTTTCTCCATATTTTGCGTAACTCCTTTTTTCTCACCAATCCACGCACCTGTTGCGATTGCAGACTTAATTCTATGTGAAAATAGAGTAGATTTGGCAATAGTTTTTATACTAAAAAATTTTTTTCTTTTGAGGGTTTTTTGTAAAGAGTATTTTATATCTCTAATTAAGATATTTAAATTAACCCTGAATAAATCTGACAATAGGTCTCCTGAAAGTCTTACTCTTTTATTGGCATAATGGTCTTTATCAATTTTCAGGTTTTGATTTTCTTTGAAAATTAAAAATTGCTTTATCAATTTACATAATGTAACTGCTTTATCAATTCTTTTTTCCTTCTTCAATCCTATATGGGGCAAAAAATATGAGTCTAATCTTTGCTTTATCCTGTCTAGTATTTCTTTCTTTGTACCTTGTACAGAAGTTTTTTCAGCAATCTGCATCATTGCATCTTCAGTTGAAGATATTTTTGCAAATTCATAAAGATTAACAATGACAGTATCATTTTCTTTACCTATATGTTTTGCGATATCTACTTCTTTTAATAAACCTAAAGCCTTCATTAAAATTATGGCAGGAATATTTTTGAATCTTGAAAAAGAAACCTCTAAAATGCCGTCGTTTGATTCAACAATTGTTATTGGGATTCTATAAGCACCTCTTGAAGAAAATAATCTTAGTGTCAACTTATCTTTTACAGGCTCAATAAACGGCTGATTGGCAGCAAGGTCTTCTGTCATTATCATAATTCTTTCATTACCATTAATTATAAAGTAACCACCAGGATCTTGTGGATCCACATAATTCTTTTCTAAGTCTTCCTTAGACATTCCGTAAATATTACAGGCCTTGCTTTTTACCATAACAGGTATTCTGCCAATTTCAACTTCCTGATTTTCAATCTGTCCTTCCTGTTTTATTGAAATCTCAAGAAATAATGGAGCCGAATATGTTAAGTTTCTAAGTCTTGCTTCTGCCGGAGTGATTAAAGAAGTTGAACCATCTGCTTCGATGACATTTGGCCGGCCTATTTTTAATTTGCCAAGTTTAATTTCAATATCATCATTTTCTATACTCTCTGAAATTTCATCAACAATTTCCTGCATTCTATGTTCAATGAAATTATTAAATGAAGTTAAATTAGACTCAACTAAAGAATTATCTTTAAGATATTTTTTTAGTATATAATGGTCTTCACCTTTCAATTTAAGTTTAATGCCTTCATGTCTTACCATTTTTTAGATTACAACTCTGTAATATGTGAATACCTCATCCGAATTTTTATCTTTTCTTTCAATTTTGATTATATCACCAATTTCAACTTCAAATTGAATAGCTGGATCTTCTTTTTTTATTTTCGGTAACTGGGTTTTAGAAACATTTAGACTTGTCAATAGATTTTCTTCTTCTTTTTTATTTAATTTAGAGTGTTTAGGCTGAAGGATATGCATATTTATTATAAATATAAATATTTAATAAAAAGTTGGAGGCATTTACAACTTCGGAATACTAAATATTATCAAAATTTCCCTTTTAAAGTTTTCGGTTTTTCATTATACTCTAAATTTTGAGAAGCACTATTTAGGAGTAGAAAATTTAGAGGAGTTTATTATATAACCATGAAAAAATGAAAAAAATTACAAATCCATCAATAAAACCATATACCCCGCCAAGTAAAGCTCCTAAATAGGTGCTTGAATATCCTAAATCTCCATAAATCTCTTTTATTAGGAAATAGTTTTGTGGAAAGTAAATTGCCATAAGGCTAAATAACGAAGCTATTGCCCCGGTAATAATACCTCCAGCAATTCCAAATTTTACAGGATTTAATCTGGTATGCCTTTCTTTAGTTTTTTTAGATAAGCTCTTTTTAGGTTTTATAAACCCATTTTTCATAATTATATCAATGAATTAACATATAAAAATGTTTTGAATGCTATATTTATTTTTTATAAGTCAATGAAATTTAGGTATAAATAAAACAACTTTTAAAAAGTTCATAAATTTTATTTATAGACAAAGGATCCATAGCTCATAATCTTTTAGAAAAAGATTAGACAAAACAACTTTTAAAAAGTTGACAAATATTAGCTATGGAACAAAGGATCCATAGCTCAGCCTGGTTAGAGCACTGGCCTTTTAAAACCACCTCCAAATTTCTGATTTGGAGTTTAAAGAGAGCCAGGTGTCGGGGGTTCAAATCCCCCTGGATCCACTGGATTTGAGTTCACTCTTTTTCTTTTTTTATTAAAATCAAAAATCTCGTAGAATTCCTGATTTATTTTATGTGCAAATTCTGGACCTGCATATGGATTATAACTATCTTTGTCCTTATAGACAAATCCGGTGAAGGCCAGAAACGCAGAAGCACCTTGTTTATACATTTCATACATATCAGCTCCTGTCGAAATTCCTCCAACACCTAAAATGATTTTATCACTTAATCTCCTGATTTTCCTTATGCTTTTTAAAGAGTAATTTAGAAGAGGTGGTCCGCTTTCTCCACCCTTGCCATATTTCTCGTTATTAACGGGTAGGACATTAACTAATTCATAACCATCAATTCTATCATCAGCAATCTCAACAATTTTTTCTAATTTAGATTCAGGCAAATTAGGAGATAATTTTATAAGTAATGGTTTAAATTTCCCAACATTATATATCTCATCAAGTAAGTTAATTAATAAATCAGGATCTTCAAATGTTTTTCCTTCTTCCGTGTTTGGACAGCTTAAATTTAGTACTATATATATTAAATTATTTTTATTTCCAAGCATTGTTTTTGCTATATTATAAGTTTTTGAAATGTCCTCTATACCTTCCTTTCCAGAAATATTCGCAGAGTGTGTTTTAGCTATATTCAATCCGAAGGTAGATTTTGATTTTTGAAGTCTTAAAAATACCTTTTCACAAGACATTCCATTTAATCCCATTCTGTTTAATAAGCCTCCATTTTCCAACCTGAATAATCTTTTTTTAGGATTTCCTTTCCCACCATGATATGTGACGCTTCCAACTTCTACCCATCCAAATCCATATTCTCTGACATAGTCAACTAAAAATCCGTTTTTATCAAAACCCGCTGCCAATCCAAGTGGATTATCAATTTTTATCCCAAACAAACTTATTTCACTCTGGTAGTTATTAAATCTTCCAGGTGCAAAATATCGCATCCTCATTCCAGCTTTGGCAATATTGTGAGATAATTCAGGGTCTAATTTTAACAAAAGATTATGAATAAAATTTTCCAATTTCATTAATTTTTATCATAATAGATATTAATAAAAATATATGTAGTTAATTTATAGAAAAGTAAACTTTCATTATGTTAAATATCACTATGTCCAAAACCCCTATCTCCTCTTTCACTTTCATTCAAATAAGGGACCTCGACAAATTCAGCACTTTCAATCTTATTTAAAACAGCCTGAGCAATTTTGTCTCCGGATTTTATTTCAAAAATTTCATTTCCATGATTTATAACAATTAATCCAATCTCCCCTCTATAGCCAGAATCAACAGTTCCCGGCGTGTTAACTAACGAAATTCCATTTTTTAATGCTAACCCGCTTCTTGGGCGAAGTTGGATCTCATAACCTTTTGGTATTTCAAATGCCAATCCAGTTCCAATTAATTTTCTCTCTCCGGGTTTTAGTTTATAATTCATGGTTGAGAACAAATCAAATCCCGCATCTCCCTCTCTTGCATATTTTGGAATTACAGCATCCTTATTTAATTTTTTTAGTTTAATTATCATTTTAAACTTATTTCACAGGAAAAGCTATTTCACATGAGTCATTATTACAGAATTTTTCACCTATAGCATCACCTTTTGCTAGTGCATAAATAGATTCATCTAAAGGTTTTATATTTTTGACCATTTCAAAATACTCTTCTCTTGTTATAGCTTCGTAAGGAGCTTGTTCATATCCGTGAGAATGTGGAAGAAAACTTATTCCCTTTAATCTATACTGGAAATAACTCAACGCGTCTGCAATTTGGTCACCTTCTCTTTCTTTGTCAAATTTAATTGTGCAACTAACCTGATTATCTGCCCAATAATACTGAAGCATTGCAGCCATTTCTAATTGTTCCCACATGGATACTTTTTCTTCAACCTTTATTCCTGGTACATGGACTGGAAATATGACAACCGAGGAATATTTGTCATATACAGAGTCTTCAACATGATATCCTTTTTCTTTTAGCATTTCAACAAGAGGATCATCTTTTGAGAAGAGAATTCTTCTCTTTACATATTCTCCTCCAGGAACCCAATGCATTCCAGGAGTTGCTCCAGGCAATAAACTAACAGTTCCAGAAGGTTTCACAGATGTTTTTTTGATTGACCTCCTAACCGCAAACCATTCATCACTATACTTATTGTCATAATAAAATATCGTTTTAAAACCTTCGTCCCACCATCTAATTGCTTCATTCATTCCAATTTTAGCGATAAGTTGTTGTATCCCTGTCATAGACGTTCCTATTCTTCTATTTCTCTGTAAAACCCTATTAGTTTCTTCCCAGTGAGACTCTCCTAAGCTGACTGTTTTAGCATATAAGTAAGCAAATTTTAATGTTCTTTTAAAATCATCCAAGCTATCATGATTTGCTGGAAAAGTTTCAACGAGATTACAAATTTCATAACTTTCTAAGCTTTGTTCAACACACGGATTTGCTCCTTCAGCCTTTATATCCCAATCACCTTTAGGGTCAATCATTCTTCCATAGTGCCTTACATTTTCCAGCCATATAAGTCCTGGTTCTCCATTTTTCATTATTCTCTCTGCAATTTCTTTATAATCCATACCAATCTCAGCAAGGATAGAGTTGTTGCTTGCCCATCTGTGGCTTTTTAATTCATTTGGATATAAGTCAGGATTTTTTAAATCTAAAAACTCTTCATCTCCTGGTTTACCAAATGCTATTTCAGCTGTTCTTCTGACATTACCTGCAACCACTCCTTTACCTATTAAATTTTGAGTATCCACAATGTCTCCTGATGTTAAAGGCCATCCAAGTCTATTATTTAATAAACTTTCAAGGCCCTGATGCAAATCTTGTAATGGTTCTGGCCCAGATGATTTTCCTCCGAATCCGTTTATATACTCCCCTCTTGGCCTTATTTTTGTGTAATTAAATTTAATAGGTGCTGTTCCGAAAAAATAACTGTCTATCTGTCTTCCAACAGATTCAACCCATCCCTCTCTTGTATCCGGAATTACGAATTCTTCAATACCTCTTCTTTTGTCAGGACCTCTTACAATTACTTTACCAGCCCCATTAGTGTCAAATCCAACTCCAACGCCTAACATAGACATATCCATTAAGAACTTAAAAGGTTTTGAATATCCAAATTCCAAATCATCAATTTTTTCAGTTGACACAAATGCGCAGTTGTTTAAAGCAGCATATAATCCTCTTTCTTCAGTAATCTCTGTTCCCATAGCCCATAAACCCCTTCCAGGTGGCAAAAATTTAAAGTTGAATATTCTATCAAACATTTCTTCTGCATGTTCTTTTGCCTGATAATCATCCCACCTTAATCCATGGTCTTTGGCATATCTTTTTTGTAAATTAAAAGTTCCATTGACGACACGTTCAACAGTATCGTGCCACCTTTCCCTGTTTCCGTCGTGTTTTAATCTGGAATAAGTTCTTAAATAAGTTATTTCACCTAAACCATTAAAACCAAATGCGGGCTTTTTTTTCGCATATTTTCCTACAAATGAAGGGTCAAGTTTAAAAGGTTTAAAATTTGGATCATGAAGTCTTTCTATTATCCTTTTATGAATTGGGCTCATGTATTCATTTGTTTCAATTTCCTTTTTCCAATCCCATTTTTTCCTCTCTCCTTCTTCAAATTTTTTAATGTTTCCTAAACCTGTTTCCATTTAAATCTCTTTTACAGCCTCCTTGAAATCTTTAACATTTTCAAAATCAAGGTATACTGATGCAAATCTTATATATGCGACCTTGTCAAGTTTCTTCAACTTTCTCATTATAAACTCACCTATTTTTTTAGTTGGTATTTCTTTGTATGGCTGGATTTTTTCCTCCAATTCCTTCACTATTGCCTCTATTTTATCATGACTTATGTCCCTTTTTTCACATGCCTTTAGGATTCCAAGAAATACTTTATCTCTGTTGAAAGGTTCTCTCCTTCCATCCTTTTTTATGACATATCTTTCAACTTCTATAATCTTTTCATATGTTGTAAATCTCTTTCCACATTTAAGGCATTCCCTTCTTCTTCTTGTTCCATGCTGGATATCTCTCTTATCTGTAACCTTAGTTTCTTCATGCAAACAATATGGGCACTTCATTTTACACCACTTATTTTAAAGTTATAATACAAGATGTTGTATATTTTATTTTTATAAACACACCTTATTGTATATTTCCGTTTTTCAAGAATTTTAAACTATTTAAACATTTCTGACTACTTCTAAGTGAATTTTTGGATTTTACATTTTAGTGTTGAAATTTAACTACTTTAACTAAATGAAAAAAAATTTCACATATTCATAAACCTTAAATACTATACTATATCGGAAACTAAATGAAAAAAATAAATAAAGAAGAAAGTAAAAAAGGTAATTTAGACGAGATAAGAATAGGAAGAAAACAAATTAAAACTATCTCAATTATTTTAACTACAATAATTATAACTTTGCTTATTATAGGATTTGTTTTTGTTTATTATCCAAAACAAGTTAAGGCAAATAAAATTGATTCTTATAAAAAAGATGTCTATAGTAGCATTTTATGCCAATATTCATGTCCTTTGAAAGAACAGGAATTTCAAAATAAAACTCAGATGCTTCCTGATACAGAGTGTGTTAAGCAATGCACTTTAGATCTTCAAATTAAGAAATCAAGATACACGGGAATAAGAGGTACTGATCTTGGGAATGATGAACTTGTTAAAGATGTTTCCAAAGTAATTGATGATTGTAGGACATCGTCATTAATTGGAGACACATTTACGTTAGACAATGAGAAATATTTCCCGTGTGTTACTCAAAAACTTGAATCATTAAAAGATAAATATGATTATCTTAAATAATGATTTTTATATTAATTATTTCTTTTAGTTAGTCCGTTCAAATTATTAAAGCAATACTATTTTTTTAAGTTAAGCTTTTAAATTACATTTTTCTTTTTATTACATGATAAAGTTATTTATTACAACTCTTTTTATTACTTTTTTTATAACGAGATTTGGAGCTATTCTTCTCCATGACCATGAAGGATACAAAAACAAACAGGAAAGATCAAAGACACTTACAGGGATAATAAGGAGAAAAACAGGAATAGATTTTCACCACATTCATTTGGGAGCAATTATTTTATTTATGTTGTTTCCATTTATTGTTATATACGGTATAAATACTATTAATTTAATAATTTCAGCAATAGGAATAAGCCTGTTCATTGACCAGATAGTGCCATATACTTTCAGAAAAATTAAATATTTTAGCATAAAGGATTTTTTTATATCCCTTTTTCTTCATATAATTTTAGCATTAATTATAGTATTTTTCCTTTAAATAGGAAATAATTAAACATTAATTAAAAACAGATAATTTAAATAGGCTATGAAGCTGACCCATAAAAAATAAGGTATAAGGAGAAGTGAGGATTTCTTTTCAATTTCCCATGTAATATACATCATAACACAAATAGAAATACAAATTAAGATTACATTAAAAAATGCTATCTTTATATTATAAATCCCAAAAAAAACTATGTTCCACAGCGTTAATAGAATTATATTTTCTCCGAATGCAACCATTAAACTATTTTTTTGTAAATGGTCATTGGTACTGGTCCAAGCAGCATATAAGGATAAAGCAACAAATAAGTAAAGCACATTCCAGACAATAATAAATACAAAGTTTGGAGGGATTAGTTTAGGTTTAACCGACTCATACAAGGAAGAGTTTTGCGTGATAAATAAAGAACTAATGAATCCGAATAAGTAAACAATTATTAAAGAGAGAATAAGAGGTTTCCATTTTATTGTTTTTTTACCACCATTCTTTTTTCCCATAAACTTTAATAAATTAATCATATATTTAAAACTATCTTTAATAAATATTAAAAATTTTATTTCTTAAAAATTAAAAATAATTAAATTCTTTTCCTTCTTAAAAGGTTTGCATTGGTTACAACCGTTACACTTGAAAGAGCCATTGCAATCTCCGCAATTACTGGATGTAAAAAACCTGCAATTGCTAGTGGAATTGCTATAGTGTTATAGGCAAAGGCCCAGAATAAATTCTGTTTTATCTTTGAAAATGTTGCTTTTGATAAATTAATTGCCTGCACAACTCCAATCAAACTTCCCTTAGCAAGCACTATATCACCTGATTCAATTGCAATATCTGTTCCTGTTCCCATGGCTATTCCAACATTTGCCTGTTTCAAAGCAGGAGCGTCATTTATTCCATCTCCTACAAAGGCCACCATTCCTCTTTTTTGAAGTTCTTCAACTTTTTTTGCCTTATCTTCAGGTAGAACATTTGCAATTACTTCTCTGATTCCAACCTGCTTTGCAATTGCATTTGCAGTAATCATATTGTCTCCTGTAATCATTATTGTCTTATAATCATTAGCATTAAGATATGAAATTGCTCTAATGCTTTCTTCTTTTATAGCATCTGCAACTCCTATAACTCCTAAAATTTTTCCAGCTTCAGAAACAATCATAGTGGTTTTTCCGCCAGCTTCAAATTCATTAATCTTACCTTCAAAACCCTTTAAGGAAATTTTTCTTTCTTTCATTAGGGTTTGATTACCTATTAAAATAAGTTTATTTCCTATATGGCCTTCAATTCCTCTACCACGAAGAATTTTAAAATTTTTTACGTGTTTAAATTTTGTAATTTTGTTTTTTTCAGCATAATAAACAATTGCCTTTGCAATCGGGTGTTCTGAAAGTTTTTCCAGACTTCCTGCAATCTCCAGCAAATAATTTTCCTTTACCTTTGAATAAATATTAGTTACTTCTGGCTTGCCTTTTGTTATTGTTCCTGTTTTATCGAAAACTATAAATTTAATTCCCTTCATTGTCTGAATTGCCTCTCCCTTCCTAATTAATATTCCTCTTTTAGCCCCCATTCCACTTCCAACCATAAGTGCCGTCGGAGTTGCTAACCCTAATGCACAAGGACATGCAATAACCAGAACAGCAACAGCAACTCCAAGACTTCTGGAAAAGTCTTGGGAAAAATACCACCACACAAAAAATGTAATTATTGCTAAAACTAAAATCGCAGGAACAAAGATTGATGTAATCTTATCAGCCATTTTTTGTATCGGAACTTTTGTGCTTTGAGCCTCTTCTACAAGCTGAATAATATGAGAAAGAAAAGTATCTTTTCCTATTTTAGTTGCTTTAACATATAAAACTCCGTCCTGATTTATTGTAGCTCCAATAACATTGGAACCTTTGGTTTTTTCAATAGGAACACTTTCCCCTGTAACCATTGATTCATCAACCGCACTATCTCCCTTCACAACTAATCCATCTGTAGGTATCTTTTCTCCCGGTTTAATAACCATAATATCTCCTATTTTTAGTTGTTCAATTGGGATATCATATTCATTTTTCCCTCTTTGAATTCTTGCTTTTTTTGCTCCCAATTCAAGAAGTTTTTTTATTTCTTTGGAAGCTTTTCCTCGGGCAATGACTTCAACATATTTTCCTGTAGTGAAAAAAGCCATTATCATTGCGCTTACTCCTGAATAGTCATCCATAATACCAGATAAGGCAAAAATTCCTGTAACATAAGCAACAACTGTTCCCAAAGCTATGAGAGAGTCCATATTAAAATAAAAAGTAAACAAACCTCTCATTCCTCCTTTAATTGTATCAAAACCAAAAATAAATACAACTGGAAAAGCTATTACAAGTAGAATAACTATCATCCCGGTATCTCCTGCAAATTCAAGCAAATTGTACTGAAAAATTCTTTGAAATAACATAACTACTGCTATTGGAATTGTGAAAATCCAACTCCAGATCATCTTTTTCTTCCAGCTTCTTATTTCCATATCTTCAACCGACATTGAAGAATGGTCATGCTCATATCTTTCTAAATCCATACTTTTATTATTTTTATGTTCCATATTATAAAACAATAATTTATTCTACACTTATAGCCTTATATCCTGCCCGTGCAACAGCTTTTTTAAGTTCTTCATCTTTAACTTTTTCGTCACATTCAACAAATCCTTTTCTTGTCATTAGACTTACTGTTACATTCCTAACTCCCGGAACTTTTCTCAGACTTTTTTCAATGTTACTTGCACAGCTGGCACAATGCATTCCCTGAATTTCTATTTTTTTTCTTGTCATTTTATTTATTAATTGCGTATTTTGTTATATTTAGATTACATGAGTGATGTTTTTTACACCATTCCTCACATTTTCAGCATATTTCTTAATATTGTAAATTAATTTACATTCTTTACACTGATAAGTTTTTTTATTCTTTATTTTTATTTCTCTAATCAATCTTATCTTCTCCTTCTTGCTGGTTGCTGCAACTGCCTTATAAGCCAGATTATTAATAATATCAAAGCAACTAAAACAAGTATCCAAAAAATCCAAGCAAAAGCCATAAATCCATATCCATAAGTTCCTGACATCATACCCCAACATCCTCCATAAGGATATTGCTGTGCAGAAACTAAACTAAGGGAGAAAATCCCAATTAGCAGGCTTATTGTTTTGTTCATTTACTTCCACCTCCTTTCACATTATTTCTTAAAATATGAATGCAATAGTTCCCCATATGTTTGTCAATTAACAACATTAATGGTTTAATTGTCATTTTATTTAAAGAATAATAAATATATTTTCCATCTCTTTCAGTTAAAACAAATCCACACCTTTTTAGTCTTTGTAAATCATGGCTTATATGAGTTTGGTTCATTTTTAATTCTTCAATAAGTTCAGAAACGTTTTTTCTTCCTTTTTTAAGTATATTAATTATTTTTAACCTTGACTCACTTACCAGTGTTCCAAAAAAAATCTTATATGCCTCATAAAGTTCCTTCTCGGAAATATTATGATTATTATGAATGTGTAATATGTTTAATCTTTTCATATGATTATATAATACATATGAATATTTAAATCTTTCCATTACTTATAAATAATGGTAAATTCATCTATCTTCTCCACATCATCCATAAACTTATAGATAAAATAATTACAACTAAAATCTGGACTTCTATCCCTTGAAAGGGAAGGGTTGCAAAACTGAAACTAAGTCCAAGAAAGCTTAATATTAATGGAATTAATCCTGTGACACATAAAGGGCAAACCCCTGTTATTAAACCACCAATCGTTCCAACTCCGCCAACAAAGCCTGCTTTTTTACATTTTTCAAAATTCTTCCTTTCCTTATATTTAATATAGAAGCTTATAGCATTTAATGAAACTAACAACGCTATCATTATAGTTAATAAAATTGAAAATCCAAGTTTAATCCAATTTAAAGTCTTATAATAAATAAGTATGTCTTGGATTGTATTGTAAAATCCACTGAAAAGGATATTTAAGATTAAATATAAAATAAAAATCCCAATAAGCCAATATATGTATGGTTTTTTTAATAAGGTCTTCATATTAATAATCTTTATTTTGTCTATTTAATAAGTATTTATTAAAAAGTAATTTACTTGGATTTAATTATATTCCGGACATCATATTAACTTGCCCTTTATTTAACAATAAGCTTTCCATATCCCATACCCATGCTGCAGGCAAAAGTATATGTCCCGGATTTTGTAGGAGTGAAAGTTATTTTTTGAGAAGGATCTCTTGAATATTTGTTTATTCCCAAATCACGAATAACAAAAGACCTATAACACCCGCCAACACTATTGTCTAAAGTTATTTCAACAGGTTTTCCAGACTCTACTTCTATAGTGTTAGGATAGTAGTTATAATCTTTTATTCCAAGGGTTACTTTCTGTAATTCTCCTTGTATAATTTCTTTTTGATTTTTATCAATTATTACATTAGCATTGGTATCTGGTTCAGAATTAATAAAAATGAATGTTCCTGCAACTACAAGAATTATTCCGATAATCACAAGTATTGTCGTATTTTTCATTTTCTATTTTTTTAAGAGGTTATTTATATTTAAATATTATGAATTTACCATCATGATAAAAACGGACCTTTTGGACCATAGACCATTAACCATATTGTTATAGAAATTAAAATCATTGTCAGACCAATTGTAATGGTATCATCCAATTTATTCACGGCATTATTTTCTTTCATTTCGGTATATATTAAGTAATTGAGACATATGATAATTATCCAAGAAATTATCGAGATTATTAGTGTTGCAATTTTTAAATTGTCATTTATCATCATAACAGAGGTCATAGCTCCCATTATCCCTGACATCAAGCCAGCCATAGCACCCTCCATTATTCCCATAATACCACAACATTTGCCAAGCCAAATACCAATAGGAATTCCAACAAATATTCCAAACATAGTACCTATAAACATACCATTAATTGCTCCGACATAAAATCCTGCCAAAAAACCCGACATCATTCCTGTAGTCATTCCAATCATCATTCCAGACATACAGGCAAATTCTCCATAACTCCTGACTTGTTTTACTGTTGACAAAATAAAAGCATATCCTATTGCTGCAAAAAAGAGAAAATAGCCGTATTTTGGGACAAAGTTTTCAATATATCTGAATTTTACATAATACATAACTCCAATTATAATTAAAGATGTCAAAAGAGAATATATCCAAGTTTTTATTAATTCTCCTTCTGGTCTTTTTCCATTTAATTCTTTAATAAACTGCTTATAGCTCATGAAAAAACTTATATTTTAATCTTTTTAAAGTATATTGTGAAACTAGTTTCACAACGATTTTTTGGAGAATTTTTCTCTCTTTTCTTTTAACTTTTTCCTATAATTTGCAATAAATACCCCAAAAATAAAAACAACAAAAGCTATCACTAAGAAAAATAACTGGTATAATAAAGGAAGAGTTCCTGCATAGGCCCAGATAAATGAGAATGGTATTAAACCTATAAAAGTTGCCAGAGTATAAGAAATCAAAGACATTCGTGAAAACAAGCCAAGTAAATAACTTAAACCATCAACAGGGACAACCATTCTTAAAAATATGACTGTAAAAAATAAATTTTTTTCCGGAATTAATCTTTCAAATTTATGGATTTTTTCTATAGGGATTAGTTTTTTAACCAATTCAACTCCATAGTGTCTTGCCAGTAAAAATGCTATTACTGCTCCAATTGTCCATCCGATAACTGATAATATACCAGTAACAAACCAACCCCATAGTCCTGATGCCAGCGGCATTAATGGTATCACGTTTACAGGAACAATAACTATAGATATGCTTGTTAATAGGACATAAACAACCATTCCAAAATATCCGTAATCAAAATAAGCTATGGTTATATCTAAATTCTGTTGAACAATATAAGAGGTAGTAATGAAAAATAAAATTATAACTGTTATACCAATAATTGAATTTATTTGCTCTTTTTTTATCATTTTATTAAATTTCATTATACTTAATAACTTCTTACGACAATAACATTTGTCATTCCGCGCCTTTTTCTTTCAACCAATCCGCGACCTTCTAACCTATCTATAATTCTTGAAATCTTGGCTTTTCCCAAACCGGTTTTTTCAATTATGTCTGCCTGAAATATTACTTTATTTTCAGATATTAAATTAAATACCATTTTATCATCATTTCTAAGGTCTGAAATATCTATTTTTCTTGTAACTGGTTTTTCTTTTATTCTTTTAACAACTAACTTTTCGTTTGGTTTTGAAAATATCAGGAACAATCCAAATATTGCCAGAACACCGACAATTGAGAGTGCAAGATATGTTTGCTTTGTTATTGTATCATACATTGGGCAGTAATCCTCGCCATGAGCTAGACTACAGCTTGAATTAACAATATCATTTAGTGTAGAGTTAAAGATAAATATTATGAAGACTATAAGGATAGAGATTCCAATTATTAGGAATCCAACATTTTTGTTTTCCATGTATAAGTTAGTTTTTATAAAGATTTAAACCTTATGGAAAAAATAATTAGAATATAAATAAAATTATCTCTTTATCCATCCGCCTAGAACTTTTGCAAGGTAGTAAGCACTTCCAAAAACAACAATTCCTGGAATTAAGGCAATTCCAAGTCCCGGAACTAATAAACTTGTCCCAATTGCTCCAACTGTTCCAGCTCCTAAACTTTCAAGAATATTAACTGCTTGCGGAACAGATTTTTCAACATCTTTCTGAAGAGCATCAATTTGCATAACCATCTTTCCATTTTTTAAAATCCTTATTTTCCTATCTTCTTCAGACACAATTACAACTAAATTATCTCCTTTTGAGGCTGTTAATCCTGCGCTATGTCTTGTCCCAAAATTTTTAAATGTTTTTTTTGATTTTATCATAACTCCATAAGCAGTTACAATCCCTTCTTTATTTAAGATAACAGCTCCGTCCATTAAAGCCAAAGATTCAAGTAGTTTTGGATTTTTTAATGCATTAAATGAAGGTACTTGTTGGTCTATTAAAGGTTTGTAATCAACATCACCTACGACAAATAAAGCCCCATCTCCTCTTTTCGCAATTCTTAATCCAACTGTAATTAAAAGCTCCTGAATTTTTTTTTCTAATTCTTCTTCTTTAGTTCTTTTTTTCTTTTCCTTTGCCATAAACTCTAAAAGTTAGTAAGGTTTATAAAATTTATTAAAGAAAAAGAGTAGTCAGGAATAGAAGTATGGAAATTATCGTTACTACAAAATAAACTTTTTTATTCCATGCAAATACTTTTCCTCCATCGAATGGCACTGTTGGAATCATGTTAAATGCAGCCAATAGCGAATTAATGGTCAATCCTGTTTTCAAAAAAGGAGATATAAAATCATTTTTTACAAAAATCAATAATGATAAAAAAATTAATGCAAGAAAAATGTTTGTTAAAGGGCCAGCTAATGCAATTTTTCCATTTTTTTCATTATTTATTCTTCCTTGTATCATTACAGCTCCAGGGGCCGCAATTATAAATCCAAAAAGTGAAAATAATAAAGCAAGAAAAATCATTCCATAAAAGGCTTTGAATTCAGATTTATATCCGTATTTTTGTGCAACTATCTTATGCATAATTTCATGCAACAAAAAACCTATTCCTGCAGTGAAAAATGCTACGCTAAAAGCAACTATAAAAACATAGTTGGATTTTAATAAAGTTTCAAGGCCACCAGACATAAGTATAGCAAATGCTAAGGAAATCAATATTCCGGAAAAAAATAAATCTTTTATTTCATTATTTTTGAGATGCATTCTTATGAAGATTAATTTTTAAGATATTGTAATATTATGAATAAACATTAAAAATTTATTTTAAATTGTGTATCAAAGCTTCTAAATCAGAAGCTCTTTTCTTTTCCTCTTTTGAAGAATTTCTGCAATATTCGGAAATTTCTTTTAATCCTTCGGATTTAGCCAACTCTGAAATTTTATTAAATAAGTGGGAAATTTCTATAATGTTTCCGTGAAGCTCTTTAAGGTGTTTTAAAGTTGTTTTTTTCATTTCTGCCATAATCTATAAAAGAAGATTTGATTTAAATAGTTTATTAAATATTAATTTATGCCCCCATAGTTCAGCCCGGATAGAATACGACCTTGCGGAGGTTGTGACCGAGGTTCAAATCCTCGTGGGGGCATCCTTTATTTTGGATTGCCACTGGGCGTATAAGAAGATAATAATTTAATTTATTACTGTTAACAGAGTGTAAGCATGTTTATATATCTTTCGTTTGTCGACGGAGTTCTTTATTTTTCTGAATTTTAATTCAGTAAGGTGAATTAAACAGCAGTAAATGAAACACTTCTGAAAACGGCATTTCCTGCATCATCTGTAAGTCTTATATTCAAGTTGTGATTTCCATCTCTGAAATAAATCTTCTTATAGCAGTTTCCATTTTTCAGACTTGTGCAAATTGAATTCCATCTTGGTCTCGAATCTGAATTATCATAATATTCAACTTTATTGAAGTTTAACTCATTAAGAGTCATATTGAAATAGGCATAGTTTCCAATTGTCCAATTGATAAATTGAATAATTTGCGGTGCAGTCGTATCAACTCTAATTCTTGTTAGTCTTGATTCATCTTTATTGCCTGCAATGTCGGTTATAATGAACTGGTATTCTACTTCTTGCCCGTCAAATGAGCTTATATCCTGAGAAATGAATTTCTCTACATTCCTACCATTAGAGCAATTATTTGAATTTACAATACTACTTTGATTATTTTTAATTGTAAGATTCAATAATACACAATTATCCTCTGTGTATTTAATATAAAAGTCGCTTCCGTTAGTATATCTTCTGCTTTGTGGCTTTATTGTAGATATTTGGGGGTCTTTGCTATCTATAAATAATTCAGTTTGATTAGTTACATTCTTACCGTCTGGCAATATCCCTCAGAATAACAAAACATGATTTCCATCAATTAGTGTTTTCTTCCCCCAGTATCCATAACAGTTAGTGCATAACGAGCTCTCTCTTCCATTATTGTCTGTATAAACCATCTTAGTAAATTTACTCTTAGAGCTTAGGTTAAACATCAACCCTCTTTCATTATAAACGCCTTTCAAAGGACTAATCAATATCAAACTGTTATTTGGAATTGGAGGATTTATAACAGGACAGTTTTCTGTTGCACGGTATTCATAGATAGTTTTATTCTGAATCTGTCCACAATAATTAGTGTCGTATTGTATTAAGTATCTCGATTGATTCATTTTATTGTTTAATAAACAAGAAAGATTTTGCCAATTTGACCATGAAGTATTAATTAAATTTGGGAAACAAATACTGAACTCATATAGAGATGTTTGGAGA
>JAWCQN010000008.1:0-26183 GCA_038869755.1 Candidatus Pacearchaeota archaeon | reverse complement strand
TTACAGGTTGTTCAGCAGGAGCTCCTTCGGGAAACCAAAAGACATATACATGTATAGTAACAATGCAATACTATGACGCTCCCGGGACATGGAATGCACAGGTAAGAGTTGATGACCAGACACCAGCTACAGCTCAGAGTTCAACAACATTTACACTAAACCAGTTAATATCAATTTCAAATACTGCTTCGATAAGTTTTGGAACAGTTTCTCCCGAACAGAATGATGTAATCTCTCTAATAGATACTGCTATAACAAACAATGGGAATGTCGCTAGTCAATTAAAAATAATAGCTTATAATCTGAAAGGAGTCACAAACCCGTTAGAAGAAATACCTGTCACTAATTTTAAGGCTGCTGGTTCATCTCAGGCAGCAAGTGTTTGTACAACAGGAACACAACTAATACATGCAACAAGCACAACAATAACCAGTTCAAATTTACCAAGAGGACCAACCGGATCAAATACAGAAACCATGAGATACTGTTTAGATGTTCCGGGGGGGATAAGCACACAAACCTATAGTACAACTGCAACAGGAGGTACACAATGGCAAATAAACTTATAAAATTGGTATATTTAATTACATTAATCTTAACATTTATATTCTTAAGTTCATTTACATATGCATACTATGCAGTTAGTTCACCTTATTGGAACGAAAATCCGTTATTAATGTATCCGGGAGAATCTCGGGAAATATCCTTAAATCTACAAAATTGCCCTGACAAATCTCCGGAATGTAAAGAAAGAGACGAAAACATAACAGCCCAGTTATTAGAAGGGCATGAAATTTCAAAAATTCTATCTGGAACATCATACTTCATACCTTATTCTTCAACAAATGAAAGTATTTCAATAAAAGTAACAATACCTGAATCAACTGAATTAGGAAGCTCGTATAGGATATTAATAAGATTAAGTTCTCAATCTCCACCATCTAATGGAACTATTCAGTTTGGAACATCGTATGATATTAATTTTCCGGTTTTGGTAAAATCAAGGGAAGAAATAGCAAATTTAAGTAGAATAATAGGATCCAAAATAACAAGTGAACCCGAGAAAAAAACCAATCTGGCCGGAATACTTGTTATCTCGATTATTATTCTTCTAATAATTGGAATAATGCTAATTTTAGGATTAATAATTTATTTTTACAGGAAAGAGAGACAATTCTCATTAACAATAATATAATTATTAAGATTTAAATAATAGTTTAGCTTCTTGACGTTAATCAATGGTTTTAAAAATATAAAAATGAGAAAAAGAGTAATGTTTGGATTAGCCATACTAATTATATCAGGATTATATCTGCTAACAATTAATATTACATATGCACAAAACCAGTTTAGTCCATCAGATGTTTCTGTAACAATTGATGAGAGTTATCCTATAATAATTATTTCTCACCCTACCAACACAAACTATAATAATGCAACACCATTATCAGTTAATTTCAGCATAATTGAAATTTCATTAGATAGTATCTGGTACTGGTTAAATAACGGAATGAACATTTCTATAAATGGTAATTTCACATTAAATCTACCAGAAGGCAGTTATAGGTTAAGGATATATGCCAATGATAGCCTAAATAGAATAAACTTTTCTGAAGTTAATTTCACAATTAACAATTCAATTAATTTTTGTGGAAATTTTGTGTGCAATCAGGAAGAAAATTGTATCTCCTGCCCTCAAGATTGTGGATCATGCCCTCCTTCAGGATCAAGTGGCGGATCAGGAGGAAGTTCTGGAGGAGGAAGCGGTGGAGGTGGAAGTGGATTTGGTGCAGCCTGTATATCAATATGGCAGTGTTCAGATTGGAGTAACCCTTCCCAGTTGTGTGGCGAAAGAAAATGTATAGATATAAATAACTGCATAATCCAAAATAACAAACCCATAGAAATATTGGCCTGTCCAACAAATGGCTCAACAGCTCCGCAAACAAAATACTGTGGTGATGGATTTTGTTCGGATGGCGAGAATGAATCAACATGCAATTATGATTGTGAAAAAAGTGGAAGCAGAAAATTACTTATAATAATTATTTTTATACTAATTATATCAGCTATAATAACACTGATAATCATAATATTAACCACAATGATAATCTATCTAAAAAAGCTAAAAAGAACAGATAAGGATAATATAAAAGTTTATTAAAACATTATAAGCATTATAAATCCATGATAAATATTTCTGATTACAAAGAGGAATTAAAAAAACTGAAGTATAGGAGAAAAGTTATTTTTTCAGGAAGTTCGCCTCCGGAGATATTTGTTGGAAAATATGGGTACCCGAAAGTATATGCAGGAATTATTGCGCCACTTGAAAAAGGAGATACAAAAATTTATAGTTCTCCGGAAGACTGGTTCAGAAAACAAATGAATATCAAAGAAATAGTAGAATACAGAAAAAAGTTAATTTATCCTAAATTTAAATCAGATATTAAAAACGTAAGAAGAAATGATAATTTAATTACGGCCTTAAACCAGATATCACTTTCAAGCAAACCAGTTTCAGCTGAATTCACACTTAAAAAACCTGTCAGGTTCTCCTCTATAGAAGAATCTTCTGTTCCACTTATAGGAAATTCTGCCCTGTTAAAACATGTAAGGCTGGAGGAAAATCCAGCTATTCCTAAATCAGTGGAGTATATAACAGAAGATGACAGGTTAAAGGCATCTGAAGCTATTAAAAAATTATACAATAAAATTGAAATAAGCGGAATAGTAAAAATTTTATCCGCTGGTTTGTTGGGCTTGAAAACTCAGAGAAAACTGGTGCCTACAAGATGGGCTATAACAACAATTGATGACACCTTATCAAAAGAGATGCTAAAATCAATAAGATATTTTCCTGAAATAAATTCCATTGAAGTATTTAACTCAGAATACTTAGGAAACCATTATGAAATCATTTTATTGCCTGGAAAGTATGAGTTTGAAGTTATTGAAATTTCTTTAAATAATAAAGGAATATGGAAAGATTATGAAGGATTTAACGGAAGAAAAGCTTATGCATCAAGTGTTACAGGAGCATATTATGCAAACAGACTGGCTTTATGTGAATATTTGATGAGAATAAAAAGACAATGTTCATGTATATATTTCAGGGAAATAAAACCTAAATATAATGTTCCTTTAGGCGTTGGAATTCTAAGAGAAAATTCAAGAAATGCCTTTAAAAAAAAGGGCGAAAAATTTCCTACAATAAAAGAAGCATTAAAAAAAATCCAAGAAAGAATAAAGATAAACATAGAAGAATTCACAAAAAATTCCTATATTATTAATAACTATGGGAAGCAAAAAAGAATTGATGAATGGCTCAGCCAAACAAGATGATCAGACCTGCTTCAATAAATGAGGCTATAATTAAGAGTGGGAGGATTATTAGCAAAAAAACCCTGACCGAATTAGTGAAAAAGTAGATAAAGATCTTCAAAGGATCCTTATAAAAAATAAAAGTTCCAAACCTTATTCCCAAAGCTATTGAAATGAAAATAGCAGGAAGTTCAAAAATACCATGTGGTAATAATTTCCAAAATGTGGAGATGCCGGTAAAACTGTATACAAGACCAGAAACCAAACCCAAAAATAAAGAATTTGATATTAGTAAAAGAGCGGGTAAAAAAGATAAAAAAAATCCTGAAAAGACAGATATTGAAGCTATAATTGAGTTATTTAAAAAAATAAATTTCCAAAGACCGATGAACCCAAGACCCTCAGTTTTCTCTAAGATACTATTTACCCAAGATTGGATTATAACAAGGACAGGTTCTATACCATCTTTTGGAGCAATGTAAAAATAAACAAAGCCTATCATAAATAAAAAAGCAAAAATACCAATAACCATTGCTATATAATTATCACTTTCTTTTAAATAAAGATATGCCATTCTGTACTGGCTTTTAAGATTAAATTCCTTTTTTTTCCTGCCTTTAACTGAAATTTGTTTTTTTGCCTTTTTAATTGAATTCTTTTTCATTATGATATCCCCATGCGTCTGTTTAACATGATTATCTTATTATAATATTTTTTTCTGAGGTAAATACCATAAATTACACCTATAATAAATCCTCCAAAGTGAGCAGTATTTCCAATTGGAAGATTAGTGCCTGCTGAAACAAGCCATGTAGCAAATAATACCAAAGGCACCATTATATAAGCTGGTAGGGAAAAAAACGGAAGAAAAACAATCATAAACCTGAGTTTTGGTGTAAGAACAACAAATAATCCTGCGATAGCAAATATAGCTCCAGAAGCACCAACACCCGGAAGCGAAGGATCTCCAAATATCCTTATACCAAAATCAGAATTAGTAAAAAAATATGAAAATATTACACTAAAAATTCCTGCAAAAATTCCTGATATCAGATAAAACCAGATAAACCTCTTTTTACCTATGATTTTCTCGCAGAAGTTACCCAAAGAAAACAGGACAAACATATTTATAATTAGATGAAAAGATAAATAGCTTAATATAAATGGGCCTATGGTAGGAGCATGCATAAACATGCTTGTAATTAAAGTCCAGATATATTTCCCTTGCATAATGTTGCTCGGTTTTAATGCAATATAATTTATATAACTTTCATTTATTATTAATAAAGTAGTAGCTATAATGAAAAAAATTACATTTATAAAAATAATTAAGTTGGTAGCACTCAGACTACCAAGATAATCTTCAAAAGATTTGCTTTTTAAGTTCCTTTCTGTATAGTATCTTAAAGATCTTCTCATTTGTAAAATTAAATTTTCTTTTTTTTATTTTTTATTTTCTTAAGCTGTGCCTGCTTTCTTCTTTCAGTTTTTTCTTTCTCTATCTTCTTCTTATCTCTTTCAAATTCTTTTTGTTTCTTCTCATAAATAACTGAAATAATTGACCTGACTTCCTCCAATTTCTTCCTTAACCTGGTAATATTATTCCTTATTTCATGAATTGCCTGTTTATTGTCATTTAGTTCATATACTTCACCACATTCTGGGCATGTAAATTCATAGAGTAAAGCAGTTTCTTCGCTAACTTCAGAATGGCAGGAAGGACAGATATAAAACCTCTTGACCTCTCTGCTCGTTAACTGAAACTCCAATTGCTCTATCTCTTTTAACAAAATTTTTTCTAAAAACAAAAATGCCTTATCAGCATTAAACGTCCAAAAATAAGTATACCATCCTTTTTTCTTATCTTTTTTCCTTATAGAATTGACAAGGCCTTCATCTGAAAGTTTATATAAAATATTTCTTGTCTGATTTATCGTCAAATTCAATTTTTTAGCTATGATAAATTCATTTACATTTTTCTTATCTATTAAAAGATCAACAATTGCTGCGGCATTTTTTCCTCCAACGGCAATAGAGACATCTCTCAAAAGACCTACATTAGAGAAAATATCAAACTTCTGATTTTTATTAGAATGGATTCTTTTAACCATTTGAGTCAAATATTTAAGAAAATTAGGTTTAAAAAGTTCACCATATTTATTTAAGAGTACGGGAAAAAATAGGAAAGATTTATAAGTCAAAAAGATTTATAAGTAAAAAGAGAATTTATTAACAAGAGGTGAAATGGGTTTCTTTAACAAAAAAAAAGAATCTGAAAAAGAGAGCAGGACTGCAACAGAATCAGGAGAATTTGACGAATCCTTGGAAATACCTTTGCTCCCTGAACTTCCAAATCTGCCTGAACTACCGGACTCAAAAGAAGAAAGCCTTTATCCGGACAGAAAAAATAACCTTCCGGTATTTCCACCTTCAAAGATAGGTGATAGATTTAACCAAAACACAATAAAAGAAGCCGTTATGGATAATTCTCAAAAAATTGAGTTTATTCCTTCATTCCCAAATCAGATGAGGAGGTATTCAAAAGAAGATGAAACAGAGATGAGGATGTCTCTACAAAAATCCGGCAAAGAACAATTTGATAAAAAAATAAACAAACAAAGAACGATGGAATTTCAGGATTACTCTATCCAAACAAACGCGATGACAAACCAATATCAATTACCAAACATTGCTGGGCCAAAAAGACCAGAACCATTATTTATAAGACTTGATACATTTGAAAATGCGCTTGCCTCATTTGATGAAATTAAATTAAGAATTCATGAAATAGAATCGCTATTAAGAGATATTAAAGAAATTAAGATTAAGGAAGAAAAAGAACTTAATGAATGGGAAAGGGAAGTAGAAACAATTAAAGCAAGGTTAGGGCAAATTGATAAGGAAATTTTTGAGAATATGAGGTAGAAATGGCGAATAAAAGCCCTGTCTATTCTAAAATTGAATATGAAAATGCTTTATCATCAAGAAAAAATGCTCTCCAAATGCAAATTAACCTTCTAAATATAATCAGAAACATAGGAGAATATAAGGATCTAAGAAAAAAAGAATTTATCAGGAAAATAAAAATAAAATCTCTTTTAAAGGAAATCAAAGAAAAAATTAAAGAGATAGAGTCTAAAGTTCCAAAATCGGAAGAATTAAAGCTGGTTGAAAAATTTAACAAGAAAAATTATGCTAAAGAAATTACGACAAAAGAGGAAAAAAAGGAAATGAAAGAGGCTGAAAAATTGAAAGAGAAAAAAAGAAAGAAAGAGTATTCTATTGAATCTGAACTTGAAGAAATAAAAAGGAAACTTGAAGAAATTGGTTAGTTAATAAACTTAATCCCAAATACTAATAACTTTTTTAAACATCTTATTCTTAAGCTTTTTATGAAGCAGATAAAAACACGCAAAGAGCTAATTAAGTTATATTTAGACTTCTATAAATCTAAAAACCATAAAATTATTCCAAGTGCTTCTTTAATTCCTGAAAATGATCCTACAGTATTATTTACAACTGCAGGAATGCACCCTTTAGTGCCTTTTCTTTTGGGAGAAAAACACCCTCTTGGGAAAAGGCTGGCAAATGTCCAAAAATGTGTCAGGACGCAAGATATAGATGAGGTTGGAGATCCAACACATAACACTTTTTTTGAAATGCTTGGTAACTGGAGTTTGGGGGATTATTGGAAAAAAGAAGCTATAGAGTTTACTTTTGAATTTCACACAAAAATTTTAGGAATACCGGTTGAAAAATATGCCGTATCTGTTTTTAAGGGAGATAAACAACTTCCTATGGTTCCACAGGATGAAGAGTCAGCAAAAATATGGAAATCTTTTGGAATAAAAGAAGAGAGAATAGCTTTTTTAGGCAAAGATGATAACTGGTGGGGTCCTGCAGGGGAGTATGGTCCATGTGGTCCTGATACAGAACAATTTTTTTGGGCAGGAAAAGACAAACCTCCAAAAATATTTGATCCAAAAGATAAAAGCTGGGTTGAAATTGGTAACGATGTTTTAATGGAGTATAATAAAACCAAAGAAGGCTATAAAAAAGCCTACCAGCAAAATGTAGATTTTGGAGGAGGAGTTGAAAGAACTTTAGCAATTCTAAATGGACTATATGATGTTTATCAAACCAGTATTTTTCATCCGATTATAAAAGAAATAGAAAAAATATCTGGAAAAAAATACACTGGAGAAAGAAACAAAAAGGCAATGAGAATAATTGCAGACCATATAAGAGCTGCCACATTTATTTTGGGAGATCCCAGAGCTATAAAACCCAGTAATTCTGGACAAGGGTATGTTTTAAGGCGTTTAATTAGAAGGGCGATAAGATACGGAAAATTACTTGAAATAAAAAACAATTTTACATCAAAAGTTTCAGAAAGTGTTATCCCTATTTATCCAGACTACCCTGAACTGAGAATAAATAAAGAATTCATAATAAAAGAATTGGATGAAGAAGAGAAGAAATTTTCCAAAACAATTGATTTAGGTTTAAAAAAGTTCCATAAGCTAAAAAATAGTAAATTATCCGGAAAAGATGCATTTTTATTATTCCAAAGTTATGGTTTTCCTATTGAAATGACTCAAGAACTGGCAAAGGAAGAAAACATTTCAATTAATATGGAGGAATTTGAGGCTGAATTAAAAAAACACCAGGAACTATCAAGAAACTCCAGTTCAGGGATATTTAAATCTGGCTTGGCAGACCATAGCGAACAAACTAAAAAGTTACATACTGCAACACATTTGTTAAATGAAGCTATAAGAGTTGTTTTAAAGGATAATACCATAAAACAAAAAGGATCTAATATAACACCTGAAAGGCTGAGATTTGATTTTAATTTCCTAAGAAAATTAAATGAAGAAGAAATAAAAAAAATTGAAGATTTGGTAAATAAAAAAATTAATGAACATCTAAAAGTAATAAGAGAAGAAATGCCATTGGAAAAAGCACTAAAATCAGGAGCCCAAAGTGAATTTGGAATGAAATATCCTGAGGTTGTTAGTGTTTATACTATACTTGATCCAAAAGACAAAAGAGGTTATTTCAGCAAAGAAATATGCACAGGTCCACATGTAGAAAACACAAAAGAAATTGGAAATTTTAAAATAATAAAAGAAGAAAGCGTTGCTGCCGGAATTAGAAGAATAAAAGCGGTTGTTGAATGAAAATTAAATAAAAAACTCAAATTTATTCCTTAATCCTCTTTACTAACCCGGGATATTTAAACACGTACCAGACTTTAAACCTTAAAGCATTATGATTGTGTTTCATATCTTCAAGAAGTTCTTCCGGAGAAACATCCTCTCCATGTCCTGGGCGATTCCTAATTAAATGTTTTTCACTTTTAATCCATTCATTTTGCTTTCTGTTATAATGGTCTATATACTTTGGAGAATAACAATCAAAGAACTTCATTTCTTCAAGAGTCATACCTTTAATTATCTCCAAATAAGGTATATCTTCTGGATTATCAACTATTTCTATTTCTGCATTAGACAATCTTTCAGGTTTCATAAAATTTCCACAAAAAAAAGTTATTTAATCTTTTCTATTAATCCTCTTTAATTAATGGAACAAAAATAAATCCCGGAAACTCTCTTTTAATAAAACCATGTGGTGTTTTTCTTACATGGAATATGGAATTTTTCACAGGAACAACCATAATACCTCCATCAACAAGCTGGGCCAATAAATGCTTTGGCAGTTCTTCGGCAGACGCACTTATTAAAATCCTGTCATAAGGAGAGTATTTCTTCAACCCATCATATCCATCTTTCTTGAATATCATAATATTTTCCTTATCTTTAAGAACTTTCTGGGATTTTAAAGCTAAAGCCCCAAGCCTTTCAATACCATATATTTTTGAATCGGGAGAGAGTTCATTTATCAGAGCAAGAACATAGCCACTTCCAGAACCAATCTCTAAAATCTTCTGATTGTCTTTCAATTCAAGTAAAGAGAGCATAAATGCAATAGTATAAGGCTGTGAAATGGTCTGCCCATAACCTATATCTAAAGGAATGTCGTCATAAGCATGTTCCTTCCAATGCTCTGGGACAAAATTTTCCCTTGGAACTTTTTCAAAAGCCTTAACTATAAATTCTGAAAAACCATGTTTTTTCAGGCTTTCCAACAATCGTAATTTACCAACATCATCCATATAAATAAAAGACAAAACCATTATAAAAATCTTAGTAGTATATAAACAAGAGGTTTTTTATATAAAGAAATATTATAAAAATATATGGAAGAACATATAGTAAAAATACTGAAAATTCAGCTTGTAAATTATAATGTAAAAAGATTTATAGTTGAAAAGCCAAAAAACTACAAATTTATTCCCGGCCAGGCAACAGAGGTTTCAATAAACAAGCCAAAATGGAGAAATACAAAGGGTCCGTTTACTTTCACATCTCTAAATGAAGATCCACACCTTGAGTTTATCATTAAAATATACCCTGAAAGGAAAAACCTGACAAATGAATTAAATAAATTAAAGAGAGGAGATGAATTAATAATAAGAAATGTGTGGGGTGCAATAAAATATAGGGGCCCGGGAATATTTATAGCAGGTGGTGCAGGAATAACGCCTTTCCTGTCAATTTTAAGGCAGTTAAATAAAGAAAACAAAATAGCTGGCAATACCCTAATTTTTTCCAATAAAACAGAAAAAGATATAATTTTAAAAGATGAGCTTGAGAGTATGTTAAAAAGCCAGTGCATATTTGTGCTTACAAAACAAAAACATCATTTATATGAAAATACAAGAATAGATAAAGAATACCTTAAAAGAAACATCCATAACTTTAATCAGAATTTCTATGTTTGTGGACCAAAACAAATGGTAATGGACATTAATGAAGCCCTAAAAAGCCTTTGTGCTAATCCCGATAGTTTGGTTTTTGAAAAATAAAGTTTATACAAGTTATCCAACTAAATAAACCCTGTCATTTGGTCTTACCCTTTCTTCAACTTTAAGACCTACTGCCTCTCCTTTTTTTGCACTGGTTATATTTTTATGCTCCACCTGCATACTTTCCACTTCCTGCTCAAAGTCAGTTGTAGCTCCTTTTATATGAATTCTATCGCCGACTTTTAATCCGGCAATAAGCTCTATAACTGCCACGTTTGCTTTGTCAAAATAGTGAGTTACTTTTCCTATTTCTTTATCCATAATAAAATTAACAATCCCATATATATAAAATTAATGTTTTGAAATATATATAAAATTAATTAAAAAAACATAAAAATTTCATTTAAAGCAAGTATGGACAAAATAACCCATATCAGTGTTGGCAACCATGCTTTTTTCCAGAAACTTTTATCTTGCAAAAGCTTTTTTCCAAAAAGAGGCATTTCTTTAGAGTATAAAGAAAAACTTAATAACATTAGCAAAAATATTAACAAAGCCACAGCCATTATTTCAACATAAGTTATACCTGAAGCAATTAAGTTCCCTAAGACTATGTAACCTAACACTAACGAAACAAAAATAGTAATAGTTGGAATTCTGTAAATTAAAGCAATTAGTTCGACCCATTTATCTGGTTTTATCAATATAACTAATACTTTAATTAAGCTAAGACATATTACAATTAAAGCCAAATTCTCCAAAGACACACTCCATGGCAGATAGTAAACCATTTCAAATTCCTTTTACCATTTACTTAATTAAATTAAGAAAGTTCAATTAATAAACTTTTCACTCGACATATATCCCGGGTCTTCCGGGTTTTACTTTACTTGATTTATTTTCAGGATCATACTTACTCTTATCATTTACCAGATAAACTTTGACATTTTTTCCTGTTTTTTTAGTTAATATCTCTTCATTATAGTTATCTTTTTCATTTGGCAATATGTAAATATAAATATCCTTTCCTTCCTTTCCTTGCTTTTCTTTAATAATTTTAAGTATATTAAAAATATCATTAACAGTTTTATCAAAGATTTCTTCTTGTTTTTCCAAATTTAAATCTATTTTATTTTCATCAGCCTCAGGCCATTCTGCCAAACTTACAAATCCTTTTCCACCGATTTTCTCCCACAACTCTTCAGCAATATGTGGTGCAAACGGACTTAACATCTTAATAAAACTCTCCAAATCTTTCTTAGAAATTTCTTTCTCCTGCTCAATAAACTCAAACAACTGCCTTAATTTAATTATTGATATATTATACCTAAAACTAACAATCTCTTCTTGGATTTCTTTTATGGTCTTGTTAATTTTACTTTCTGATTTTTTAGAAGACTTTCCGATCTTAAGTTTAGTAATGGTTTCCATAATTTTTGTAACAAATTTATAACTTCCTTCAATTCCATTAGTGCTCCAGTGAGTATCTTTATCTGGAGAAGCAATACTCATTAAAAATAGCCTTGCAGTATCAATTCCATATTTTTCTGAAACTTCTTCAGGAAGAACAACATTACCTCTAGATTTACTCATAACAAAACCGTCTTCTCCATGCAACATCCCTTGATTAAACAATCTTGTAAATGGTTCATCAATTTTATTTTTTCCAAAAAATCCCAAATCCCTTAAAGCCTTGGTAAAAAACCTTGCATAAATTAAATGCATTACTGCGTGCTCTGCTCCTCCAATATACTGATTAACAGGCATCCAATAATTTACTTTATCTACATCAAAAGGCCTCTTCGGATTTTTGTTATCACAATATCTCAAAAAATACCAGGAACTGTCAAAAAAGGTGTCCATGGTATCTGTTTCCCTCTTAGCATTTTTTTTACACTTAGGGCATTTAACATTTACAAAATCTTTATTTGTAAGCAAAGGATTGCCGTCACCAAATTTAACATTTTCAGGAAGTTTTACAGGAAGCTCTTTTTCCGGAACAGGAACAATCCCGCATTTATCACAATAAACCATAGGTATTGGTGTTCCCCAATATCTTTGCCTTGAAATCAACCAGTCCCTCAATTTGTATTGAATGGTCTTCTTCCCCAATTTCTTAAATTCCAAAGCCTTAATTATGTGCTCTTTGGCTTCCTCTGAATAAAGATCATTAAATTCTCCAGAGTTAATCAAAACTCCTGAGCCTGTATATGCTTCTTTTAACTCTGAAATTAATTTTTCGTATTTAGGTTGAATAACAACTTTAACTGGAATTTTATATTTTTTAGCAAACTCAAAATCTCTTTGATCATGGGCAGGAACTGCCATTATCATTCCGCTTCCATAATCTGCCACAACAAAATTTCCAACCCATATAGGAACTTTTTCATTGCTCATAGGATTAATGGCATAACTTCCTGTAAAAACACCTTCTTTATCAAGCTTATCCATATCTTCTTGTTTGGTTGATTTGATTTTTTGTAAAAATCTGTCAACTTCTTTCTTTTGTTCTTTTGTAACAAGATCAAAAAGTCTTGAATGTTGTGCAGAAATAACCATAAATGTAACTCCAAAAATAGTATCTGGTCTTGTTGTGAATATAGGCCATTTCTCATTATTTATTTCAAACAAAATTTCAGCTCCAAAACTCTTACCAATCCAGTTCCTCTGCATAACTTTAATTCTTTCAGGCCACTCTAACTTATCAACATCTTCCAATAACTCGTCAGCATACTTGGTTGTTTTAATAAACCATTGTTCTAATTGTTTTATTTCAACTTCAGCATCTGTATGTCTCCAGCACTTTCCATTATGGACTTGCTCATTAGCCAAAACAGTGTTGCATTTGTTACACCAGTTTACAGAGGCTTTTTTTCTGTAAACAAGACCTTTCTCAAAGAACTTAAGAAAGATATATTGATTCCACTTATAATACTCTGGGTCTGAAGTTTTCAACATCCTGCTCCAGTCATAACTCAATCCAAGAGCTTTTTGCTGCCTTATAAAATTAATAATTGCATCTTCTGTAAATTTCTTCGGATGAATGCCTGCCTTAATAGCTGCATTTTCAGCAGGCAACCCAAAAGAATCATATCCCATAGGATACAAAACATTATATCCTTGCATTCTCATAAATCTTGCATAAATATCTCCAATAATATAATTAAAAGCATGTCCCATATGCAAACCACTTCCAGATGGGTATGGAAACATTTCTAAAACATAATACTTTCCTTTTTTACCTTTTTCTTCCATGGTTTGAAAAATTTTCTTCTTTTCCCACTTATCCTGCCATTTTTTCTCTATCTTATGAAAATCAATGCCTTTATCCGATACCATACATAAAATCATAGAATTACATATTTAAAGTTTCTTAAATGAAATTAAGCAAATTATTAAAACATACTAACGCACTTAAAGGTGTTTTTGTCGCATTTCAAATCCTTGTTAACAGGGCATGGACATAAATCACATCTTGCCTTTAAAATCCCATTAGTGCAATACATAGGTCTATTAAAAGAGCAGCTTCCATATAAAGTTCCATCAGGGCATTTAAAATCCATATTAACTTCTTCAATAAGCATAAAACCCCATGGGCACCAAACATCATACAAGTCCTTTACCTCACCATTAAGATAAGCGACAACTTTGTCCTCTGTAAACCGGATATTCAAATCACACACCTCCGGTGTAAACTCACTAAATATAACACTGGAACTATTAATATGAAAACTCCAAGGAGAATTATAACCTGCTTTTTCTGGAATGATCTTAGAAGTCATTATCTTATCTGACTTTCCAGATAAAATTTCTCTTGCCTCTGTAATTTTTTCTTTATCATCTAACTTAAATACAACTGTATCTGAATAAGGAACAACTTTAAACCTGAAATATGCTTCCTTAACAATATTTTCTTCACTTCTTTTAGGATCATAATTTGAAGAAGGGCTTAATTCAGGATTAAAAAATGGTTTAACCTTAATAAGATAGATGAAAACAAAAAGCAATAAGCAAAGAAGAAATAATAAAATTGCAACATAATAAATAGAGTAAATAAAATCCTGATTCTTAAATAAGTTACCCTTCTTTTTAGACATTTTCTGTATTAATCAAAATGTATAACTATTTAAACTCAACCTATTCTAATTTTTTATAGATAATAATATTCCCAAGATAATCAAGCCATTCAATTGCTTTCTTACTTGCCTCGCCTGATGTAACAAATAAAACAGGAAGGTTCTTTTTCTGCCCAATCTGGAGATTTTTCATCAGTTCCCTATCAGAAATTGATTTTTTCTCTTTAGCAATACATAAATACTCGTTTTTCCTTTCACCATCAGAAGAATTGATAGAAACCAAAGCCTGATATTCTTTCTGGCCTTTTTTAATTACATCCATAATAGTTATACCTTCTTTGACCAAAAAAGATTCAACACTTTCAATAAACATATTTTTTTTAACAGATTTTGATTTTTTAGATTTGGTTTTAATTTTCTGTGATACATTAATTTCATCATCAGTTACATTAAAATCTCCTTTGCTTTCCAGAACATTAGCCTTATCTATATTTACAAAATCATTTATTATTTTTAATTCAGGTTCAATTTCTTCAATGGGTTTTTTAGGCTCCTGAACTTTTTGAATTGGTTGTTCAATGGTTTCCTGAACAGGGATTTGGACATCTTGGATTTGTGATTGGATTGGCAGCTGTATAGGTCTGTAAGTTGGCGGCAACTGACTGAAATTAGCTTTTCCAGAATTAATTAAATCATAAGCCTCATTTTCACCTGTTTTTAGATATCTCCAGTACAAATTACCATTGTATTCAAATGGAAAGGCAAAATCTTTTAAATTCCTAAGAGATACTCTAATGGCGGGAAGTTGTTTCTCATCTTGCAAAACTCCCTCTCTTTTAAGTATCTCAAATGCCTCTTTTTCCTTGCCACTAAGATAGTGTGAAAAATCCTCAAGTTGAAATTCCTGGCCAGGAATGTAATAAACTGGAGAATTGCCAACTTTCATAAAACTCATCTTAACTAACTTATCAGCCAGCAAATCAGCTAAAAATGCAGAAGCTATCAATGAATCTACCTTTAAGTAATTGGAGACCTTTATTGTTATAGTCGGGCCTCTAATTTTAATAAACTCTACAATCTTCTGTTTTTGCTCTTCCAGATTGTCAATCCTAGACCTTTCCATATAAACTCCAGTCAAGAAAGAATTATAAATTTTGTTATAGGATATATTTCCATTAAGATAAAGTTTATAATTAACTAAATATTAAAAAAATAATGAAATGTCAAAGATGTGGAAATGAGTTTGAAATAAAACTTGGTTCTAAATTAATTTCAAAGGGATGTAAAATTCTTACAGCTATGATTGCAATAGTTACAATCCAATGTGAGCATTGTGGACAGGTTTTTCAAGTACCAGTACAAAGTAAATCATTTTTTACAGTTAAAAGAGAAAAAAAATAAAAATTATTTTCTCATGGCCTCATCCACTCTACCTGATAATAAGTAACATCGCCCTCGGTGTCAACAACACCTATCAACAAATTTTTCTTGGTGGAATGAGCGACTCTATTTTTTGCAGAGAAATCATACCATGTTAATTCAGATGATTCAGATACAGGATATAAAATCCACCTTGCATGTTCTTTTCCGGGTTTCTGGCCCTTGTCATAAACCCTGAAATCTGCTCCGAATTTTAAAGCTGTTTTTAACAAATAACCTTTTGATCTCAAATCTTTATAAACAATAAACTTTGTCTGAATTTTCTTATCTATTGTTTTGCATTTTTCCAAGAGCTGATTAAATGAAAGCTTTCTTTTTTTAATATAAACCTCCATTTTTTTCTTTTCAGCAAGATAAAGTGCTTCTGAAAATGAGTATTCAACCATTTTGTCTTTATATTCTCCAAACAAACTGTTCCCATAAAGATCAAGTGCCTCTTTGGAGGCACTAACTATGGAATCTCCGCTGAACGAAGCCTTAATTATTTTTTTTTGTCGTGTATTTTTATTAGAATTTGCCTTTATGGAGGATTTTTTCATAAATTACTAAAATAAACAAATTATTTAAACATTAGCAAATAATTAAAAGTATAAAATAAAATATCAAAAAATTTAAATAGTCATATTAGGAATGGTTATTATGGGAAGAATAAAATCAATGGCAATAAAAAGGGCTGCAAAAGCATTATTTAGCCAGAGTAATGAATTTACAACTGACTTTGAAAAAAATAAAATATTGCTTAAAAATCAAAACCTGCCGGATAAGGGAACAAGAAACAAAATTGCAGGATATTTAGTAAGGCTTAAGAAAATAGAATCAAATACAAAAAGTAAACTCTCAGAGTAAACACTACAAAAATGACTGAAGAAGCAATTCAAGAAAAAAAAGAAAAACCAGAAACAAATGAAATCTTTATAGGCAACAAGCCTTTTATGAAATATGTAATAGCAACAGTTATGCAACTAAAGAATAACAAAGAGGTTGTTATAAAGGCAAGAGGAAAATTCATTTCGCGAGGAGTGGATGTTGCGGAAGTTGTTAAGAAAAGGGTGAAAGACATGAAAGAGATGAACTTATCAGAAAAGATCTCAATAGGTACAGAAGAGTTCAAAAATGAAGAAGGAAAAAATATTCATGTTTCAATTATTGAAATTGCCCTTATAAAAGAATAATATTATTTCTTCTTTATCAGACTTATTAAAGAATCCAGCTTTTGATTATTTTCCTCAAGTTTCTCCAACAGCACCCTGAGTTGTTTCATTCTCCTTATATTAATTATTGAGTTTACTATCCAGAATATAATGTATAATCCAATAATCCCTCCTATTATCTGGAGAGTCCTTATAAGAAGAGCAAGACTATCTTTTATATCAGGAATATTGGCGACATTATTAACCACTTCTTCAAGAGCCATGTATTTATTAATAGAATATAATTTAAAAAACCTACTAAATAGCTTTTTAAACTCTCCAATTTTGTTCTTTTTATATGGCTATATAGTTCAGCGGTAGAACGCCTGTCTCATAAGCAGGAGGCCCCGAGTTCGACTCTCGGTATAGCCATACAATAATAAAACTTAAAAATAATGTTAAATTAATTTTATTATGCAAAAGAGTTTAAATAAACTTTTACTGAACTTACTATTACTGCAAAGACTGCTAGCTTAATTAAAAGCATGCAGTTAATTCTTGGCTTGTTTAAGACAGAATATTTATGCATGTCGGCTAATTGCTAAAATCAAAAATCTAAAAAAGAAAAAATGGAAAAAAAATGAAAACACAAACAAGAGCAAATGGAAAAAATGAAAAATCTAAATTTAATGAGTATGAGCCAATAACCGGCAGATACATACAGCAAGAAAAACCTCTATTACTCTTAGGCCCGAGTATGAAAACCAAAAGATAGGCCAAGAAAAACAAGATAGATGGTATGAAATTATGGGAATGTAAATTCCTATAAACCATTTATCTTAATTTTATTTTTTATTTCATAATCCGTTTAACCTAAATCCATCATTTTTTCTTCTTGGTAATATATGAAAATGAGTGTGCATCACAACTTGCCCTGCTGTTGGAAAATTATTTTGAACTATATTAAATCCTCCGATACTTTTATCTTCTTCCATCTTTATCCTTACAACCTCTTTTACTATTTCAAGCAGTTCGTTTCCAAGAGTAGAGGGCAAATCAAAACTATTAATAAAGTGTTTTTTAGAAACAATTAAAGTATGTCCCTCAACTTTCGGATGGACATCTGGAAATGCAATGAAGTTGTCATTTTCATAAATAATTTCAACTTTAATTTCCTTGTCAGCTATCTTGCAAAAAATACAATTTTTATCCATGATTAAGGCATATTTTTACCTATATACTAAATAGAAGAGGTTAAAACCTTAAAAAGGTTATTATAGTAAAAAATAAATAGAAATTAAGGGCCTGTAGTTTAATGGCAAAACGTTCGGCTGGCAGTCGGAAAATTCGGGTTCGATTCCCGATGGGTCCAGTTTTATTTAAAGTTTATAAATGCAAAAAAACATATATTAAAAAATAGACTAAAAGGAGGTGTGAAATGAAGTGTAATTGCAGTATTGGAAATATAGTCTTAGGACTTATCATTCTGATCTTAACTTTATGGCCAAATCTATTGGACATATACACAAGGTGGGTTGTAATAGCTGCAGCAGTTTTGCTGATAGTGCATGAACTTTGGCACAACCATAGCTGGAGCGATAAAGTGAGTATGAATGTATTGCCGTCAAAACCATCCAGAAAAAGAAGATAGTTTTTTATTCTTCTTTTATTCTGGTTTCGGTAATTTTGCCAAGCTTTAATAAACTTTTTCCCTGAATAACTTTACGTATAATTTTTTTTAATTTAGAAATTTTAACCCTTATTTGTTTTGTTGTATCCCTATCCCTGATAGTTATTGTTTCATCAATAAGACTCTGCTCATCAATAGTGATGCACATAGGTGTTCCAATTTCATCATTTCTTGCATATCTTCTCCCTATGCTTCCTGACCTGTCATAAACAACATTCCACTCTTCCTTCAAACTATCAACGATTCCTTGAGCTATCTTTTCATATTCTGAACTCTTTATAATTGGAAAAACAGCTGCCTTAATGGGAGCAAGTTTTGGTGAAATTTTTAGAACAATATTCTCCCTATCTTTATCATACTGATAAGCTTTAGTCAGGACAGCTAAAAAAACCCTCTCCATTCCAAATGTTGGTTCTATCACTCTTGGAATGACTTTGGATTTTGTGGCTTCATCATAAATCTCCATGCTTTCCCCTGACTCTTTTTCATGTTGTTTCAAATCATATTGCCCTCTGTTAGCATTTCCTGCTATTTCCATAGAACCAAAGGGATATTCATAATCAATATCAAAAGTCGCTGATGAATAATGACTTAACTCATTTTTAGTATGCTCTCTTATTTTTATCTCTCTTAATCCTATTGAGTGTAACCATTTAATTTGTTCAGTCAACCAGTAAGCATGCCATTCATCTAACTTTCCTTTTCCCAGGATTTCCCCGATAGTTAATTCTTTCAATTCTCTGCTTCCGGATAATTGAGATTCTTCATCTAACAGTTTGATTCTTAAATTTAAATTCCCCTCTTTAAGAAGAGAACAATTTTTTTCTTCGGGATGTATGAAAAACTCAAATTCCCCTATATGAAATTCCCTTGATCTAAATAAAAAATCTCTTGGTGCAATTTCATTCCTAAAGCATCTTCCAATCTGGGCAATACCAAAAGGCAATTGCAATCTTGATGTTTGAAAAATATTTTTAAAATTTAAGAACATTCCTTGAGCTGTTTCTCCCCTAAGATAAGCCTCTATGGGATTTAGTGCCCCAATACTGGTTTTAAACATTAAATTAAACTCTCCTTTAACCTCATATTCTCCTCCACATTCACATTTGACTTTTCCGATTTCGCTTTTATCAATTTTAGTTGCTTTACTACATTTTTTACATACAACAGCCACATCTGAAAAGCTTTGGATGTGGCCCGATGCCTTCCATGTTCTTGGATGTGAAATAATACTGGCATCTATTCCTACGATGTTCTCTCTCTGGATGACAAAAAAATTCCACCAATCACTTTTAATATTGTTAAATAACTCAACTCCCAAAGGACCGAAATCCCAGAATCCTGCCAATCCACCATAAATACTTGAAGAAGGGAAAATAAATCCTTTTGCCTTACAAAAATTAGAAAGTTCTTCTATGCTTATTTTTTTATTAATTTCTTGTTTAGAAATAGAATCCAAATCCTTTTCCTTATTTTTCAACTCCAAAAGTTTTTTTTCAGCCTCTTCTTTTGTTTTACCACCATATGCAATTGTTTTGGAATTAATCTTTCCTTCTTTAGTCCTGATACTTTGCCTTATATAGTAATACTCCTTTCCATTTATTTTTTTAGATACTATATACATTTTAACAAAAAATTAGGCACCACTATATATTTAAAATTATCTCTTTATAATTTATTTTCCAAGCACCTTAACAAGAATTCTTTTATCCCTCATACCATCAAATTCACCATAAAAAATAGCTTCCCATGGTCCAAAATCCGGTCTTCCGTTTGTAACAGCTATTATTACCTCTCGTCCCATAATAGTTCTCCATAAATGAGCATATGCGTTATCCTCTCCGGTTAAATTGTGTTTATACAGGCCTATATTTTTAGGGGCTAATTTCTCCAGCCATTTCTCAAAATCATTCAATAAGCCAGATTCATTATCGTTAATAAATACAGATGAAGTAATATGCATAGAATTAACCAAAACAATTCCGTCTTTTATTTTGGATTTAGCAATTACTTCTTCTACTTTTTTTGTTATATTGACAAACTCTATTCTCTTTTTTGTATTGATAACAATTTTCTCGGTATATGATTTCATTTTTTTATTATTTTTTAAATGGTTTAAAAGCAGGGACCGGGAATCGAACCCGGAAAAATTCGCTCTGCAGGCGAACGCAGTACCATTGTGCCATCCCTGCATAAAACCATTATCCGGTTTTATAACATTATAATTCAAATCAGGTTTATTTAAAGATATTGATAATATTTGATAAATAAAAAATATTTAATAAGAATATTTTTTAATGCTTTTTTCCATTAAAGCTGTTATATTTACTAAGAAAATTCATTATCTTGCCTAATACTCCTTCAATATCACTATACCTAATTGAATAATATACAACAGAACAAGAAAACTCAAGTGTGGCATATCCATTTCCATTCAGCATCCTTTCTAAAACATATTCTGCGCTTTCAACATCTCTATCTAATAAAACAAAGGTATCTTGACGAAAAGCCTTCTTCTCAACTAGTGAAAGCATAAACCTTTTCGCATTTTTCAGCCTATTAGCCTCATGAACTTCCATTTTGTTGATTTATTTAATTAAAATGCTCCCGGCAGGATTTGAACCTGCGACCCCTAGCTTTCTTCGGTTAATGGATTATAAAACCCATTAAGAGTGTTTAGAAGGCTAGTGCTCTATCCAGGCTGAGCTACAGGAGCTTCTAATATTTTATCTATGGAAATGGTATATAAAAGTTTACCTGATATTGTTTAAATTATAACTGATGAGAACAAAAAGGCTTTTTATAATTATTTCACATTTAGAAAATCAAATGGGATATATATTTATAACTCAATTCTCATTAAATCCTCTCCAAGAAAGGTATTTTTAAAATATTTTCTTGCATTTTTCAGCAGTTCATTTTCGTGAGATTCGTGTCTTTGACTAATATGGACTAAAATGAGTTTTTTTGATTTGGATTTTTTCGCTATTTGGGCTGCATCAATACTTGTAAGATGTTTTTTCTCTTCAGCCAAATGAATTTCATCATAAAAGTTAGATTCAGAAATAAGTAAATCAGAATTCCCGGCAAATTTCCATAAAGATGGAAATTTCATTGTATCTGGAATTATAGTTATTTTTCTTCCTTTTTGTTTGTAAGTTAAATCCTTGTATTTAATTTTCTTACCTTCAATAACAATATCTTTCCCAAATTTCAATTCAGACAGTTTTTTTAGTTCATTATCCTTTAATTTCAGTTTTTTTAGTTTATCTTTTTTAATTCTTAAGACATCTTTTTCAACAAATGAATACCCTAAAGTCTTTGTCGTATGACACATTCTTTCAGCAATAATTCTAAAATCATTATTTTCAAAAATCACTCCTTTATCAATCTCTTTAACAGAAAGATTAATCTTACCGACAAATACAAAAAAATCCAAAAGTTTATCAATATATTTTTTTGTTCCCTTGGGAATGTAAATTTCCAGAGTTTTTTTATAATCATTTAATGCCAGTGTCCATAATAATCCAGGAAGTCCAAGGATATGGTCTCCATGCCAATGGCTGATAAATATCCTGTTTATTTTACATGGATTTAAGTCTGCTTTCCTAATCTGCCTTTGTGTTCCCTCACCACAATCGAATAACATACTCTCGGCTTTATATTTCATCCATATAGCCTGATGATTTTTTCTTGCTGTTGGAACAGCACTTCCACTTCCAAGAATAACTACTTCAATTTTTTCTGACATTTTATCATTATATATTTAAATTAAAGAAAAAGAGTTTAAATAAGTTGACATACTTGCCAGTAACTCATGACACCAATAGAAACAGGTGCCCATGAAAAAATCAAAAAAACTGGACTACTCTTTTTTTAGGAGTGTTGATGCAGAAGAGATAAACACAATAGTGTCGCCCCTTAAAAAAGTCAGCCCTATATTCCTCTTAACCTCATTGTTTTGCATTTCCTTTGCATTGTCCAATACCACATTTATGTGGATGTCAAAAGCCAATAAAGTGCCGACAAGCTGCTTTTCGCTTTTTAATTGCACCAAAATCTCTTTCCCCTTTGAATGATTTAAAAGATCCAAAGGGCGTTCAATTCCATTAACCATACTTTCTTCTCTCGAAATAAGTTTTTAAATCTTTGCTTATTTAAGGTATATCAATAAAGCAAAAGATAATTTTAAAAAGTAAAGTATTTAAACCATCTTTCAAATTAAAAATTAAGTAAAATGAACAAAGGAAGGAAAATATCTGGAGGAAAATACAAATTCCAGAGAAAGAAAAAAAAATATGAGTTAAATGGGATTCCAAGAGTTGTCAAGCTTGGAGAAACAAAAAGCAAAAAGATAAGACTCATAGGTGGGAAAAGAAAAACGGTATTGTTAAAGTCAAATACAATAAATATCATAGATAAAAAAACAGGAAAGGCTAAAAAACTTAAGATATCTAATGTTATTGAAACCCCATCTAATAGGTTCTTGGCAAGACAGAATGTTATAACTAAAGGGGCAATAGTTGAAACTGAATCTGGAAAAGCAAGAGTAACAAACAGGCCATCACAAGAAGGAAGTGTCCAAGGAATCCTTATTGAATAAGCATTTCATTAATACTTTAAGAGCAGAATTAATAAACTCTTTATATCATATCTTTATAATCCTACTAAATTTAAGAAACCTATAAAATTACCCTAATTAACCTGATGCTAACTTTACAGCTCATAAAAAAGGAATATTTATAAACCATAATAAAGTACATTTATAAAGGTTACTAAAAGCTTTTAAATAAAGTTTGAAAAATCATAAAATGCCATATATAAAAAGATGTCCGGAGTGTAATAGCATTAATCTTACTCATGATGAAGAAAAAGGAGAGGTTATTTGCAATGACTGTGGTCTCTTAATAGAGGAAAAAATGGTCGATACAGGAATAGACCTTAGTGGAAAATTTGATAAATCAGAAAAAAAAGGTCGTGGAGGAGCTCCAATGTCAATGCAAAAATTCGATAAAGGGCTTACAACAAATGTTGGAGAGATATCAGACATTTATAAATTAGATACAAAACAAACCAGAAAGTTTCTTAGACTAAAAAAATGGCAGGAAAGAGTTTCTACTTCAATTGAAAGAAATTTAAGGCTAGCAATGGCAGAGCTTAGAAGAGTTTCTGCTTATTTAAATCTTCCAACAGTTGTAGGAGATGAAGCTGCAAGAATATACAATTATGTTTTACAAAGAGGATTTGTAAGAGGAAGGAGTATGGAAAGCGTAATTGCAGCCTGTATTTATGCAGCCTGCCGTTCATACAACATCCCAAGAACTTTGGATGAAATTGCTCATGCTTCAGATATAGAAAGAAAAGAAATTGGAAGAACATACAGATTTATAATACGAAGAATGACAATAAAAGTAGCCCCAAGCTCTCCTAATGATTACATATCAAGATTTTCATCTATCTTGCATTTATCTCCTAAAACCCAAAATCATGCCCTTAAGATACTTAAAAAAGCCTCTGATGAAGAACTCACATCTGGAAGAGGCCCTGCTGGAATTGCAGCTGCATCTCTTTATGTTGCAGCTTTGTTAAATGATGAGAAAAAAACACAGAGAGAGGTTGCAGATGTTGCGGGTATTACAGAGGTAACAATAAGAAACAGATATAAAGAGCTTATAGAGAAGTTAGGTTTAGAAGAAAAAATGAAAATTACAGAACTTGAAAAAAAAGGAAAAATCAGGTAAAAAATTAAATTTTATTCAGATTTTTTATCCATTCTTTTCTCAAATCGTGGTCAATTTTTTTAATAGAGCTACAAACTCCTCCAATCCAAGAATAAATTTCCTTGGGTTTTTCTGATAAATAAGTAACTTTAAATAATTCCGCTCCTGAAAGAAAATTAGGATCAAATTTATATGCATTGATATGAGAAAAGTCGTCTCCATTTCTCTCACTATCTGTAATTAATATATGTGCCCTTCCAAAAGTTGCTTTTATATCGGATTCAGATAAATACCTGCTTTGCTCAGCAATAGCACTATTAATAGTTGGTTGTATACCATAATCCCATAAATAATCAAATATTCCGGCTTCCACTTCTTTTTTTAAAAATTCAATCACCTCTTGAGGATGCTCTTCAGGAGATAAAACAGGATGGTTATGATATAAAACAGAGGTTAGCTCTGGTTGTATAGTTTTTGCTCTGACCATAAACTCATTATGAAAATCTCTATAAATATCATTAAAACTACATTCCTTTCTACTTCCTTCTCCAAGTTTTAAATAACCTATTAAATACAATGAATTCTCCCTAGGAACTCCATATAATAGTCCTACTATCTCATTCCTTTCTTTACTTATGCCTCTTAAATCAGAAATATGGCCTTTTGGTAAAACTAACTCATTAATTTTTTTATCTTCTAATGGATAAACAATCCATCCTTCCTCTATATTAGGCGTATTTTTCATGGATAAAACCAGATTATAGCTATATTTAAACTTTTATGTTACCACTTCCTATAAAGAACATACCAAAAGATTTAAATACTACTATTAAATGGTGTCAAATATGGAAATAAAAACAATTATTGCAATAATTTTATTTGTAGTATCATTATTTTCTATAGTAACCTCTGTAAGTTCAGAGATTATAGAAATAGAAAGCAATCCTGTTGACATTAATTTCACTTTAGGTCCAACTAACAATACTATAAATGAAACTATCCTTGTATTAAAAATAATCAGTCCGCTAAATAAAACTTATATAAATAAAAATATTCCATTAATATTTGAAACAAATAAGCCCGCATATTGTTCTTACAAAATTGACAGAGATCTACCAGTCAATCTTGGATTAATAAATTCTTTTTCAAAAACAATAAGTTTAGTTAATGGAGAACATATCTTAAATGTAAGATGCACAATTGGAAATGAATCTGTAATAAAACAAGTCATGTTTAGGATAAACAAAAAGTCAATAAATTTTTCAAATTTTGAATCTGATAAAGAATATGAAAAAGAAATAAGAAATCCAGTGTATGGAGAATGGGCTTGTATAAACAACAGGCTTCAGAGAACAGTCACACAATACAATTTAGAGAGTATAGAATATGGTCAGCCATGTGGATATGTTATTAGAAGCTCTGAAACAAAAAAAGTGACAGGCATTCTTTTATCTTCTATATTGATAACTCTTATAATTTTAATCACAATATTAATATTATTTATCTCTATAGTTTGGGCAAATTATAAGTAATTACTTATAAGATTTATGTGCAAAAGAAAAAACCTCGGTTTTCCCTTCTAAAGGAGATTCCTTAAAAATATTATAAATCAAAGTGTAAGATGTTCTATTATTTTCATAAAATTCTTCATTATATAACCTAGCATTATTTTCTCTAAGAACTTCAGCTATGCATGTAAGGCAAATTTCATTACCAGACTGCCTTTGAATCTCTGTAATATTATTTGCCAGCCTATACAAAGCAAGGTAGTTTGTTTTTATTTCTGACTCAAATTTCTTTAATTCATACTTCCTTTTATTAAAATTTATATTTACCTTAAAATAAGTCTTTACATTAACTCTGTCATTTAAAATTTTAACATCAGCTCTAAAATTGGAAACATCAAGATCAATCAAAGCATTTCCAAACCGG
>JAWCQN010000007.1:0-35262 GCA_038869755.1 Candidatus Pacearchaeota archaeon | reverse complement strand
CTTGTGTAACAACACAATATTGTGGTGATGGAATTATAAATGGCCCTGAAACATGCGACGATGGAAATACAAATAATGGTGATGGGTGTTCTTCTACATGTCAGCATGAATGTATAGATAGTGATGGAGATAGATATGGTATTGGAAATACATCATTATGTCTAAATACAGAAATAGATTGTAATGATTCAAATCCTGCAATAAACCCTATAGCTACAGAAATATGTGGTAATGGAATCGATGAAAATTGCAATGGCAATCTTGATGACATATGTCCTATAACCCTGCCTGTATTAAGTGTGATAGAACCTATAAATAAATCATACATAAATACTTTATCTATACCTTTAATTTATCAGGCATTAAATGCCTCAAATTGTTGGTATTTACTAAATAATTTAAAATACTCTTCTTTGTGTAACACAAACACATCAATAAGCGTAACTGAAAATTTATCTGATAGAGCATACAATATTACAATAGTAGCAAATAACAGTATAGGACAAACGCAAGAAAATAGGAGATTTACGCTTAATTATACAAGAAATATTATAATTAATTACAGCAAATTCGTAAATAAAGGAGAAACAACAAACCTTTCAAATATACCAGATATTTTATTATACAATATATCTCTTATTTTAGATGATGGAATAAATGGAAAAATAAATTTCCTGCAACCTGTAAACTTAGTACAAAATAACAGCAATATAACAGACATCAATTCAATTGTAAACATATCTCATAATAGAATTGAAGTAAATTCAATAAACTTGCCAAGTTTAAATAAACCCGCGAAAATTACACTTAAAAATATTAACTTTAATAATCCAAGAATAATGAAAGATTCACTAGTTTGTTCAGAGTGCGTAATTGAAAGTTACACCTCAGGAATATTGGTTTTTAATGTATCAGGTTTTTCAGTATATTACTCTGAAGAAACACCTATATCTACAGGTTCTGGTGGAGGCGGGGGAGGAAATGGCGGGGGAGGAAGTAGTGGAAGTGAAAGAACAGAATTCAAAACACTAATTATAAATCACACTACATTAAACAAAACACAGAGTATTCAAATAACTGAAATTTCAAGAAATGATGAACTCTTAGTTTATTTAAATAAAAACCAATACAAGCTAAAAATAACCAATATAACAAATCAAAAAATAAATATTTTAAATTTAAATAATCAGAAAGAAATCACTATATTGCTTGGGGAGGAAATAAAACTAAATTTAGATAATGATGATTTATATGAGTTAAGTTTTAGATATGACTATTACTCAAATAATCAAGGAAAAATACTTGTTAGGGCAATAAGTGAAAGAGTTATTTACGAGGAGGCCAAAGAGACTGATGAAAGTGAAGTTATAAAAATAAATAAAATAGGAGAAAGTAGAAAAAGAAAGAATATACTGGCTATACTTATAGTGTCCATAATTATTAGTTTAATATCATTAATATTAATCTCTATGTGGTTTATATGGAATATTATCAAAAAAAGGTTAATTTAAATAAAAAAGTTTAAATAGCTAAGAAACAGATATAAAATATGGAAAAAGGAGTTAATAATATTTCATTTTTTGCCATATCATCTTTGCTTGTTTTGTTTATCCTACTTATTTTAATAATATTTGTAACAGCTGCAGGAACAAGCACAGAGACAAATGCGAGATCCAATACAAATATTAACACTGTTAATGCTACCGGTAATAACAATACTAATGAAAGTTCTATAAATAGAACAAGAGGTCTTGAAAGAGCCTTAAATGCCTCAACAAACAGATCTGAAAGAGCTCAACAAGTCCTACAAATTTTAAACGAATGTGAAAAAATAGATAATAGAACAGAAAGAATAATGTGCAGACTAAACATAAGCATGAGAGATAGAGAAATATATAAAAATGAATCAAGAATTCCTGAAGCTTGTAAAAGATTGGGAGCAAACAATAAGCAGGATTGTATTCAACTTCACAAGATGTCCCAAAACTGCTATAAACTTGAAGGCAGACAAAAAGATAAATGTTTTAAAAGAGTAATAGGATTTGTAAATTCAAATTTAAATGAAGAGCGTTCGGATAAAGCTGTAAAAGCGAGAAAATACATAATACTTTTATTGTATGATTTACAGGAGAGAATAGAAAAAAAAGTTGAAGCAGGTGAAATAAGTGCTGAAAATGGAGCATTGCTTATAGAAAAGCTGACTGAAATAAAAGAAGATATACTAAACAATGCAGGAAGAGACGTAATCCGGCCTAAAATTCAAGAGTTCAAACAAGAATTCAGGAGTGTAATGTCAGAATGAAAAAAGTCTGGATAATTGTAATATTAATCTTAATAGCAGCTTTACTAATCACTGGGTTTTATATACTTAATAAAAATAAAGAAAGTACAGGAACGCAGCAAGAAACAGGAACTCAACAAGAGAGATCTGGTATAGATAACATACCTGATTCAGAATTTTCAAATCTTGAAACATCAGGTGATATCTTCAATGAAATAGATAATTCTTTAGAGGCTTTAGGATAATAATTTTTCTCAACTAAGTTTTATAATAGGAACGATAAGCTTAAAAGTAGCCATTTATAAGATAAATAATGACTCTAAACACTTTTAATAAGAAAAAAAATACAGAAAAGTGGTATCATAAATACAGATGGTTTTTTACTTCTAATAATAATCTGGTTGTTGGTGGAAAAAATGCCGAGCAAAATGAGGAACTTGTTAAAAAATTTATGTCAAATGAAAAATATGTGGTAATGCACACTAAATCTCAGGGAAGCCCGTTTTCAATAATTATATCAGAAAAGTATAATGAAAAAGATCTTGAAGAGTGTGCTATATTTACAGGATGTTTTTCAAGAGCATGGAGAGAAGGAAAAAAATCAGTAGATATAGATACCTTCCTTATGGAACAAGTAATAAAAAATAAGAATATGAAAACTGGAACGTTTGGAGTAGTCGGGGAAATTGACAGAAAAAAAGTTGAACTTAAATTTTACATAACAAATCAGGAAGGCAAAATAAGGGCAGTCCCATTCAAAAAAAATAAGGAAAGGTCCATATGCATAATTCCGGGAAAAATTAATAAAGAAAAATTCGCTGAACAAATATCGATAAAGCTTGAAATTCCATTAGACGAAATCTTAAATGCCCTTCCAACAGGAGGATTTAAAATTTTAAATCAAAAATGAGATTAATAACAACAATACAAATCGGAAAAAACGGACTGAATGAAAATTTAATTGAAAATTTAAGGACTAATTTTAAAAACCGCCAAAATGTAAAAATTGTGCTTTTAAGGAGTTTTACAAGAGACAAGAAAAAAATAAAAAATACTGCTGAAGAAATTGTTAAAGAACTTGGAAAAAATTATACTTACAGAATTTTAGGTTTTACAATATTCATAAAAAAATGGCGAAAAGCCATGAGATGACCAAAGATTTATAAATCTAATTTAACAGATAAAAAACATACTAAACGATTTATATCGTTCTATCGCTGCAAAGCGAGGTGTATAAAAAATAAAAAAATGCCGGTATATGATTTAGAACATAGAGAATTTAACAGGAAACTAGCTGAAGCACTAAAAAAAATCCCCGAGTTTGAAGCTCCAGAATGGTCTTTTTATGTGAAGTCGTCAGTTGCAAGAGAAAGGCCCCCATTTGAAGAGGATTTTTGGTATAAAAGAGCTGCAAGTATCCTAAAACAGGTTTATATCAAAAAAGTTGTGGGAGTTAACAGACTAAAAGTCAGATATGGAGGTAGAAAAAACCGGGGTGTTAAACCTGCAGAATTTAGGAAAGGATCTGGAAAAATTATCAGAGTAATATTACAACAAGCTGAAAAAGCCGGATTTGTAGAAAAAGTAAAAGAGGGAAAAACAAAAGGACGAAAATTAACGGAAAAAGGAAAAATTTTTTTGGAGAGTATTAAATAATGGTAGTAGAAAAAAAACAAAGGCAGAAGAAAATAAAACTTGCAAAAGCAGGTAAACACACAAAGTGGGCTCCTTTCTGGGTTATTGTTAGAAAGTATGGTACTGGAAAAAGAATTCACCCCTCTGCAACAACAAGATTAAGACGAAACTGGAGAATCACTAAACTAAAGATTAAACCAAGAAGAATGAAAAAGAAACATCTGGGATAAAATGAAAATGGAAAGAGAAATAAGTAGAGAAAGTTATAACACTTTAGTAAGTAACCTAGAAGACCAGAATATAGCCCAATATTTTAAAGTTGAGAAATATTGTGGAGGAAATGTAATTCATGGTGGAGGAATTTATGGTATTGGCACAAATGAAGGATATGGAACATTAATTCTTATCTCAAATATTCATGGCACTCCTTCAATAGTAATTGGAAGTAATAACGAGGAAATAATTAATTCTATAAACAAAACAATAGAGTACATACTTGAAAACGGAAAATAAAATGGCAAAAAAACATAAAATATCTGCAAATGAAAGAGAATATGTCATTAATTTAAGACGTGAAATACTCAAAGTCCCAAAGTACAGGAGAACTCCAAAAGCTATTAAAGCTATAAAACAATTTATTGCCAAACACATGAGAATTCCTGACAGGGACTTAAAAAAAGTTAAGCTTGATAAATACTTAAATGAGGAAATGTGGTTTAGGGGTATCCAAAATCCTCCAACAAAAATAAAAGTAAAAGCGAAAAAATCTAATGATATAGTAACAGTAAGTTTATCTAATCTTCCAGATAAGCTTAAATATAAAAAATTAAGAGAGGAAAGAACGAAAGAAATAGCTGAAAAATCAAAAAAAGAGAGGAAGGAGGCTGAAAAAAAGGCAGAAGAGGAGATAAAAGAAAAGGCTGAAGAAAAAAGAGAGGAAGAAATAAAGCAAGAAAAGACGGATGAAAAAGAGAAAGAAGTAGCTGTTGCAGAAGCAATGGAAAAACAGGCTGAAATAAAAGCCAAAGAGCAGAAACATATTGCTAAAGTAAAACCTGTAAAAACAGAGAGAATACAGAGAAAAGCCCTTCAAAAATAATAAAGGGACTTAATGGTATTGCACTTGATAATCTATATGGTACTCTAATCCAAAAGCTCTTTTATAAGCATCCCTAATAAGTTCGGCCTCTTGTATGCGCCTGTTGTTTGAAACATATATAATTCTCAAAGAAGGATTAACAATAATCCTATCAGGCATCTCTCCATCTGATCCAAAGTCTATACTGAACACATTTTTATTGTCAGATTCGTTAATCTTATATTTTGCACTTATTGGTACCAAATATGTTAAATCCCTACATAAGAAATACCATCTTTCATCATTGTATGTTTCTTTTTCCATTTTAAACCTAATTTATTGTTTGGTTTATAAAAGTTTTTATATGATGAAAAATTAAAAATGCCGTAAAATGTCAGAAGTAAATAAAGCAATAACCGACCTCAGAAAATTATCCGATCCTGAAAAAATACCAATATACCAAAATTTCTTTAAAACATCTCCAGGAAGCTATGGAGAAGGGGATGTATTTATTGGAGTCTCAGTTCCGAACACAAGAAAAGTGGCAAAAAAATACATGGAAATTAATTTAGGTTTAATAGAAAAATTGCTGGAATCAAAAATACATGAAGGAAGATTATTAGGAGTTTTAATTCTTGTTGAAAAATACCAAGAAACTAATGACAATAAAATTGCTGAATTTTACAAAAAACACAATTCCAAAATAAACAACTGGGATCTTGTAGATTTAAGTGCTGACAAAATCCTTGGAAAATATTATCTTAATAACCAAAATAAAATTAGTGATCTTTATAAATTAGCAAAATCAAAAAATTTATGGGAAAGAAGAACATCAATTGTATCAACTTTTCATTTCATTAAAAATAATAGGTTTGAAGATACGCTAAAAATCTCAAAAATCCTATTTAATGATGACCATGATTTAATCCATAAAGCAGTTGGTTGGATGTTGCGAGAAATTGGAAAAAGAGATAAAAAAATACTGGTAAATTTTTTAAATGAAAACCATAAATTTATGTCAAGAACTACCCTTAGATATGCTACAGAAAAATTTCCTAAAAAAGAAAGAAAAATATATCTTAAAAAATCTTAAAAACAAGCATAATAGTTAAATTAAATAAAGTGAATAAATATTTAAAAGTATAAAATTCAAAAAAACTTCATGAAAAGAACTTTAATGAATGGTTTGATTTCTTTCCTGATTTTTGTTCCAGTCGCATATCCTCACTATACCAGCTATAAAGGAAAGGTTCGGGACACATATTATAAATTTACACAATCCCAAGAAGAAGATAATATTATAAAATGTTTAGAAAAAACATTTATTTTAAATGATTCCATCTGGTCTGATGAAATTGAAGGAGTATTAATAAGTAATTATCCTGAATATGATTGGAAAGTAGTTATAAAATATGACCAATCGAACAACAAACTTAAAGCAGAATTTATTGTTCCTGAGCATAAACATAATGAGTATATCAAAAAATTTAATGATGCAAAAAAATTATTTTTTTATGAATTGGAAAATACAAAAGAGGTAAGTAAGGTAAAAAGAAGGGGAAAAAAATCTGAGAAAACTGATAAAAAAGAAAATGACAAAAAAGAAGGATACTTCCTATATAGAATGAAAGATTGTCCGAGAGATGGATGGGAAATAACTATTGAAAACTTGGAAGGAAGTTGTATGAAGCCAATAATATCAATAGAAGCGCCATTAAAGGATAAACTAATGATACTAAATATATACGAAAAAAAAAATAGAAAAAAACTCTAAAATCATAACTCTGAAATGAATGAAAAGTATTCATATTTAGATGAATTAAAAGATAGAATCGTAGGGATACCTTAGAAAGTATGGCAAAAGCATACAAAAAATGTTCAGATGATAAAGAAAAAAGAAAGGTTGACTTAAGAGTTAGAGAGTATTTATCTGTTAAAATTAATGAAAAAGAAAGAGGAAAGTATCAAATTTATTATAATATAAAAAAAATGGACTTGTAATAGGTTAATCATAAAATTTTTAAATTATTATGTTTTTGAAAAAGTATAATTGAAAGGAGGTAAAAACTAAAAAGATGAATAAAGAATATGCGAAATTTGGCCCTACACTAATAAGGGTATTTTTAGGGTTACTTATGCTTATACCTGGAATATCTAAGCTAATGAACACTGAAATGCCTATTGGAATGTTGACAAATCTTGGATTTCCAGCTCCAATATTTCTAGCATGGGTGCTTCTATTATCTGAGATAATATTTGGAGTATCGGTAATAATCGGATGGAAAGTCAAATATACTATCTGGCCTCTTGTCATAGTGCTTACAGTTGCAACAATATTTGTTGTAATTCCAAACATGAATGGCAATCCTGTAAACCTGCTTTTCCACTTATCAGCAATAGCCGGGTTAATAAGCCTGTTCTTAACAGGGCCTGGAGCACTATCTTTGGATAAAAAGTAATTTTATTCTTTTATTTTTATTTATTTCTCTTTCTTAAAATTTTTAAACTAATTTATATTAATAAAATATATAAATAAAAATGAAGAAACTTGTTATTCTTGGCGGGGGATTTGCAGGGGCAAAAATTGCAAAAGCCCTTGAAAATTACTACCATGTTACATTAATAGACTCAAAAAACTATTATGAATTTACTCCAGGGATACTAAGATCAATAGTTAAAACTAAACACTTAAGAAAAATACAGGTTTTGCACAGACATTACCTTCATAAAGCAAAAGTGCTAAATGAAAATATTTTATCTATTTCTAACAAACAGATAATCACAAATAAAAGAAAACTAAAATTTGACTATCTTGTAATATGTTTAGGATCAAGTTATAATATTCCGTTTAAAGAGAAAGATATTATTATTGCCACAAGAGGAAAAAATTTAAAAGAACATTATAAAAAATTATGTAAGGCAAAAAAAATAACAATTATTGGTGGAGGTATTGTAGGAGTTGAACTTGCAGCTGAAATTTCTGAATTTTACAAAGACAAGGAAATAACAATTATACACAGCAAAAATAAATTAATGGAAAGAAATTCTATTAAAGCCATAAATTATGCTGAAAAATTCCTGAAAACAAGGGGCATTAAAATAATTTACAATGAAAGAGCTGTAAGTTATGTTAAAAAAACAGTTTTAACAGACAAAGGAACAAAAGTAAAATCAGATATGGTATTTATCTGCACAGGAATAAAACCAAATTATGAACCTTTGGAAAAAAATTTTAAAAAGTTTTTAAATGAAAAAAACCAGATAATAGTAAATGAATATTTACAAGTTAATGGATATAAAAATATATTTGCAGCAGGAGATATTACTGCAATAAAAGAGGAAAAACTGGCACAAAATGCAGAAATACATGCAGATATTGTAATAAAAAATTTAAAAAACATAGATAAAAACTGGCCATCAATAAAATATAATTCAAAACCAAGAATAATGGTAATAAGCCTTGGAAGATTTAATGGAATATTACAATATGGAAATTTTGTTTTGACCGGCCTGATTCCGGGAATTCTTAAAACACTAATAGAATGGAAAACAATGATAAGGTATAAAATTTATCCTATTATATGAAAATTTTAAAAATTTAAATTCTCAGCAAGAGTAATTGCTTCTCTACCTGTATCCCTAACACTATCTGGAATTTCAATTCCATTAAAATTTAATCTATCCAACTCATTAGCCCTAAACCATTTATATCCCATAACTTCTCCTGTATTGTAATTTATAGCTCCTTCAATAGAGCATAAATAAAATAAACAATAGTGTTCGTGATCATCTGTTATACGATGTTTATTAACATAAAAAGGCAAGGCATATTCGTAATTATTTTCTTTCCTTGGAGAAGGATAATGCAAAAAACTGATATTCGCTCCAAGCTCCTCCATAACTTCTCTTCTTAAAGCATCATCAGGAATTTCATTTTCATTGATATGACCTCCAACAGGTAACCATTTATTGAGCTTAGCATGATTAACTAACAAAACTTCTGAAAAATCATTTTCCTTTCTTACAATATAAGCTGCAACAACAATATCAAGTGTCTTCATAAAATTAAAACAGAAACAAGCTTTAAAAGCTAACTTATAGTCAAAAATATATGATAAGTATAAATAAAACTAAATCAGGGAAAAATATTAATGAGTTAATAGAATTCTCGATAATAAACATTGACAAACCATCTGGCCCGACAAGTTTCAAAATTGATATGGTTATTAAGGAATCACTAAACCTGTCAAAAACCTCTCATTTTGGAACCTTAGATCCTGCAGTAACAGGAGTTTTGCCAATAGCCTTATCTCGGGCATGTAGATTGATGCCTTATTTTATAGGAAGTAAAAAATCTTATATAGGGACAATGAGGCTTCATAAAGAAAATGATATTGATACAATAAAAAAAGAAATAAAACAATTTATAGGTAAAATAAACCAGCTTCCTCCACTGAAATCACGTGTTAAAAGGGAAGTAAGGGAAAGGGAAGTTTATAGATTTGAAATTCTGGAAGTCTCAGATGATAAAAAAAATATTTTATTTGAAACAGAAGTTCAGGCTGGGACATATATAAGAAAATTAATAGATGATATGGGAAAGAAAATCGGCGGAGCACACATGTTAGAACTTAGAAGAACAAAAGCATCAATATTTGAAGAGAAAGATTCATACACAATATATGAATTTTTAGAGGCTGTTGAAGAATATAAAAATGGAAATGAAGAAAAATTAAGGAGAATGTTAATTCCGGGTGAAATAATTTCTAATATAATTCCAGAGATTCAGGTAAAAAATGAATCCTTAAAAAAGCTTTACCACGGTTCTCCCTTATTTAAGAAATTTATTAATAACGAAAAATATATAAATACATTAAAAGACAAAGAAAAAGTATCTGTTTTTTACAGAGAAAAATTTATCGGCATTTTCAAAACAACCGTAAATAAAAATAATGAAACACTGGCATTTCCCGAGTTTGTTTTGCAACCGATTAAAACCAATTAAAAATACATAAAAAAACAACAATAAAAAATGAATAACATAGATCCAAAATACCGCCAAAGAATGTGTGAAAAGTTTATAGATACTATATATGATGATAAAAGAGGTGGATACATTTGTAATTTAAACTGTCCGTATGGCAATAAATTACAAAAAGGGTATTGTAGAACACAATTGCTGGTTTCAGAAGAGCAAGACCCGGAATTTACAAAAAATATGGGAAAATTAAGAGGAGATATAATCAGAAGGCAGTTAATATTTTTATTAGAAGAAGATTAGTTGTAAAATTCTTAAATTAAACATTAACTTTAATAATATCTTTAAATTGTATTTTTTATGAGAGAGTTCATATATTTTTCAAACAGCGCAAGGACATCCGGAAATTTTCCTGCAGATAAATTAATGGAAGCTGGCCGTATGGATATAGTAGTACATGTATTAATAAATGCTTTTTTCCTCTCTCATAAATTAAGAAAAGATGTTAAAGTACACCTTATCTTTAATGGTCCTCCAAATCCTCCGCAACATTTAGAACTATTTCCGGGCTATAATGAAAATAAAGAAAAAATTTCAATTCCAGAAACCGGAAAATCTATTGGGGGCGATAAACCGGACATAAGTAAAAAAGATATGGGAGGATTAATAAAAAAGATGCTTTATAAAGCAAACAACCAAAAAAAAGTTTCTGTATGGCCGGGCTTCACAATAGAAAAAAAATCTATCTTTAGGGTATTGGATGAAATGGAAAATGAAAACAAAAAGATATATATTTTAGATGATAGAGGGAAAGATATAAGAAGTATTGAATTTGGAGATAATCCTATATTTATACTTGCTGACCATCATGGATTCAATAAAAAAGAGCTGAAAAAATTAAAATCATATGGAAAAGCTATATCGGTAGGAAAACAGACTTATTTTGCAAGTCAGGTTGTAACAATAGTCAATAATGAGCTTGACAGGCAGGAAAGATAAAAAAGAGAAATTATTTAATTGCGCTTTTCACTTCACTTACAAACCTGTCAGTATCTTTCATAATAGAAGAAATAGCATCTTCTAAAGCTTTATTCGAACTCTTATTTTTAGTTTCAATTCTTAAAATTACAGGCTTGCTTGGATGATCTCTTCTCCATGCAGCAAATTCAACTGAAGAATCCTTATGAAGATAAACTCTTAGTATCTCAGCTATAGTAACATTATCCATCTCAATCTCCAATTCATTTTTTTCTTCTTTAATGACCTTTATTTCCATATAAATAAGTTAAAAGTTAGGCTTTTAAATCTTTTGATTTGAAAAAATTTATTTTAATAATGCTTTTAAAATATGTTACATACTTTTTTAAAATGAATCCGGAAGTCTCATGTATAATAATTACAAAAAACGAAGAAAAATATCTTCCAAGACTATTAGAATCACTAAAAAACCAATCTTATAAAAATTTTGAAATTATAGTTTCTGATTTTAATTCAGAAGACAATACAAAACAAATAGCAAAAAAATATGGATGTAAAATAGTTCAAGGCGGGAAAGCGAGCTTAGGTAGAAACAATGGAGCGAAAGCTTCTCAGGGAAAATATTTATTGTTTCTTGACGCAGATTCAATTCTTCCGAAAAGATTTATTGAAATTAACCTTAAGAAATTCATAAAATCCGGAAAAGGTGTTGGAACAATAGAAGTTAAACCAGATTCAAATAAATTATTATACAAAATATTTTACAAGATATACCATATATGGGTTATATTTTTTTCAAAAATATCGCCTCATTCTTCAGGATGTGCAATATTCACAACAAAAAAAGTTTTTAATAAAATAAACGGATTTAATGAAAGAGTAATTTTTGCAGAAGATCATGATTACGCAAAAAGAGCAGGAAAATATGGATTTGTTATTCTTCCAGTACCTGCCTATACTTCAATAAGAAGATTTGAAAGAGAGGGAAAACTGAAAGTGGCATTAAAACTTACTTATGGGGGAATCATTAGGATTTTCCATAAGGAAATAGAAAAACCATTATTTAGATATGATTAAAAAAATTAAGATTACTAAAAAAATACCCTGTATTAACAAACCTCTTTTCATTTCTACTTCCCTCTGAATTTTTGAATGAAATTTTAAAAAACCTATATAATATTTATTATCCTTTAATCTGGTCAGATAACCCAAGTTAGCAATATCAGGTGATACAGCAATTATTGAAGCAAAAACAACAACCCAATTTCCATAATACTGAAACAAGAAAAGAATAATCATTGAACTGACAATTGTGTCCGCAATTAATAAAAAATAAGCATTTTTATCTAAATCGGCAATGCCAAAAATATTAAATTTGGACTTATTAAAATTGCCGTCCCAATGTGGAATCATATCAAGAACAAAATGGCTTAATATTCCAAAAAAGGCAATAAGTGTCAAAGAATTGAAAGACAAACCAAGCAAAACTCCAAGCAAAGTATGAATAATTAAAAACATATCAACCTTATTTAAGATTTAAATTCGTTGGCTCTTCTTTAAATTCGCTCATTTTTTTCAAATCAGAGGTTGTCACAGAACTTAAATCTATTTTTTTAATATCAAGTTCCTTAGAAAACCTTTTATCTGGATTTTTTCTTAGCTGCACTCCAAGATATTGTTCAAGTTTTATAATAAACTTAGAATAATTTTCTGGCAACTCTCCTTTTTCAGCCATACTAATTATTATTTCTGGTTCTGCAATATGCTCTCCCAACTGCTTTTGAGAAAGCTTCCTCATCCTTCTTCCCTGCTGTATTTTCCAGTGGAAATTGTCTACAAGGTCATCATAAGAACCTTTTTTTATATTTGCAGCTACAATACTTTTTAGTTCATTATTAACTTTTTCAGTTTCAGGATCAAATCTTTTTTTAGGCAAAACAATAGATTTGGTATTTGGAGAGTAAAATCTCGACTCCTTTCTTATTTGCTCTATAGTAGGTTTTTTTATTATAGGAAATGAGTTTTTTATAGCACATTTTTCACATATTTCTACAATTTCATTAGAGGAAATGGCTTCAACTAATTTCTCCTCTCTTCCACATAATTGACAATTACTTATCATTAATTAATTAAAAAACTAATATTTTTATTCTTTTAGGTTGCATAGAATATAATTATTTAAGATATTTTTCTATGTCATTAACATGATTAACCTCACTCACCTTAAAAGAACCGTCAATAATTAACTCAACAGGTCTTTCTATGTTATATTTATCTTTTAACATAGACACTAATGGACTATCCAAATCTGTATCAAAAGAGTATATAACCAAATCTCCATACTGTTCTGAAATATATCCCAAAATTCTACCTATATTCTCACTTTTCCTCCCATATTCTTCCTTATTGGAATAAAAGAAAAGAATAGTATGAATATTTGTATCACATTCTCTGTTCCTCTCATTCACAAATTCGAAGTGCTCCAAAAGTACAAGAGTATAAAATTTCTTTCTTAATAGAACTTGTGCATCATTTTTCCCAAACTTTTTCTCCAAATCATCAATTATTCTTCCCTGAAAACCAAGATCTTCAGATACTCTCTTGTATGAATCATCAGAACATATATCAATACCAAAAAAAGAATAGCTTATTTTATCTTCAAAAATTGAGTATGCTAAATTGGATTGTAAATTTGAAATTCTCTGATATTCTATATATGATATAGAATAAGCTATTACAAAAACAAGTATAAAAGCCAAAGTACCAATTATAAATGCCAAAAAATATCTTGTTCCGCTTTGAAAAGACCTTGTCATTTTTTTAACATAATTCACTTACTTATATAATTTGCTATCTCCAGCTTATATCTCTATGAAAAATAAAATAAATAAACGAAACAATCCACCAAAATCCAAAAAGAACTGAAAAAAATAAGAAAAATAATGGGAGATTTACTAATGGAGATTCAATATTTTTAATATTCTTAGTAGCGTATAATAAGTATCCTACCATAATAAGAATAAATAGTATAATGAAAAAAATAACCGGATTTGAAAAAAATGAAAACAATAACCTTTCAATAAAAAATAAGTTAACATTAAAAAAACCTCCAAGATCAAAATTAATGCTGTTTAAAAATAAAATTTCATCTTTTATTTTAAAGATAAACTTAAAGATAGAAAATAATGTCACAAAAACTGCAAAAAAAATACTAATCCAAGCAATAGGTATGACAAACATCCCCAAATCTCCATATTTTGGACTTATCAGTTTATTGTATTTAATTGTATTTTTCAGCAAACCAATATACCATCTTCTACGCTGTTTTAATAAGCTATAAAACTTGTCTGGGGCAATTGTATAAACTAAAGATTCTGGAGAATGTTCAATTATATACCCATGATACTGAATCCTCATAGCCAATTCCAGATCTTCAGTAATATTCCCTTCGTCATATCCCCCATATTTATCAAAGAAACTCTTTCTATATGCTGAAAAAGCTCCAGGAGTTATATGTATCGAATTAACATTTGCAAATGCTTTTCTTAAAAAAAGACCCATGATATACTCTATATATTGTACTCTCTGAAGGGTATTTTTTGGGTTGTCTACCAATATTGAAGGTGAAACACACATCACCTTTTTATTCTTAAAATATCTAACCATCTCTTTTAAAGAATTCCTATCCACATAGGTATCAGCATCCATACTGAATATTACATCTCCTCTTGCTTTTTTTAAGCCATAATTTAAGGCTACCCCTTTTCCCTCATTAGTCTTGGTATAAACTTCAACGCCATGTTTTTTGAATTTTCTGGCTATTTTAAAGGTGTTATCGCTTGAACCATCATCCACAACAATCACCTGAAATTTTGATTTAGGGTAATCAGTTTGTAAAATTGACCTAATTGTGGATTCGATAGATTTTTCCTCATTATATGCAGGAATTATAACTGAAACGATAGGTAATTCGTCGTCTCTATATAACAATTTCTTTTTTTTCTCGCCAAATAAAAAACTTAATATAAAAAAGGAAGTTGAAACCAAGCCCACATATATCGATGCATAAATTATAAATTTTATAAACTCAGCCATTATTCTCCGGTATTCTCAACCGCCTCTTTTTTTGTTATTTTTAAAGATTTTTCGTTGTTTTCTTCATTACTTTTAAATATCTTCTCTTTTTCCTTGATAGAAAAATAATCATAAAAATCGTTGCTCAAAGACAATTCATAGGTTCTTCCCTTTCTTTTTGATACAACCAAGCCTAAATCAATAAACTTTTTAATATGGTCATATGCCTTATTCCCTCTTATATGGATTATCTTAGATTGGGTGATAGGCTGTTTATACGCGATAATTGCAAGGGTCTCCTGCTCTGCTTTTGTAAACTCATCATTTCCGGTAGCCAACCTATTTACGATATCCCTATACTCGTTTTTAACATCCATCTTCCATAAATCTCCTTTTTTTATAACTTCTATAGCTGAATCATCTCCATACTTATCAGCCAATTGAAGTAAAGAACGCTCAAGTAAGATAGGATTCAAATCTGTCAGAGCAACCAGCTCTTGAACACTTAAAAATTTGGCTGAAATAAATAGCGCTGCCTCTACTCTTTTCATATTCTCAAGCTCTCTTAAGTTATCAATTTCTTCCTGAGTCTCTTTTGTAAGATCCATAATTATATCTATAAACCTAAAATGATAAAACCAATAGAATTTAAAAGACTTATGTAAATAATAATTAATTGAACCTACATAGCTAATTATCCTATCTTTTTAATATTTCATCTTCCTCGCAAATTTTACTAAGTCTTTCATTTGCATTTAAGTAACAATCCCTTAAACTTCTCAATAAAGGAGCTATTGACTGAAAAGCTCCCTCACTTAAATTATGCTCCAAGTAATCAATAAAAACATCTATACTACGTCCAAGCTCTTCACTATAAGCTTCTAATTCATTAACTCTTTCTCCTCCAACTTGTCCATAATTTACCATAGAATTTAATATATTTCAAAAAATAAATATTTTTCTATTGTAAAAAAATAAAAGAAAAAGAAAGAAAAATGTTTTCTCTCCTTCAGCTCATCTGAACATACTTATTCCCAAATCTTCTGAAATTGTTGGTTTAAGTGTTGTAGATTCAAATTGTTGTTTGCCCAAAACATATGGAGATCTTACTCCAGTCATTATTGTAATAACCCTAATTCTTCCATGAAATTCCTTGTTGATTCTTGCTCCGATAATTACCTGTGCTTCAGGATTAAGATTCTCTGTTATTAACTTTCCAATGTTATCAAATTCTTCCAGTTTCATGTCAGGACCACAAGTAATGTGAATCAGAGCTCCACTGGCACCCCTATAATCTACATCCAGTAAAGGATGAGTTAAAGCCTGTCTAACAGCTTCATCAACCCTGTTTGAGGTATCACTTTCGCCTATCCCAATAACTGCAACATCTCCGTTTTTCATAATTGCGGAAACATCAGCGTAGTCAAGGTTAATCAATGAAGGAAGGGTAATAGTTTCCACGATTCCCTTTATCATTGTACTAACCAGTTCATTTGCTACTGCAAAGGCTTGTTCAATTGGCAAATTTCCGGCTATATCTACTAACCTATTATTATCAATAACAATACAGGTATCAACATTCTCTCTAAGCTCTTGAAGTCCAAATTCTGCCTTATCAATCCTTGATTTCTCGCATTCAAAAGGCATTGTTACAACTCCAATAACTACAGATCCTGCCTCTTTTGCCATCTGTGATACAACTGGGGCTGCTCCAGTTCCAGTTCCTCCGCCTTCTCCGGTTATTACAAAACACATATCAGCTCCAGAAACTGCTTTTTTTATCTCTGCCAAAGATTCTTTGGCTGCTTCTCTTCCCTTTTGAGGGTATCCTCCACAACCAAGACCTTTTGTCAACTCTTTTCCAAGCAAAATTTTCTCGTCTGATTTTGTGATACTTAAATGGAGAGCATCAGTATTCATTCCATAAACAGTAGCCCCATTAACTCCCTTGTTATAAAGCCATGTTATGGCATTGCAACCAGCTCCACCAACACCAAAAACCTTAATGTTAGCCTTACCTGCCCTTAATTCATTAAAATTAATGCTATGGGTATCAGCCTTCTCAATCGCTTCTTTTGCAAAATCCAAAACCATTTTTTTTAACCTCCTTTCAAACAATATTAATGTCTAAAAAAACAAATCACTTATTTATATAGTTTATTCTTCTGGGAAAATAGAATTAATTTCCATATTTTTCTAAAATATTAGCATTAATCCATTTTTCCTTACACAAAGAAACGAATTTTTCAGCATCACCAAGCTCTTCCTCGACGGATTTAACAACACCTAAACCATAATGCATTGGTATAGCAAGAGATGGTTTTATAGTCAATGCAGCTTCCACAGCTTCCTTAACATCCATGGTATAAGTTCCACAAACAGGAAGCAAAGCTATAACATCTTCTCCTTCCTGAGCCAGATTCGGGAGAAAGTCCATTTCAGGTATCTTATCTGTATCTCCTGCATGATAAATAATCACCTCTCCAAGCTTAATTATAAAACCCATCCAATTTTCCTCTTTAGGATGAAATTTTTTCACGATATTATATGCTGGAAAGGGGTATATATTTAAATCCAAAACCTTCATTTTAATGCCGACATTTGCAATCCTAATTAAAACACCATCTAATTTATTCAGGATACTTTGGCAGTCAATTGGAGCAACGATTTCAGTCCCTTCTTTAATTATTTTAGAAATATCTTCAAGAGAACAATGATCATAGTGACTATGAGTAATAAGTACCATATCAACTGGGATTATATTCTTAGGAATTTTAAAGGGATCTATTGCAATCCTCTTGTTTTGATATTCAATAAGAAATCCGTCATGTCCTAAAAATTCTATCACCACATTATTCATTTCCATTTTACCTTAAATGAAAAACAATATTTAAATTTAATTACTATACAAAGCAAAAAATTCAAAAAAAATTAATTTTACAAAACTTATCAAAGAAATAATATAAAAAGCATAATATAAAGAGCCAATACTATAATAAATGAAGAATACTTGGCTTTAGAATGTAAAATTTTTAACAACTCATCTTTCTTTATCTGGTGAAGTTCAAGCAACAAAACATTAAATGCAAAACTCATTAATAAAACAAAATAAGTAAGAACCATAAACTTATCTGCAAATGTTAGGTAACTCACTGCTGGGATCTGATTTGAAAGTGATACGTGAAACATAACTGAAGCGACTAAGGCAGAACTCACCATAGCAATTCTTGTTGGAATTTTATCTGTGTCTAAAATAAAACTTGAAAGTGTAACCAATAAAATGAAAATTACTGGCAACAAAGTCTTTATGATTGAATTTATTAATATCTTAGATATCGGAATGGAAAATATAATCTGAGAATATGTCTCGTCATAAACAGGATAGTAGTGCTCTTTGGTTTCCATATTCCAGTCATCTATATTCCACCCTGCAAAAGCAATTGAATCGTCAATCCCGCTCTCCTCAAAATTAGGAACATAAACCAATCTTTCAATAGTATTCTTTTTATCCTCTATAATTATCTGCATTTTTTGGCTGTCAAAAGGAAACCTTTTCAAATCAATTGGGCTGTTAAGGTTTGCCTGTATCCTATAGAATTTTTCTTGTGGCAAGTCTAAAGTTTTTTCCAAGCTGGCAGCTCTCCCATTCATAAATTCAAAATCCTGATTAGGGCAGATATCGTCACATTTAAGGGAAAGATAAAAGTCTATTGTAAATGAACCGGTAGAAATATCAAATTTACCAAGATTGAGGACATATATTCCTACATAAATTTTGGCCTGTTCAGTAGAATTTTCAGCTTGAGCATATGAATAAGTAATACTAAAAAGCATAACTAAGAAAAAAATAGATATTGAGCATATTTTATCTAATTTTTGTTTTAGTTTCATAAAAAATTTAAAAAAAATTTATTTATAAGCTTTACTAACTCAAACTCTCAACCTCTTTAGCAATTGACAAAAGAAAAGATTCACCAAACTTTTTACATAAAATCTGAAGACCTACAGGAATTCCGTCAATTTCTCCAGCCGGGATCGTAATAGCACAGATTTCAGCTAAATTAGCTGGAATTGTCAGAGCATCATAAGCATAAACCTCTTCAACACTCATACTCTCTCCAATTTTCCAAGGAAGCCCGGGACATGTAGGAATTATTATACAATCAACTTTCTCAAAGGCTTTTTCAAATTCTTTTTTTATTAACTCTTTAACTTGTAAAGCTTTTTTATAATACCTTCCTTCATACTCTGCCTTACTAATTTCACTACCTCCTAAAATTCTCCTTAAAAGCTCTGGGCCTGCAACTTCTTCGATTTTCTTGCCAAATCTTCTTCCATCAAACTTCCTTGTGCCTGAAAACAGCTCTACATAAACCAAGGGGTAATAAGTCTGAACAGCAACATCAATATATTTTATTTCTATAATTTTTCTATTCCAGCCAAACTTTTCAACACACTCTTCTATTTTTTTATCAATTATTGCCTGAATTTCAGGTTTAGCAAGAGGTTTTAAAACACCAATTTTAATTTTTTTATTTTTTATATCATTAATTTTAATTTCGCCAGATTCATAACTTATAGAATCTTTTTCATCCCTGCCTTTTATCACCTCCAATAACAAAGCGGCATCTTCAACATTTTTTGTTAAAGGACCTATTTGATCTAAACTCATTGACAAGTCTATCAATCCGTATCTTGAGACTAAACCATAGCTTGGCTTAACTCCTACAATACCGCAATGAGAAGCAGGATTTCTGATACTTCCACCTGTATCACTCCCCAAAGCCAGATCACAAAAACCGGCTGCAACAGAGGCTGCACTTCCGGATGAAGAGCCTCCTGGAATTAAATTTAATTTAATAGGATTTTTACAAGGCCCGTAAGCACTCGTCTCTCCTGACCCTCCGCAAGCAAACTCGTCCATATTTGCCATGCCTAAAATTATCCCATCCTCTTTTTTTATTTTAGATATAACTGTAGCATCATAACTTGCTTTCCATCCCTCTAAAGTCTTGGATGCACAATTACACTCAACTCCTTTCACACAAATATTTGATTTTACAATAATTCCAAGTCCGGCAAGCCTTCCAATTCTCTCCCCATTTTTTATTTTTTCATCAACTTTCTTAGCATCTTCAATAGCCTGATTATTTAAAACTAAAAGAGCATTTATCTCCTTGCCTTTTTTATTATCTTTTTCAATCCTGCTCAAAAATTCTTTTATATTATCTACGGCTTTTAACTTTCCGGATTTTATTTGTTTAATTTTTTCAACTGATTTCATTTTACATTTTTTTAACTAAAATAAATTTAATGGTCCAAAACATGTTACAATCCCATAATCAAACAAAGGTATTGAAATGCTTTGTCGTACATTTCTTGGTCATAATTTCCCGGATTTTTCCTAATTGCATCGAATCCACATAACAGAGAAAGATGAAATTTATGTTTGATATATTTATTTAAAACATCCTTATTCCTAATATCAACCACTTTTTCCTCATTATACATACAAGGCAGCATTTCATGCCTTTCAAAATAATCTCTAACATCCGATCTCAAAGTTTTAAAAATTTCCTCAGCTTCTTTCATAGGATCTATTTCTCTGTCCATTTTCCCTTCTCCGCAATTATAAAGTCTTTATTTTTTCTTGGAGCATTCTCAAAAAATAAATCCTTAAAATCGCTATCACAACTAACATCTTCGGAGCCTTCTTCTCTTTCAAATTTCTCCATTTCAATAAATGTTTCAGGAATATCCGGAAGTTTTTCAAGCGTATCTCCAAATTCAAGAATAAGTTTTTTTGATTTCTCTTCTATTTCCTTCCTTTCTTTATCTGAAAGCCTTTTCCACAAAACAGAACTTGTCATTTTTTATAAGTTTATTCTTTTATCTATTTATTACTATGTTTTTTAATTTATCTATCACTTACTTTTGCTCAAAATACTTGTAAATCAATATACTGGATGATAGTAACAAATAAAAGATATTTACTAAAATTAATAAATATTTATAAATTAAAATTATTTTCGACAAGCATGGGTAAACTAATAAAAATTATTGATGGTATGCCAATAATAGATATAAGAAGAGATGGGGAAATAAAAGAGTATGTTAAAATATCGAAAGAAAATAAAAAAGAACAAATCCTTAAGCTAACCAGAGCATTAAAAGCAGCTTCAGATAAGTTAGCATATGATTTTGACCTAATATCTGGACTTCAGCATAACTCTACAATTTTGTGGCTAACACAATATAATCTGCCAGAAGAAGAAGGATTTCCAGAAGTTGCAATCTCTAAAATAACATTGTGCGGCAAAGCAAGTTATTCTGATAAAATATTACAAAACAGCTATTATTCACCATATGGTTTCAGAATTATTGAGGGGGGCAATTCATTAAGCGGAGTAAATAAAAAAACACAGAGGTTTAATTTAACATTATTTGCAGATAGAAATAAAGGTCCATGGGACTCCTATGATTCGTTCTCTGAAGATTTTTATAGATATTCTGAAAAATTTAACCCTAAAAAAATACTTGGAGAAATAGCAGATTATGTCATTATGCTTGGAAGAGATCCGGCATCTGAACAAAAAATACTTGTTGAATTAGGTCAACTGCCAATACCTAAAAAAAATTTATTAGACTTAGTATCAGATATAATTCCAAGAAAAATTTTTAAAGAATACTAATTTAAGGAGATTTACGGAAAAACTCCTTTCTTGTTTTTAAAATAATATTTAGCTGCAATTGTCCACAATTGGGGATCGCAACCGGATTTTTTTATCCTACCATTTAAATGGAATAATTCAGGATTTGTATCTAAATACTGAAAAACCCTGTATGAAATTTCTTCTACTCTAATAAGATTAAATTTTTTAGCCCCAATATTTATTAAAGCTTGTTCAAATGGCCAAACACTTGAAGTATGATATTTATCTTGGATTTTTTCCGCATCTTTAAAATTTAATGTTCTATACCCATATTCTGTTTCCAGAAGATTAGAGTTTTCAACAATTTTATTAATTTTCGTTTTATTAATATCCTCTTTAGACAAATAAAAAAGAATATGGAGCATGTCAGAGGAAATAGATTTTATTGGACCATAAGCATCAACTGTATTAATAAAATTGTCTTTGTTATCAAATAATGTTTTATTAAAAAATTCCCTCATATTGTAATATAATCTTAACAAACTTATATCTTTTAATAAATAATAGGCACTTTTAATAGCCCTCATATTCTGAACATGAGCAAGTGAATAAATAACCGGGTATTTTGGAATTCCATTCTCTCTGTCAATAATAACAGAATCTTTCCAATATGTAACCTTTAATGCAAATTCATCTGCTCCAGAGAATTTTGGATCTTCAAAAAATCCTCCATTTTTTATATGTAATTTTATATATTTTACTGAATTAATTATAGATTGTTTCTGACTCTCTAATAAGGAGTAGTCTCCAGATAATTTTAAATAAATTTCGTGTCCAATCAAGAATAAAGCATTTGTATCACAGGCATTAAATGTAGTATATCTTCCATTTAATAATACTCCAGGAAATTCATGAAATATTTTCCCTGGTTCTTCGCCGGTTAAATTATCTTTTTTAGTTCCTTGCAGTCTGGCGCAGTAAATAAGCTGGTCTTTCAACATATTTTTATCTTGCATTAATATTGCAGAAATAATAGCATCTCTTGTAAAATTTCTCGGAAAATCTGGTAAACCTGCTTTATACAAAGTGATATCCTGCTCCTTAAATCTTAATTTATCAATTGCACCCATAAATAATGTAATAAAAAACTATTTATTAACTAAACTATTATAAACCTGCACATAATTTTCAACCATTTTCCCTTTTCCAAAGTTGGAAACCGCGATATTTCTACATTCCTGAGAGTCAATTTTCTCAATTTCTGAAATAGCTTTTAACATCTCTTCCAAATTTCCTGCTGGAACAATCATTCCTGTCCCCTCTTTAACAATCTCCGGAACAGAACCTCTATTAAAGGCAATTACAGGTGTCCCAGACATCATTGCTTCAATCATAACTAATCCAAATGGTTCATCCCATTCAATTGGCATTAAAAATACTTTTGCATTGGAATATAAGGGAACTTTTTGCCTGTCATTAACAGGACCTAAATAAACGATTTTATGTCTCTTCTCATTACTTAATCTTTGATAAGCTCCAATTTTATCTTCCTCCATTGATAGATCATGAGTAACATGTGGAGATATTTCCTGTAAAAAGTAATTTTTATCGCCTATATTTCCTGCTATTAAAAGGTCAAGCCCGGATTTTTTTGCAATTTGAATTGAAGTTGATTGTCCCTTAACAGGCTGGATACTGCCTAAACTCAAAAGGAAATTTTCTTTTTTATCTTTAATTTCAAACTTATTTTCATCAATTCCATTATAAACAACATGGGAAACCTTAAATCCTTTATTTTCATAAATTTTTTTCTGACTCTGGCTTATAGCAACTAATGTATAATTAACCTGATTTAAAAATGGAGTATAATTATTATTCCAAAACCCGTCTATGTCAGAATGTAATGTCAATAAAGCTGGTTTTTCTATTAAATTAAAAAATGGTAAAAAATTATCGTCATGAAGATGAACAATATCGCACTCAAGGTTATTTGCATAATTAATAGAATGGGCAATATGTGCAAGTCTTCCATAAATACCACTAAAATTATGCTTTGATGACCTATCTAATATATCATCAATACCTATATCTTTAGGCAAAGTTCCGTAAAGTCTTCCATAGGGAGAGGAGTTTTCTGGAGCAACAACTCCTGCAGAAATTCCCATTAAAGATAATTCTTTTTCTAGAAGATAGACTACTCTTTCAGTTCCTCCATATCTTAAATTAGGAGAAACTGGCAGAAAAGGAGTTGAAATTTGCAATACTTTTAAATTACCCATACTTAATTAATCCTCCGGAATAAATTTTTCTTACTGGTTTAGGGATATCAAATGATGCTTCAACTATTTTTGGCCATACTTCCATTGTTCTTCTTAAAAGGTTAAATTCATTTTCCATTATTTTTCTGGAAGTATGAAAAAATTCATTATTCTCAAACCTTGAAAAAGTATTATATAATCCATTCGCAAATGGAATAAAATAGCCCTTTCTTTCTGGAACTCTTTCAACAGCAAGAAGTGCTTTCTTATGTAACTTTTGAGCTTTTTTAAGTTTATCAAATAATATATCATTATCAAAATCAATTTTACCTTCAAATGATATCGTAATATCTCCGATATTATTTGTTAGTTTCCTTAATTCATCTTTCAATAAATTTGCTAATTCTTCATTATGATAATCCTGAGGGAGTGAAGGCCTATTAAATGGATTTCTTCTGTGAGTTTGGACAGAATTTACATGAGCAGAAGCCACATCCTTCTTCTGGGCCCATATTCTAAAAACATAATCCTCAAATCTTAATTTAGTTGGGATAAATGGGGGTAAACCTCGAGAATTATCATAACCTGAAACTCCGCAATCTATTCTCCAATTAGAATCAGTTATACAAGGAATATAGTCTGAAATAACATAAATTTGAGACATATCATTCTTTGAAAGCAATTCTGGATTAACTAAAAATTCCTTAGCATAATCTTTCATATCAACATCTGAAGACCCTGTCCTAAATGTTTGAGCAATTTTTATGAGGGAATTTTCATCTGGCGATCCATTAAGTAAAGTCAAAACGCTTTTCCCAATTTTTTTCTTTGTCGTATTAGTAAATAAGTCCATCATGCTATCTTCAATACCACCTCCTTTTTTATATTGCAAATCACTTACCTTTTTACCCAAAACATCTAAAAATGAGGTGATTATATCTTGATTTTGACTAAAATATCTTCCAGTAACCTTATCAACATATCTTCCTTTACATACTTCACCTTCATTAAGTCCGCGGGAACTCTCAAACAATCCATAAGGATACATATCATCATCTGAACTTACAAATTTATTCCCGAGGGAATAAACTAAAGTAAAATTCCTATTACCTCCGTAGCTTGGCTTAAATATCTCATGTAACAACAATTTATCCAAACTGGTTTTTTCATGAAGAGAGTCTAAAAATTTTCTCTTTTCATTTAACCCTACATAAAAAATATCTCCCTTAAAAGATAAACCTTCAGATAAACTATAAAAATTATTATCAATATTACTTGAATCGTCAAATATAAAAACTGGAATTTCATGTCCGTAAGAATGAAAATTATCTGTATATCTTCTAATAGTATCTTTAACCGCCCTCAGCCTATATGTCGGTATTACAAATAAAAATTCATTTTCCAATTCCAGATTAATGATTTTATTCAGCATTTTAAAATTTAAAATTATTTATAATTTAAGAAAGACTATTTAAATTTTACTAAAATTAGAAGATTTATTTTTTAGCTTTCTTTTGAGAAAGAATAGAAATATGTGCTTCTTTAAGCTGTTTTTGAGAAATATCAGATGGTGTATTTAGCATTATGTCTCTTGCATCTTTATTTTTTGGAAATGCAATGACTTCTCTGATGGAAGGAGATTTCAACAAAATTTGTGCTAATCTATCAAATCCTATTGCAAAACCTGCATGTGGAGGGGCTCCATAGCTAAAGGCGTCAAGCATGAATCCAAACTTTTCTTTTATCTCATTCTCGGATAATCCTAATACTTGGAAAATCTCTTTTTGCACCTCGGGTATATGGATTCTAACACTTCCACTCAATAATTCTGTCCCATTAAGAACAAGATCATAAGTCCTTGCTTTTAATTTCAGGGGATCTTTTTTTATGTTTTTAATATCATTTGGCATACAAAATGGATGATGCGCAGCATCTATTTTTTTCTCATCTTTATTAAATTCAAACATTGGAAATTCAGTTATCCAAACAAATGAAAGTTCATTAGCATCGGATTTATTTTTTCTTAAGTCTGGTTTATCTGTTTTATACTCTTTCATAGCCTTGTCATAAGTCAATCTTTGAAAAGGAATTTTTATATCAATATTTAAAGTATTTTTAATTACAAACTTCAAAGCTCTTTCAACAACATCATAAATATCTTCTTCATCAGCAAAAGACATTTCCGCGTCCACTTGAGTAAATTCCGGCTGCCTGTCTGCTCTCAAATCTTCATCTCTTAAACATCTGGCAATTTGAAAATATTTATCATACCCTCCAACCATTAAAAGTTGCTTGTATAACTGCGGACTTTGAGGAAGTGCATAAAATTTACCCGGATGAATTCTTGATGGAACAAGATAATCTCTTGCCCCTTCGGGAGTGCTTTTTCCAAGCAAGGGAGTTTCAATTTCAATAAATCCCTCTTTATCAAAAAAATCCCTGAAGGATTTAATTAATTTATGCCTTAAAATTAAATTCTTTTGAATATCAGAGTTCCTTAAGTCTAAAAACCGGTATTTCAACCTAACTTCCTCGTTAACTCCTATTTTATTAAGCTCAAAAGGAAGCGCTTCAGAATCATTTAATATTTCTAAGTGATCAGTTAATACCTCTATATCTCCAGTTAAAAGTTCTTTATTTTCAGTTCCTTTCTTTCTTTCCTGAACCATTCCCGAAACACGCACAACATACTCGTTTTTCAAATCATGCTTCCCAATAATTATTACCTGTGTTTTTCCATACCTATCTCTCAAATCAATGAAAGAAATTTTTCCATGCGCCCTGATAGTATCAATCCACCCACAAAGTTTTACTTCCTTACCAATATCTTTCCTCCTTAGTTCTCCACAGGTATGTGTCCTTAACATGATAATTTCAGAAAAAGCTTATTTTTAAAATTATGTTTTTGTATTAACTTTGAGCCTTAAAATAATTGAACCATTTTTTATAGCTAAAATATACTTCTTCGGCATATTTCATACCCTTAGAGTTGATTTTACCCTGATTATAAATACTTAATATAGCTTTTAACTTATCTTTACCACATTCATCAAACGCAGCTTTATAATTCATATTTCGCTCATCAAAGGCATCTTTTAAACACTCTGAAGATAAATCAAGCTGGTTCTCAAGTCCTTTGTATTTATCTTTATTAGGATTACCAAAACCCATAATCATATTAGGATCCTTTTTCCTGCCGTTTGGATAACCGAGGCTTGATTCTCTTTCTGCAATTGCAACAAGAAGAGACTTAAATTCCAATTCAGATAAACCAATAGGTTTATTCTCGGAATACTTATCAAATACCTCTTCAAACTCCTTAAATCTGTTTTGATAAATAGGTGTTGGAAAATTTTTTATGTCATTTTGCGAGTATGTGTTAAAACTAAAAGCAAAAACTAATGCTAAAATATACTTACCAATATAACCTCTTAATATACTCATTTTAATCCCTTTTTGAAAAGTAGTTTAACAAAAACAAATTGTTATCAAATAATCAAAAATTAGCTAATAAGGTTAAACTTATATAAATTAATTTATATATTATAAAATATATATTAATATGTTATTTTAATGTTTCCTACTTGATATACTTTCCTAAAATATTAGCAACATCTTTTCCGGAAACCTTGCTCTTAAACTTAGCCATTATCAAACCCATATAACCTCCAATACTCAAACCTGGTTTTTCCTTTACAAGTTTAATGACAAATTCTTCAATCTCATTTAAATTAATTCTATCAATTTTTAAAGCATCTTCAACACTTTTTCCATTAACAACCTCTAATAAAATGTCATGAATATCATGTTTTTCAATTTTACCGTCATTCAATGCCTGTAAAACACTTTCCAAAACATCCAAACTTAGTCTTGAATTTACTTCTTCAATAGAAATTTTTTCTTTAACTGAAAACTCCTTAGGCCATAAAACAAGCATTTTAGCAATCAAATTAATATCTTTATTTAAAAGCATTAATTCCTTTATCTCATCAATCCTATTCTCGCTTACAACCAAATTAATCATTTCCTGATTCAAACCTTGGCTTTTAAGCTCTGATTTAATATCGCTTCTGAGTTTTGGAAGAGTTGCCTTAACACCGTTAATCAAATCTCTTGAAATATAAAGCAGAGGAAGATCAGTTTCTGGATACATTCTTGCAGCTCCTGGCATTGGCCTTAAAAAAGTAGTTGTCCCGTCAGGATTTGCTTTCCTAACCTCTCCTTGAAATTTCTTATTTCTTATCTCGGCTAATTGTCTGGAAATTTCTTTTTCAATTGTAGGAATAAACATCTTTACATCCTGAAAACCCTTTATCTCAACTCTTTCATGTTTTTCAACAGAAATATTCACATCCTGCCTGATAGTCCCAATACCCCTCTTAACTTTACATGCCCTTAAAATATCTCCAATATGTAAAGCAACCTCCTTAACTTGCTCGACAGTTTTCATGTCTGGAGAAGTTGCAATTTCAACTAAAGGTATTCCAAGCCTGTCAATCCTATAGGTTGTTTTATCTTTCTCTCTGGAAATTATTCTTGCGGCATCTTCTTCTAAAACAAGTGTATCAACCCTAACTTTTCCCTCTTTAGTTTCGACCCATCCATTCTGAGCTATAAGAACAGTTCTCTGAAATCCTCCGGTATTGCTTCCGTCAATTACTGTCTTCCTCATAATCTGTGTAACAGGAAGTATATCACAATTTAATAAAAGAGCTATCTGTAAAGCAATTTTCAAAGCCTCTTTATTAATTTGTTCCGGAGGCTCTTCGTCAAGCTCAACCAAACAAATGGTAGAATTATATCCTTGATAAATAAACTCCTTATCAAGTGAAGCTTCATGTTCAACAGCCAAATCAATCTCTCCAGTTTCTCCGGCAATTGCATGTAGCTTTCTTTTAATTTCAAAATCAGGATTGTCATTTATCAAAACAGATGGACAATTACAGAATAATTTATTAGTGTCTAACTGCTGGTGTATTTCCAGACCGGCTTTTATTTTAATCGCATTATTTTTATTATTAGGCATGTATATACGAGAAAAAACCTGTATTTAAAACTAATTGGACTCTAAATTTTTAATTAGTTTTGTTTGTTTTCTTTTAGAAGAATACCTGAATTTTGGTAAAAGATATTGATGTACCAACCTATCAAAATCCCTATAATCATTATTTTTAGCAATTTTAAGTAAAGCAGTTAAAACACGCATTTTATTGTGGTTCTCAACCTCTCTGACAATAGAATGAATATCATAGAGAACAGAAGATAACTGATAACCATTTTTTCCATTTTGAGAGGCATGATCTTGTAATTTTCCCATTGCTTTTTTATAATCAGGGAATTCATCAACTAAATTAACTAATCTTGGGAATGTTTGAAATAATTTTATCTTATCTTGTGTTTGATATTCTAAAAAATTCTGTAAAATATCAATAATAAGTTTTGAATTCTTAGTTATCCTATCTGAACTTTCGTAAAGTCGGCCTAATCTTTTGAAATTAATTAATCCTAAATTATAAAGAAGAGCTATATCTTCAAAATCTTTTTCTCTTGGATTATCAACAGCACAGGTTTTTGTAAAAGTAAGAAAAGTCCCGTCCATAAACCAGTATTTCTTTTTATCAATTTTTGTATCAACAATATAATTTAATACATTATTCAAGTTCAATGAAGCTACTCCAAAAATTTTGTCTAAATCACACTGATGAACAGGGTAGTTGCCTCCTCCATAAAGAACGATAATATCAAAATCAGATATAGGCCTAACATCATACCCCATAACTCCAACCATCTCTTGATTTAACCTCACAGCAGTTCCTCCTAAAAATGCGTATTGGAGTTTTCCTGCTTTAAGTTGAGGATATGCAGCTACAAACTTAGCAAGAGTTTCAAGTGTTTCCATACTAATCCCAACAATCAGTTATTGATTCTATAGAATATCCCAGTTTATATTTCTTTGTAAAAAATGATAAAAACTCGTCCAATTCTCTATTTGACAAATCTCCCTGAACATATAAACTGGCAGTCTTTCCTGTTTTTTTAATGTGATTAGCTAAAACAGGCTTTCTTTTTTTACTTTCTAGCCCTTTCAAAGCTTTAGCAATTGACCTTATTGTTTCTAAATTTTTAACATTGTAGAAATTTATTGTATAGAGTCTCTTGCTTTTTAACTCCTCTTCTAACATTTCAGCAGATTCTAGTACTTTGGCTTCTATAAAGTCATAAAAAAGATTCCTCGCTCTTTCATAATGAGTATTAGTTTCCTTATTATTAAGAATCTCTCTCCATAATGAATTCAAAATGCCTAAGTAAACATCTCTCTCGCTTGCATTAATTATTGCGGGAGGATATCCTCTCTGTTCAAGACAAAAATTTTGTAAGAGTCTTGCAACCCTCCCATTTCCGTCACTATATGGATGAATCCTTACTATTTCTAAATGAGCCAACCCGGCCCTATTAATAGGGTGTAAACTTATATCATTATTCAATTTCCATACAAGATTATCCACTTCATGAGGTATTCTTTCATATTGACTACCATAAAAATCCCCAAATTTAATTTCCTCTCTTCTAAATCCCCTAGACTTAGCAGAAGGTTCAACAATCCTACCGAGAGCCTCTAAAGAATACAAAGAAATACCCTCCCTAGATAGAAATTGTCTTCCATTCTCTAAATTATGCACATAACTTCTTTTCAAATCATCTAAATCTTTTCTTCCAATAAATTCATCAGACTCCAATTCAATTGAAGAAGAATGTGAATAAGCCTCTTCCCTTATATGTGAAAGAAAGTGTCTACTAATGCAACTGGAATATTCAGGATGTGTATGAATTCTACTTACAATGTTATCAATCTTTGCTAATGTCTTTTTACTCATAAAAGGAATAGTATATTTTACCTTTTAAATCTTTCTATTATAATTAACTAAATAGTAGTAACAAATTTAATTCAAAAATTCACTTTCTTTTAAATTGAAGTTATATTCTCCGGAAATATTTTCAAGCATTTTTTCCTTGATTTTTTCCCTGCCCTTATTTCCAAAGTTTCCAATACACCATGATAACTTTGTAAGAGCTGTCTCTGGCAACATATCTCTTAAATAAATAACCCCTGTCTCCTGAATTTCCCTTCCAACAGAATACACATAAGGATCCAATTTTCCATAAAGGGTTTGTGGAGCTGCGCAAACTATCATCCCCTCTCTGATAACTTTTCTTAATTTTGGTAACCAATTATTCTTAGCCTCTCCAGTTAAAACATGTCCCAATCCGGACATTTCTATTACAATCCCTTTATAACCTTTATCCATATAATGCTCCAAAATTTCAGGGTCCTGTCCAGGATAAAATTTTATTAGTGCAACCTTATCAGAAAATCTGTTCATAACATTAACTTTTCTATGTTTATCTTTGACATTTCGCTTTTCCAAAATTTCCATCCTATCGGGCCATACCTTGGCAAGAGCAGTTGTGTTTATCGGCCTGAAAGTATCCCTTCTTGAAGCATGCATTTTTCTAACTTTCGTTCCACGTAAAGCCAAACAATAATCATCACTTGTTGTTGCATGCCCAACCAACATGACCTCTGCAATTTCACTTGCTGCAGCTCTTGCTGCACATATCAAATTCAATCTTGCATCACTACTTGCTCTGTCACTTGACCTCTGACTATAGGTTAAAACAACTGGCTTATTCAAGTTCCTGAATGAAAAAGACAAAGCAGATGCTGTATACCCAAGAAAGTCAGTTCCATGAGTTATAATAATGCCGTCAATATTTGTATCATTTAGATATTTCTCAGAAACCTCTGCAATTTTGCTCCAGTCTGAAAAAGACATATTTTCGCTTGCTTTCATAAAAGGATTTTCAATTTTTACAATTTGGACGATATCTAACAACCCAGGATATGCTTTTAACAATTCATCAGGATCTGTAAGCCATTTAACAGCCCCTGTCTTTACATCTAATTTAGAAGAGATGGTTCCACCAGTTGCAATTAAAACAACTTTAGGAAAATTTTGTTTTTTTAATCTATCTCTTTTAAGATATCTATGCTCATTAACTAATTTTTTTCCATTTTCTTTTTTTCTTAAAACTTTAACATCTAAAATGTCTTCCTCTTTAACGCCTATATTATACCCGGAATCCAGTTTTACAAGAATTACATTAGGAGTAGGAGACTCGAGCACAATACATTGAAAATCTCCTTTCTTTGTATGCAACTCAACTTTCATTCCAGGAGTTAATTCTTTAATTTTCATAACAAGATTAAAAAAGAAGACTATTAAAAATTATCCACTCAACTCTAAAATAGCCTCTGTTAAGTCTCCATCAGCATTTTCAAGAGCTCTTCTGGCATCTTTTTCACTGGCGCCTGTTCTTTCCATTATAAGCCTAATATCCTCTTCTAAATTTCCTTCATCTTCATCCTCTTCTCTCGCATCACCTGTTATCTGGAAACTCTCATTGCCTGACATATTTATTTTTATAACAGAAGGATTTTCGATAATAAGCTTACTTCCACCAGATTTTTCAATGATAACTCTGGATGCGTCAATTTCTTCCTGTTTTATACCCATTTGTTTCATTAGGGCCTGCATCTTCTTAGGGTCTAATCCTGGCATCATCTTAAAAAACAAAGCAGCATCATTTATAAATATAACATTTAGATAATATTTATTACTGAACAGGTGTTATGGGAAAAAAGAAAGTAAGCGTAAGAACTCCCAAAGCAAGCAGAACCACAAATACAATAACATGGATTGGTTTTAGTTTAAAAACGCTGTCATATTCCTCATTATATCTCATTAACCCGCCAAAAACTCCGGGCATCTGAATCTGATTATCCTTTGCCATTTTAACTAAAATATAATAAATCATGCATATAAAAATCTTGCTATTGATTAAACTGCAAAAACCAGATAATGGCTAATTAATGATAAAAATCAGAAAATTTTGGAATTTTTAATAGAAATTAAATAATCTATTAATCAAGATCTTATATCAAATTTTTCATAATTTATTCTAAGGACGCTGTAGAGAAAATGAAAATATTTGTTAAGTCTTATAGATTCTTGTTTCATTTGCAGAATAACATCCAAGAAAAAGAAATCAGAGATAAAATTTCCAATTATTTAAAAAATATTAATAATATTTATGTTGAATCAGTAAGATTATTGGAAAAAATTGATTCTGTTATTGAATATGGAAAGCATAGACAGAAAAGAAAGTTATTTGATTTGATGTTAAAAAAATATAAAAATCATAGATAATTTGATTGATACCGTATTCCAACTTGAGAGAGTTGTTAAATTGTTTGACCATGAAGTAGAAACAAGCTATACTCATTCTTCTTAATCATAAAACTTGGGATATTTATTTATATAAGAATGAATTTTTATTTTTATGAAAATAATTATTACAGCTAAGACAGGAAAAGGTTTAAGGACTTTATGGAAAGATAAGCGAGGAGTTTTACTTAAACAGATATGATTTTGAAGCGAATGGTCAGAGATATAACTCTGCCTTACTTTTTGGAACATTAACAGAGTTGAATAAAGGGAATATGCTTTTATTTGGAGAGTATGGTGGTGGTAAAACAACTTCTGCTGAATATCTTAACGCAGTGTTCAATGGTTTGCCATTGGATTTAGTTAGGGCGGTGACAATAAGGGGGAATCCACAAGAAACTAAAGAAACTATTATCGGAAATCCGGATTATGGTTTAATGAATACAGGAGATAGAGGTTGGGCACATAAACCTATGTGGACGCATTGGGCAATGATAGGACCTAAAATAATTGACGAGTTTAACAGAATTCCAGAATCTAATCAGGCAGTTGTTCTTAACGGAGTTGATAGAGGAGAATGGAATTACTCAATGATTTTGTAGCAACAGGAAGACAACCTTTCTTTGCAACTTGTAACTATGCAGATAGAGGAAACAACGGTTTAATTTCCCCCTATTTTAGATAGATTTGACGTTGCTGTTGAATCTGGATTTCCAGGAGTTATGAACGCTTTACACATAGCACAAGATTATCACAGTGATAAAGATGAAATTTTAAGAAATCCCGAACTTACAAAAATAAATTAAATAACTAAAAAATTATTTCTTCTTCCAAAAGAACCCTACCTTACACTCCAATCTCTCTATCTTCCCTTCTACTTGTAATTCCATCAAAATTCTATAAAGAGCATGCCAATTTATTATATTCTTTTCTTTGTTTTGAAGTTCTGTTAAAACTTCATTGGTGCTTTTTATTTCACTTTTGGATAAGAAACTCAAAACTATTTCTTTGTATTTACCCATACAAAGATTTGTATCAAATTTTTTAAATCTCAATATCCAAATTTTTAGTCCAAAGTTATACAAATGTTTAAAAAGATAGTCTCATATATTTTTATAGTCAAATTAATTGACTTTATTGAAATTAATTGAATTTATTGAAAGGGGGTGTAAAATGGAAAAGTCTCAAATTTGGACGATTGTTGGAGTATCTTTAGTTGTTGCCATAATAACTTCTGTCGCTACTGCTTCTATAACTGGAAATGTTATAAGATTAAACCAAGACCGATTTGGAAAATATAATGTCTATACAACTGCTGAAACTTACAGCAAAGTTCAGATAGATGCTTTAATCAAAAATTTATCAAATAAGGCAACTTACTCGGGCGTTGGAGAGATGTTCGGAGATGCAAAAACAACAGGACAAGTTTGGTTGGGCATTAGTCAAAGAGATGGGCAACCTATCAGAATAACTAATGGACACACTGAATGTGGGCCAAACAGCGAGTGCTTGATTGGTTTTGGAGGGATAGTTCATCCTAATACACAGTATTTTAGTTATGATAATGAAGGTGTATTATCTTGCGACCAAACATTAGATTTGAATCAAGCAGAGTCACGTAATGATTGGGTTAATGGTTCTAAATTTATTGTGCAATATCTTTGCATAGACAAGGAGCTTTTACAATGGGCAGACGCAGGTTTCCCAAAATAAAATAATATTTTTATTTTTTTATTACTATTTCTTTTTATTTTTTATTCTTAGTCACGACCTTAAATATCATTAATAATTTTCACTTGTATTCAAATTCAACAACCTAAAAATATAATTTTTAAGTCTCCAACTACATGATTATTGTTCATAGCTAAATTTTGTATTTCAATTTGTAATTCTTGGTTCTTTCTTTCAAGTTCATCTTGTTTGATTGTGTTAAATTGTTTGACCATGAAGTAGAAACAAGCTATACTCATTCTTCTTAATCATAAAACTTGGGATATTTATTTATATAAGAATGAATTTTTATTTTTATGAAAATAATTA
>JAWCQN010000006.1:0-35959 GCA_038869755.1 Candidatus Pacearchaeota archaeon | reverse complement strand
AAACCTATAAACTTCTATATTTCCACTCATATTAAACCAGTAATCAACTCCTTCATCTCCATATAAGTTAAAATAATAAGTAACAACAGGAGCTTTGCCTTTCGGGTAATTTGGATAGAATCTTGAATATTGCTCAGTTGCATCAATCCAGTTCTCACTTGTATTTTTTCTTCTATATTCTGTTCCGCTTGAATTAATTATGGCAAAAACTCCAAGCTCATTTATTCCTCGTGGAAGGAAAGTGTATCTTGCTATAACAGGCTTGAAATTTGGAGGTAGGCCATCTGCCTGCATTTCTGATTGAGTATATTCTGTCCACGCTCCGCCATCTCCATGAGGATATGTCTTATACGTTCTCCCATTTTTATCAAATAAAAATATTCTTCCTCCAGACGCACTCCCTAAATTATTTGAATAATTATGGTAGCCTCCACTGATTGGCTTGAACTCTTCTGGAAGGCCTTGGTTAGCTAAACTACTTCTGGTTAGTTTGTTAAAGGTAGTTCCATCAGCTGACTGGTAAATTTCTCCTGTTGAATTCCATAGGCTTATTCTTCCGCCAAGAAATTGGTGATAGTATCCTAAGATTGGAGAGAAATCTGACGGTATATTTGAGTAACAGAAAGATTGAGTACATGATTGATCGCAGTTTACTAGATAAAATGAATTTCCATTATCAGACTCCCATATTTCTGAACCATACCATATAACAATTCTCTTTCTTATTTCATCATAATATCCAACTGTTGGAATTTTATCTGTTGGAAGGCTGAGACTACCAGCATTAAAAGCATCTGTTTCATTTGTTCTTACAATTTTTGGACTTCCAGATATATTGTAAAAAAGCAGATTTCCCTCTAAGTTTCTGGAAATATTATAATATAATGCAACTACTGGTGATTTATTTTGGAATTCTCTTAAATCACCTACAGGATAAGGATTATTATCAAAAAACATTCTGTTCATACGATTTGTCATGTTTGTAAAGTTTAAGATACTGCCGGAACCAGGGTTTTGGTCAATACTTCCAACATAAATACTTCCATCTTTTCCCCATAAAGTTACATTCCATGTTTTATATTTGCTGTAAAAAGAGGTATTTATAGCATAATTATCCGGTAATCCGTCAGCCATTTTTTTATTGTTTCCATAATTATCCCAATCACTTCCTACGCCATCTTTTGTTTTATAACCAACACTTGTTTTATTGAACAAGTATATAGACCCATTTGTTGATACTAATCTACCTGACCCATCTCTATAAGAAATATTTTGGTAAAAACCAATTTTTGGCTTGAACTCTTCTGGAAGGCCTTGGTTAGCTAAACTACTTCTGGTTAGTTTGTTAAAGGTAGTTCCATCAGCTGACTGATAAATATTTCCATACACATCCCACAAAGAAATTCTTCCGCCAAGAAATTGGTGATAGTATCCGAGTGATGGTTTAAAATTTTCAGGCAACCCTGAATAACATATTGTTGAAGTGCAGAGTTGTGCCGAAATTTTTATGGAAAATAAAATGATTGTTGTAAAAATTATAATAGAGATGCATAATACAAAAACCCCTTTTTTATTTAAACTCATTTTTAATTATCATTAGTTTAATATAATAAACTTTTAATAAACTTTATTAATTTATATAAGATAAAGCTGTTTATAAATTATTTTATCTTGTTAAGTTGTATGGTTTGTTTATAACTTATTTTATACTTATTAACTGTTTTTACCCCTTTATTACAATAATTGGTTTTAATTTAGCAACCATTATTCCTATATTTAATTTATCACTAACTTTGACAACCTCATCAACATCTTTGTAAACTTCAGGAGCCTCTTCTACGATTCCTTTCCATGAACCGGAAGTTAAGGCAATATTTTTTTGTTCAAGCTCTTTTTTTATGATTTCTGATTTTAAGCTTCTTATTGCTTCGTGTCTACTCATTACTCTTCCTGCTCCATGTGCAGTTGATGAAAAAGTCAGATCTTCTGCTTTATTTGTACCGACTAAGACATATGATGAGGTTCCCATGCTTCCGGGTATAAAGATTGGTTGGCCTATAGATTTATATTTTTCAGGAAGCTCTTTTTTTCCAGGTCCATAGCTTCGTGTAGCACCCTTTCTGTGGACGCAGACTAATTTTTTTCTGCCACTTCCATCAACATCATGCTCTTCAAATTTTGCAATATTATGGCAGACATCATAAACAACTTCTGCCTTGAAATCATGAAAAAATTTCTTTAGTGTTTCTCTCACAAGATGAGTTAAAATTTGTTTGTTACAGAATGCAAAATTTGCAGCAGCACACATTGCTTTATAATACTCCCTGCCAAGTTTTGAGTTGATGGGAGCATTAATTAATTGTCTGTCAGGAAGATTTTCATGTCCATACTCGTTTTCCATTGCTTTTATATAGTCACTGGCAACCTGATGTCCCAAACCACGAGAACCACAGTGCATCATGACTACAATTTGATCTTTATGGAGACCAAAAATATTTGCTGTTTTTTCATTAAATATTTTATTAACATACTGGATTTCCAAGAAATGATTTCCACTACCAATACTTCCAAGTTGATTAACTCCTCTTGATAATGCTTTGTCAGAAACAAATTCAGGATCTGCATCTTTCATACACGCATTTTCTTCGCTGAATATAGAGTCATCTTTTTCACCATATCCTTTTTCTATAGCCCATTCAGCCCCTTTTTTCATTATCTCTTTCAAGTCATGTTTTGATATCTTTATTCTTGATCCTTTCCCGGTCCCTGAGGGTATCGCTTTATACAGCTCTTTTGATATATGTCCTCTTTTAGGTTCAACATCATTTTTTGACAGGTTTGTTTTTAAAAGGCGAACTGAACAATTTATGTCATAGCCAACACCTCCTGGAGAAATAATTCCTTCATTAATATCAAAAGCTGCAACTCCTCCTATACTAAAACCATAACCTTGATGAGCGTCTGGAAGTACAATAGAGAACTTTTGAATTCCCGGGAGCATTGAAACATTTTTCATCTGCTCAATACATTTGTCTTTTTGCATATCCCTTAACAATTTTTGAGAAGCATAAACTACAACAGGGACATTCATATTATTTTCTTTATCTAACTGGTAAATATTTTCTGATATTTTTCTAAGTTTGTTTTTATCCATTTTAATATATTTATAAAATTAGAATAAGGTTTTTACTTTATTAATTTTTGTAATGACGCCTATTTTTATAAGTGGAAAATAGCAAATACACTATTATAATCATCCCTAAGGAAAACAACAAATTCCATAAGTTGAAGAAAGGGACTAAATTTCTTTGAGGGCAGGGAAAAGTCCTTGAGCCGCTCTGGCACCACGAAACTCTTTGGTTGCTTACACTCCCATCAGGGTTATATAGGACTCCTATCCATGTAACTTCATAAACCCCTTCTGTGTCACATTTATCAATAAGTTCTGATTTTCTTGTTTCACAGGTTAATTGTTGTGTATTTGGATCACTGCAAGAAGTTGAAACAATTTTGTCAACACATCTTCCATTTGATTGTGTTCCAGTCCATTTGCATTTACACGGACCTGTAAGAAGAGAACATGAAGTGGCATTTTGAAGTCTGTAAACATTATTTCCGGTGCAGAAATCATTTAAACTTGATACACTTACTCCTGCAAGTTGGGATATTCTTCTATATATGGAATTTTTTATCATACTAGGTGTAGCTGATTCACATTGTGAGTATGATAGGTCAGAACATGAAACTTCAGGAACCGAAATACGTTCACAATTTCTGGTCTGGTTATTACACTGAAATCCTGTTGGACAGCATGAACTTATCTGTGTTCCCTGTGAATTAACTCCTATTCTATTACAATTTGTAAGTGCATTTGTTTGGGTGTTATTGGATTCAATCCAATAAGCTCCAAATACCACATCATTGTTTGAGCTTATTATGACACATCTTGGAAGACTTACCTGCCCTTCAATATTTATAACAGTATTATCTGGCTGGCTTTCCACTTCTATCACTGCTGATAGGACTATTGTTGATGAAGATATAAAAAATAAAAGTAATATAAAAGTAGTAGCTGTATACTTTGAAAATTTTATTCCAAGATTATACAAATTAAATTTCATTTCTTCTATTTTTAAAATTTTGTTCTTTTAGGTTTCTTTTCTGTATTTGACTATTAACTGTGCAGTATGGTTGGTTCCTTGTTCTCCTGTGAAAATTCTTTCAAAATTTACAACCTGATTATACTGGTTATTCCATTTTCCGTATAGCGAAGCTGTCTGATTTGTATCTTTATCAAATGTCCAATTAAAGAAAAATTCATAATTAAAATTATTGAATCCCGGTTCCCCCGGTCTTGGTAAATTGTAACAGCTTAAATCTACAACACTATAACATGGGATGTTGAATGACGCCTGAGAGCAGGCAGCACTTGATGTGAAACATTCAGCTACAAAGCTTTCATTGGCATTAAACCTTATGGCTTGTCCGCTTGGAATTATTGCTCCATATACAGGCTCTGTTATTATTGCAAATACATTTAATCCTTCTCTGTAAACAAGGAAATCTACATAATCACCTGCACTTCTGAATCCACCCTGTTCTCTTGCTATTGCATCAACAGTATAATGTCCATGAACCCTGTATTCATGAGTAGTGTTACAATTTCCGGAGCTTAAACAATTCCTAAATGTACTAATATTTCCATCTTTGAAATTCCATGTTACACTCAAATCTTTTCTTAGATTTGAACTTATCTGTTCAAAATTAATTCCTGTGTTAACCTTAAATTTCTTCCAGTTTCTTGGAGAAGATGCTTTTTCAGGTTTTACAATTAATATCTGTGGAGATGAATCAGGTTCACAAGCGCCTGAATCTTGGTTATAAGTTGTGCCTTCAGGACATGGCTGGCAGGTATCTGTTCTGAAATCACAGATTAATTCATTAGATGGGGAGCATGAGTCTCTAAATCCATGGCAATCTGCACACTGGCACCCTTCATTTTCTTCGCAAATATTATTATTGTTACATTCAAATTCCTCACATGATGTTTGGCATGTTCCATCAGAGCATAATGTTGTTCCTTCGCTACAACCATCTGTTGGTTCTTCGATATGGCCTTGGTCAGTTTTGCAACAAACACTAATGTTATAATCTTCTCCTATGGAAATGTGAGCGTCTTTTTTATTTGATAAGCTAACTACTTTTTTATATCTTTTTCCAAAATCACTACACGACTCTGTTTTATTGGCAATTTTACATTTTAAATCTCCATAGCATATTTTTGTTTCATACCCTTTTTTATTTTTCTTCTCTGCATGAGCATTTGATGTTTCTGCAAGATCTATAACTCTGTTTCTTTCTCCTTTATCTGAATTACATTCATGTGGATTTTCATTGTCTGTTGTTTTATATTTAAAACCAAAAATATTTGAGAAGCAGACTTTGACATTATATCTACTATCATTCCATAAAGCACCATGGGCATTTGTAGTATTTGATAGCCTCATAATAATCTGGCTCTCATTACATGAAGGAGGAATTGCAGGATATTCAATTGATCCTGAACATTCAATATTATCTTCAAAAACGCCATTTATACAAATTTTACATGGGTTATTTGGTTTTGTGTCTCCATTGTCAATGCATTTATCTCTCATGGCACACTGTCCTTCTTCACATTGTATGGGGCTTAACTGGAGTTTTTGATAGTCTTTAAATAAACTGAAAGAATTAAGAGCTAAGACGCTAACACCCAAAAATACAATTAATATTCCAAAAGCAATAATCAACTCTGACTTCCCCATTTTTATATCTATATTCGGTTTGGAAACTTTATAAAGGTTTCTTCAATTAAGGCTATGTTAGGTATTTTATCAATTTAAGATTAACCATAAATAGTTTGATTAAAATTATTTAGGTATGTTAAAAGTTTTTAAGTAAGGTATAAATTTCATATTGACATTTTGATAATTTTATTAATAAACAAGAATAATTTAATCTTTATTAATTTTCAGTAGTTAATTGGTAAGATATATAAATAATATGGGCTTTATTCAAGAATGAAAATAAAAAAGAGTTGGGTTATTTCATTCATTGCAAGTTTCCTGCTTGTTTCAGGCGGAGTGATTTCTTACTATTATGGCTATAACAACCTTTCATATTTTTTGGCTGGAACAGGGTTTTTGATTATCTTCCTTCCATTTGTGATTGCTTCTATTATTGAGGGCAGGATTGAAAGGGATAAAGATGAGATGTTTCTTGAATTTTCAAGAAATTTGGTTGGAAGTGTTGAATCAGGGACACCAATAAGCAAAAGTATAATAAATATGAGGGGAAAAAATTTTGGATCTTTAACTCCATATGTTGAAAAGCTTGCAAATCAAATTGAACTCGGTATACCGATTCAGAAGGCTTTGGAAACTTTCGCATATGATACCAAGAGCAGAACTATTTTAAGGGCAATTACACTGATAAGGGAAGCTGACAAAACAGGAGGCGATATTTCAACTATATTGGAATCTGTTGCAAATTCAGTTTCTGAAATAGAGAAGCTTAGGGAAGAAAGGAGATCTGCAATTTCATCAATAGTTGTTGAAGGGTATATTATATTTCTTGTTTTTATTATAATTATGGTTGTTCTTGAGTTATTCTTACTTCCAAAAATTTTTTCAGTTCAGTTTGTTTCAGCTGGCAAGACTCTAAGCACCGGAGTATCAAATAATTTTATAGAAAACCAGCAGGTTACTTCAGATATTCTCACACCAGAAGATTTTTCATTTGCTTTTCTTGCACTATTGCTCTTTCAAGGATTTTTTGCAGGGCTTGTTATAGGGAAATTGTCTGAAGGAAAAATTAAATCAGGAATAAAACACTCATTTATAATGATTGCACTTGCTATATTAATATCAAACGGGTCACGATTAATAATAAAGTAAGTTATAAGATCCATAATGTGTAAAATAATTAAAATGATAAATTTATTGATGAAAAAGGAAGGCAGCGGGCATCTTGAAATAATTATCTCTTTCATTTTGTTTGTAGGTTTTATCACATTTTTATTTTATATTTTTAATCCTTTTAACAACACTTCAAATTTTGATTATACTGGTAGTGCTTACATTAGAATGGAGGAAATGGTTTTGACTAATATTTCGAGCGTTTCACTCTCTTTAGATAGAGACTTGAATTTATTAAATATAGGGTGTTTTTCAATTAATGATCCAGGGATTATAATTGGGCTTGGGTGCAATCCTGAAAGGCAAATAATTGTAAAAGATAAAAATGGAAACAATGTTGATGCAAGTATAAACTTCCAGACTTCAACAATAAACATAGATGTTTCTGATATTCAAGATGATGTAGGAAAGAGATTTTATAACATATACTGCTCTTCTGAATTATTTAGTGTTTCAACTTCCGGAGAATGTACTCTACTTAACAACCAACAATATTTAGTTGGTATAGTAAATAAAAGAGAATTATGGTCTAAAACTAAATTGGAGGCATTCTATAACGAATATTTAACTAATTACACTGAGTTAAAGAAAAATATTGTTCCGGAAGGAAATGATTTTAATTTCATTATTTATGAATTTGGCGGAAATAAGGTATTTGATGGCAACAAAATTCCTTCCAGAAACTTAAATGTATTTTCAAATAAATATTCAATAGATGTGCTGGATGAAAATGGAAATATAGTTAAATATATAATGACTTTAATTGTGTGGTAATAAACTTTTTAGAAAAAAGTTTAATCAAAAATAAGGGAAGTATCTCTTATCAACACTCTAAACTTTTTAGAAAAAAAATGGTAAAATTAGAAGGAAAAAGGGGCTATTTGAGAATCATTGAGGCTTTCGTAGCAATAATTTTGTTGGCTTCTGTTCTTATTTATTTTTATGTTAATAATTTACAGGCAAAAGACTCAAGTGATGCTATTTACAAGCTTGAAAGAGCAATACTGGAGGAGATTGCTTCAAATGCAAGCTTAAGAGATGCAGTGCTTAATGGAGATTCTCTCTTGACAACTCCTGAGGCGGAGAGAAATAGAACACTGATTAATAATACAATAAATAGGTATATACAAGGAGAATTTAATTTTGAATTTCAAATATGTGGATTAAATGAAATTTGTGGAGCAAGTAAGTATGTTAATAAAGAGGTATTTTCAGATCAAATTTCTATTAGCTCTACCCTTGAAAAATATGACCCAAAAGTTATAAGAATGTTCGTCTGGGAAAAATAAAAAAAGGAAAAATATAGTATAAATTAATATAATTAAACACGATAAATATAATATAAAGAGAACATCCTTAAATATGATAAATTAATCAAAATATTAAATAAAAATATCTGGTTCGGATATGAAAAAATAAAATGAAATACAGGTTTCTTAATCATACAGCAGACATAAAATTTAATGCATATGGAAAATCCATAAATGAAGTATTTGAAAATTCTGCTTTGGCAATGTATAATTCGATGTATAGTGGAAAAATTAAATACAAAATTAAAAAAAAATTTTCTGTAAAAGGAAAAGATTTAGAATCTTTAATGTATAGTTTTTTAGAAGAGCTTCTTATACTATTTGATTCAGAGAACTTTATTGCTTCAAGGATAAATGTTAAGGTTGATGAAAAAAAACTAACTTTAAAATGTGCTGCATATGGAGATACAACCACTAACTATAAAATAGGTTTGACGATTAAAGCTGTAACATATAATTCAATGTTTATAAAAAAAACAAGAACAGGCTATATTTCCCAAGTTGTGCTTGATGTATAACTTTAATTTTTGATTTATAACTTTAATTTAAAAAACTATTTAAACTCGCCATGATTTTTTTTATAATGAATAAAAGAGGCCAGTTTTATATTATAGCTGCTGTAATAATTATAATTCTGATTATTGGTGCTGTAGTTTTGACTAATTATACTATTAAAGGAGATGAAAAAGAAGAAGTTAAAATATATGAGCTTACAAAAGAGCTGAATTTAGAGGGCGAATCTGTAACAAATTATGGTATTTTCAATGAAAGAGATCTTGACAGCGTATTCGGACAGTTTACCTCTGATTATGGAAGATATATTAGTACAGGAGAAGAAGATATTTATTTTGCATATGGAAATAAAACAAGTATGAAGATTATAGGCTATGTTAAGGAAGATGCGGGAAATTTTGAATTAAGTATTGGTGGAAGCAGTTCGGTCCTGAAAATTGAGAAATTCGTAAGCGGAAAAGAGGAGAAACTTGATATTGTATATGAAAATGGCCCTCCGGGAGATGAAGTCAATCCAAATGTAATTGTTGATATTGCAGGGAAGAAGTATCCTTTCCAGATAAAGAAAGGACAAAATTTCTTCTTTGTAATAAAACAGCCTTCAAGAAAATAATTAGATATGATAAAAAAAAATAAAAAAGGATTAAGTGAGGTTGTATCTTATGTTCTACTGATAGTTGTGGCAGTCTCTCTTAGTGTTATTGTTTTCAACTTCCTTAAAAGCCAGATATCTGGGGAGAAGATAGAATGTCCTGATGGCGTTTCTTTGATAATCAATGAATATGCATGTGAAACTGCCAGTAGTAAAATAAATATAACTTTTCAGAATAAGGGTAATTTTAATATTGACGGAACTTATATCAATTATGCCAATATATCAAATGGGACTACTTTGTATAAATTAAATATATCAGGGGCTTCAAATGATTTAAGCAGTTCAGGGTTTATGTATTTTGGTGTTCATATTCCAAGTAGTCTAAGGTCAGGAGAGAGGTTCAAACAGGAATTCTATTATGGTGATCATAAGGAAATTAAGAAAATTAGACTTATACCATTTATTAACGACGAAAAAAAAGGACTTTTAATCTGTGAAAAATCTACATTGGTTCAGGATATTAGCTGTTAGTAGAAAGATATTTAAATTAAATAAGGCTATTTATAAAATATGGGACTTGAAAATAAAAAAGGGGTATCTCCGGTTGTTGCAACTGTCTTGTTAATTAGTGTAGCAATAATTGTTATAATAATTATTTTTATCTGGGCAACATCAACCATTAATGAGGGTCAGTTAAAATTCGGATCTCCTATAAGAGATTCCTGTAATAATTTGAATATCCAGCTTACACTTTCCGGAAATCGGCTAGATATTACAAATTCTGGAAGTAGAGTCCCTTTGCATTCAGTTTCAATCAAAGTGAGAGAGGGAGCTTCAACAAGAACATATGATTGTGGTCCTCTTGACATTTCTCCCGGCCAGTCAGGAAGTATACCTAATATTGCTTCTTGTGGAGTTCCTGTTGGAGGAAATGTGAGGGCAATAGTCCCTATTATTAAAGATGACAATGAAGGGATTTATTATTGTTCTAATAATGAGATAACCAGTTTTTAACAATATGGTTGGTAAAAAAGGAGTTTCAGCTTTTATTGCAACAACATTGCTTGTGTTGGTAACTATTGTTGCTGTTTTCCTTTTAATAATTTTTCTTATCCCATTTGTAAAAGAAAATTTAAATAAAAGTGCAGCATGTTTGAATGTTGGTGAAATAAGTATTGTCGCCAGCTCATCATGTTATGATTCAAAATCAGGCAGGACAAATGTTTCTGTTAAATTTGGTAATACTGATGTAAAAAAAATATATGTTGTTTTGGATATTTCTGGAAATTCCGTTACAAGGGAATATGACTCTGTTCCAACAAAAGGCGGAGGGGAAAAAATCTATGAATTTCAGGGTATAGGAAATGTAGCAAGAGTAGGAGCAATTGTAAATAATAAAAAATGCCCTGTAATAGAAGAAATTGAACTTAGTAGATGTTAAACCTTTTAGAAAAAGGTTTAATCCAAAATTGCTTTTGTAAAAGCAACAAAACAGATGGATTTTTATATATAAGAAGTATTAATATTTTATGGATAAAAAAGCACAGGTGTGGGTAGAAACCGTAATATATACTTTAATTTTTCTTACACTGATCGGGATATCTCTTGCTATTGTAGTTCCTGTTGTTGAAAAACAAAAAGACAAAAACACTATTCAAAATACTGTAAATTCATTGAATGATTTTGATTCAACAATCCTGAATATTAAAAGAGCAGGTATTGGAAATGTAAGGGAAATAAGATTTAATCTTGGAGAAGGAAAATTTATCATTGATGGAAAGAACAATTCACTTATTTTTGAAATATTGGAAAGCTCTTATCCTTACAGCGAACCCGGCATTAGTGTTAGATTGGTTGGAACAAATATTAAATCTGAAACTAAGAAAAATGGGAGAAAATATAACATTAAGCTAACTTTGCCTTATGATGGCAGTGCAAATATAACTATTAATGATAAAGATGAGATAAAAGAGTATTTTCCTGCTTCTGTGCCATACGTGTTTTTTATAGAAAACAGGGGCAAAGTACCTTTCGGAGATTGCTTTTCAGATCCAGATCAATGTCCTGCAGGTTCTACATGCTTTAACGGCCAATGTGTGCCTGACAACACAGTTATAAATATTTATGAGAGATAGTATTTTTCACAATAAATAATATTTAAATACAAAGGATGTTTATTATAAATAATAAATAAAAAAGAGGGATTTATGGAACAAATAATTAAGATAGATAATAATCCGCCATTGCCTGCTCTGCCGATTATCAAAGATAAAACAAAGATAGATGTCAGGTATACTGTAATCTCTCCATATGTTAGTGTTCATATATACTTTGACTTAAAGGATGCTGAATTGAGATACGATGTTGAAGAGCCAATTCTTAATAGCCATGAAAGTGATGTATTAAAAAAAATTGAAGAAGGGATGAAAGAAATAATAAATGTAAATGTGGTTGTTGAAAAAACACAGGATGCTGTTTTGGAATACATTGATAAAACTGCAAAATTATTAATAAATGAATTGAATCTTAATGTTGATCAGGAAACTTATCAAAAAATTTTTTATTTTTTATACAGGGATTTCGTTGGATTTAATGAAATCGATCCTCTTATCAATGACTATTTTATTGAAGATATAGAATGTAATGGGGTTGACTCTCCTGTTTATATAGTTCATAGGCTTTATAGAAATATCAAGACAAATATTATCTATAAATCAATTGAAGATCTTGCGAGTTTTGTAGAGAAGCTTGCCCAAAGATCTGGAAGGTATATATCATACGCATCACCTATTCTTGATGGAACTCTCCCTGATGGAACAAGAGTTAATGCAACATATACAAAAGATATTTCAAGCAAAGGCCCAACATTTACCTTAAGGAAATTTACGACTCTTCCTTGGACTCCAACACAACTTATTTCCTTTAATACTTTAAGTCCAGAAATGCTTGCATACTTTTGGATTCTAATCCAGTATAGGTCTAATTTGCTGATTGCAGGAGGAACTTCTTCCGGAAAAACAACTTTGTTAAATGCAATATCTTTTTTCATTCCGCCTGAGGCAAGGGTTGTTTCTATAGAGGACACAAGGGAATTAAATATTCCAAGAGAAAATTGGCTTCCAAGTGTTGCAAGAAGTGCTATTGGAACAGGAACTATCGGAGAAGTGGATTTATTTTCATTATTGAGGAATTCTTTCAGACAAAATCCTGATTATGTTATTGTCGGAGAGGTAAGGGGTAAGGAAGCTTTTGTTCTTTTTCAGGGAATGGCTTCAGGTCACCCTTCATTAAGCACAATGCATGCAGATTCAGTTGATACGGTTGTTAAAAGACTTGAGACCCCGCCTATTGAACTCTCTCCAACCCTAATAAACACTCTTGATGCAGTTGCAATAATGTCTCATTCAATTGTCAGGAAACAGCAGACAAGGAGACTCACTTCAATAGTTGAAGTTATAAATGTAACTCCTGATGGTGTGGCATTGACTAATACTCCTTTTATCTGGAATCCACACGACGACAGATTTTATTTTAAGAAAGACTCAAAAGTTTTTGAAAAGATAACAAAAAGATACGGGCTTTCAAAACAAGAGCTTATGTCAGAATTTAATATCAGGACAAGGCTTTTGTACAACTTATATAAAAATAAAATATTCGATTTTAATGAAGTGCAGCAGATAATTAATGAATATTACAAACACCCATGGGAAGTGCTGAAAAAGTATGGAGTTATTACACAGTAAAAGTAGAATATATATTATTTTTATCAACAAAAAGAAAATAATAAATACTCATCTTTTTTTATTTAATTATGCTTAACAAAGAGGAAATCAAGATTTTATCTCAATATATAAGTTCTATTGAGGAGGCTTTTATAAAACTTGAGTCAGCATATTTTTCTAAAAATACCAGTGATTTTCTTAAAATAAAAAAATTTATACTTGAAATTCAAGCTAAAATTGATGCAATGTTAAAATGAGTTTTGAACTGTTTAAAAAAAATTTGGAACAAGAAAAAATTCTTTTAGAAAGAATTAAATTTCTTCATGATAGGTATGAAAATATAACTCTCTTCCCGGAAAATAGGAAAAATCTGGAAAATGCAATTAATTCTGCTGAAAGACAGATTAGGATATTAAATTCATCAATTCCCAAATTGCTTGAAAATTTGAAAATTTTCAAAGAGTTGCCTTCCTATTTGAAGCAACCAACCTTTAAAATAAAAGGATCTGATTCTATAGTAACTGTTTCACATAATATAGAGGGCCTACAGAATAAAGTTGCCATAAAAAGAAAGGATAAATCCGAATATATGAATCAGCTGCATATTTCTGAATTTTCCCTAAGCCAGTTAAGGAAAAAAGAAAAGAAGGATGAGGTGATTGTTAATGATTACAAAAAGCCTAATTTATATCTAAAAATTTCCAATAAGCTGTTTTTTAACTATTCAAAAAAAATGATAGAAAGTGGGTATTATCAAAAGCTTGGATTGGATTTAAGGAAAGGAAATTTTACAACTTTGTTAAGCACGTATGTTTCAATGATGTTGCTTACTACCTTAATTTCAATTGTTATAGGGTTTTTCTTTTTCGTATTTTTTATTTTTTTCAACATTTCTCTTGAAGCACCATATTTTTATCTGATTGACTATTCAAGTACAAGTTTGATAAAAAGGTTTTTTCAGATTATTTGGTTTATACCGGGAATACCTATTCTTACTTATCTGGTATTATACTTTTATCCTTCGGCAGAAAGGGCATCTATTGAAAGCGAGATTGAATACGAACTTCCTTTTGTAACAATCCAAATGGCTGCAATTGCAGGGGCAGATATTGAGCCAAGCAATATATTCAGAATAATTGCTATGAGCAAAGAATATGATGCTTTGAGAAATGAATCCAAAAAACTAATGAATCAGATAAATCTTTATGGATATGATTTATTGACTGCACTGAATAATGTTTCACGATCGAGTCCAAGTAAGGGTTGGTCTGATTTGCTAAATGGTATGGCCACAACAATAAGGTCCGGAGGAAGTTTAACAAAATATCTTCAGAAAAAATCCGAGAGTTTATTGTTTGAATACAGGCTAAAAAGAGAAAAAGCGACAAGATCAGCCGAAACTTTTATGGATATTTATATTAGTGTTGTAATTGCTGCTCCTATGCTAATGATGATTTTGCTGATAATAATCAGTATAAGTAACATAGGTTTTAGTCTGACCCTTCCTATAATAACCTTGCTTATGGTAACAATTGTTGGAACAATAAATATTCTTTTCTTAGTTTTCCTTCATCTCAGCCAGAAAAAAATTTAGATTTTGTGAGAAATGAATATTTATTTAATGAGACATGCTCATGCAAAGTCAAATGCAGAAAGAAGAGTCAATGACACATTAAAAAGGAAAGTTTATCTGACTGATTTGGGAAAAAAACAGGCAAAGGAAGCTGCAGAGAAATTAAAAAACAAAAAATTTGATATGATATTTTCATCCCAATTTCCAAGATGTTTACAGACAGCAGAGATAGTTAATAAATACCATGGTGTTAAAATTATAAGGGATAAAAGGTTGAATGAGTGGGCAAGTGGTTTTGACGGGAAAACCTATGAAGAGCTAAACGAATATTTAAAAAGAGACCCGCTTATGATGCATTATAAGAAAGGAGAACCAATCTCTAAATTAAAAAAAAGAATTGTTTCTTTTATTAGGGAGTTAAAAAACAAAAACAGGAATAAAAAATATCAAAATGGCTCTGTTTTAATAGTAAGCCATGAACAGGTTTTAAGAGTCCTTTACGGATATTTAAAAAATATTGACATTAAACTTTCATTAAGAAAAAAAATTTCCAATACAAGGATTTTTTATTTTAAAATTTAGGTGTTTTTATTATTTAAGATTTGTAGACTCGGAGGTTTGCTTCCCAAAACCAGAAAAGCTTCCCCTGCTTTTTCTCCGTTTTGCTACCCCATAAGCACCTTGGTTCCTGTTTAGGGCTGCTTCGATCAAGATCTGACCCGGTTCGCAGGAGCAAGATCGAATAGGACAAAACATCAACGTCCAAGCAAGGACCTTGCTGATTTCAAGTCACTCGCCTCCTTGCAGCCTGCTTAAAGCTCACGAGCAGATGGCGCAGAGCTAACGCGCCGCCTAGTCTACTAAAATCAAACAAATAAATCCTTTATAAAGTTATCTGGATTTGTTATCCTCTTATGATAAGTATTAATTTAATTATAAATGCTATTATCCCTATTGCAAGGACAAGGTCAAGAACCCATATTGCCAATCTTACATTTGGGTCTTCAAGATAGCTTGGAGAGATAGAAAGCTGTGATAGTATACTTGGTTCTTCTTTAATTTCAGATTTCACTTCACTTACTTTGGTTTTTTCTGATTTATAATTTTTAGGATTAGATTTAAGTTCACTTTCTTTATTTTCTTTTGTTGTTGGAGTAGTTGGCTGATTTATCTTTATAATTTCAGGAGTTTGCGTTTTGGTTAATTCAACATTGTTCTCTCTGGCAGGCGCAGGAATTTCATTTATGATTGTAAGGCTGCTTTCTGAACTTATTTTATTGTTGTTGAATAAAACATCTACACTAATATTATAAACTCCCAATTTTACATTTTCAGGAATCATAAATGAGAAGCTTTTTGTTTTCTTGTCGTCTTCATTAAATCTTTCAACTTCAAATCCATCTGACTTAATGTTAAGTTTTAAGTCTTTATTATAAACATTTATTACCACATCATCCTGATCATCAGCTCCTATATTCTGGACGGTTATTTCAAAAAACACTTCCTGATTCCTTGAAGTGGTTGCAGGATTAATATTAAATTTGGAAATTTTCATTGCATCATCTTCCCTTTCTATCTTTATGTTTGTGAATGCTATGTTGCACTCTTTATTATCACTTTCAGCTATTACATAAACTGCAAATTTATTTGAATCATCAGCATCATCAGGTATTTTAAGCTCTAATTCAATGTTTTCTGTTTTTCCTTTGCCTATTCTTACTGAATCATCATTATCATCCAGAGACTCATCTTCAGTCAGGTCATATAAGTGTGTTTCAACATCAAACTTTTTTTCCTCATCAAGGTTATTCTTTAATCTGACTTCAACTTTAATACTATCATTTAAACTGAACTTCTTGTTATTTCTTGGATCTTTTATTGAAATTTCAAGAGACTCATTTATGTTATTGCACTGTTTCGCGTCCTTGAATTCAGGAGGAAGTATTGTTTTTCCGACAGATATGGTTACAGATTCTTCATCTGTCAGGTTTGTTGTATCAGTTACCTTAAATATTACATTATAGGTTCCACTTTGATTGAAATCAGGAGTCCATTTAAATAACTTATTAGAGAATGTTGCTCCAAGAGGAAGATTTTTTGCAGTTATGGAAATTATATTATTTTCTTGATCTGTGGCCTCAACATTAAATTCCAGTGTCTTGTTTTCCTGTACAAATTTGCTTCCGATAGGAGTTATTACTGGAGCATCAGGAGCACTTACAATTATTGTTCTGTTTTCAGGTGCAAAGACGATATTTCTTGAATCTTTGCATGCTATATTCCATAAATATTTTCCGTCATTTATTCCTCTGATAAGGAAATTTCCAGTTGATGAACCATTGAGTAAAGGAACTGAACTTGTCTGTAATGATTTGAAAGCACCAAATATGTTTGTATAGATACTGCAGGATAGGGAGTGAGAATTATCACTAACATTGTAAGTGAAATTTACATCTCTTGTTTCAAATGTTACATTGTTGTTCGGCTGCAATAAAGATACAATAGGCGGTTCTGTATCAGCTGAATTTGAGAATTTTTTTGAAGGTTTATTGTATATTTTAAAATCATTTCCGTCGTTGTCTGTATCAAAACCGTCTGTTTTTCTTCCTGTTGATTGACCGTCTGATGGAACAGGCGCATTTTCAGGAAGTCCTCCATATACGACTCTGTCAAGTTCATAGCTGTTGCACTTTAGTATAATTCTATCTCCAGCATTGTCCAGTCTGTTGCTCCACTCAAATACATTGAAATCTTTACCAGGCAAAATACCTGTTAATTTAAGCTCATTATCTGCTAAGTCTTTTAACACACATAAGGATAGGTTTGCCTGTGTGCTTCCGGTATTATAAACTTCAATCCAGTCAGATTCATTAATTGTGTTTGATGAAAATTCATTAATTACAATTTTTGGCATTACAATTATTTTAAATGATTCAATATCTATTCCACCTCTTCTATCAGTTGCACTTACATTTACATTATAAACCCCTTCATCCCCAATAGATGTTCCCCATTCTCCCAAAGCATTAAGCGGACTTGAGTAGGTAAATGTTATGTTGTCTCCTTCAGGATCTGTTGCATTTGGTATTATTTTAACTAATTGTCCTTCAAAGACATAAATATCATTGATTTTTTCCAAAATAGGAGGATCATTTATTCCACTTATATTTAATATTATCTGATTTGTTTCGATACTAACTTTTCCATCACTTATATTGAATATTATCCAGCCTGTTCCAAACCATTGTTGTTTAGACGAGAAGATGGCTTTGTTTCCTGTAATATTCACTATTATATTCTCATTTGTAGATATAGATTTTATTCCATAAACTAGAGTGTCATTTTCAGGGTCATTTATATAGTCTAAAAATTTTAATTCAAATTTTTCTCCTTCATTCCAGAATATGGTCGGAATATTTTGGATTAATTGTGGAGGGTCATTTTTACAGTTTTTGCTTAAATCTTGTGCAGCAGGATTATAAGTAGCGTCTGAATCATTGCAGTCACTTCCTGTATTTCCTGTTTCTAATTGACATTGGGCTGTTTTATTTGCTATTCCAAAATTTAATTTACAATATCCATCATTATCTACATCAATTAAATCATTTCCAGTGCAGTCCTGATCAATTCCGTCATATGGAGTTTCCACTGCTCCAGGATTGATTTGTGGATTAGAGTCATTGCAGTCATTATCATAATATCCATCTTTATCCTTATCCTCTCCTTCTATTAAGTATTTGACAGAATTTTTGAACATCTTCTTTGAGTCAGATGTCCAATACTGGCTTTTTGTAATTCCAAAATAAATGCTTTTCTCTTTTGCAGTTTTTCCATTAAGGAATTTTGTTCCTGGAAGAACCAATGCAATAACTGTATTGGATTGAAGTGTCCTGTAGGATATTATTTTTATTCCTGTCGGTTTTTTCCCAAGTAAGGCATATGTTGAAACTGACGGATCAGAGAGAGTATATGCAAAATAAGGCGATTTTACGCCATTAGTTATTGAAGTAGGAAAATTTACATTGTTTGAGAGACTTGTCGGACTTGAATACGAACCTGTTCTTGAGCTCCATCCCCAATCTACCATATATTTTGAATTGACAACTAAAGAATTGTACTCGCTGACCGGTATTTTTTGTGGATTTGAGAAAATATCATCTCCAACAATCATCATTTTATAATTTGAGAAGTTTGTGGACAGGATTTGCGATTCCTGTATGACTTTATAAGTGTATCCAAGCTCATTTATCGAGGCTGTTATTCCGGAATCAACAGAATTTGCATTTTTTACAATATAAGCTATGTCTTCTGAAGCTGCTAATGGGAGGATTAATACAGAAAGAAGCAATAATAAAAATAACTTTTTCATTTTTTCCTCTCATTGGCATTTAGTTTTTCCTTCTTTTTTACATTTGCTTTATCACCGGTTTCTTTTTTATTTTCTAAATAGGATTTTGAGAATTTTAATGAATAGAAATATAGTGAAACAAGAACTATTAATAGTAAGATACTAAAACCTAATAATCCAATTAAGATTTTATCTTTTTCTTTATTTTGTTCATTTTCTTTAACAAATAATATGATTTGTGAAGTCAGTCCAACACCTGTTTCATTTTCATTTAATGGGCTAAACTGAACAAAAATTTTATTCTCAAATTTTCCCGGAGATGTCGCTTTAATTGAAAACTTGGCGTCTTTAGTCTCTCCAGCTTCCAAAATAAAGTTTTTATCATATATCTGGATTTTTTCAGAATTATTTCCACCTGTAAATAAAGTAATGTTTAATGGAACATCGTTGTCATTGATTACTTTAATGCTTTTTTCTAATGTTTCACCAACTTTAGGATATAGAACCATTTTTCCATTACCTATTTTTCCTGTTATTGCAAATATGCCGGGAATACTTAAAATAATAAAAATAATAAAAAACACTAATAAGCCTAATACAGCAACCACCTTACTTATTCCAACCATGCTATTACTTTTCAGTCATTCACTATTTAAACATTATTATCGTCGAAAAAATAGGTTTTTGTTGTTACTTTTTTTTGATGAATTAACTAAATTCTGACTGATATTTTTCAAATACTTTCCACTCTTCCTCATCCGTTGTCCATTCAGCAAACATTCCAATTCCAATAAAAGCGCTCTTTTCAGAATTTTTATAATTTGATTTAAAAATAAATAAAGAGTTGTCTATAGTTTCTGGATACTCTTTATGGGTTGGAGCTATAAACATAAATTTGCCCTCAAAGTTGGCATTTATTGTATTTATCTGATCTTTAATATATGTCCTATATTCATTATCTTTTAGTCCTGTATCATAACTTCCAATAGTTATTAAATCAACTATTTCATAAACTTTATGATAAAATTCTAAATTCCACTCCCATTCATTTTGGTCTTCGCTTATTAACCCAGGATAAACTGAAATAATTTTATTCCTCATTTTTCCCCTTAATAGCTCTATAAAATTTATATACTCATCTCTTTTTTCTATTGGTATTGCTTCTATATCAACATGTGCGCCATCAAACCCTGATACTGACAGATAGTAATATGTTTGTGCTAAATTATCCTGAAAAATTTCATTAAATTCATAGTTTTCTAAAATTACCTCAGTATATGGAAGCAATATGAAGTCGTAATTATTTTTTTCTTCATAATTTTCAATAAAATCGATAAATTCTCTAATTTCCGGATTTTTAGTCAGAAGATTTCCATTTGAATCTATGTTGCCGACATCAACAAACAAATATCTAATATTATTATTTTTGAATAAATTTAATTTTTCTTTGTCATGAAACCATATATTTGTAACAATGCCGTTTGAATTTTTCTGGTTACTATAAATAAAATTATTTGAATATATGTCGTTGTTATCTACATCTACCTTATTTTGTAAGAATCTAAACTTATTTTTATCATAGGCATAATACACAGAAAAGAAAAGTAATGTTATTAGAATTACCAATGTTAAACTTTTGCCAAATTCTTTTTTATCCATCAAATTTTATTATATTTTTTATTTATAATATTATATATTGGTAAATATATACTGGTAAACAACATATTTTATATAATGGACATGCTGGTAAATATGTAAAAAATGATTCCTCCATCAAAACCTTATGTGTCTGAAGAAGATATCAGTTTTGTTAAAAAACAAGTTGAATCAGGATTGCACTCCTACGGAGAGAAAGTTAGGGAATTTGAATCTTTAATGTCAGATTATATAGGGAAAAAATATGCAAAAGCCACAAGTTCTGGAACAACTGCTTTACATATAGCATTATTGAGTTTAGGTGTTGGCTCTATAACTAATGAAGGGGAAAAAGACGAAGTTATACTTCCAAGCTATATATGTGCAAGTGTAATGTCTGCTGTGAAAATGACAGGAGCTATTCCGGTACTGGCAGATATTCAGGATGATTTTATTGAGAGAGGGTGCAATATTTATGCTGATAAAATAAAAAAATTAATAACAAAGAATACAAGGGCAATAATTATTCCGCATATGTTCGGGATATCAGCAGATATGGATAGAATAAGAAAAGTTTCCAAAAATATACCAATAATAGAGGATTGCGCTCATAGCCTTGGGACCAAATATAAAGGAAAATACGTAGGTAGTTTTGGTGATATAAGTATTTTTTCTTTTTATGCGACAAAAGTTATTTCATCAGGTCAGGGTGGAATGATATTGACATCAAATAAAAAATTAAAAGACAAAATAGATGACTTGACAAAATATGATCAAAGAGAAGAGTATGATATTTCATATAATTACTCCATGTCAGATATACATGCAGCTCTCGGGATTTCACAGCTAAAACAGCTGGAGAAATTTATAAAAAGAAGACACGAAATAGCCGATAAATATAATAAATCTTTGATAAACATAAACAAAGATAATAATTTTGCTATAATGAAAAAAATTCCAGAAGGATCATTCCCATTCAAATATTTGATAATGTTAAAATCAAAAGAAGAAAAGGAAACACTCAGAAAAAGACTAAAAGAGAAGGGAGTATCTGCTTCAGAACCTGTTTTTAATCCTCTTCATAGATACTTAAAATTAAATAAAGATGATTTCAAAAATACTGAAAAAGCTCACGACTGCTTATTGTCCATTCCTTTATATCCTGCTCTTACAAATGACGAAGTCAGTTATGTATCAGAAACACTGAAATCTTTTTTAGGTTAGGGTTCTGTGAAATATTATGTTGATAAAATAGATAAAAAGTTTAATCTTTCTTTTTTAGCTCTTTATCATATCTTGCAGATTTCCACTTTTGGCAGATAAAGGTTTTTCCTTCTTATAGTTAATTTATATAATGGGTATTACTATATGTAATACGGATGAACAAAGAGAGGAAGAGTTAAAATTATGTGGGTATTTAAAGCAGTTTGGAGTGCTAAATCATTTCTTGAATTATCTGAGTAAGAGTCTATGATGTTATAGGTTTTTTAATTTTCTTCTCATTGCTTTTAACAATGGAGGTTCTTTACCACCAATAATTTTTGAGATTCTTTCTCTGTCAGAGTTAGGAACATAAGGGCTTTTGATAATACAAGAAAAAAATACTTCTAACATATCTTTATTTTGAGGAAAACCTTCTCTTTTAAGCTGTCTTCCAATGTCAAATGCCGCAAGATACCTTTTCTCGCTGTAAATTGCAAGAATAGGTGAGTTTAAAAGATAATCAATTGATTCTACGTAAGACAATCCAGCCATTTTTCCTAATCTTATTCCTTGTCTTACAACTCTTTCATGATTATATCCTGCAAATGGAGGAAAACTAAGAACTGCTTTCTTAACTTCTTCAGAGCTACATCTGTAAACTCTTGAGATTCTGTTAAATAGTTCTGTTAATTCTTCATAAGTTTTACTTCTATGACAGAAGTATTCGCTTCCAGCTAATTTTGCAGCTTGTTTTCTTTCAAATCCGATTAAAACCAATTCTTCTAATAGCATTCTAAATAGTAATAAGGAGGCTTTTTTAAAACCCTTGCTTAATCAGTAGTCACTTAGTAGTAAAATTTTGGACCTATTTTTTCATCAACTGATAACTTCACAGAAATTAGGTTAAGTAATTTTAATATCTTGTTTCAGGAGGAATCCATTCGTTACTCCATGTTTCTTCTTTATTCAATAGTGCTTGGGCCGTTGTATTAACTAATGCAACCAAAAATACCATGGCATTTACGTACTTGAAAAAAACAATTTCAGGATAATGTATAAGGGTTTTAAAAAATTTTTTTGGAAGGATTATAAGGGTTCCAAGTAAAGAGAATACTGTATCTCCTATGAGAAAACCCAAGGCATATCCGGGTGAAATAAAGAACAACAATGGTATAAAAAATAGCGGTATTGTATACATAAGAGATTCCAAAAAGCCAGGAAATATGGTTGTGTAAGCCAATTTTTTATTTTTAAGTATGTCTTTTCCTTCATTATACATGCATTGGATAGTTCCAGTACTCCATCTATAAGACTGCTTTATCTGACCATTTATTCCATCAAATTTCTGGCCATCGACATCAGGAGCTGAAACACATGCATCATCAGCAACTCTGATTTTATAACCTTTTTTCTGTAGTATCCATGTGTAATATGTATCTTCTGTTTTGCTCTTACATGGTATTTGGATTTTTTCGAGAATTTTTTTTCTGAATATAGTTGAAGCTCCACATATTACAAAGACAGCTCCTCTTTTTTCCTGCGCATTTTTTCTGAATCTTCCAATTTCATTTATCCATGATTTTCCATAATGATATGCTCTTGAAATTGGGTTTTTTGGTATGCTTACTCTGCCATAAGATGTTACTGCAGCTACTTTTTCAGTATTAAAATATGAAACCATTTTTTCTATACAATCAATTTCGCCTTTAACCCTGCAATCTCTCACATAAATAAATTCTCCTAAAATATTATTTTTGTTTTTTACAAGGTTGTTAATTTTTTTAGCCTTTGACCTGTCAGGGGATTCATAGTATAAAAGATTTTTATATATTTTAGATAATTCGTTGACAGCTTCTTTGGCATTGGATGAGAAAGAATCTCCAATAATTATCACGTTTTTCAACGGATATCTTTCCCTATAGAGATGTTCTATCGTATACTCAACATATTCTTTAGGTTCTTTGTGCACTGGAATTGTTACAGAGACTTCCCTTATAGGATTATATGGATCTATGGTTCTTTCTTTTTTTGGAAAAATGATATGTGTAATAATATCAATCCATAATGTCAATCCAAAAAATGCCCATATTGAAAAAGGTCCTTTCATTTGACAATTTGAATTATAGGATATTTAAGCATGTTTGTAATAGAAGATATAAATTATTTTGTAATTTTACGGTTCAATTACATTAACTTTCAATAAGAAATTATAATTTCATCATTTATTGGGAAAGGAGTATCAAACACCACATATCTTGAATTGTTAATTGTCTGGTAAGAAAAATCTATTGTTAGGTTGTTTGACTTTACATTTGATATCGTTTGGACTGGTATTTTAACCATTAATGTAAGGTTTTGATTGTAGTAAATTTGGTCGTATCTGTTATCAACATCAATATTAAATTTTATTTCATTTGTTGAATTTTGAAAGTTGTATATCGTTGAATTATCTCTTAAATAAGTATATTTTACAACATTTCCAATAGTATCAACCCAGACATTTTTTATAGGAAGATAATTTATCACTCCATCATCAGAACATTCATTATGATAAACTAAATTAGCCCATTTTCCTTCAGCTTCTGCTCTATCCACAATATAATAATAGCTTGGAGGCTCCCATATTCCTCCTGGATAATCATGTGAATTAAAGCTTTTCATATTAAAGTAATTTGAAGGAGTTGCATCTTCCAATTCATTAAAGTAGTAGCCTCTGGCTGAAATGAAATTCCAGTTGTTTCTTATTATGTTTTGCATATTTTCAGTGTTATACCCACATGGATAGGCAAAAGAAATTAAATCTTCTCTTTTGGCATTTGTTCTTGATGTTATATCAATAATATTATTTTCAATATCTTGTATCCACTGATTTTGAGGGATTCCAACACACCAGTGGCTTTGTGTATGTGGCGCCAATTCATGTCCATTATTGAAAGCGTTATTAAACTGATTCCATAGATTATTAGAGTATGTATTTGTGTTTGAAAGAAAATAAGTTCCTTTATATCCGTGAGAATCCAATTCAGAAATACAGCTTGTAAAATAATCATCTACAGATATTGACACAGCTCCCTTTTTACAGCCCTTCCATTGGCATATCTCTATATTATTTATTGTTATATTTGTATTATTTATAGGGGGCAAAGTTGAATTTAAGATATTTCCACAAAGCCTTACTGCATCTGTAGAGCTCCAAGACCATCCACATGTTTGTAATATTATTGTGTCTGCAATGAAACTCTGGTTTATGTTTTTTGTTGCTATGCATGAATTTTCAAATCCGCTAAATATCCTTATTGTTTCTCCTGTCGGGGAATTTTTTAGCCACATTTTATCCCAGCAAATATCATAATCTCCAAAAATAGTTATATTGGTTACATTTACAGGTATTGCATAGGATAAAGTCAGATTAGCTCTTACATTCCAGTTTGAAGGACTCCATGAATAACCATAACCGCTCCATTGTGTGCACTGGCCTACATATTGTGCATTCGGCTCCCCTGTAGAATAAGAAGCTAAAGAGCCAAGATTATTCTGTGATGTGGCAGAGGCTGAACTGGCATACTGGCATAAACTTTCAGCACTAACTGAAAAAAATAAAATAAAAATTAAGGTGCTAAATATACTATTATATATAATTACCCTCTTTTTTTTCATTATCACCCTAATAAAGTACAAAAAAACATGCACTTTTTATTTATTGTAGCGATGACTTTTTATAAATCTATGCTACTACTTTAAATAACATAGGATAGTATCTTCGGCAAAATATATAATTAAAAGATTATAACAGGACTAAACATTTAAAAAAATATTTTTTGGCTATACATATCTTTATAATAAAGTATTATTTTTACTTTTAATGAAAAATAATTTGATTAATACAGAAAATGTTGGTTTAAAAATAATTACTCTAAGCAAGGAATATGCCATAAAAAATACAGAGGAAATTTTAAAACTTGAAAAAAATTGGGTTGAAATTGGGGATGAACCATGGACTATAGATAACTTAATGTACGAACTGCCTATGAAATGGAAATTAAGTCATGTAGCTTTATACAACGGCAAAATTGTAGGGTATCAAATAGGGTCTTTAAAAGATAATGTGATTTTTCTTAACAAAATTATCACTGATAAAGGTTATAGGGGATTAGGAATAGGAAAAAAACTTCTTAAGGAGTTTATGGAAAAATCACTTCAGGAAGGAATAAAAAGAATTCATTTTAGAGTTAGAGTAGATAACCCTGCTGTTATGTTTTATAATAAACTTGGATTCAAACCAAATGAAAAACTTGACTATCAAAGAAAAGATGGGATAGCAAGTTATTATTATGATAATGAAATAGAAAAAGTTATTGGAAATTTAACCGATAATTAATTATAATAACATTACTTTAACCACATATTTTCATAGGTTAATTTTTTTAAAATATCTTTATTAATTAAGACAAGGATTAAATTCTGATTAATTAAATTAGCTGTGTTAGTAAAGTTAGAATGTCTCATTTCATAAACTTGTATTGGTTTTAAAAAAGTTACATTGGTGTTATTTTTTAATTTTAATATTGTGTCTTTATAAAGATTCCATTTTTCTTCGTCTATTTCATTGGCATTTATTTTTCCTTCGAAATCCTGCTGGTGAACCCATAGCGGAATTACAGAAATATTATTTATTTTAAGTATCTCAACATCTTCTCTTCCTTCATTGTTTATTTCATTAATATCTCTAAATATTTCTTCTTGGCTTTTAAAGTATGTTTCAGCTCCAGCTTCTCCATTAACCGTGAAACTTACCCCATATTGAGAGTTATCAAAAGTTTTAGTATTTTTTACTGGACCAACATCAGGATCATAATAAACATCCAGATAAATCTTAAAACCTAAATTTTCCAATGCTCTAATAGTTTCATTTGTTACCCTTGCTCCTATTTGATTATATGTTTTTGGAAGTTTGGCATTCTTAAATCCGTTTTCACTCATTTTTCTTAAGAAGACTCTTTGTCCTTTTCTAATTATACTTCTTTGTTGCCTGTAAGATAGTGAATCCATTTTTAATTCTCTTTCATCTCCTTTGTAACCTTTTTGTATTAGTTCTATGTTTTTGCTGTTGTACATCCTTATAAAAGGGCCAATAAAATTTGGGTTATTGTTTAGAGATGCAGGGTAAAAACTAAATCCTGCCGGTATTTCATTTTCATCATAAAATCTTGAAATTAAATCATAAAAGTAATACCATTCATCAGAAACGCTTCCATCGATATCTCCTACATATGGCACTATATACACAGGTTTTTCTATAGAGCAGTTTTCACATTCAGCATGGGAAATACTGAATAATAAAATAAATATCAGCAATACCAAAGCTGCTTTTAAAATTATGCTGTTTTTCATTATACCTCTTTTTAGCTGACTATTAATTTATCTTAATAGCCAGTTATTGTGATTTCTCTTACATCTTTATTTTCTTTTTCTGGATTCAAATTTGTAATGTTATCAGTATTATCAGAATAGGGCATTTTTCCAATATTGAATAAAGCATCTAAAGCAGACATATAAGGCAGAAAACCATGGAAAGCCTGTTTATATTCAGGATGTTTATAGTTCTGAAACTCAATCCTTACACATGATTTTTCAAATGGTATTTTACTAAAGTATACTCTCCCTCCGTCTCCTGAAAGATATGTTTTGGCCCCCAATGCCTTACAGATATCTGCCAAGTCCTGCGAAGCATCTGACTTTTCATAATGGGCCGGCTTTAATTTTAGTTCTGATGCAAGAATAATTTTAGTTCTTATCTCAAATTTCTCTGTTAAGAAATTTATTAGCTCCATATTCAGGTCTAATAAATTATCATGGTTTTTTCTGAATATTTTGTCTATTTCAGGGAAATATTTACTGAAATAAGGTGTGCGGGAATAATTTACCTTTATATCTTTCAAAATTTTTTCATTCCATGGTATATTTTTATCTTTTGCATCTTTTTTTATTTTTATATGCCGGATATAATCATTTTGCTCGTGAACCGGTACAGTGATCCATTTGTACTGGGGATTTTTTGGATCATTTCCGTTAATTCTTATCCTATTCCTATTATGGAACTCTTTTTTTATATATAATACTTCATCTCTTATTACAAAAATATCTGATTTCATCATTTTGTCAAAAAAACCAAGATATGGCAGAAAATTTGGTTGGTGGGCCGAAACTACTAAATTATCACTTACTGAATTATTGGTTTTATATTTCATCATTTCTCCTGAACATATGATTTATTTCAAAAGCTTCTGCATACATTGTATTATGGTTTGAGCCGTGAAATTCTGCTAAAGCCTTTATCATTCTTATTTTTACAATTCCTTTTTCAATCTGTGTCTTGAATTTATTAAGGGCATTTATTTTTTTCATCATTTGATCATTATTTATCTCAATAAAATAATGCGGTTCAAAATGGACTTTGGTTGATGGCCCCTGAAATAAAAGGATTTCTTTTGTTTTTTTGTTTACATGTGGTCTGGCCGCTGCTGAAACAATATTGCTACACGCTCTGTGATCCTGATGCCTATCATTTGGAGAATGGGTGTAAACTCTTTCTATATTATATTTATCCATTATGTTTTCAACAAAGTTTATGCTGTTTTTATCTACTGGAATTGAAGTATCTGGGAAATTTCCGAAGAAAATATTTTCATTTTTTATCCCAAGTTCTTTTAATGAAGAAATAGCCTCTTCCATTTTTGGATTGTGATTTCCCTGCTCACCATTTGTCATGATGATCACAAACACTTCATCTCCATTAGAAAGGTGTTTTGCAATTGTTCCGCCGCATCCGAGCTCTATGTCATCCGGATGTGCTCCAACCGCAAGAACATTCTTTTTTTTGTCCACCATTTTTTCCTTTTAGTTAAAAATTTTTTCTATTTAAATTTGTCCCATCGGAAATGAGTAGTTACATTCGACAAATTGGAATTTTTTTACTTCAATTTTTACTATTATAACCCAATGAAAATCCTTATTCATTTGTGTTAAATTAAAAAGAAATTAATAAAATACTAATTTTATTACTAAAATGAATAAATATTTAAAAAAAGCCCTTACCAAGATGAATTATGTTTAAGCTAAGAAAAAGGCAAGGTTTTTTTACACACGAGAAAAAAGTTTATCTTGCAGGCCCTATAAAAGGCAAAGCTTATTCACAGGCAATAGACTGGAGAGAATATACAAAAAAGAAACTTTATAAATACAATATAATTGGGGTCTCTCCAATGAGAGGGCAAAATTTCCTTAAAAATGAATTAGTATTAAAAGACTATAAAGATCACGGAAATGTTCTTGTTACAGATAAAGGAATAACTGCGAGAGACAGGTTTGATGTTATGACTGCAGATGTAATACTGGTGAATCTTCTTGGAGCCAGAGAAGTCACGATAGGAACTATGATAGAATTTGGATGGGCTGATGCATTCAGAAAGCCTGTTGTCTGCGTTATGGAGAAAGATGGCAACATTCATAATCATCCAATGGTTAGAGAGATAGCACATTTCATTGTTGATAATTTGGATGATGCAATTGATGTTACAGTAAAAATTTTAAAACATAATTTTCCAAGTTAATAAAATTTAAATATTTCTCCAGATATTATCTAAAATATTAAATTTATTTTTGATTATGATTTTTGAAATGTCAAGAAAAAATGGATGCAGGAAATGCAGAAAAAAAGCAAGAGGGCTTTGTAGGAAATGTAAATTTATCTTAAGAATGAGAAATAAAATCTAATTACACTTTCTTGGTTAGTTGCATTTTCTCATAAATGTTATATCCATATGCTGTATATCAAATGACTCCCCATCTATATCAATTCTTTTCTCTTTTTTGTAGATGTATATAACAGCTTTTTCAGTATTTTTGTCCTTCGCTCCCTTTCTTACCTCTCCTGTTACAAGAACAGATGCTAAATTATCATCATTGTGTAAAATCATTATTCTCCTGAAATCATAGTTTATCCTTGTCCTACCAGACTGCGCAGTTAAATATCCCTTGCCATCAATTGCACTGCTTAATGGTATTTTCATTGAGAATCTTGTTCTTGGAGATTTGAATAAATCGCTATTAATTTTTATCTTTCCATTGCTTGCTCTTACAGAGCATCCTGCCAGTTCGCTTGGGTCAATTCCGATAAAAAAAACTCCAGAAGCTTTTTTCAATAAATTGCCTTTAGAAATAACTCTTAAATCAATGTGGTATTCTCCTGTAGGATATTCAGATGTATTTAGTGTCAGTTCGTATGAAAGAATTCCCGGCTTATAGGTATTATATCCATAATTATAGCCATAACCATATCCTATCTCCTCTTCAGCGTTTGAAATCTGTCTTATTTTTATGTCAGCGCATCCAATTATTATATTTGACTTCGAATCAAATTCACAGACAGAGTTCTTTGGTCCGTTTATGTTAAAAATAAATTTATCTATTGGGATAATTTCGCCAGATTCAATTTTTGCAGAAACTGTAAATTTTGCAGGTTCCCCTACGCTGGTTACATCTTTATGTATGTTTAATCCAAGCTGAAAGGCGCTTGCAGGTCCGGTAAAAATAAGAATAGTTATAATTAAAGAGGTTATGATTATAGAAATAAATTTTACAATTGTCTTGTTCATTCACCCTCCTTTTATTATAAATTATTTATTATAAATAATGCATCAACTATATAAATTCTATTTATCGGGACATAGTGGTAAAATTTTACTTTCAGTTTTTTCTCTGAAATCAACTTTTTCTGAAAAAGGCAATAACTATCCCTACTATTTCAGCCAATACAAGCAATCCCAAGAATATAATCAAAAATTTTGGTTCTATTAGTTTAGGTTGGTTTTCTTCAACAATACTCTGTTTTGGCAACTGGTCTTGTGCAAGGTATGATTGTTCAATCTTTTCTTCTTTAAAAAGAACCTTTTCAAAGACAATAGTTCTTTCTGACTCGAAATGAAGAACTGCTTCTTTTTCATTGATGTACCATACACTTATTTGCAAGTCATTTTCACCATCTCTTTCAATGTCTATTTCGTATATTTCACTTGGAGTTAGGCTTAATTCTTGCAAGTTTGAGGAAATAGCTAAATCTATTTTATCTTTGTTTATTGAATTAACCTTTATAATGTGGTATTCATCTTTGATTTTCATAATATACTCAGAGTTTGGCAACAATGTTAAAATATCTTCTTCTACTTTATGATAAGTGTCAAGGCTTCTTGTTGTTGTTCCTTTATCTTCCAGTTTTGACGAGGATTTTATATTTATCCTGTTTCCCTGATAGTTATAAAAGTTATTTCCCACTTTTACAGATAATATACTATCATATATGCCCGGGGCAAATAAGGAACTATCCATTAAAATCTGGTATTTTAACTCTCCTGCTGAATAGCCATATCCATAACCATATGATGGATTCTGACCATATCCATATGTGCTTGTTGAAGTTAGCTTTGTTATATTTATTATGCCTGTACATCCACTGATTATTTGCACTTCAGGGCTGAAGACACAGCTTCTCTGAATTGGGCCGTCAAGAATAAGGCTTATCTGCTGGATAGGAAGTGTGCTTTCATTTTGGTCAATTTTGAGTGAGATATCAAATTTAATTATCTCCCCTTTTTTTACAAAATTTTTATTAACATCCATATTGATGATAAATGCCTGTGCAGGGCCTGATAAAATAAGCATTCCCAATATTAACATCACAAATGATAAGGCTAAAATCTTACTGAAAAATCCACTCGCTTTCTTGTTCATTTTATTTGTTTTTACTTTTATCAACGAATATCCAATAGGTTATGTTACTATTTAATAATTACCACAACATAATTTGTTTATAAGCTTTGTTGTCTTAGAGAAAATATTTTTTTGTCACTACTTGAATAAATGAAAAAATTGAGTAGAAAATAAAAATAAGAAAAAATGATAAAATATCAAATAAAAATTAATTAAATAATTTTTAATCAGGTAAAATTTAATATTATAAATAAATCTAATACAGGAAATAAACTACTAAATGATGAACATTAGGTAAGTTAGTCATCATCTTTTTCATTATTTTTATCTTTTCCATTACCACCATTATTTTTTGATTTGTTTTGTTTGGATTTCTCAGCTTTATCTGGTTTATCATTATTTTTATTTGATTTCTCTTCTTTTTTATCTTTACCATTATTTTCACCAACATTATTTGTTTTATCTTCATTTTCTTTACTTTCTTTATTTACTTCATTATTATCTTTTTCATTATAATTGTCTTCATCATTATCTAAATAATTTGATTCATGTTCATGTCCCTTATTTTCTTCCTTATTGCTTTTTTCATTTCCGATATGTTTTCCGTTGTCTTCATGCTCTTCATCTTTTTCTTCATCTTTGCCTTTGTTATCTGATTTATCTTCGTGATTTTTATCCTCATTATTATCACTATTCTGCTGATTTTCTTCTAATATTGAATTGTCCTGATTTTCTGTATTTTCGACATTATTTTTAACACTTTCAGAATTTCCTGAATTTCCAGAGCTTCCACCTCCACCACCAGAACCTGCTCCAGGAGTGTTATGATTATTTTTCTTGTCATCTTTTTTATTTTCATCGTTTTTACCATTATGTTTTTGTTTGTTGTCCTCTTCACTATCCTCTTTTACCGGCTTGTCTTTTACTTTAAATTTCTTTGACTCGCTTTCCTTCTCTTTCTCCTTTCCTAATTTTTTCTTTAAATTAACTTTTACAGATACCTCATACTCTCCAGATTTTAATTTATCTGTATCCAAGTCAATTTTGTATACTAATTTGTTTGAATTTCCATTACCATATCCATACCCATAACCATATCCATAACCATACCCATAACCATAAGTTGGGGTTGTTGCATTGATAAGGGTTATATTTTTAACTCCCTTACATTTTGAAATAAATTCTCCATTCACATCAAATAAACAATTTCTTGAAGGAAGCCCCTTACCCTTATTTTTTTCTGAATCTTCAAAATCGTCATCATCCTCTCCTTTCTCAAGCTTTTCTCCCTTAAGTTTTAATTTTAAATGTTTTACATTGTCTATACTATAGTCTCCAAGGTCAATTGTAACATAAAAACTCAAATCCTCTCCACGAACCACTTCTTGTTTCCCCAAGTTCAATTTTAGATTAAAAGCACTTGCTGGCCCTGCCATTATTAATAAGCCTATTAGCAAGATACTAATTAATACAGAAAATATTTTTGTCGCAAATTTTTCTTTTAACATAAAAAACACTTTGTCTGAGCATATATAAAGATTATTGTAGTAAATTTGATTTTCATTATTTCACTACCAGTATGTAAGAAAAGTAAAATAGCATTTATTTAGTGTCTATTTAAATAATAAAATTTTTTAGAATAAACTATATATCTTACTTAAAATATTTTTTAAAATATTCTTAATAAAATTTATGATATTATTTTGAATATTATTTTCATTAGTCTGGTTATTTTTCTCATTGTCTTTATTATCATCCAAATTGCTTAAGTCTAAATCGTTATTTTCAGTATTAACACTATCATCATTGGAAATTGGATTAAATCCAGTATTTTCTTCATTAACTCTTTTCTTTTTCTTTCCACTGCTATTTTTATTATTTTCAGAATTATTTTCCTTTCCATTTACTTTCAAAGACTCAGAATTGCTGTCTGCTTCATTATTGTTTTTAAGTATTACTTTTGCAGATACATCATAATCTCCAGTTGGAAGGTCATTTGTGCCCAATACAATAAGATATTCTAGGTTATTAGAGCCATAACCATATCCATAGCTATAACCATATGTAGAATTTGTTAATAATCTTGTTATACTTTTTATTCCTAAACAGGCAGATATCATGCTTCCGTTCACATCAAACAAACAGTTCCTTGTTAATGGTCCATCCAAACTAAGTTTTATGTTTTTTACATTGTTTTCATTATACGGAGTTAAATCCAACTTAAGGTTAAAAGAAACATCCTCTCCCTGAACTACTGATTGTTTGTCTGATAAAAGATTTATATTGAAAGCATTTGCAGGGCCTGCCAAAACTAAAAGAGATATGATTCCCAATGAAATAAGTCCTGCATATAAATTGTTCTTATTTATTGTTTTATTCATTTTCTGCTGTTTTTGGCTATTTTTTTAACTTTTTAAGTAATAACAACCTATTTATAAATGTTACTATTTTAAAATTACAGTAAAAACGTAAGATTTATAAATGAAAAAAGGAGTGATATTCCATATATATAAATATTTCATAAGCGTTAAAATGATACAATATCTTAAGATGAAGGTAAAAAAAAGAGTGAAGCTTATAGTCCAGATACCTGCCTATAATGAAGAGGCAAACATAGGAAGAGTAATTAAAGAGATTCCAAAGCAAATAGATGGAATTGATGAAATAAAAATTCTTGTTATTGATGACGGCTCTACAGATAGAACAATAGAAGAAGCAAAAAAAGCAGGTGCTGACTATGTTATTAAGAACACGAAAAATTCCGGATTGGCATACAGCTTTCAGAGAGGCATGGAAACATGTTTGTCTTTAGGGGCTGATATAATTGTTAATACTGATGCAGATTTCCAGTATAATCAAGAAGAGATTCCAAAATTGATAGAGCCTTTACTTAGAGGAGAGGCAGATATAGTTTCAGGAAACAGGCAGGTTGAGAAACTTAACCACATGGTTCCTGCCAAAAAATATGGGAACATTTTGGGAAGCAAGGTAGTAAAGATGGCGGCCGGATATCATATTCATGATGCATCATCAGGTTTTAGGGCTTATAATAAATTAGCCGCTATGAAACTGTTTGTCACTTCAAAACATACCTATACACACGAAACTTTAATTCAAGCTTCAAGAAAAAATCTTAAGGTTGTTGAAGTTCCAGTAGAATTCAGGAAAAGAAACGGAGACTCAAAACTAATCAAAAGTGTTTATTCCCATATAAAGAAAAGTATGGCTACAATTTCAAGGGCAACTTTAATGTATAACTCTTTAAAATTTTTCAGCTATATCGGAAGTTTTTTAATTTTCCTTGGTTTAATACTTATAGGAAGGTGGTTTACTCTTTCATATATAATAGGTGATGGAGGTGATCATCTTCAGTCTATTATTATCGGATCATTATTGATTATGTGGGGCGGAATGTCTTTATTATTAGGACTTATCTCAGATATAATAGCTATAAACAGACAATATCTGGAAGAGATTTTATACAGGATTAAAAGACACGATTATGAATCTAATGGGAAAGGAAATAATATCTTAGGAAATGGAGCGTGAGTTTTACTATGGTAAAGAAAAAAATCCTAGTAATGGCTTCAACTTTTCCAAGATGGAAAGATGATACATTGCCTAATTTTGTTTATGAGCTTTCTAAAAGGCTAACAAAAGATTTTGATATCTCTGTTCTAGCTCCAAGTTATCCTAATTCAAAAGATGAAGAAATAATGGAGGGTATGAAAGTTAAAAGATTTCATTATTTTTTCCATAAATATGAAAAGCTGGCAGGCAGCGGAGGAATATTGCCAACAATAAAAAATAATAAATTTTATCTTATTCAAGTTCCATTTTTCATATTAGGAGAGTATTTAGCTTTAAGAAAAATAGTAAAAAAAGATAATCCTGACATTATCCATGCTCACTGGATATTACCTCAAGGATTAGTTGCATATCTCAATTACAAGATTTCAGGAACTCCTTATGTATTAACTTCACATGGAAGTGACATTTTTGCTATGAAAAAATTTAATTTAATCAAAAAACTCATTTTAAGAAATGCTAAAAAAATTACATTAGTTAGTAATGCAATTAAAGAGGAAGTTTTGACAAAGATAGATAAAAATCTAAATCTTGAAGTAATTCCTATGGGTGTAGATACTAAACTTTTTAATCCGAATAAAAAAGACAATACTTTAAGAAAGAAGTATAATATTCAAGGCAAATTTTTATTATTTGTAGGAAGACTTTCACCTGAAAAAGGAATAAGTTACTTGATTGAAGCTATGCCTAGTGTAATAAGATATAGTCCAAGAACAAAATTAATTATTATAGGTGATGGAACTATTAAATA
>JAWCQN010000005.1:0-53643 GCA_038869755.1 Candidatus Pacearchaeota archaeon | reverse complement strand
TTGAGTTATCAACAAGACCTGAAAAATTCATGGGTGAAAAAGAAGATTGGGATAATGCTGAAAAAATACTTGAAAATGTTTTAAAAAAATCCAAAGCGAGGTATAAAATAAACAAGGGTGATGGTGCATTTTATGGCCCTAAAATTGACTTGCATATTAAAGACAGTTTAGGAAGGAATTGGCAGATGGCAACTATACAATTAGATATGCAAATGTCACAAAGATTTCAACTGAAATATATAGACAGTGAGAACAAAGAAAAAACACCTGTAATAATCCATAGAGCGATATTTGGATCTTTAGAAAGATTTATTGGAATTCTTCTAGAACACACTAACGGGGCTCTTCCAACATGGCTTTGTCCTGCACAGGCTAGGGTTATTAACTTTACAGACAGAAACAATAAGTATGCCGAAAAAATATTAAATGAATTAAAAGAAAATAATATCAGAGCAGATTCAGATTTTGCTTCAGTTCCATTAGGAGGAAAAATCAGAGATGCAGAAGTTCAAAAAATACCATACATAATAGTTGTTGGAGACAAAGAAGAAAAGGAAAGAACAATAGCTGTAAGAAAAAGAGGGGATAAAAAAATACAAAACACAGGTATAGAAAAATTCATTAACTCCCTAAACGAGGAAATTAAACAAAGAAAATGAAAATAAAACCATATTTAGACAGGCTTGCTTCAAGCAAAGAGTTTAAATCATTTACTCGGAAAAACCCAAATGCATATTTTTCAGCAGGATTTTTTGTTATTGACCTTGAATCTGGTAAAAATGTTCATCAAATAGATTACTTCATTCCGGAAACAAAAAAAATGATGACCTTTATCCTTGATTCAAAAGATATTGAATCAAAGCTTAGTGATATGTCAAATGACAATATTCCTGACATAATAACAGAAAAAATCAACATTGACCTTGATACACTTAAAGGGATTGTAGAAGATGAAATGAAAAATAATATGGTGACTAAAAAGATACAAAAAATAATAGCTATACTTCATAAACTTGATGGCAAACTGGTGTGGAACCTAAACTGTATAACCACAGATATGAGTATAATAAAAATCCATATAGCAGATGAAGACCATTCAATCCTGAAATTTGACAAAATCAATATCTTTGATGTTGTAAAAAAGTTGTAGTTCTCAAAGGTTCCATTTCAATTGCTTTCAAACCCAATTTTCTGGATTCTCTTTTTATATCCATTATTCTTTTCTTGGATTCAGAAAGAATGACTCTTGAATGTTCATAAGGATTAGGTAATAAATCATATACCAGCTCCTTAAAACATATTTCATTACTTATAATATCATAACCATCTGGAAAAACACGGAATATGTTATTATAAGAGCTGTTAGTTAGATAAATAAAATTCCCGATCCTGCCAGGTTCATAATATTTATTTAGGTGGCTAAATGGCATGTAAAATTCCTCTTCGTCAGGTATTGACCATTGTTTATCCCAGTATCCTACCAGTATAAATTGCTCCGGAGAAAGCCCATTAAACTTTTTTGGAACTTTTGATGAGATAAAATTACCAAGTGGTTTGGTTTTTCCTTGTTTTATAAAAGAATTGAACCTTACTAAAATACTTTTCCCATTATAATTTCCAGAATCTGATACAAAAACCTCGGTTTCACTATCTTTTTTATAGTCAACCAAACCAATTGAACACCTGTTTCTGTAATGAGAGATTATTTTAACTTTTTCAAGTCTGCCTCTGAGATCCCTTTCCATAAATCTGAATAAAAAACAAGATTTATAAGCATTTTTTCTTTTTAATAAACATGTTAAGGAGAATAAAAAAATATAGAAAAGCTATTTTTATTGTTGTGTATAAAAAAATTAATAACAAAATTCTCTATCTCTTGTTAAAGAGGAAAATGCACTGGATAGGATGGGAATTTCCAAAAGGAGGAATTGAATTTTTTGAAACCAGAAGGAAAACTGTAAAAAGAGAGGTTAAAGAAGAAACAGGACTTAAGGCAATAAAAATCATAAATCATAAAAAAAAAGGAAAGTATGAATATTCAAAAAACATTCCTGACAGACCATATATAGGGCAAACATATTCCCTATATTCTGCAGAAGTCCATGATAAAAAAATAAAAATTGACAATAAAGAGCATTCTGAATATAAATGGCTTCCATTCAAGCAAGCATATAAAAAGCTTACATGGAAAAATCAAAAAGAATGTTTGAAAATTGTTAATGAGTATTTGAAAAAGATAAAATAAAAAGCAAGAATTTATAAAAAATAAAGACCTGCTTAATTAAACAAAATGGAGGATAAAAATGCCAAAAAAGAAAAAAGCTTCCAAAAAGAAAAAATACTACAGCAAAAAAGCAAAGAGAGGTTAATTTTATTCATTAAAAAGTCAGGAGCTATCCTTGACCAGAAATCTTGGGATGCTTTCATTAAAATTAATCCTGTCATTTTTAACAGGAATCACAATCCGTGAAACCAAACTATTAAGTGTGTAGGGCATTCTTATTAAATGAATAAATCCTCTTGAAACCCAAGGATCTATCGGGTATCTTGAAAATCTTTTGTTTAATTTATCTCTTTCCATTGAGTTTAAAAGACAAGCATTTTTATCCAGAATATGAACATGAAAACCTCTTCCTGAATAAATAATGAGTATTTTTTTAAATCCAATTTTATAAAGTTCCTTTTTCATCTTAACAGCTTGACTAAAAAGAAATTTCAGATTTTTTTCATTTAGGTTATTTTTTCCCTTAGACAAATTATCTATATCCAAATCAAAAACCAATTCCTCTGAAATTCTCTCTCTAAAATTAAGTGTTTTAAGAATTTTATCTGGATCTTTATACCTGTTTCTGTCATAATAAACATCTTCTGGAAGATAATGTTTAATTTTTTTATTTAATTCAGAAAATTTAAAATAAAACATTTTACCTTTATGTTCTTTGTCTAAAATAACTCCTGTTTCACTTCCGGCATCAACAGCACATAGCTGAGGATATGGAATTTTGTTTTTTCTGAAAAATTTTTTAATTTTTGATATTGAAAATTCCTGTGAGTAAAATTCTTCTCTTTCTGCGAGAGTGCTTGATCTGAAAGAATATTTCTGCATATAATATAAAAAAAAAGCTTGTTTATAAAAATTAGTAAAAATATAAAAACAATATAAAAATTTATTAAGTATTACAAATCACTAAATAAGTGTAAGGGGGTAAAATTTAAGGCTTATAAAATGACAGAAGAATTAGAAAGGAAGATTATAGAGCTAATTGCAGCAGATAGAATTGATATACCTATTTCAAGTCTGTCAGGAAAGCTAAAGAGAATGAAACCAAAACTTGCTAAGCAAATAGATCTAACAAATTATGGCAATAATTTCAAGGGAAAAAGAGTTTATGCAAGAATTAGTGAATATGAAACTGAAAAAGCCAAAGGAATGAGGGAAGGTATAGAAGAATTTTCCAGGCTATACCCTAGATATGGAGCTATTCTTAATGGAATAATAGAAGAAAAAAGAGTAGAAAGAGAAATTAACATGTGTTTTGGAGTTAATGAGGGATGTAGACTCACAAGTGAAGATTATATAGAAGTTATGAAAAATCTTGGATTTAGTGAAGCTGGTGCAAAAAACCTATATCCAGAATTAATAGATGTTTCAAGAAAAATCTCGAGAAAAAGAGATGAAGAAAGAAGTATTTTAATTGGATAATTTTTCTATTTTTATTTTTTATTTAGTTATTTTTCAGCAATTAAAACAATATTTCTGGCAATTGGATTATTTGCTTTTAGTATCTTAAATCCTGTTTTTTCCAAGTCTTCAATTAATTCTTCTTGATCATACAAATAATAATATCTCCAAACCTTGCCCTCTTCAACTTTCCAAGAAACATGCTTCTCTTTTGGCTTGTTTTTCCATCTTTTAGTATTTTTATTCCACACAGTTATAAGGAGTTTTCCTTTAGGTTTTAAAACCCTGTACATCTCAGAAATTGCACTTTTTCTTTCTTCGCTTAATTCAACACAATGAAGTGTAGCTATACATATGACCTTATCAAAAAAATTGTCTTTAAAACTCAATTTACCAACTTTAGACTTTTCTCCGGTAAAACCAATATTAAATTTTTTAGCATTTTCTTCGGCATATTTTAACATTTCTTGAGAAAAATCAACCCCATACAACTCTCCATTAAATCCAGCTTCTTTCAAACTTATAAAATTCCTGCCACTTCCACATCCTAAATCAAGGACTTTTTTATCGTCTTTAGAAATGAACTCCTCTAAGATGCTATCTTTGGTTCCAAATCCATTTATTTTATATTTATTCCACAAAGGAGCAATCTCGTCCCAAACCTCTTCCTGAGTTAGTTTTTTTTCTTTAATCATAAAATTATATCAATAAGAACATTTTAAAAGCTTCTGAACACTTCTTTTATTATGAAACTCCCACAAATAAATGAAGTAAGAAAACCTGCAAAAACATTAGCAGGAGTTACACCAATAGCAGTTATGGTAAAACCTAGACCCTGTAGCCATGGAGTATGCAGATACTGCCCTGTATTTGATGTTCCCCAATCATATACTCCTTTATCACCTCCAGTAATGAGAGCAAAAAGACACAAGTACGATTCCTACGGCCAGATCGAGTCAAGGCTGAAAGCCTTTAAACTAATGAATCATCCAACCGACAAAATAGAAATAATAATTTTAGGAGGCACATTTTTGGATTATCCAATTAATTATCAGTATGAATTTGTAAAGGGAATTTATGATGGTTTAAATGGATTCAAAAGCAAAAGTTTAGAAGAGGCTAAAAAAGCAAATGAGAATTCAAAAAACAGATGTGTAGCCTTATGTATAGAAACTCGCCCAGACTTCGCTCGGGATGAAGATATTTTAAGAGCCCTAGATTTTGGATGTACTCGTATGGAAATAGGAGTACAGATTTTAGATGATGAAATATACAGGCATATTAATCGTGCACACACTGTCCAGGATGTTGTAAATGCAACTAAAAATTTAAGAAATGCTGGTTTTAAAATAGGGTATCATATAATGCCTGGACTTCCGAAATCAAACCCTGAAAAAGATTTAAAATTATTTAAAATGATTTTTGAAGATGAAAGATTCAAACCAGATCAGCTAAAAATTTATCCAACACAGGTTATAAAGAATACTGGTTTAGAGAAGGATTTTTTAAAAGGCAAATTCAAACCATATACTCTGGAACAAACCAAAAATCTATTAATTGAAATGTTTAAAATAATTCCTGAATATTGTAGAACCATGCGTGTTATGCGTCAATTTGCTCCTGATCATAGAGTTGCAGGCACTACCAGAATTTCATTAAGAAAAGACTTGGATGAAGTATTAAGAGAAAAGAAAATTCAAGTGAAAGAAATCCGCTTCAGGGAAGTTGGTTTCGCCCAAAAATATAATAAAAATATTGACAAAAACATAAAAATTAAAATTCTTAAATATACTGCCTCAAACGGAAAAGAGTTCTTTATACAGGCTGTAAATAGAGACAATATATTATTTGGACTATTAAGACTTAGAATTCCTAACACTGAAATCTTGGAAAACCAGTATATTAAAGAGCTAAAAAATGCGGCTTTAATTAGGGAGTTGCATGTTTACGGCAAGGCAATAAATATCGGAGAAGAAAACCTTGATGTGGGACAACATACCGGACTTGGGAAGCAATTAATGCAAAAAGCAGAAGAAATATTAAAGGAAGAATCAAAATCAAACAAGAACCTTAAAAAAATAGCAGTTATTTCCGGAATTGGTGTAAGAGAATATTACAGGAAATTAGGATACAATTTAGATAAGTTCTATATGATTAAAAAAATTAATTAAGACCTGTATCGCTCATTTAAATTATATCCCAGATATTAATTTTTTTTCACTTGGATTACAAGCTGTCCCACCTATAACAGCAGCCACCTGCACACTATCTCCTTGCTTAAGAGCACCGCCTGAAGAAGCTATTGGAACTGTAACTACTCTTGTCTCACCAACAGAAGAGATATTAGTAGTCTCTATTTTTTTTGTTGTCTCTCCCAAACTAGTGTAATAAAATAACAATTTGTCTATAGAAGACTGGCCTGAAATTCTTTTAACAGTAACATTAACACTAGATGATGTAGAAGTTGAAACATTAAGAGCTGAAACAACTTCAAAAGTATTCTGGAAACAATCAGCAGTAGTTCCAATCCCTTTAGTACCAGTATTAATGAAGTTTTGTATTACTACCCAGATAATACCAATAGCTGCAATAGCCAATAAAACCAATAATACAGTTGTAACAATATCAGAAAGACCCCTTTTATTATCAACTTTCATATATATATTATAATAAAATAGGGTTTATAAATCTTTTTTTTAACTAATCATGAGTATACCAAAATTCATATTCTTTTGATTTTTCATCAAAACCATGAAATCTGCAAAATCCAAATCTTTCAAATTGAATTATTTGACCTTTCTTTAATGCCATAATATTTTCTTCAGCTATTCCAAAGCTATAAATGCCGGAAGACATCATTATTTTTGTTTTAAATCCTTGTGAAACCCAATGGATTTTTGGGATAGAAGGATTATTGTCTTTAGAGACAAATCTGGAATTTTTATCCAAATGGATATTAAACAAATGCATCAACCTAACTTGTTTTCCCTTAAAAGAATTAAAATCATCCAAAGAAATAAAAAATTCCTTACCAATATTTATTTTTTTAAGTTGGTTTTTTTCTGGATGAATTTTAACATCAATATTCATTATTTCCGGTTTATTACTAATTTCTATCTTAACCGGATTTTCAACAAAAAAATACCTGTCTGACTTAGGATCTAATCTTCTCCTATTTATTGCGTATAAATCATCTATAGGAATTGTAATCTCATTTTGATTTAACCCTATTTTTTCAACAAATTCTCTTAAACTTTCAGCCAAAATCCCTCTTTTCTCCAATGACTGAACACTCCATGTCCTTGGATCATCCCAGCCAGAATATGCTCCTGACCTAACTTCTTTTTGAGATTTGCTTTTGCTTAACTTTCCGCCAATGCCTTCTATTTTTATTAATCCTGTATAAATCAACTCAGGATGATTCCATTCAAATATATCCCATATAAATTTTTGCATCTCTCCTTCAATCATTAATTCCTTTCCACGGATGATGTGTGTAACTCCAAGCAAATGATCATCAATCGCCCATGAAAATTCAAGCATCGGCCATACCCTTATTTTTTTTCCAACTCTTGGATGCTCCCTATCTGAAATTCTGAATAAAACCCTATCTCTAAATGCAGGATTTTTATGTTTCATTGATGTTTTTATTCTCAAAACATAATCTCCTGGTTTGGAATTGAACATCTCTTTCCATCTTTTTATTTGTTTTTTTGGAGGTAAATGCCTGCATGAACATTCAATTTGTTTAACTCTATTATCCCTCAATTCATCTTGAGAACAGGAACATACATAAGCATATCCTTTTTTTATCAACACTTCAGCATACCTATAATAAACCTTAAGCCGTGAAGATTTATATAAAATAGGTTTTTTATATTTAACTTTTAAAAAATCAAATGCTTCAGGTATTAATTTGTAAGCTTCTGGAACAATAGCCTTTTCCTCGCTACCAATTGTATCATCCATGACCAATAACAATTTACCTTTATATTTTTCGGCATATAAAGCATTCAGAAGATATGTTTTCATATTTCCAATATGTAAAGGCCCTGATGGAAAAGGAGCCATCCTAAAAACTGTTTTTTTATTTTTTTCAACATTAGGTAATTCCTTCAAACCCTTTTCTTCCTTAGGTTTTTCTTTTAAAAATTTCTTATATAACTCAAATTCTTTTTTCTTTTCTTCATCAGACAATTTATTGACTTTTTTAACAATTTCAACAACTTGGGGCATTACATCTTTAATCACCTCTTTTTTAAGTCCATGTTGAAATAATTTGGATAAAATAAAAGATGAAATAGCCTGACCATGCTCCAATGCATTTTCAAGAGCATAAGCATAAATTTCATTCTCAAAGTTTATGATATTTTCATTGCTATCCATAAAATAAGAAACAAAATAATATTAATAAAGGTTATTGAAAATAAATTATCTCCTTTCAAGTCTCTCAATCTTTCTTTCAAGAAGCTCTATTTTTTGAAGCAGTTTATACATTTCATTGGAACTTTCTTCAATTCTCATTGTTATATCCCTTAACTTTATTTTCATTTCAGACATTTCAGAGACCTGAATAACTGGATTGGTGCTTTCACTGGAAAAACCGGAAGAATTGGTGGCAGAAGAAGCCATTGTATTTAAAAAATCAAACCCTGAATTTGTACTTTCATTAACACTATTTTGAGTCTGAGATCCTGATCTCAAGTCAACCATTCCTTCTGAATGTTTATATCCTTGTTTTGAAGCAGGAAGTTTATAGCCAGGTGATTGAGTGAGATCAATGGTATCACCACTCTTTTTCCTAAATCCAAAAATGCCCATAATTTAAACATGTAACTGATTTATTTAAACTTTGTCATAAAAAACTGCAAAAACAAATTAAGTTTTAACAAAAATAATAATATTTATAAACAGCTTTAATGCTAAAATTCAATGGATCTTAGAACACAGAAACTGGCAAAATTATTGGTAAATTATTCTTTAAATGTAAAACCCGGAGAAAAAGTCATAATATCAGGCGGAGTAGAAGCACAAGAGTTTATAATAGCCTTATATAAAGAAACAATACTAAAAAAAGCACATCCAATAATAAAGGTAAATCTTCCGGGACTAACTCCTTTCTTCTACAAATATGCAAGCAAAGAACAAATTGAAAGATTCCCCGAAGAATTTGATTTTATGGTAAAAAATGCCCAAAAATATATAGGGATTCTAACAGAAACAAATACAAAAGAGCTGACAAATATAGATCCAAAAAAAATAGTTGCAAGAAAAAAGATTACAAATCCTATTTCAGATTATATAGTGAATGCAAAAGACAAAATAAAAAGATGCACAGTAGGTTTTCCATGTCAAGCCTTTGCTCAGGAAGCTGAAATGGACTTAGTTGAATATGAAAATTTTGTTTATTCTGCATGCCTCCAGGACTGGCAAACCTTAGGCAAAAAAATGGACAGAATAAAATCAAAATTCAAGAAAAATTCAAAGATACATTTGATAGGGGAAAATGTGGATTTGATATTTAGGGTTCATGGAGACAAGGCAATTGCAGACAAAGGAGAGGAGAATATGCCCGGGGGAGAAATCTTCATGGCTCCCGTAAGAGAATCTGTAAATGGTTGGATAAAATTCGAATATCCTGCTATAAAGGAAGGGAAAGAAGTAACAGAAATATTTTTAAGATTTGAGAATGGTAAAGTAGTAGAATCTAAAGCTGATAAAAATGATGTTTTTCTCAAAGAAATGCTTGCAACAGACGAAAATGCTTCATATCTGGGAGAATTTGGAATAGGGTGTAATCCAAAAATTACCAAGTTTACAAAAGAATTATTATTTGATGAAAAAATATCAGGAACAATACATCTGGCTTTAGGTATGGCTTATAAGGAGAATGGTGGAGGAAATGATTCTGCCCTACATTGGGACATAGTAAAAAACATGAAAAAATCAAAAATTATAGTTGATGGAAAAATAATACAAGAAAGAGGAATTTGGAAAATATAAAAGGAAAGTTTAAATAATTATATAACAGAATAATATAATAAGAGGGAATTATGGCTGCAATTGATTCAGTTACTAAGATTATCGAAGATAAGTTGAAGATAAAACCTTCAAGAACACATGAACTTACATACGACTCTTCAACAGAAACTCTTGAGCCAATTTATTTCTGGATTGTTGATTTTATGAATAGTTTATTTAGAGGGAAAGTCGAAAAATTAACTGACAATTTTACTTCTTCTCCTGGCGGAGGCCATTTCTCCGAACTGAATACAAAAAAAACAATTATGCAGGAAAATGTTTCAAAAACTTTAGGGGCTATTAATCAGGTTGTAAAATCAATAGTGAATTTGGTATATGACTTGAAGGATTTTGAAATAAGGCTGGAGCATTATAATGCTTCAAAATCTAATGATAAAACAAAAAAAGAGGCAGGAATACTTGCACTAAAACAAATCTGGATGGATAATGTTGATATAAAAAGAGGTAGAGGTAGTATTAATATGCTCGCCCAAGACTTAGAATTTGTAACAATAAGAGATGCCTTTATGATTATTAATAGTGTAGAAGATGTTGAAAAATTAGATCTAAATGAAAGAGTAAAAAGAATTCTTAAACCAAGAATTGCAGAATTTCTTGAATGGAAAAAAATGAGTGAAGATGAACTAAGAAAAAGATATAATATTGAAAAGAATTATCTTAAAAGTCAGGTGAATACACTTCAATTATACTCAAGATGGGTAAAACCATATCTTAAAGCTGCAACAGATCTTGAAATGAAAGAATTAAACAGAAACCCTGAAATAGTTAATGCTTTCAATACAATAGTTTTAGAACTGACACTAATGGGAAAAAAAGAAGTTGATGTCAAGGAAGAGATAAAAACAGCAAATCTTCCAAAAGGCATTTCAATTCCAAAAAGAAATTATTACTCAGTAGTTATAGTGGATTTTCATTTTAGAGGCATTCCACAAAAGGCTGGCCAGCATTATGTTTTTGGTGGAAAGGCAACAGTCACTTTCAAGGCATATGCCCTAAACGAAGATGAATTAAATTTTTTTGAACAGGAATTAAAAAAATCTGATGTAAATGAAGTTATGAAATATATTGAAGGTGCAACGACTGAAAGTATTGACATACTTCAGAAAGATATTGATTATTTCTTAAAAAGCGATGAAGAAAAAAAGAAAGATGAGGAGGAAAAAAGAAAAAATACAGATATTAACCCATTTAGTGCACTATTCGGTATATTTAAAAGAACAGAGAAAAAGACTGAAAAAAAAGAAATTTCAGATATCAACCAAATAAAAAAAGATAGCTATTCTGAAAAACTTATAAGAAAAATAGCAAATGAGTCAAGTTCCAGAAATTGTTTTACAATATATGATATCTACAAGAAATCACATGGTATGGCCTCACATGAAAACCCATATGAGTAATAATATCCTCAACCAACCTATACCGGACTTTATACTCTAATCCATCAATCTTAATACTCCAAAGAAAACCAAAAGAGATTTGAGAATTGTTTTAATTATTAGATTAATTTTTCCAGATTTTTAATAATACTCCAGCTTTTTTCGAGTTTTTTATTTGACTCATTTACTAAAATTTCCAAAAATTTGTCGTCTACAAGTATCTTTCCGTTGTTCATTATAGGCATTTCAATTTTATGTGTCCCATTCAGTTCAACCATAAATCTTTTTTTAGTTGCAATTATCCCGCATCTTTTCCATCCAGACCATTTAGCAAAGTCGTGCAGTTTTTGTGCATCATTCAAAGTCCTACAAGCTACATGTAAAATCACAGGATCTTGTTTAAAATAAACTAAATCTTCATATTTAATTCCGGCTAATTCTTTTTTTAATTCTTCAAATTTTACCAGATCATGGCTAACAAACAAAAACAAGTCTTCTGTTTTTTCTTTAGATTCCTTAATCAGCACAATTCTTCCAGAACATGAAGAAGTTGTATAATAATTTGGATTTTTATTTATCAAATCACATAACTTTTTTATTTTTTTATCTATACTTTGCTTTAGGCTCTTATCAATTTTCCCGAGCTGATTTTTCTTCCTAAAAGCAAAATTATCTCTTAGCATGAAATTGAAAAGTAAAGAATATTTAAAATTATTGTGTTAATTTAAACTCTTCGCCCTCAATAAAAGGTTTTGCGTTATATATCATCTTAACTCTTTCAATTTCCTCCAATCTTTTCTTAAATAAAGACTCTATAATTTTCTTTCCATGAGCTTCTACTCCAAATTTTGTTAGAACTAAAAGATCCCCAGTAAGAGCAGGGCCAGTAGTAGCATCCTTCTCCGCATAAGAAAGAGACTGCTCTACAATGGAAATTGCATCCGATATTCTTAAATTTGAAAAATCAAAACTATCCTGAAAAGCATCGCTGCTAAAATATTCATTTATTTTATCACTCCCAGTACCAATACAGCAATACTGGAAACTATCAATCTTATCCGGCTCTCTTAACTTACCATATCTATCAACATACCACAATCCAAGAGAAGAATTGCCATAATATGCGGCAAGAATAAAAATATGGCAATCATTATCCTCATCATAAGAAAGAGTATTAAGCTCGTTAACTAAGGGAAAATCAGCAACCCTTATTCCACTTTTTAGAAAACCCGATAACCTATATTTTTTACCATGCTCTAAATAATGATTAATTGCATCTTCTATTATAGATTTTCCTTTTTGTCTACTTGAAAGAAGGGCTTCATTAAAATGTTGTAAATTAGTATTAATATTTCCTGCATGGCCCAACATCCAACCATCACCATAGATTATTTTATATGTTAATGTCCCGGACTTTGAGCTTACATCTTCTCCTTTAAGAATCAGCGCTTGAGTATCTGACCCCATTACTATACCTTCAATACCATCATAATTAGTCTTAACTCCTATGATAGACGTCATTTTAACCTTAAAAATTATTTATAAAAGTTTTAAACTTTTATATATTATAAAAAATTAAATATTAAAAAGCTAATTTCAATTAAACACTTACACAACTTCCATTAATCCATATCTTATTTTTTCTTGGGTCACACTTATACTTTTCACAACTTCGCTTATTTTCTTTAAATTTCATTTTACATTGTTTTAATTTTGCCTTATAATTGTCTCTACACTCTTTGAAAACGTCTTTGATATATGTCCTGTTTATTTGAGATTCATTTGTTGAATTATTGGTTAAATTCTGAATTAGCTCCCTGACATCCATCATACACATTTCATGTTCTTTCTTAACATTTCTATAACATTCTCTTTTTTCTATTGTATGATTTGCAACACATACACCATAATTCAATCTTGGATGTGTTGAATGTGAAAAATTAATAAAATTAGAGTCATTCAAGAGGTTATTAAATTTATTATATTGATTTTGTCTTGGATTGTGATTTGGATTATGCAAGGCAAATACTAATGACAAAGAAAACACCAGTAATAAGCTTACAAACACAATTAAACATAATTTTTTATTTGTCATAACAATAATCCAGAACTTAAGTATATAAGTATTATTATCCTGTCAAATAATATTTTTTTTATTACTTGATTTTAATGAATTAAATGGGCCCAGGAGGAATCGAACCCCCAGCTGCCGGTCTGGAGCCGGCCATTTTACCATTAAACTATGGACCCTTATATCTTCTAAAATATAGGTCTTTATAAGTATAACTAATATGCCAAAGTTTATAAAATATAATCTTCAAATTAAATAATAAAAATGTATTTAGCATACAAATTTGAAAGAACAAAAAGAAACTATAAATTTACCTTATACTCAATTCGCTCAATAACTGAAGATGATGTTTTAACTGAAAAAGTTGGGGAAATGATAAACCCTTATCATCAATTTAATTTATTAATACCTCATAACGCGCTTGAGATACTAATAAATCAAACTATAATATTATCAAAAAAACCAATAGAATGGAAACAAGCATATCCAATAATTGAAGGCAAGGTATATATGTACGGAAAATGCAGCACCAATAAGATAATACCCTAAAATTTGGTTTTCTAAAATACCTGTTAAAAGTAAGTTAAATTATCAATTTTTATTATCCTAATTTCTTTATCTCATTTATTTCTTCATTTGAAATACTTGCACCCTTAAACTTGGCTCCATAAAGCAAAGCATCAAGCATCTCCTTGGATTGACTCTTAATTATGCCTTTTTTAAAAGCAACATAAATCAACTCGCTAGACCTTATAAAATTTATATCTTTAAAAAATTCCTGCCTTATCCCTTCCTGTTTTATTTTGGTATGTAACTTACTTTCCAATAAATTTTTCAAATTTTCCGGTTTTTCACATAAAATCCTTGTTGTTCTTTCATCCATGGCTATCAATACATCAGAACTTTTCTTTTTCAGAAGAAAATTCAGTGCCAGAACAGATGCCTCTCCAGCATCAATTATATGGACTGGATTTTTATCAGCATAAAAAAGAGAATTTGTAGATTTTAAAATTTCCCTTGATAGTAATTCAATTTCATTATTTTTTATACCCAATACTTCAGGAAATTCCAAAACCCTTTCTTCAATAAGAGTCCTAAGCCTAATAGCCCCAAGTTTGTATTTCTTTATGTTTAATGGCGTATCAACTATTTCAGATTTAATTTCTTTGGTAATTAAAAATTTTCCATCAAATTTTTTCTTAATCTCCCTAATAATATCAAGAACACAATTCATTGATAAAGTTATCAAAGTTCCTGAATCAAATATAACCACTTTCATTTTAAATATTAGCTAAAAAACTCCATTGCCATTTTTACCCTTTTCTTGATATCAACAGTTTTATTTAACTCTCCGTCTGAAATGCTGGTTTGTCCGCTATACTCTGCTAATTCCCACAAGCTTATGCCTAAAAGTTTTGCAGTAGTCTCCATTGAAATCCCATGTTCATAAATCTTTGAGGCTTTATTTATGCGAGCTTTTCTAAAAACATCCTCTACACTCCTTCTCAAATCTCCTGAAAGGCCTTTTATGTCTGAAAGACCGCCTATTTTACTCCTAAATATATCGCATTTATTCTTTGAAATACACTCAATTGATTCATCTATTGTATTAAAATAATAATTCAGATATTTCTTGTATTCTATCTCTGAGAACATGTCCTTTCTTTCAATTAGTTTGCTTAGTGCATATAAAACAATTGCAACCAAAATGTTATCAGTATCATGATAAATGGCTGAGCTATGAATTGTCTGATTGCTAAGTTGTTTCAATGCAAGAGTATCGTTATTTTGGGCAGCTTTCTTTGCTTCCTGAAAAATATGGATAACATGCTTATGTTCTTGCATTAGATTAAGAAAGAAAGATATTATTTAAATATGTCTTTTGTTTATAGGATATATGGAAATATTGTTAGATACAAATTTTATCTTATCAGGCATTAAACAGAAAATACAGCTATTTGAAGTTATAAGAAAAGATTTTCCTGAATACAAAATTGTGATTCCAACAGAAATTATGGATGAATTAGAAAAAATAAAAGAAAGCAAAAAAGCAACCCTGAAAGAAAGGGAATCTGCAGAGCTTTCCTTATTTTTGATCAAGAAAGGAGGGTATAAAAATATAGTTTTAGGATCAAAAAATGTGGATTATGGTATTATATCTTATACTATAAAAAACCCTGATATTATAATCGCAACACTTGATAGAGAATTAAAAGAAAAGATAAAATCAAAAATAAAGGGTGTAAAATTTCTAACTATAAGGCAGAAAAAAAAATTAATTCTTGAATGTTAGTTTAACAAAACTTATAAATCAACCGGTTCATAAATTTAAATGGCCATAAAATATTTTTTGACTGATGAAAAAATAATGGAGAGTTATATAAGGGAATTAATAAAACCTCCGTACAACAGAAATGAAAGAAAAATATCAAGATTAAAGGAAGAATTAAATAAGAGAAGGTATAATTACCCTAGTTTGGCTGAATATAATGCTATATATAGTAAAGAAATAAGCAAAATGATGGATGAGGGCGAAGAACATGTATACATAGCCATTTTAAAAGAAAGAGTCATTAAAAAAATATTAGAAAGGAATAGAAGAGAATCGTTGGATGGAAATGTTGAAGCAGAATATATTTATAAAATATAATAAAAGCTTTAAAAAGCTTTATAAACCTAATTTTACCACTTTATATTAATATAAAAAACAAGTTATGTAATAATTAAAATGTTTTATTTAGTAGATGTTGAAGATTATGTTAGGGTCGAACCCATATTATTCGGATTACCAACTCATGAAGCAGTAGAAAAACAGCTAAAAGAAACGTATAAAAACTATTATGACAAAGAACTTGGAATTGTAATAGCAGTAGCAGGAGTTAAGAAAATTGAAGAAGGAATCATCATCCCGGGAGATGGGGCTGCATACTATAAATCAAATTTTAAATTAGTTATATGGAAACCGGAAATACAGGAACTTGTTTATGGAGAGATAGTTGAAATTACAAACTTTGGAGCATTTATTGATCTTGGTGCTATAAAGGGTATGATCCATATTAGCCAAACGATGGACGACTATGTTAGTTTTTCAAAAACAAATACTTTAGTCGGAAAAACTAATAAAAAATCCCTGAAAAAAGGAGACCTATGCATTGCAAGAATTGTTGCAATAAGCTATAAGTTAGGGGAGCCAAAAATAGGGTTGACAATGAGACAACCAGGACTTGGGAAAATTGAATGGATAGAAGAAGAAAAAAGGAAGCAGAAAAAAACTACAAAAATAGCTGAAAGGGATGAAAAAGTAAAAGGAAAGAAGAAATAAAATGGAAGAAATAAAAGAAACCGGTATAAAAGAAGATAGAAAATTAAATAAAATTATAATGGAAAAATTAAGAGGAAGAGTTATAATTTTTGACCATGAAAAGTCAGAATTTGCGAAAAATCTTCATCTTAATAAGAATGGAGACTATATACAAAAAAAATAACAATCTGTTAATTGTATATTAAAGACATTAAAATTGAAAATGGAAGTATTAGAAATTAAAGAAAATGCTTTATTAAACAGAGATGAAATAGTGGCTACTCTTGAATCAGAAAAGACTCCTTCAAAAAAAGAGGTTGCCGAAAAAATTTCAGGTAAACTGAAAAAAAATATCAATAATATAATCATTGATAAAATAGAATGTAATTTTGGAACACATAAATTCTTAGTTAAAGCAAAAATTTATACTGATGAAAAAAGTAAAGATAAATATGAAGTTGTAACAAGAAAACAAAGAAAAAAAATTATTGAAGAAAAAAAGAAAAACGAAGAACTATAAATCAAAATGGCAAAGAAAAAGAAAACCGAAAAAAAAGGAAAAAAGCCGCACAAAAACAAACCTGCAAGCAAGAAATATTTAAAATATAAAATTGAAGGGAATGCTTTAAAGAGGAAAATGAGCTGTCCAAGATGCGGACCAGGAATATTCTTAATGGAAGCTGATAACAGAATATACTGCGGAAAGTGCCATTATACTGAATTTAAAACAAAGAAATAAAAAATACCTTATTAATAATGTAAAAAAGAGTAGATTAAAAATGGTAGAAAATATAGTCAAATATGAGCCAGTTAAAAAAATTTATGATGAAAATAAAGTCTCTGAATGGTATAAGACAGATAATTATTCACTAACGCCAGAACAATACTATCTTTCCAGAAAAATGTTAAGACACAGGGACGCTATGAGGGGGATAAAAAGATTTAGAATATAATTCTTAGTAAATGAATAATATAAATAACAGCCCAGAATTTAAAAAAATAATGGGCTACTAAACTTTTTCAAGTTATATTTAATGAGTATCAAACCCCAGTAGAGGGAATCCAACGAACAAAAAGTATGCTGAATTGCCTCTATTGGGGAAAAAGAGGTGATATAAATCAGAGGTATAGATAGTTTATAAATCTTTCTATTTTGTTACCCTTATAAAATGACTATTAAGATTTTCACAATAAAATAGTAAAATAAAGAAATTATAATACATTACCCTTATAAACTAATTTTTTTTAGTATCTTATACCTGAAATGACAATCAAAGCAAATAATGAAAAAATCGGGCAGGAGCAATTCCACTCTTTTGTGTTTAGTGAGGAAATATCATGGCAGGAAATAATTTATGATTTAATAAACAGTGAACAGCTTGATCCGTGGGATATTGACTTATCACTACTAACAAAAAAATATCTGGAAAAGATAAATGAATTAGAAGAAGCGAACTTTAGTTTAAGTAGTAAGGTGCTTTTAGTAGCCTCTCTTTTACTTAGGATAAAATCAGAGTTGTTGTTAAACAAATATATTAAAAGTTTAGACGAGATATTATTCAAAAAAGAGGAAGAAATATATCAAAAAATATCATTTGAAGATTTCAATGAAGACATACCTGAACTACTTCCAAGAAGCCCTCTTCCTAGATTTAAAAAAGTAAGTTTAAAAGAATTGATATTAGCTCTCTCTAAAGCAATAAATACTGAACAAAGAAGGATAACCAGAAAAAAAGAAGAAAAAGAGCTGTATGAAAAAACTAAATTCTTCATGCCAAAAAAATCCGTGAACCTTAATGAAAAAATAAGAATTATATATGAAAAAATAAAATCTTTATTTGAAAAGCACGAAAAAATAAGATTTAGTGAATTTTCCGGCCCAAAAAAACAAGATAAAATAGATAATTTTATTCCATTGCTTCACCTTGACAGTCAAAATAAGTTATGGCTACACCAAGAAAAACATTTGGAAGAAATATGGATACACAAATCTGGTGAAGGATTCATAAAAAAAGATGAAATAATAACCGATAATATTGAAAGAGAATTTGAAGAAATGTTGGAAAGCCATATGTATGAAAATATAGATAAAGAAGATTAATAAACTATACTTCATCAAATCAAAAAATTCATTGAAGTATTATTTTAATCAATAAATCATTCAAACCTATCTTTATTTAAAAAGCCCATATACTCGTTAAGATTTGAACAATCAGATTTACATCTTCTTTCAAGATCCTTCATTCTATAAATACTATCTGATTTATTTTGCCTATCAAATTGGGTCATAGTATTCCTCCATATCTCACTTGGAACTGTAATGGCAAAAAAGTATGTAGGATTATTATATTTAACAGAAACAGCAATTCCAATAGAGCTAATTATGTTTGGAATAGTCCTGCCTAAAAGTATTTCAATCTTTTCCGATTTTAAATTTTTTTTCAAATAATCAGTATACAATTGTTTAGAGCTTGTAAATTCTCCATAAAACTCCCTTTCTTTCTCCTTAAACTCCTTTGTTTTAGTCCCAAAAAAGTATTCACTAACAGAATCCTTAAAAAAATCGTAAGTTCTCAAGATAGTTTCACCAAGTAAAAAAGGCAACGGGTTTATCATAAAAAAGCAATAAAAAATAACATTTTAAATTCTACTATAGAAAAGTTTAGTGAAAATAAAAAAGAATCAGACTAATCTCTTTAACAAATCATTCTCTTTCAAATTAAATTCTTCACCAGATTTCATATTTTTCACCCTGAATTTTTTGTTTTTTATTTCATTTTCACCGACAAATATAACATACTCTATTTTCTTTGCATTTGCATATTCAAGCGCTTTTGACGGCTTCCCATACATCAAAATAGAAGAAAAATTGTTTTGCCTTAATTTATTGGTAATGTCTATAGCTTTCTTGTCCTGATCTAAGGATATAATTAAAACTTTGATTTTGTTAATCTTAATCTTTGCAACAACAGTTAGTCTATCCAAACCAAAACTCGCTCCCGTAGACTGAATGCCATTAACAAGATAACTCCCACCTGCACATATTGTTTCTTTTATATCCGATTTTATTTCAAAAATATTCCCATTATAATAACTTAAACCTCTTACAAGAGACGGAAAAAACTCTGTTTTAACTCCATACAATTTACAGAATTTTTCCAATTCTTCAATTTCCTTAAAATAAAAAAATTTCTTAAAATAACTTTTTTTATTTTTAAAAATACTAATTAATTTTTCGGCATTATACTTCCTCAAATTATCCTTAATCTTTTCCTCAGATAATTTATCAAGCTTATCAATCTCCTTTAAAATTTGTGAATCATTTTTTATATTATTGGCTTTAAAAATCTCGTCTAACAACTTCTTGTTATTTATATAAATCCTAAATTTAACCCCTATTTTTTTCAAAATACTTGAAGTTAAAGAAAGTATTTCGGCTTCGTCTTTCAAAGTAGAACCAACAATATCAATGTCACACTGGGTAAACTGCCTGAATCTGTTTGCAGAAATAGGCTCATCTCTGAATACAGGCCCAATCTGAAATCTTCGATATGGGAGTTTTTTATTTTCAGCAAGTCTTTTTAATTGAAAAGTAAATTCATACCTTAAAGCCAAATTTCTCCCTCCTCTGTCCTTTAATTTAAATATGTCGGAAACTGCTTCATCATTTTCATTTCCAGCCTTAACAAATTCTTCATATTCTATGACAGGAGTTTCTGCATACTCAAATCCATATCTTTCAAACTCAGAAATTAAAATTTTTTGAATTTCAAAAATTTTCTCAGCTTCTTCTCCTGATATATCCCTAAATCCTTTAACTGTTTCTTTTGTCATTTTGTCCTCGTTTTTGGAATATCCTTTTCAAATAGTTTAAAAGCGGAAGGAGGGAGTCGAACCCTCGCCTCAAGAGCCACAGTCTTGCATTCTACCGTTAAACTACAACCGCCATATAATGGCAAGCAAAGGTTTTCTTTATTAAACTTTCCTTTAATATTATTTCTATTTAGATTAAAAGAAAAATAAGGTTTATTAATTATTCCAAAATTTCCATAAGGCAAATTACCAAAAAAAATAGAGTTAAAACTAGCAAAAATGAAAACAATCAGCACTTAATGTACCTTTCGCCTTTTCTATTTTTTCCACTATCATAATTATTAATATAATTTATGGTGTTTTTAAATTTTTCCTGTCACTACCAAAAACCAGTACCTTATAAATAAATCTTCAATACCAATAATACTTAAAAATAGTTAAAAACTGGTTTTTTCATGAAAAAAAAGGAAATCCTGATATCATTTACAATTACAATAATTTTATTTTCCATCTCTTTTATTTCAGCGGCAGAAACAAAGCTTTTATGCCTCAATAATGGAGATACAATAAGATTTTCAAAATGTAATTCTCTTATACCTGACAGAACCTGTCAAAATAATATGGGATGCCAATACTGTGTATCTGAAATATCGAAAGGAATTTATTGTCCGAGAAACATAAATGAATGCAACTCCTTAGGGTTATCATGCAGTGATAATTCAAATGCAAATTTAATTCCTGATCAAAACTCAAATGAGAATAGTAATGAACCACCTTCAAATCCAAAAGGAAATATTGATATTGGGAATACAGGAAATATTGAAGATAATGATAATAATTCAGAGAGTAATAATCAGGAAAATGTTAATGTAAACCTGAATAATAATATAAATAATGAAAATAAAACTAATGGAAACGTTCAAGATAATAGTGAAGATAATGAAACCGATAATAACGAGAACTTAACTAAAGAAAATGAAGATTTAATCTCTAAAATAAAAACCTTATTTTCTACTCCAATAAAAAAAGATGATATAAATAAATCCGAAAAAAATGTTAGAAAGATAACAGGAAAAACTATTTCAAATGAAACAAAGGAAAGCACAAAAAGTGATAATCCTGACACAATAACCATTAAAAAAACAACATTCTATACCATGCTTCTGTACATACCTTTCCTTATAGAACTTGGAATACTGATTTTATTGCTGATATATGACAATTACAAAAAAAGATTTGAAAAAAATAAAAATTCAAAAGATAAACATAGTTTAAAAAGAGAAATAAATTCAAAAGGAAAAAGCTAATTTCTTTCGGAAAGTAACTTAGTATAAAAAATACATTCTCCAGAGCCGGTTATTTGACAAGAAATCTGCTCTCCATGTCTTAACTTAGCATAAGGACGTTGAAAGTTAACGGGATTTATATTCCTATTCGGGTAATAATCAAATAGTAAGACATCAACATCCCCTATATGGCAATGGCCAATAAAATAGTTTATACCTTCCTTATTCTCCATAAAAAACTAATGATTAACAAATATTTATATTTTTATAAAACACTATATTTTTATACTATATTTCTTATTAAAAAAAATGCCAAAAGTTAGATTTTACTCTTTATGGATAGCACTAATATTAATAACAGTATTTTCAATCCAATACTTAATTCCAGAAACAACAGACTTGCTTATTTTGAACAATAAGTCTTATACAGAACCTTGGAGATTTTTAACATCAATTTTTCTTCATGGAAGCTTTTCCCACTTATTATCCAACTTATTTGCCCTGATATTCTTCGGATTTATACTTGAAAAAATAACAGGAAGTAACAAATTTTTAGGAATTTACTTGATTTCCGGAATGCTTGCAAATATGGTAGCTATAAATTTTTACCCGAACTCTCTGGGGGCTTCAGGAGCAATAATGGGGATAATTGGAGCCTTAACAATAATCAGGCCATTAATGAGCGTATGGGCATTTGGAATGGTTATTCCAATGTTTATTGCTGCAATTATCTGGATTTTAATTGATACAATAGGAATTTTCATCCCGAGCAATATAGGACATATCGCACATTTATCAGGAATATTATTCGGAGCTGTTTTTGGAATCCTGTATAGGATAAACAAAGAAAAAGAAAAGAAAAAACATAAAATAGAAATTCCAGAGCATTTGTTAAGAAAATGGGAAACCCTTTATATAGAATAATTAATTAATCTTTAAATAAGGCACAAGCCTATCTCCTACAGAAAGTTGCCTAAGAAAACCTTCTGCCATTAAATCCTCTAAAGCAGATTGAATTTCATTTATCCCCTCTTCATAAGATGAAGAAAATTCGCTATAAATATCAAATAGACTGAATTCTCTTTCACCCTGTAACAGATACCTTGAATAAATATATTGTAAGATCTCATCTTTTAAGATTTTACCTTCCTCTTTTTTACTTTTCCCTTCTATAGCTACAGTATTGCGCTGTACTCTAGACCGATTTCTTGTAACATCATCAAGAGAGTTTAAAGAAAATCCAGGAACATCAAAAAGCTCAAATGGATTGTATGGTGAAAGTGGTTTGTTATCAAAAACTATTTCTCCTTTAATATAAAGTTCAATATATTTGGTAATATTTTCCTCTAAAAGAGTGCCTATTCTATCAAAATCATAACCTTTGTCGCTTAGTATTCTATCTCCAGGAATTTCTTCAATAAAATCAAGATCAGAGTTATCAAAAGCCATAGATACGGATCCAAATTTAAACTTAGTTCTAAAATTCTTAGAGATAAATTTAACATTTTTAAACTTGTCTCCAATAGCCAAAGGATAATCTGTAAGATTAATTTTATTAATATCTCCACCACAGGTTAAAACAGATAATGAAGCATCTTTTATTCTAACAGGCATAACAAATCTCCCGTCAAGTTTCCCGGACTTGTCTATTGGAAAAAGCTCAAAATCATACTCTAATGAATAACCCATCGTTACAATAGTATCATAAAGTTTATAAAAATTTATATTTTAATAAATAATATTGACTAAAATGTTCTGGCTAAAACTTCTTCTTTTCTTTAATAGCCCTTATCTCCTGTAAAGCTTTGATTTCATCACTTGATAATAAATCCCTATTGGCTTCAAATTTCTTGAATTGCTTTTCAGATATATCTGAATAAAGATAATTTTTATCAGATAGTTTCCTTTCAAAATTTATTCCTGAAACAGAAATAGCAACTTCCATGCCCTGAGTTGCTTCTTCTATTGATTTATTCTGGGATTGTATATTCTTAATCCTGCCCACTGATTCTCCAAATTCATCTATAAGTTCTATACCATTTGATACTCTGCCAGAGACAATCCTAATTCCAAAGATAGCAGGATTTGTATTTCTAAAAACATATTTATGTAAAATTTCAATCTTGCAAATCTTGGAAAGAGACATAAGTCTTTCTTTTTCTATTTCCCTTAATTTTTCAGTCCTAAACTCCTGAACTTTTTCAATTAACTTATAAACAACATCATCAGTTATGATCTTTACATTTTCAGGAATTGTTTTTTTTGCTTCTTCATCTACATCAACATTAAACCCCAAAACTATAGCATCAACTGGGTCAATCTCAAGGTTAGCTTTAGCAGTTAGTATATCTGATTTATTTATATCTCCAATTCCTGCTTTAACAATATTAATATTGGCTTGTTTTAATAAAATTATCATGGCTTCCAGACTACCTAATGAATCTGCTTTTATAACAATGCCTTTCTTATCAGTTTTTATATTGCCCTCAATTTCTTTTTTAAAAGCTTCTTTAACCTCAAGTTCATTTGAATAATGCATAAAAGGCATCCCTGGAAGTATATCTACCTTATCAACAACCTGTATCTTAATACCGGAGGCTGCAACCACCTCATCTTTTACAGAAAATTTAAAAGATAACGGCTGAATCTCCTGTATAGACTTTACTTTGCTGAATATTGTCTTATCAAAACTGGCAATAGCAATATCATCACCAACTTTTAATATACCATCATACAAAATTGCCTCTATATAACTCATCGTCCTATCTTTTTTTATTTCTAATACAACACCTTTAGCTTTATCACCAAGCCCTAACTTTGTTTTCAAAAATTTTTGTGATAAACCGCATAAAAGCATTAACAACTCCGGAATTCCTTCTTTTGTTTTTGCAGAACATGGAACCAAAACCAAATTTTTTGTAAAATCCTTAATTTTATAAAAGATTTCCCCATTAAAACCATATGAATTTAAAGAGCCCATTAAAGTATAAAGTTTTTCGTCAAACTCCTGTTTAACATGATCTGGCTGAAGCCCAATATTCTCCTGCAAGTCATCTGAAATTATCGACCATCCTCCAATTCTATCAATCTTATTCAAAGCAACTATAAAAGGAGTTTTATTAAATTTTAAAATTTGAATTACTTCCGCAGTTTGTGGTTTAATTCCCTCGTTTATATCTATGACAAGAAGTGCCAAATCTGCCAAACTACCTCCCCTTTTCCTCAAATTATTGAAAGCTGCATGCCCGGGAGTATCTATAAATAAGAATCCTGGTATCTCAAGTTTAATTCCTTTTTTGTCGATTAAAGGACAAATTACCCTTAAATGATCTGCAGGAAATAAAGTAAAGGAAATTTTCTGGGTAATATTTCCTGCTTCTTCCTCTGCAACAGAACTTCGTCTAATGGAATCCAGCAAACTGGTTTTCCCGTGATCAACATGGCCTGCAACAGTCACGATTGGCTGGCGAATTTTCATAAGAAAAGGAACAAATAGCTGATTAAAAACCTTATCATTATAAATTACTTATTTTCATTGATAATACCACGGTATAATTCTCTTGATGGATTATATTGTAATGTAATGTCATTAATATCAATGATCGCATAAGTGCTTCCATCTTTAAAATAGTCTATTGTCTGGTATTCCCCAGTCTTGCTATTAAATAATACTTGTTTTGTAGGAAATTTAATTATATCTCCAACACAATTATCCTCTAATAAAGTGATTGATAACCTGCCATTATTATTTCTTCCTTCCCTCACAGACAGGGTGTAATACTCTTGTTCAGTTCCGTCATCTCCAAATACCTTTACTTCCAAGATTCTCTGATGCCTTTCTAATCGGCCTCGTTTAGAAGAAACAATTACTCCGGACTTCCTATCTTCCAGAGCCTTAATTTTTGACTCATCAATAGGGTAAATAAAGGATGTAAAATCATTTTCATTGTTGCCAAAGTATCCACTACATCCAAATGCTATTGTTGTTAAAAGAGAAGAGAATAAAAATTCTCTTCTGCTTCCCCTTTTCATACAAAAATCACCATAAATTGATTTATAAAGATAATCATTTTGCAATATATTTATTCAATATTTTAATAACATAAATTATATATACTCTTCATGCTAAATTTATAAATGATAATTCCAGATGATGAAAAAACAGAAACAGAAAAATTAGAGGAAGAGATAAGAGCCTTAAAAACAAGGATAAAAAATACAGAGTATGATCTTGCAAATATGTTTAAAGGAAATCCTATATTGCAGGAAAAATTAGATATATCAAAAAAAATGCTAAATGACAAAATAAATACTTTAAATAATATAAAATCTGAAAAGTATAAATCAAAAAAGATAAAAGAGTTTGAAAATAAGATAACTGAAAAATCAGATATCCCTATAACAAAAGAGCAAGAAAATATAATAAATGAAACAATTGAAGAAGAGTTTAATTAAATAATTTAAAAAAATAGGTAATTATGAACATAGATTTCAATAAACTGATAGATAATTATTTCTCAAGGGAGCGAAGAACAAAAAAAATAGGCAAATATTATCCTTCTGAAATAGGAGGGTGTTTAAGAAAAACTTGGTTTTCATACAAATATCCTAAAGAGCCTGATAAAGAAGTTGTAAGGATAATGGAAGCTGGGAACATAATGCACGAATTTGTAGCAGATGTTCTTCAAAGCGAGAAAAATGCAGATATAGAATTAATTGAAAAAGAACTCCCGTTTACAATAAGTGAAGGAGAATTCCTCATATCAGGGAGAATAGATAACATAATACTGACAAAAATAGACAATAAAAAAGTCCTTATTGAAGTAAAATCAACGAAATTTCTTCCAAAAGAGCCTAATGAAAACCACATTTCACAATTACAACTTTATATGTATGCAACAGGAATACATGACGGAATTATATTATATATGCAAAAAGACAATCTCCAATCAGTATGGTTTGAGATTAATTATAATGATAAAAAAGTAAAAGAAATAATAAAAAGATTTCATGGGTTACACTATTCGTTAAAAGAGGACAAAATACCTCCGGCAGAAGCAAAAATAATAAAAGCCAAAAACTGGATGTGTGATTATTGTGAATATAAAGAAGAGTGTGATAAATTTCCTTTGGAATAATTAAAGCATAAATATATAAGAATGTTTAGAGTTGTATTTCAAAAATATTTTAGTTAAAGTATATTAATGCCTTTAATAAATTACTATCTTAAATGTGTATCACTTTTTAGGGTAACAGGACAAAAAAAGAGAACAATTTATAAATTTTTGATATCAAGAAAATATATTAATTATTAAATTATTAATAAGGTTTTTAAAAACTGTTCGTTATAAATTACTCTTAAATGTAATACTTCTAAAAATGACAAAGGTAAAACAGGCAAATCCCTCGGAAAGAGATAAGATAGTGAAAACTCTTCATCCGCTGGTAAAGGAATGGTTCTTTTCAAAATTCAGGGATTTTTCATTGACCCAGACTTACGGGGTCCCGGCAATATGGGAAAGAAAAAATATCCTAATCTCAGCACCAACAGGCGGAACAAAAACACTCACGGCTTTTTTATCTATCTTAAATTATCTGGTTATATTAGCTGAAAAAAACCAGTTAGAGAGCAAAATTTATGCTGTATATGCTTCTCCATTAAAAGCTTTGTCAAATGATATTCATAAAAATCTAATAGAACCATTGGAAGAAATAAAAAAAATAGCTGAAAAAAATAATATAAAACTACAGGAAATAAGAATTGGCCTAAGAACAGGTGACACAAGCATATCAGAAAGAACAAAAATGTCCAAGAAAGCACCACATATTCTCATAACAACCCCTGAATCGCTATCTATAATAATGGCATCAAAAAAATTTGTAGAATATCTATATGGAGTTGAATTTTGTATTGTTGATGAGATACATGCTTTAAACAATAAAAGAGGGGCTTATCTTTCTCTCTCATTAGAAAGGCTTAATGAAATTTCGAAAGTTTTCCCGGTAAAGATTGGATTGAGTGCGACAATTTCTCCTTTAGAAGATGTGGCAAAATTTTTAGTAGGCATGTCTGATGATAGAGAAGTTGAAATTGCAGAAGTCCCATTAAATAAAAAAATAGACATTGAAGTTTTAACTCCTGTATCAGATTTAATAGAAGACCAGAATTTAGGAAATGAGATGTATGTCCTTATAGACAGGCTTATTCAGGAGCATAAGACTACCTTGATATTTACAAATACCAGATCTGCAACAGAAAGAGTTGTAAATCACTTAAAAGAAAGATTCCCGACAGCATATGGTGATGATAACATCGCTGCACATCATTCCTCTTTAAGCAAAATAATAAGATTTAATATAGAAGAACGTTTAAGGAAAGGGGAATTAAAAGCTGTGGTATGCAGCACAAGTTTGGAGCTTGGAATAGATATCGGGTATATAGATTTAGTAATAATGCTTGGCAGCCCAAAATCTTCAGCAAGAGCACTACAAAGAATGGGGAGGGCCGGACATAAACTCCATGAAACAGCAAAAGGAAGATTCATTGTATTAGACAGGGATGATTTGGTGGAATGTTCTGTTATACAAAAAGAAATGATAGAGAGAAAAATAGACAGGATAGAATTTCCAAAAAATGCCTTGGATGTCCTATCACAACAAATTTATGGAATGGCAATTTACAAGCAATGGAATATAGACGAACTATTTTCATTGATAAAAAAAAGCTATTGCTACTCTACTTTGTCAAGAAACGATTTTTTTGATGTTATCAGTTATTTGGCTGGTGAATATGCTCTGGAAAAGTCAAGTGTCTATGGAAAAATCTGGTACGATCAAGAACTAAAAATGATTGGAAAAAAGGGAAAACTTGCAAGAGTAATATATTTGACAAATATAGGAACTATCCCAGAAGAGTCTCATGTAACTGTAAAGCTGGCTTCAGCTGATGGAGGAGAAAAAATAGGGGTTATTGATGAAGGATTCTTAGAAAGAATGAAAAGAGGGGATGTTTTTGTTCTTGGAGGAAACAAATATGAATATGCTTATGTAAAAGGAATGAACCTATATGTAAAATCTGCTGTCCATAAAAACCCTACAATTCCATCATGGTTCTCGGAAATGTTACCTTTAAGTTTTGACACAGCCTTGGAAATAGGTAAATTTAGAACACTAATGAATGAAAAAATTTCTAAAAAACATAAAAAAGAAGAATTGATTGATTTTATTAAAGATTATCTTTATGTTCCAAAATCAAGTGCAGAAGTAATATACAGGTATTTTTACGAGCAACATAAATTTTCAGAAATACCTACATCAAAAAAAATAATCGTAGAGCTATATAAAGCAGAAAAAAGTTATCTTCTTGTAAATAGCATGTATGGACGAAGGGTAAATGATGCATTATCCAGAGCCTTGGGATATTTAATGGGACAGGCAGGAGGAAGGGATGTTGAAATAGGGATAAATGACAATGGATTTTACATAGCAGGGGAACACCTCAAAATTGAAAAGGCCTTGAAATTCCTGACACCTGAGAATTTGGGAGAAATACTGGCAGAGGCAATTGAAAGAACAGACGTTTTGGCCAGAAGATTCAGACATTGTGCCACAAGATCATTAATGATTCTCAGAACTTACAAGGGACACAACAAAACAGTGGGAAAACAACAAATGAGATCACATTTTTTACTGTCAGCTGTAAAAAAGGTATCTAAAAAATTTCCTATATTAAATGAAGCAAGAAGAGAGGTGTTAGAAGATTTAATGGATATTAACAATGCAAAAAAAGTTGTAAAACTCATAAATGACGGCTTGATTAAGGTAGAAATCAAGGATGTTAAACTTCCCTCTCCTTTCACATTAAACCTTATATTACAGGGACATACAGACCTGATAAAAATAGAAGATAAACAAGCATTCTTAAAAAGAATTCATGAGTTGCATATGAAATCTATTGGATAAAAATGAAGCAGAAAGAGTTTGAATTTATAGGAAAAACACTTTATCTCACAAAAAAGAGGATTTTAGTAGTGGGAGATCTCCATTTAGGATATGAATACACTTTTAGGGAACCCGGGAGTTTAATACCTGCAACGCAATTTCAAGAAACAAAAAACGATTTAAAAAAAGTTTTTTCAGAGCTCAAAAGACAAGGAAAGAAAATAAAGAAAGTTGTTTTTTTAGGAGATGTGAAACATTTTTTTGCTTATATGAAAGCTGAAAAAAACCTGTTCTTGAACTTGTTGGAATTAGTAGGAAAATATGTTTCAAGAAAAAATATTATAGTGTTAAAAGGAAATCATGAAAAAATGGCTGAAATAGCTGACAAAAAGTTAATAGACTATTATATAGAAGAAAATATAGCTTTCATTCATGGAGACAAAGAGTTTAAAAAAATTTTTGAAGAAGGTATTTCAACAATAATAATGGGTCACCTACATCCAGCTATAACATTAATTGACAGACAAAAAATAAAGTCTGAAAAGTATAAGTGTTTTATGGATGGAAAGTATAGAGGGAAAAAAGTAATAATAGTTCCAAGCTTTCTTCCAACAGTTGAAGGAACAAGTGTTAATGAATATTTAAGTGATGGACTCTGCATAATACCTGCAAGAAATCTGAAAAATTTTGAAGTATTTATTATAGGTGAAAAAAATGTGTTGGATTTTGGAAAATTAAATAAACTATTTATCCATAGTTAGAAAAATAACAACTTAATAAGATAGGGGCGCACAATGCTCCATGTAAGAATTGCATGCACGCCCCAAGGGGATGTGAAAAAGAAAGAAAATGAATCATGATGTAATGATGAAATATGAATTTGGGGGAGGCTTAACAACAACAGTTCTTGCTTCCAATAGTTTATTAATTTTCTTTCTTTTTTTATTGTAATTCTTTTTGTTTGCCATTTTATCTTTAGTTAAGTTAAATAAACTAAGAAAAACCCTTATTAATCGCTTATTAAAGAAAAATCAAGATGAGTTATAAAGAAAATTAATGCATAAGACTTAAAAAGCCAAAATCGTGGTATAAATATGGTTAATGTATATGTAACCCCAGATTGGTTCTTTATCTACAGTATTCTATTCGAACTGTCATTTGCATTTATCAGTGTTTTGGTAGCTGTGTATTCCTTTAAGTTATATTTTATAACCAAGGAAAAAGAACTTGGATATTTTGGAATTGGATTTTCTTTTATTTCACTATCATATCTTTTCTGGGCAGCAATAAATACTTTTCTTTTGGATACCTTAACTAAAGAAATCAGGGTATTGGACCTAAAAGAATTTATGACAATTGGAAATTTTGGAATATATATCTATATGGTCTTATTCATAATTGGTCTGGCGACACTAACTTATACTGCATTAAAAGTTAATAATAATAAGGTTTACAGCCTTTTATTAATTATTTCTGTTTTAATAATATTGTCAAGTTATAATAAAGCATTTTATTTCCAGATACTTTCTTCAATATTTTTAATTTTCTTGATAGCCCACTACTATTCGCAGTTCAATAAGGATAAAACTTACAAAAGAGTTATTATTCTGATAGCTTTTATACTTTTATTATTAAGCAGGACCCAGTTTATCCTGTCAACATCGCAATATATTTACTATGTAATAGGTCATTTCTTAGAACTAATTGCATATAGCCTGATATTATTAAGATTAATATTAATACTAAGAAAATAATTAGGGGTTCAAATGAATAAAAAAAGAAATAAACTTGAGATAATAAAAGACATACTACAAGTAATTAGAAGTAGAAATGGTAAAATAAAACCCACACATATATTATATAAATCAAACCTTTCTCACCAAATGATGGAAGAATATTTAAGAGATTTAAAGGAAAAAGATTTTATTCAGGAACATAAGACCAAAACAGGAAGAACTTTCTCAATTACAGAGAAAGGACTTAATTATCTAAACCAGTATTCAGTTATTATTGAATTCACAGAATCTTTTGGGTTAAGTTAATCTTCTATTTATTATTTTCAACTATTGCCTATATCCTGAAATACCTTCTGCAACCTGCTCCATCCACAAAGCTGAATAAAGTCCTTTCTTCCTTAACAAAGTTTCATGACTTCCAGATTCAACTATCTTTCCTTTTTCCAAAACATAAATTTTTTTCGCATGAGATATAGTAGAAAGCCTATGAGCCACTAAAATTATTATCAATTGAGGGTTATGTCTTTTTATGTTATGTATTGTCTTCGTAATTTCCTTTTCAGTAATAGAATCTAAACTTGAAGTGGCTTCATCAAAAATAATTAACTCCGGCTTTCTTAATAATGCCCTTGCTATAGCCAACCTCTGTCTTTCTCCGCCTGAAAGTTTAATCCCTCCTTCACCTATTTTGGTATCCAAACCTTTGTCTCCTCTCTCAACAATATTCAAAATAGAAGCTAACTTTAATGCCTCTAAACAATCTTTATCACTGGCATTTGGATTAACAAAAAGCAAATTTTCTTTTATCGTACCTGCAAAAAGCTGGGTTTCCTGTGAGACAAACCCTATTTTTGACCTTAAGGAATCTCCATCTATGCCCTTATAATCTACGCCATTAATAAGTACTTTTCCATTTGTAGGGTAATAAAGGCCTAATATTAATTTTATTAAAGTGGTTTTTCCGCTTCCCGACGGCCCAACAAAAGCAACTGTATCTCCTCCTTTTACTTCCAAATTAATTTTTGAAACAGATAAAATATCTTTAGAATTATATTTGAAACTGACATTTTTAAATTCAAGTGAATCTATTTTTTTAACAACTTTTGCATTTTTCAATTTTTTAACTGGTTTTATCTTCAGTATTTCCCCAAGCTGAATATTGCTTGCTCTTGCCTCCTGGTAATTAGAAACTACTGTACCAATTTCTGCCAAAGGAGCAAATAGAAAAAAGCTATAAAAAAACAAAGTCAGAAATTCCCCAATAGTTAGATGTCCATTATAAAGCAAGTATAACATTAAGAATAGTAAAATTGCCCTAACAGCATTAACTATAGTTCCCTGAACAAAACTTAACAACCTAATGTATTTAACTTTTTTAAGTTCCAATTTTAAGATTTTTTTATTTACATTATTTAATCTCGAAATTTCCTGATCCTCTAATCCGAGACTTTTTACCAACTCAACATTTCTCAGAGTTTCGGTTGTACTACCAGAAAGCTCTGCACTTTCCTTTACAATTTCGGTCTGGGCAATCCTTATTTTCTTACTTATAAAAAAAATAAAGAACCCCATGAAAGGTATAGAAATTAAAAATGTTGTTCCAATACTCCAATGAACATAAAAAGCATAAATTAAAACAAAAACCATGCCAACAAGAGTGAGAAATACTATATTTATCATGCTTTCAATTAATTTTTGGGTATCCTGACGTGCTTTCAGCATTTTTTGAAGAATCTCTCCTGATCTTCTATCTTCAAATACTACAAATGGAAGGGAAAATGCATGTTTTACACTATCAGAATAAATATCAGTGCCAACTCTTTGAGTTATTGAATTAACAAAATAATCCTGAAAATTCTTTGCCACTCTCGAAACAAAAGCAACTCCTATATATCCTAACAAAAGTAGCAAAACTCCCTTAAGAAAAACATCTCTTGAAAGTTCACTATATTTAACAGCATAGTTATCAATGAGAAGTCTTGTAATCTGCGGATCTAAAAGTGAAAAAACCTGATTTACTGCCGCGAGAGATAAAGCCAATATTATAAACCATTTATACCTCTTTATATAATTAAAAAATAAAACCATAAACTAAATACTAAAACATACTTTTTAAACTAAACTGGTTAACACAATAATATTTATATAAATAATAAGCGTAAAAGAAATATGAAAATTAAAAGTGTCTTCATTATTACAACATTATTATTGAGCATTCAGGTTATTTCTGCATATGGTCATTACCCTTATTATAATTATGATAATTACAGATATACATATTCTTCTTATACAAGTTCAAATTATGAATATTACAGGGAAAGTTATTATGGGCCGGCATACTATTCTGGATATTATTCATACACTTACCCGGGATATCTCAGCTATGGACAAACCTATAGAGTAGACTGGGGTCCATACCCGGGAGGATATTATTATGACAGGTATTATGGCCGATATTACGATTATAGCAGCTCTTCTTACTATAATTCAAGAAGTTATTCCTATTACGGAGATTATTACAGACACTATTAAAGAAGAAAATATAAATCAAAAAGAAAGAATATTTAAATAAGAAATTCCTAAAATTAAAGTAAAAATGGTGACATTAATATCTTCAGCAATACCAGTTATAACAATAATTGCAGGAATAGTAGTCCTTATCTGGAGAAGAGCCTTAAATATAGTTGTTGGAACATGGTTAATAATTTATGGAATATTACAAATAATAGGCTCTTTCTTTAACTTATTATAAACTTATTATAATATTAGCATTATTCAAAATGATTAAACGCCCGGACCAGGAATCGAACCTGGAAGTCCATTTCTGGACCAAGATTTTTAGATTATCCTTCGCTTTCCAATCTTGTGCAGTACCATTGTGCCATCCGGGCATAAAAACAGGATAATATAGTAATTTATAAACCTTAATATATTAAAAGACGTGTATTAAAAATCGCTTCTTAATAACCACAATAATTAAAAATACCATAACACTAAATTTTTTATGGAAAATAATTCAAGAGACCAATTTTGTCCTGAATGTAAAGGAGAAAGAATTATAAAAGAGAAAGATGGTTCTGTACATACTTGTTGGGCTTGTCTGATAGCTGGAAGATTAGACGCTCATTCAAAAAACATTCCGGATTCAAATATAAAAGTTTAATTAATTTTTTAACCCTTCATTTCTATTTTGATATTGACACTTTTAGGTATTGGAAGCCTCATAATACTATGGAGAACTTTATCGTTACTTGGCAAGTCAATAACCCTCTTATGAATTCTCATTTCATATCTGTCAAAAGTAGCTGTTCCGTCTCCACAAGGAGATTTTCTTGTAGTAACTTTAAGCTTCTTGGTAGGCAAAGGTATTGGGCCTTTAGCATTAACTCCTGCCTTACCGGCTATATCTTTTATAGTGCTGGTTATTTGATTTAACTGCTCTATATTAATACTACTTAATTTTATTCTGACTACCTGCGCCATTTTAACTAAATAGATATCTCGAAGGTGGTTTAAAAAGCTTACTCTTACAATCTTCAAAATTTTATTTTGATAAAAGAGAGCAACCCACGCCGCGTGTGAGTTGCCCAATCACCACAGCCCAAAGCGTGATGATATTTATATTAGTAAAGGAGTCTTTAAATTCTTATCCACTTTCTAAAATTTTAAATTAAAAAATAAATAGAAGATTCATAGAAAAAAGGAATGTATAATATTGCAAACATAAGCCCTATTATTAAAATTGAAATAAAAAAGAGAGAAAATTTAATCAACCTTCCATAAAAAAGATATAAAATAAAACTTAAAAAAATTTATATACATAACAATCTATTCCCTGCCATGTTAGACATAAATCTTATAAGAAATAATCCTGAAATAGTAAAGGAAAGCCAAAAGAAAAGGGGCCTTTCTACAAATGAAGTTGATAACCTTCTTAAATTAGACAAAGAATGGAGAGAATTAAAAACTGAAGTTGATGAGTTAAGAAGTAAAAGAAACAGGATTTCTGAAGAAATTAATAAAGCAAAAAAGCAAAAGGACAATAAGAAATTTGAATCTCTAATAAAAGAAGCGAAAGAAATTCCAAAAAAGCTGGAAGAAAAAGAAAAACTAATGGGTGAAAAAAAAGAAGAAAGAGACTACATACTAAAAGAAATACCAAACATTGTTGATAAGTCTGTTCCTATAGGAGATAGTTCCAAAAATAAAGTCATTAAAAACCATGGAAAGATAAAAAAACCAAAATTTAAATTAAAAGACCACACAGATTTATTAGAAACATTAAATTTATTAGATACAAAAAAAGCCTCTGAAGTTTCTGGATCAAGATTTTATTACCTAAAAGGAGATATAGTAAAATTAAATTATGCCATAATAAATTTCGCTTTAGATATCTTGAAAAATAAAAAATTTACTTTAATCCAACCACCTTATATGTTAAGAAAAGATGCGCTTGAGGGAGCCATACCCTTTGGAGCCTTTGAAGAAATGATATATAAAATAGAAAAAGAAGATTTATATTTGATTGGAACAGCAGAACATGCCATAAACGCATATTATATGAATGAAATAATAGACATAAAAAATCTTCCGGCAAGATTTGCAGGAATTTCCCCATGCTTTAGAAAAGAAGCAGGATCACATGGAAAAGATACAAAAGGAATATTCAGAACTCACCAATTTGAAAAAATAGAGCAGTTTGTATTTTGCAAACCGGAAAATTCGTGGAAGGAATTTGATTTAATACTAAAAAATTCAGAGGAAATATTAAAGAAATTAGAGATACCATTCAGGTTTGTAATCCTTGCTTCTCAGGATATGGGAAAGGTTCCGACAAAAACCATTGATTTTGAAGGATGGTTTCCAAGCCAAGAAGCCTATAGGGAATTAGGTTCGTGTTCAAATTGTTTAGATTATCAGGCAAGAAGATCAAACACAAAATTTCAGGATAAAAATGAGCTAAAATTTATACATACATTAAACAATACAGCAATTGCCACAGAAAGAATGATAGCTTGTTTAGTGGATAATTTCCAACAAAAAGATGGTTCTATTAAAATACCAAAAGCTTTATGGAAATACACTGAATTTAAAAAAATAGAAGCTAAAAAGAAAAAATAACAAACTTAAAATAATTCTTTATTTTAACTAAATAAAAAACTATTTACATTTAAGTATTATATTTAATATTTTTTTACTTGCATTATCCATTGAAAATTTTTTCATATTTAATGAATATCTGTTAATCAAATTTTTATTATTCATCAATTTTCCAATCAATAAAATTAGTTCATCTAAATTTTTTGTATAAAACCCCATAAACTTTTTAGAGAAAAATTCTGCATTATTCCTTTCCTGTGCAGGAAGGTTACCATAAATTATTGGTGGAATTCTTTTTGCCACACATTCCGATAAAAAACTTCCTCCAGCCTTACTTACCACTATATCGCTTGCTTCTATAAATTCGTCGATATTATTCACAAAACCATATATTTTAGTAAATTTTTTATTCTTTGTTTTTAACAACTTATTAAATAACCTAATATTAGTTCCGGTTATAATTGCTTTTTGCAAATCATATTTAAGATTATCTATAGTATAATTAATCTCGCTAATCTTACCAATACCTTCTCCTCCACCTACAATTAAAATAAGTGGCACATCCTGCTTAAAACCCAATTTATTCCTTAAGAAATTTTTGTCCTTTTTCCTATAAAATACATTACTTACCGGAATCCCAGTTACCACTATCTTTCCACTAATCTTACTTTTCAATTCTTTATTTATAGAATTTGAAAAAGGGATGCAATAATAATCCACATTATCATATATCCAATAACCATGGACATTGAAATCAGTTACTAACCCTATCAATTTGAACCTAAAACCCTCGTCTTTTAATTTTGATGCAACTCCAACACTAAATGCATAAGTAGAAATAACAAAGTCTGGTTTAAAATCAGAAATTATTTTTCTATAACTTGGTTTCATTAAAAATATAAATAAATTTATAAAAAACCTGTTAAAAGAACTAATTTCTTTTTTTTCGTGTAAAAATTCCCAGAGGTATGGCAAGTAATTAATCATAAAAAAATATATTTTAGTAATAAAATATTTTATAAATGGGTTATACTTACCTATAACATTTGTAACGAGTAAATCACAACCCTTATATTTTTCTTTAACATATTCTCCAACTACTTCAGCAACTTTTGTATGTCCAAAACCAATATTTTCATGCAAAATTAATATTTTCTTATTTACTTTCATTATAAACAGAAGATAAAAAATTTATTATTTTCGAATATATTTCTTTTTTCTTATTAGAATAGAATAAATTATGTCCTTTATGGTCAATAATATGTATCTCCTTTTTCACAGATCCGGCTTTTTTAGACAACAAATGAGCACTTCTGGATGGAATCCATATATCTTCTTTAGAATTTATCAACAACAAAGGGGCTTTGACATTAGGAAGCACTTTCTTTAAAGTTTTATAACCATGCCTTAGTATATGAAGAGTATGTCCTGGCATATGCATATAATAAAATGCATTTTTTCTCATTTTTATTTCTTTTTTTGGAAGTGGCTTTTTCCATTCTTTTTTAATCATACATAATAAAGCCAGCGGCTTAGAAGTAAGAAAAAATGAAAGAGGATACGGAGCTGAAATAGAAAAAACACCTTTAACTTTATATTTTGATGCTAAATATAAAGCCAATTGTCCTCCAAAACTATACCCTCCAACAACAATATCTCTCTTTTTATTATAAATTTTAAGAAACTCGTCTTCAACTTGATTTCTATAATCTTCAAAAGATTTAAAGTTATTCAAATCACTTACATTTGTTCCATGCCCCTTTAACAAAACAACTTTTACATTTGATTTTAATTTTTTATGGAGCAAAAATGGAAGCTTATTAAAATCCGTAGGGCTCCCAGTATAACCGTGAATTAAAAACACTATTCTTTTTGAATTAGAAACTAAGTTTATTTCTTTTGCCCTTTTATTAACTTTATATTTAACCATTTTTTTATAACAACTAATAAGACAATGAATAGTATTAAAAAAGAAATTGTGAGGTGAATATTCTTATAATAATCAACAACTAATGCAAAACCTTTAGCTCCAATTATTCCTATAACCATGAAAATAATAACAAAAATTAAATTTATTAAAAATGTATATATTAAAAATATATGTATTTTAATTTTTTTCATTCCGAGATAAATCAAAGTTGGGATACTTACTCCATAGATAAACTTGGCATAAAAAATAACCAAAAACAAATTATTTTTACTCCACTTAATAATAAATTTATCAACTTTCTTGAAATGTGGAGAAAAAAATTCAATTTGTTTTAAATTACTAACATAATGAGCTCTACCTATTAAAAATATAATTAAATCAGAAATATTTAATCCCAATGTTGTAAAAACTATAATGTTCCATAAGGACATATATCCTGATTCAGCGATAAACGATAACGCGATAATAGTTAATTCTCCTCCAAATAATCCTGAAAAAAAAGAAATTAAAATAGGATAATTACCAAAAATACCTATTAAGAAATCCAATAAAATATTATTTTCCATTTCTATCTAATCTGATATATAAAGAAATACATATTTAAAAATTTAAATAATTATTTCTCAAAAGGGTTATATCTGGAATTATCTGTCTCCAGCCTGGCCAAGTAGCCTACTAATCCATTTTCATGCAACAATTCTCCGTAGCCATACGACTTAACAATGATTGCCTTAGAAACAATGGCCCTCAAAATTTTATCCCTATATCTGCAATACTCATTATGAGTAAAATATCTTCCATTTAAACCCTTAAATCCTACTCCTTCATTATAATTATACCTTTTCCCTAAATAATCATGGGTTTGTTGAGTAATAAATCTGCTTAAAGAATTTTTCCATTCAGAATCTCCAATTATCTGTTCAACAACATTTAAAAATTCCTCTCCAGAGCCACATGATTTTAATTTCTCACATTCAATTAAAGAATCATAAATCTCTTTAATCTTATTCAAATCGTAACTAACCCAATCCTGATCCATCTATTTCTGAGAAAATTAATCTTTTTAAGAATTATTGTTATCAATTTCAACAGAAACATCCTTATCCTCCTGTAATTTGGCAACATCTCCTACCCTATCACCCTGCTTCAAATTAATTATTCTCACGCCTTGAGCAGCTCTTCCCATAACCCTTATAGATTTAACTTTGGTCCTTATAACCATTCCTTTCTTTGTTGTTACAATTATTGTATCTTTTTCATCAACTTCAATAGTTCTTATAACCTTACCTGTTTTATCAGTTACCTTAAGATTAATAACTCCTTTTCCGGCTCTTCCTGTCAACCTATAATCTTCAACCAAAGATCTTTTTCCATAACCTTTTTCTGTTATAGTCAAAATAGTTGTTTTAGTTTTTTCCATAGGCACTATTTCCATTGAAACTACATAATCCTCCTTATCTAATTTAATTCCAGATACCCCATAACTGGCTCTTCCCATATTTCTAACTTCATCTGAATTAAACCTAATTGCCTGTCCTTCAGCACTCATCAACATTACTTCCTGTTTATCAACAATTCTCTTAACATCAACAACTGAGTCTGAATTATCATTTGGCAGATTGATTATTCTAACTCCAACATTTCTTGGCTTTGCAAATATACTTAAACTAATTTTTTTAACCATTCCAAGTTTAGTTACCATAAACAGGTAATCCTTGAAATCTTTTACAGCCATAACACTTGATATCTCATCGTCCTTAATACTAAGAAGATTAACAATTGCCTGGCCTTTCGCAGACCTTTGCATTTCAGGAACTTTATGGGCTTTCAGCCACATTAATCTGCCTCTTTTTGTAAATAAAAGAAGGTAGTCATGTGTTGAACAGGTAAGTATTTGTTTGACAAAATCGTCAGTTGCCAGATCAGCCCCAATAACTCCTTTACCCCCACGTCTTTGCTCATGGTATGCCTTAAATGGCATTCTCTTTATGTAACCTTTTTCAGTTATTGTTATAACAACATCTTCTTTTAATACAAGATCTTTTTCTTCTATCTCTTTAACAGCTTTAATAATTTTAGTTCTCCTGTTATCTCCATAATTTTTCTTTAACTCATTTAGTTCTTTCTTAATAATTTTAAAAATTTCTTTTTCATCTCCAAGAATTATCTTCAATTCTTTAATTAATTCTTTAAGTGATTTTTCTTCATTTTCTAATTTCTCTCTTTCCAGAGCAGTTAGCTGTTTAAGCGTTATTTCTAAAATAGCCTCGGCCTGTTTTTTAGTCAAAGAAAACTTCTTCTGTAAATTTTCACTTGCTTCTAACGTTGCTTTACTCTTCTTTATTGTTTCTATAACTTTATCAATTTGTTTTTGGGCAATCAAAAGGCCTTCAACAATATGTAGTCTGTTTTCTGCTTTCTTCAGATCAAATTCACTTCTTTTCCTTATTATCTTTCTTCTGTATAAAATGTAAGCTTCCAGAATCTGTTTCAAATTCATTGTTTTTGGAACGCCATTGTCCAAGGCTACAAAAGCTGCATTAAATCTTGTCTGTAAATTAGTGCTTTTATACAACCTGTTTATAGTAAATTTTGGGTCAATTCCTTTTCTTAGTTCAATAACAATCCTAACCTTTCCTTTAGCGCTCTCATCTCTTATATCAGAAACATCTGTTAGTTTTTTATCTCTTGCAAGCTCTGCAATCTGTTTAACAAGTTCAGATTTATTAACCTGATAAGGAATTTCATCTATAACTACTGCGTCCTTTGTTTTACCACTCTCTGTTTTAATACTCCCCCTCAAAGTTACAGCTCCTTTCCCTGTTGAATACATTTCCAACAAGTTCTCAGCAACCATAACTCCTCCGGTCGGGAAATCAGGTCCTTTTATTATTTCAAGCAAATCTCTAATTTCCAGAGTAGGTTTATCAACCAAAGCAATTATAGCATCGCAAACCTCTGTTAGATTATGAGGAGGAATGTTAGTTGCCATTCCAACTGCTATCCCGCTACTTCCATTTATTAATAAATTTGGAAGTTTGCCCGGCAAAACGAGAGGTTCTTTTCTTGAATTGTCATAAGTATCTGTTAAATTAACTGTTTCTTTATCAAGATCTTGTAATAGCTCTAAGGAAATTTTATTAAGTTTGGCCTCAGTATATCTTTGAGCAGCAGCGCCATCTCCATCCATTGACCCAAAATTACCCTGTCCATGAATTAAAGGATACCTTAAAGAAAAATCCTGAGCCATTCTAACCAAAGAATCATAAATTGCAGCATCTCCATGTGGGTGATATTTTCCCATTACCTCCCCAACTATACTTGCTGATTTTTTGGTAGGGCCTTTATCCAAACCCATTTGATACATTGCATAAAGAATTCTCCTATGAACAGGCTTTAAACCATCTTCAACAGCAGGCAATGCACGAGAGACTATAACAGACATAGCATAATCAATATATGCTTTCTGCATTTCTGTAGAAATTTCAGTATTAATAATCCTATCTTCTCCCAAATCTTTAAGATTAATTTCTCCTTTAGATAGAGTCTCAACCTCTCCATTCTCAAATTCCTGCTCTTTCACAGATTCACTTCCTTCATCATCAGAAAATTCATCTGAATCTTCTTCATTTTCCTCTTTGTCTTTTCTTTTCTTTGGCATTTTTATCCTTTAAAACATAATAATTTACTTCTATTATTTTTTAATATCAAAATTAATCCTCATATTTTTATATATCCAGCTCAGCAATATTTGCATTTACTTCAATAAATTTTCTTCTTGGACCTACTGCATCTCCCATGAGCATTGTAAATACTTCGTCGGCTCTAACAGCATCATCAACAGTTACTTTTTTCAGTATTCTTTTTTTAGGATCCATTGTTGTATCCCAAAGTTGTTCAGGGTTCATCTCTCCCAATCCCTTGAATCTCTGAACATCTATTTTCTCTCCTCCACCAAAACTTTTTAGTGTTTTCTCCAGCTCTTCATCAGTGTAAACATAATACGCCTTTCCTTTAACCCTTATTCTATATAGAGGAGACATAGCAACATAAACATGTCCATCCTCAATTAACTCCGGAACATATCTATAAAAAAATGTTAAGAGGAGAGTCCTAATATGCTGTCCATCAACATCTGCATCACTCATTATTATAATCTTAGCATATCTCAACTTTTTAATATCAAAATTTTCTTTAATTCCTGTCCCAATAGCTGTGATTAAATTAACAATTTCATCATTTCCTAAAACTTTAAGAGGCATTGCCTTTTCAACATTTAATGGTTTTCCTTTTAATGGCAAAATAGCCTGAAATTCCTTATCTCTTGCCATTTTAGCACTTCCTCCTGCAGAATCTCCTTCTACAATGTATAATTCAGTCTGTTCAAATTTTTTAGATGAGCAATCAGCTAATTTTCCGGGCAATCCAGAAAAACCAGCAATAGATTTTCTCCTAACTAAATCCCTTGCTTTTCTTGCAGCCTCTCTTGCCTTGGCAGCTGAAATACATTTATTAGCAATCTTTGAGGCAATATCAGGATTTTCTTCGAAAAACTCTGTAAGGGCAATTGAAGAAGCTGAATCAACATAACTCTTTACTTCTGAATTTCCAAGCTTGGTTTTTGTCTGTCCTTCAAACTGCGGGTTTTTAATTCTAATACTAACAATAGCAGTGAGTCCTTCACGAACATCATCTCCAGTTAGCTTTTCATCTTTCCCTTTTAAAATTCCTTTCTTAGTAGCATAATCATTTATAACTCTTGTTAAAGCTGTTTTAAACCCAGAAATATGAGTTCCTCCCTCAACTGTATTAATTGTATTTACAAAACCAAAAATATTTTCCTGATAGCCATCAACATACTGGATACCCACTTCTATTATTGTTGAATCAGTCTGTTTTTTGAAATAAATAGGCTTGTGTATAGGAGATTTTGAACGATTAATCCACTTAACAAACTCTGTTAATCCTCCATCATAATAGAACTCTTCTTTCTTTCCATCTCTTTCATCTTTAACAATTATCTTAGCCCCGGGATTTAAAAAAGCCAGCTCTCTTACTCTGGTTACAATAACCGAAAAATCAAAATTGAGAGTTGAAAATATTTCATCATCAGGATAAAAAGTTACTAAAGTGCCTGTTTCTCCATTTTTAACTGTTCCAATCACCTTGACAGGACCTTGAGGAACTCCTATCTTATAAGTCTGCTCATAAATTTTCCCGTCTCTTTTCACCTGAACAATAAGTTTTTTAGATAGAGCATTTACACATGAAACTCCTACACCATGAAGCCCTCCAGAAATCTGATATGCTTTGCTTTCAAACTTACCTCCTGCATGCAATTTAGTCATAACAATCTCCAAAGCAGACTTTCCTGATTCGTGTTTATCAACCGGAATTCCCCTACCATTATCAATAACTGTCAAACTCCCATCTTTGTTTATCCTAACTTCAATCAGATTGGCAAAACCGCCCTGAACTTCATCTATAGAATTATCAATAACCTCATAAAAACAATGATGCAAGCCTTCCTTAGAAGTAGAGCCTATATACATCGCGGGCCTCTTTCTTACTGCTTCCAATCCTTCAAGGACCTTGATACTTTTTGCACTATATTCTTCTGACATTTTTTATAAAATTTTAGAAAATTTAGTAATTTTTCTATAAATTTACATCCAAAAAAAGCCTCTTACCTTTAAAAAGCTTTCCATATAAAAATAAGCATTTATCGACGATAAAATGAAAGCAAATTCCTAATGGCAAGTCTCTTCTTTAGGCACATTTGAATAAATTAAAGCTATATACTCTTCATCAAATAACATTTACAAGAATTTATTGCCGCCTTTGAGTTTAGTTTTACTATTCTTCTTTTATTTCCTTAGGTAAAGTCCTCTTATCCTTTTTCCTTATCCAATTAACCTTTTCTGGTTTTCTTCCAAGCTTCCAGTTCTTATGGCATTTAGAAGAGCAGAAATATAAAATATCCCCATTAGTTAAAACATAGGTTAATCCTCTTGGTATATCATAATGTTTATGGCAAAATGAACATTCCGGCATTTTATATCTTCCTCATAATATCTTCCATTGGTTTATATGAAACTAAGTATAAGTGTCCATTTTCATCTCCAATAGGAGATGCAGAGGCCTCGTAAGATTTAGAATTAAAATAATCTAAAATTCCAAGAATATATGAGTTAGGATCCTTAAATTTTGACGCATCTAAAACAAGTGTTCCAACCATCAAACCATCTCCTAATATCTTTAATAATCCATCTTCAATTTCCTTAAAATTAAATACTCCAGTTTTTATTTGCATCTGTTTATCTCTTCTCATTTTAAGTATAAGTTCCCTTTGTAACTTTGCTCCTTATTCTTCTTGCTTCAATTTCAGTCTCTCTCAACATTAAAATATCATTAACTCTTACCGGCCCTTTAACATTTCTTCTCATTGTTCTTCCAGAATTTCTTCCACCCAATATTTTAACCCTAACCTGAGTAACCTCTCCCCTGAAACCTGTTCTCCCCATTATCGCCTCAACAACAGCCGGAACAGCTTCCTCACTAATACTTAATTTTTCTTTTTTCTGCTGTTGCTGTGGTTTTTGCTGAGCCATTCTATACCCTATTATTAACAGAATTTTGATAAATCATACATGAATGATACTCTTCTCCTTCAATATGGATGCAATTTGAAAAAATCCCTGCATTACATCTCAAATCCGGATAATAGAAAGGGCACGACTCTCTTCCATTATCTAACATCTTATTTCCATTAGTTAATTCTCTTGCCGCTTTTCCTATACTTTCCTTCATTTTAATATTTTGTATAAACAGATTACTTTAAATTGCTTACATCTTTCTCGGCATCACCGGGCTGAATTATAGCTATTGAACTACATGCTACTTTTATTCCTGCCGAGATTCCAAGCTTTTGTTTGCTATCAACCTCTCCGAACTTTATGCCTTTCTCCTTACATAAAATGCTAAGATGATGAGTAATCTCCTTCGGATCTACATCTTTGGCAGCTACAACCAGCTTGGCAGTACCTCTCTCAATAGCTTTGGTTACTTCATTAGTTCCTTTTTCAATTTTTCCTGTTTTTCTCGCCTTTTCAACAATTGAATAGAAATCCATGCGGACCTCCGTAATCTATTTTAAATGAAGATTTACTTCATAGGTTATAATCTAATTATAAAATGGGTTTATAAATCTTATCTCCACTTGACTTCAACTTCATCAGTCCTCTGCTTCGGCTTTATGTCTAACTCATCAAACTCCTTAGTTCCGGGCTTTATCAAAATTCCTGACTTATACATAATTTCCCCGGTAAAAGCGATCATGGCTCCATTATCAACAAGAAGTGAATTTTCAGGAACAAACATTTTACAATTTCTCTCTTCACACATAATTCTTGCCATTTCCTGAAGTCTTTTATTACATGCAACTCCTCCTGCCAAAACCAACTCTTTTTTTCCAGTATGTGCAAGAGCTCTTTCACTTGCCTCTATTAACATAGAAAAAACACTTTCCTGCATGCTATAAGATAAATCCTCAATTGAATGCTTTTTTGAATTATAAAGATGACTTAATTTAGTCTGCAAACCGGAAAAACTTACATCCATCCCTTTAATACTATAAGGTAATTCTATATATTTAGGCTTTTTAGCTTCTTCAACAATTTTTGCTATTTTAGGGCCTCCGGGAAACCCCAAACCTATATGGCGGGCAAAGGTATCAATAAAATTCCCAACTCCCAAATCCAAAGTTTCTCCGAAAACCCTATATTTTCCGGAAGCATAAGCAATTATCTGTGTATTGGCTCCAGAAGCATACAACATTACAGCATCCTTTGCACCAGTAATCCTTCCAATCTCCTGATGTGCTATGCAATGATTAACAGGAACCAGAGGAACATTTAGTTCTTTAGCTATTTTCTTGGCAAAATCTTTTCCAGCTAACAGGCATGGAGATAATCCGGGCCCTTGGGAGAGTGCAATTGCATCTATATCTTCCAAACCGATACCAGAATCAACCAAAGCTTTGCTTAAAATTTTTTCTGCAACTTCCTTATGATGTTTTGCAGCATCAACAGGAATAATCCCTCCTTTCTCAGTGGTATACGAGTCTTTAACATTTGCCAATATTTTTTCATTATGGACTATACCGATTCCAAAAGTGTGAGCTGTTGATTCAATTCCAAGTATCATTTTATTTCAATCTTAACTTTTTAAGATAAATCTGTTTAAGATAACCTTATATTAAGCACATAATCTTTATTTTCATAAGTACATATAAGGTAAAATCATTGGTTTATAACATTAACGAATAAATTAAAAATAGAAATAGGAAAAATAAAAATATTAGAATTTATCTTTTTTTCTTTTTAGCTTTCTTTTTTCCGCCACGGGCCATTTTTGCTTCACAGACATTTCCCTTTCCATCAACATAGTAAAGGTAACCTGGCTTTCTCTTGACGGCATTTTTTATAAGAACAGTTCCCATATAAACCTCCTTTTATTAATTGTTAATCATAATAAGATAAACCGGTTTTTAAACTTTTCCCCGACGATAAAATTAGCAATCCCTGAATATCGTCGGGAAATTGGAACTTCCAGTATTTTAGAATATTCCTTATCTGTATTTATATAAAATCTAAATGGTTTAACAATTCTAAAATCAACAATCTTATTTTTATAATCAAGCCATAAAACCAAAAAATCATAAAAAACAAAAAGACTATGTAAACCGGATTTAATATTGAATAATAAAGCATTTGAATTGTCCTTCGATGAAAACATCAATCCTCTAAAGATATTAATTCCTTCAACTTCTCTAACATTTTTCACCACAATACTCTCACTGCCAGAAAAAATCCTTAAGTTTTTTGTTTTCATTATTCCTAATATTTAAACTGTTCAGTTTATTATAAAACATATTTATATTTTTGTCGCATACATAATCATGATGTTTAAACCCTCCACCAAAACTCTTTGGAATATGCATTAATTCATGAATAATAACCTTAGTTTTTTCTTCATCAGATAGTTTATCAAAATTTTCAGATATAAATTCTATACCATAATGAGCTTTAACACCTATGGTTAACTGCATTAATTTTCCAATAGTATGGCATCTTGCAATAGTGTTACTCGAACTACTCCCTACACTCCTAAAACATTTAACTCTCTCTATATTTATGTGAGGAAATAACTTTTTAGATATTTCTTCTGCTTTTCTCTGCAGCCCATCATCAAAATAATATCTAATTGACATATATACCAAATATAAATTTATTATCAAAATTATTATAAATTATCTTCCTCATTTTAGTTCAAATAGTTTATTATTTGAAAACACTCCTCTTTTTAAAATAATCTCTTTTTTAAAATATCTTTTTAAAATTTTATTAATCCAATATCTTATTTATTATTTCTTGGCTCTGATTTTACATAAACCATGTAGTGATTGTCATTTCGTCATGATTTCCAGACCATCAAGATGTTTTAATTTATAGTCTTTACCAACAGCCTGCTTTGTTTTTATATGAATTGCCTTGACAAAATTTTTTCCTATATCACTATGAAGTTTATAGGCAAAATCCAAGGCAGTTGAATTTGGAGGCATTAAAAAACAGTCAGGAAGAATATTCCCTTTTGAATCGGTTAATTTCAAACCGGCAGGATAAACAGCTATATACCCCAACAAATCAAATATTACCTTATTAAGAATTTTCTGAACCCCTGTTGATCCATATTCTTCTATAATTTTTTTTATATTCTCCAAAGCAGATTTTTGTTTTTCATTTAATTCTCCAATAACCTCAAATTTATCCTCTCCTGGAACATAATCTATTAAACCATGCTTATCAGCTTCTCTTAAAGCTAGCTCTCCTTCAGCAAAGCACGGAACAATTTCATAAGAAAATTCATGTTTTACTTTTTCAAAATTTTCCTTTGATTTGGGCCTGTCCATTTTATTGGCAGCTATAACCATTTTTTTTGATTCTCTTCGGAGTGATTTTGCAAAATCTTTCAACTCTTCTTCAGACCATTTACTTGGATTTGAAAAGTTTAGATTAGACTTCTTCATTGCTGATTTGATATTATCTTCTGTAACTTTTAGCCCTGAAAACTGAGTAAATACTGCTTCAACAAAATTAGTCTTCTCCGCTTCAACTTTTTTTGAAAAACCTTTCCAAACTTTCCTTAATATGCCAAAATACCATAAATCAAGTTCATTTTCAATCATTAGAATATCATTCCCGGGATAATAATTCTCACTTGGTTTTCCCTCTCCATCACTTTCCCCAGACATATCAACAATATGTATAAACGCGTCTGCTGATGCCAAATCATTCAAAAATTCATTTCCCAATCCCTTGCCTTCTGAAGCTCCCTTAACAAGACCTGCAACATCCATCAAGTCAAAAGGAACAAACCTCCACTCTTCTTTAACAAATCCTTCCCTAGGATTACTAACCTTTCCAAAATCAGCAGCCAAGTCATGGATCTTAACATAAGCCATGGCATGATTTGGTTTGATTGTCGCAAACGGATAATTTGCAATTAATACATTTGACAAGGTTGCAGCCTTAAAAAAAGTGCTTTTTCCTGAATTAGGTCTTCCAACCAAACCAATTAACATAAAACTCAAAGAAAACATTAGTTTAAATAAATTATGCGTTAAAAAAAAGGGATAAAAAATTAATCATCCCAACCATCTTCATCAATATCTACTGGAAATTCACCGATATCGTCATCATCTTCAGAGAGTAATCCTCCATCAAGTTCGTCCAGACCGTCCTCAAATTTGTTTATTTTAACCATAGATCCTCTTTATTTAGATATTTAGTTTTCTTAAATATGCTGGCTTTTTAAATTTTATTATTATCCAGGATTCTGCAATTTAAATATAATATTAAAAAAACAGCAATGTAAAATATATCATAAAGTATTTAAGTATATTTTTTCTCTTTTAATTAATGGTGATGGAAAGTTATATTCAGAATGATTATTTAAGAGCTATTATTCTATCTGCAATAATTCTTCTTTTTATTAAAATATTTGTCAGCATATTTCTGAAAACAATTTCTTTTCTTACAAGGAAAACAAAAAATGAATTTGATGACATGTTGTTAAACAAATCATCGACACCATTAATAATAATTGTTTTCCTTTTAAGCAGCGCAATTCCTTTAAGAGAGTTACCTTTCAGTGAAAACCTTCATTTAGTTATTAACAAGATAATTTTTTCGTTGGTAATTCTTACTTCAGGATACCTTGCATATATCTTGTTGGGGATTATTATATCAAACGGATGGAAAAAATTCGCAAGAAAAACAAAAACAAAGATTGATGAAAACTTGGCCTCATTAATTCAACACTCATTAAGGATCTCAATGATAATTATTGCAATACTTTTCATACTTGATTTGTGGGAATTTGAGATTGGTCCATTATTGGCAGGATTGGGAATTGCTGGACTGGCGGTTGCTCTGGCATTACAACCGACATTGAGCAACATTTTTTCTGGAATCTCTATGATATTAGATAAATCATTAAGAACTGGAGATGTTGTTTATCTGGATATTGACACAAAGGGAACAGTGGAAAAAATAGGATTTAGGAGTACAAAAATAAAAACATTTGACAACGAACTTATAATTGTCCCAAATAATAAACTTGCTGAAAGCAAAATACAGAATATTGCACTTCCAGAACCAAAATCAAGGGTTGTTATACCATTCGGAGTTGCCTATGGTTCTGATATTGAAAAAGTGAAAAACATAGTAATTAAAGAAATCAAATCTGTATCTCATTTTATTAATGATCCTGAGCCATTAGTAAGGTTTACAGAGATGGGCAACTCTTCATTAAATTTTAAAGCATATTTTTATGTAGATTCATATGAAAACAGGTTTAGTGCAATTGATGAGGCTAATACAAAAATTTACAACGCACTCAATAAGAATAAAATATCAATTCCATTCCCTCAACTTGAAGTGCATATGAAAAAAGATTAGTTTTTTATTATTTGCTTCTCTCCAGTCTTTCTAAATATTCCAAGAATGGTCTGTCCGCATATATTTTTATTTCATTGTCATAATTTTTTATCAGTATACCCATACCTAAACCATAAACATGTTTTCCAATAAACCTTCTTGACCTATAAAAAAATCCGTTATCCTCAACGCTACTTACAATACAAGGCTCAACAAAAGAAAAAGAACCTCCTGAACAGATGTATAAATCTCCTTCTTTTGGAATTTCCGGGGTGAGTTCTTGAAATATTTTCTTGCCAATCATTATATTAAAATGATTCTTACTTTAATTATTTTTCTATTTAGAAATTATGAAAATTAAATAGATAGTTTAATAATTATCAGTAACTTGTTTTCCTTTTAAAATTGAATCTTCTTTGAGGCCTTTTAAATATTTTTACATCGTGTTCAATATCAGAAACAACAGGACTTATTGTTATTGGATTATTTCCTTCATTGACAATAAATTTTTTCCCATAAGTTGCACCAACAAAATCAAACAATTCCTGGCCATTGTCTTCTTTAGGCCCACCTCCCAAAGCATCCTCCAGTTTTTTTTCACAAGAGTATTTAAAAGAGCATAAATCACATTTTCTCCCTCTTTCAGCATAAATTATTCCGGAATTTACTGACTCTTCAGTTCCTTTAATCATTCTCATTAGCTCGAAGAAGTGCTCATTTCTCCGAACGGATTTATGCAAAATCTTAGGAAGATTTGTTGGTCTTACATCCGGATTTTTTTCCAGCATTTTTTTGGCAACAAAGGGTGCTTCAATCATAAAAAATTCTTCTTCAAATTCATTGTCTATAAAAATTGGATTTCCCATATAATCTTTTCTCCTGCCCATATAATTCTCCCTTTTTTCCAATAAACCCAATTTTTCAGCCAGATTATCATCTTTAATAACTAAAGAACATAAACCAGCATTATATAATGTCAATTGTAAATCATGTTTAACTTTCATCTGGTCAATAAAAGGGTTTCCGGATTTATAATCCCTAATAACCACTTTTCCATCCCTTAATCTTACTTCGTCAATTCTCCCGGAAAACCATAAATTGAACAAATTTTTTGGATTTTCTGCAAAGTACAAATTCCTTAAAACAAAATCAAATGCTAATTCTGTATCAAAAGGCTTTCCTTCATCAATAAGTATATCAAATAATTGCTCTGCAATTTCTCCTATCTGATTCCTTATTTCCCATGGATGATTTTCATCTCTCCACGCAATCAATTTCTTTTCAGCATCTTCTAATTCTTTTCCACTATACGTCTTTTTTTTAATATCTCTTCTTAATTTATCATCTCTAAAAAGAATTTGAGACCATTTTCCCATAGCATATAACGCAAAACTTTTGGCGTCATGATATTTGGCTTTTCCCCTATAATGATATTTTTTTACCTCTCCTCTTTTACTCCTTTCAACTTTTACAAGATCTCCTGTGTTACCAAGCCTGGTCCAGAAATTTTCCTTTTCACCATTTTCATTTTCCCCTCCAACTATTATATTATGTAAGAGAGAACCTTTAGGAAAAGCAGGCAGTATTGATTCAGGAGCATGTTCAACATACTTCAACCAGTATCTCATACGGCAATAGTTAGCAACATCAATCCTGCTGGCACTCCACTTAACTTCTCCCATCTTAAACCAACAAAACCAAACAATAAGCTATTTATAAAAACTATTGCAATTGTTTTCTTATCCATTCTTCAACCAATCCGGTAAGATAATTCATTTCAATTTCATCAAGAATTTTATTTTCAGGTATTTTGTGCCATTTTTCAATACATTTTCTGCAGCATGTTGCTGTAGCATGCTGTGCCTTAAACACAAAATATTTCCCAAACGGAGTTTGTTTCCCGTCATTTTCCAATTTAACCTTAATTCTTTTTTCAAAAATTTCCTTTATTTCGTATTTTATTTTTCCATAATCTTCCTTTCTTATTTCTCCAATATCTTTCTCATTTAACTTAAAACTAGACCTAAATTTTGATTTGTTAAGCTTACTCAAAATTGAATAATAATCCATTTTCTTGAATATAAAAAATCCCCCCACCCAGAATCGAACTGGGGATCTTCCGGGTTCTGCTGTAAAACCACGACAGGTTTTTACAAATCTTGGAACCTTTACAGCTTCCCAGAGGGCTAATCACACTTCATCCTAATCCGCGATGGAATGTCTGTGTTAGGTAAAACCTACAGCCGGACGCTCTAACCACTGAGCTATAGGGGGGATCAAACTTGAAAGAACAGAGGAAAAAAAGACCCATCTGCACCTAAGTCTGACATTAATAGGTAAAATTAAAGTTTTATAAACTTATCCATCATGGTCCAACAATATCCTTAGGCTCATTAATAAAAAATACTTTGTTAGATTTTGAATGCTGAACTTTACCATCCTTTTCGAAAACAGCACTCGCAGGAGGAAGTTCAAATTTGCCAACAACCTTTATCTTTGAATAAATTATATAAGTAAAAATTCTTTCTTCACCTTCTGCAAGTCTCGGAATATCCCACTGAATTCTACCTCTTTCATAATCGACTTTTGTAGGTTTTATTCCAAAGTCCTCATGGAGTTTTGAAACAGCCGGCAACCTGTCATAAATAATAACTTTTTCCACGAATTTTCTGGCCTTAACTTTCAAAGTCACCTTCAAAGCAAAATCATTTGTCTTTGTTTTAACAAAACTTACTCTCTTATTCATTAACAAATAAGTTAAAGAAACCATCCTGAATAAGTAAACAATAATTACCAATGCAATCAAAAGAAGTAACGGGAAAGTAAGATTGGTTGTCGATTCTATTTTTAAAGATTCATCAGGTGATAGCTCTTTTTGCCAGTAGTAAGTTACAATAAAACCTTTCCTTTCAACTTTATATGGATCAGATGAAAAAGTTGTAAATAATCTTGAAATAATATCTTTATTAATGTAAATATCTGCGATAGTAGGAATATTGCCCTCATTTTTTTTCTCGATGCTGTATTTCCTTACTATAAACCCGGCTCTGTCTTCGTCAACAGATAAACCAGATTTTTCCAGTAATTTAACACTCCTGTCAATAGAATTAGCTCTACCATTATATATGTAAGTTGTTTTAATCGTATAAGTACCAGCAACCAATTTCTTAAAGTCCGGAGAATTCAACGGCACTTCAATAGTTTTTTTCTCATAAGGTTTTAATTCAGTTGAAATTCTATATTCATTAAATAAAGGAGAAGTAAAAATAATATCCACTTTGTCATAAAAAATATCTTCTATATTGTAAAATGAAATACTAACAGTTGGGGCATCTGGATTAATATTTTCTGCATTAACATCAAATG
>JAWCQN010000004.1:0-59274 GCA_038869755.1 Candidatus Pacearchaeota archaeon | reverse complement strand
TTACGAATGTAAGTGTTCGAATCCTGGCAGGGCTATAATCGAACCTGTCCCAGTCCACGAGAATTGGAAATTCTCGGGAACTTCCATTCTTACGAATGTAAGTGTTCGAATCCTGGCAGGGCTATAATCGAACCTGTCCCAGTCCACGAGAATTGGAAATTCTCGGGAACTTCCATTCTTACGAATGTAAGTGTTCGAATCCTGGCAGGGCTATAATCGAACCTGTCCCAGTCCACGAGAATTGGAAATTCTCGGGAACTTCCATTCTTACGAATGTAAGTGTTCGAATCCTGGCAGGGCTATAAAATTCAGAAGGCGAGAGAGGGTTTGGCACAAACATCTTTTTAAAGTGTGAAAACATATTTTATCTTAATGGTGAAAAGAGTGGTAAATAGGGATAATTTAAAGGTGTTAAAACTGGTTTTGGTTCTGTTAGTAATTTTATTTATACTTGTTATATATCAGTTTAATAATTTTCAAAAATCCATCAAGGTCGATTTAAGCCCAGTTGGAACAACTTATTATGTGGATTTTATCAATGGAAATGATTCAAATTCCGGTACAAGTGAATTGCTTCCATTTAAAACTATTTCAAAAATAAATTCTTTGACTTTAAATCCCGGAGACTCTGTTTTATTTAAAAGAGGCCAGATATGGAGAGAGCAGCTTAATGTTCCAAATTCTGGAAATTCTACCAGTCATATATTTTTTGGAGCATATGGTTCCGGCCCCAATCCTATAATTAGTGGAGCAAATGTTCTTACAGGATGGCAGGACATGGGTTCGGGCATATGGAAGGTTAATTTAACAACTCCCACAAAACAGGTTTTTTTTAATGGAGTGAGGGGAATTCCTGAGCAGGATACGCAATTAAACAATGAATATGAGTGGAATTGGAGTTCTAATACTCTATATATTTATTCATTGAGCAACCCAAATCTAATTCCTCAAAATCCCGGTATTGAGGCCAGTGTCAGGAGTCTTGGAGTTTCTATTTTAGGAAAAAATTACATCACAATAGACGGATTGCATGCAGATAAAACAAATAATGTTGGAATTCAGGCTTACAATGCTACTGGAGATGTAGATAATATTACTATAATAAATTCTATCTCATCCTATAATTTTGGTCATGGAGTCCTTACAACTAATTCACATAATTACCTGACTAATGATAATGGTTTTATCCAAAATGTCACTTCATATGGAAATGGAGGATCAGGAATTCAGATTTCAGCTCGAACAAATAATACTATTGTAAGATACTCAACAGCGTATGGAAATGGTTTTGCTATTACAGAAGGCACTGGAATTGGATCTTATAATGCTTCCAATCTTTTAATTGAATACTCTGTTTCACATAGCAATTATGGAAATTTATCTGGAAGCGGAGCAGGATTTTATTTTGATGTTTTCAATGAGGGTTGTGTTGCTAGGTATAATATTGCATATAATAACTCAAAAAACGGATTTATTGCAGAGCAAGGAGTAGGGGTAAAAATGTATTATAACATTGCATATAATAATTCTCATGGAGGTTTTACTTTGTATGGTAGTGATAATAGGTCTGGAATTCATAACAACTCTATTTTCAATAATGTTGCTGTCGGTAATAAATATGGAATATGGGTTCATGGAGATTATAAATTGGTTAATGATTCTGTTACAGGAAATATTATAAAAAATAATATAGCAGTCAATAATTCAGAATATCAATTATTTGTGGAAAATGGGGGTGAGAATGACGGAATTCTTGGAAAAAATAATATTTATGAAAATAATGCATTTGGAAAATCTTATTTTGGGTTTATACTATGGGGAAATGCCAGTATTAGTAATTACATGGAGTTTAGTCTTGCTTATGGAAATTCAACAAATTCAATAACCACTAATCCTTTGTTTGTTGATTCAGGCAATAATAATTTCAGGCTTTTGCAGAATTCTCCTGGGATTGATGCAGGAACTAATGTTGGATTAATAAGAGATTTTTCAGGAAATTTTGTTCCACAAGGCAGAGGTGTAGATGTTGGAGCATTTGAATATTTGAATATTAGTTATGATAATTTTGACGGGTCCACAACTAATCTTTCTATTATTGACACTTCAAATATTCCAAATTTAATTCTGGAGAAAACAGGTAAGGGAAAAATTCACTTTAATTCTCCTGTTAACCTGTCTGATGGGATAGATTTGAATTCAAGAGTCATAATTAATAGCAACCATATAGAAATAAATTCAGTCATATCTCCCCAATTGAATAAATCTGCAACTTTAACTTTATACAATTTGCCTTTTGACAACCCGAGAGTTTTAATGAATGATGAAGTATGCCCTTCAAATATTTGCTCTAATATAAATTATAATAATGGTAATCTTGTTTTTAATGTAATTGGATTTTCAAAATACTCTGCTGAGGAAACCCCTACTAATTTTTCTGGTGGAAGGGGTTCTTCTGGAGGTGGAAGCTCTGGAAGTGGGGCAGGTATAGCTGGGGGAGTTCAAAACAATAATACCTTTTTTTCAGGAAGTAATCAGTCTGGATTTAATTTAACAGACAATTCAACCACAGTTTCTTCTCAGGAAAATATTAAGAGAAGTAATACTTATTTTCTTTATGTTTTAATAATTATTATTTTATTGTTTGGAATAGGATCCCTAAGTTATATAATCTGGTATATTTCTAAAAAAAAGTTATAGAATGGTTTATAAATTAAATAAACCTTTTAGTTAAAATGTCACAAAAAAGCAAGGTGTTATTGTCTCCTGATAATTTAAGACCGAGTTTTAAAGACTGGAAAATACTTGGTGTTTTAAATCCAGGAGCCATCAGAGACAAAAACGGAAAGATAATTATGTATGTAAGAGTTGCAGAATCAGGCATACAGTATAAGAAAGGAAAAACTTTAATGTGCCCATTTATTACTTCTAAATATCAATATAAAGTAAAATACAAAACAATTATGGAGCAGGATGTCCTTAAGACAGGGAAATGGAATGAAATTTATTTGAGGGACGGAACATGCATTCTTCCTCATATTTCTCATTTTAGAAAAATAACTATTAAGGAAGACGGGTATAATATTGATAAGATTGAGCATGAACCGGTATTTAGCGGGGTTCCTGATGAGAGCGATTATGGTGTTGAAGATCCCAGAATTACACAAATAGAAGAAAAATACTATATGACCTATGTAGGAGTTTCAGTTAAGGAAGGGGTATCAACTTATCTTGCTGTTTCAGATGATTTAAAGAAATGGAAACGTTTGGGTTTAATATTCAGGGAGCAAAATAAGGATGTGGTTTTATTTCCTGAAAAAATTAATGGAGAGTATGTTGCCTTAAACAGGCCTGAAAGTCTTTTTAACTTCACTAAACCTGGAATATGGATTTCATATTCAAGGGATTTGATATACTGGGGTAAAGATAAAAATTTAATGAGGCCAAGAGGACCTGGAACATGGGAGGCTGACAGAATTGGTGGAGGATGTCCACCAATAAAAACCAAAAAAGGATGGCTGATTATTTATCATGGGATGAGAGAGGAAGGAGAAAAAAGATTTTACAGTGCAGGAGCAGCTTTATTGGACTTAAAAAATCCAGAGATAGTTTTAGCAAGGTCTTCTCCTAATAAACCTTTAATATCTCCTTCAGAAAAATTTGAGAAAGAAGGTTATCTGGCCAATGTCGTATTTCCTACATCTGCCATTCCTACTAAAGATAAAAAATCCTTGATTATATATGCTGGTGGTGCAGATAGTGTTGTGAGTGTCAGGAAAATTTCTTTTAATGAAATTTTCAGGCATTTGAATATGAAATGATAAATAAAAGTGATTTTAAATTATTAATTGTAAAAACTGAAAAAGATGTTTTCAAGGAAGCTGCCAAAATTGTGTGTAATGAAATAAAAAAGAAACCAAATTTAGTTTTTGGTTTGGCAACCGGGAAGACAATGAAACCTTTTTACAAAGAATTAATTTATCATTATAAAAAACATCATTTTGATTTTTCCAGAGTAAAGACATTTAATCTTGATGAGTATTATCCTATATCAGGAAAAAGCAGAAATAGTTTTAGGTATTTTATGGAAAAAAATTTTTTTAGACATGTTAACATAAAAGAGGAAAACATACATTTTTTGTCCGGAAATACCAAAGATTATGAAAAAGAATGTAAGAATTATGAAAGAATGATAAAAGAGGAAGGCGGCATTGATCTTCAGGTGCTTGGTATAGGAGTTAATGGGCATATAGGTTTTAACGAGCCAAATTCTTCTTTTCAGAGTTTAACAAGGATGGTTAAATTATCAAAATCAACAATAAAACAAAATTCAAAATATTTCTTTAACGAGAATTTTCCAAAATATGCATTGACTATGGGCATTAAGACGATAATGAATTCAAAAAAGATAATTTTAATTGCTGTCGGAAAAAAGAAGAGTGTTGCTATTAAGAAAACATTGTCAGGAAAAATCAGCAGGAAAATTCCGGCAAGTATTTTAAGAAGGCACAAAAATGTAGAGTTTATTATTTCCTCTGATGTTGCCAGTGATTTGAAATTGTCTATATAACAATATAAAAAATTTTAAATAAGCACTTAATCTGGATTATTTATGTCAGATAAAAAAGCTTTGGTGATTGTTGCTCATCCTGATGATGAGACGATATGGATGGGAGGTATTATACTGAAAAATAAGGATTGGAACTGGACCATAGTTTCCTTATGCAGGGCAAATGATCCTGATAGGGCTCCGAAATTTAGAAAAGTATGTGAATATTATGGGGCAATACCTATTATTGCTGATCTGGACGATGAAAAACTTGAGCCATTACCAATTTCCTATATTATTCAGGTAATTGAGAATAATATCCCTTTTAGGAATTTTAATTATATTTTTACTCATGGGGAAAACGGGGAATATGGACATATAAGACATAAAGAAATTCACAAAGCTGTTGATATCATGGTTAAAACCGGAAAATTATTATGCGACGAACTTCATTTTTTTTCTTATAAACTAAGTGATAAATCAACTCCGGGAATACCTGATTTGAAACTCCCTGTTCCTAAAAAATCCGATGTAATTATTGAACTTAATGAAGAGTTATATAAGGACAAGTTAAATATTATTAAGAATATGTATGGTTTTCAAACAAATAGTTTTGAAGCTTTAAGCTGTTATAGTAAAGAATCATTTAGCAGGTTATTCTTATAAAATGAAAATATTGGTTTTATATCCACATCCTCCAGAACCTGATGGACAGAGTTTGCAGGGACATTATTTGATAAAAGGGTTAGTTGAGAATGGAGTTGAAGTAATGCCATGTGACAGGGCTGATAATCTACAAAAATTACATGCGTACAAAGCATTTAATCCAGATATAGTTTTGGGAATTGGATACTGGGGAAATATTCCCGAAGTTGTACATAGTCCTATGAACCACGGGCTTAAGGCAGTTCCTTGGTTTAATGCAGATGGTTGGGTTGCAAATTATCATCACACATTGAATAATCTGCCTTTAATAGTAGCTACAAGCAACTGGGTTAAATCCACATATATAAGAGATGGGGTCAAGGGGGACAATATAAAAGTTTGTCCGATAGGTTTTGATCCAGAAGTATTTCATTCAGTTGATAAGGATAGCTTTGGTGTGAAAAAATTAAGGGAGTTGCTTGGAATTCTGGATCATGATAAAATGATTCTTACAGCTGGTGGAGATGTTACCAGTAAAGGAGCTCAGGAGATGTTTAAGGCTCTTGCACTAATAGATAAAGAATTTCCAAACTGGAAATATGTTTTAAAAACTTATGACAGCTTTTCTGCGGAAGACCATGGCCATGAAGAAAACAAACTTTTAGATGAGCTTGGCATAGATAAAAATAAAGTTATTTATCTTTCTGGAAAATACTCTCCTGAATTTATGGCCTCTTTGATACAGGCGTGCGACATCTATGCAGGCCCATCCAGACTTGAAGGATTTGGAATGATTCAATTGGAAGCTCAGGCATGTGGCAAGCCTGTAATTTCAATAAATGTTGGAGGTCCAAGAGATGTGATTGTCCATGGAAAAACAGGATTTTTAGTTGATGTTGAGTCTGAAGTAAAACTTGAAAGAGAGTGGGCATATCCATGGATGGGTTTTGAAGAAAAACACCAGATTGTTTTTGATAAACCAAAAACATTTGCCTATAGGGCAGATGTTCTACAACTTGCAGATTATACTCTTAAATTATTAAAAGACGACCTTTTAAGAGAACAGATGGGAAGAGAAGCTGCAGATTACGCATTAAAAAACTTTCATTATAAAATTGTTGCTAAAAAAATGTTAGACTTGATAAACCAACATTTCAAATAAAGTTAGATTAAACATTTTTTTTGTTTTAGGGATTCATATGCTAATATATACATTCCTGCGTTCCATCCCTGATATCCTTCTTTTCCTGATTGAGAGGTTCCTATTTTTCCGGTTTTTCCATTAAGCCACTCTGCAAAATTTCCATTATTTTGCATATTTGCTTCTGCTAATTTCCCAAGCTGGTATTCTGCTTCCTTAAATTTTTTCATTTTAATCAGTGCGAGGATATAAAACCCTCCTATGTAAGTCCAGATTCCTGCATTGGAGTAATGCCAAGGATCTTTTGCAGAGCAATCTTCAAAATAATCATACCAGTATTTGCTATTTTTGGTTAATGGCGGATAAATACATCTTACCGGATATGGTTTGTCAATTTTATTTGATTTTATGTAACTTAAAATTTTTTCACTTTTATTATTATCTGCCAGTTCAAAGATAATTGCCAATAAATTTCCCAGAGAATCAAACCAATCTCCTTTTTCATGATATTTCCCGTGGTTTTTCCACCTGTAAGTAAGATAAAATCCAAACTCATGACTCCATAAAGCATTGTCTTTATGTTTGTTACACATCCATTTTAGTTTATCAGCTTCTTTTTTCCTTCCATTCAATATAAGAGATCTATAATATAGTGCTTGGGTGTTAATAGTATGTCCATATCTGTGGGGAAATGCGTCAAACCAGTCACTTGTAGGCTGTTGTTCAAGCATTGAATCTTCCCCAGTGTCCTGATACTTTAGCCATATAAAGGCTTTTTCTATATTTTTTCCATATTTATCAAATAAAGATGAATCATTATACCTTTTTTTGTATATATAATGTCCTATTATATACCATAAACTTGAATCAATTGACTGAAAATCTACGCGGGGTTTTCTTTTAGCAAACTTGTCAACTGCATTTGGAATTTGTCCATTTAGTGACTGGTTATCTGATAATGTTATTAAAGATTTTTCAAAAGTGTTCTTGAATTTATTTCCTAAAAGAGAAGCTCCAAGGGAAATTATCATTGAATCTCTTGCCCATATGGCATCATATCCCGGATAGCCTGCAAAAAATCCGTTTGGAGTTGATATTTTCTCCAGAATTTCGATAGATTTATTGTAGGCCTCTTTTTTTAAATCCATAATTTAAATAAAACTGGCAGGTATTAAAATATTTCTAATACAAAAATTTTACTAAATAAATAAAACAAGAAATATTTTGTTTGTGAGAATGCTAACTAATCTCCTCTAAAGTCAGCCTTGCTGTTAAATATGAAAGAGTTGATTCTGCGCCTTGATTTAGATTTATGGCCTCTTTTCCAAGGCCATCATAACATCCACCTGTTTGTTCATCGTAAATTATCTGATTTAATGTATTATTTCCCAAAAACCAGTTAAATGCTATTAAGGACTTTTTTTCGTATTCAGGATTGTTTGTAATTTTATAGGCCAAAGTTAGTGTTTCAACCATGGAGGCTGCATCAATTGGCTGCTGGTCAAAATAAGATCTTCTTTTTTCTTTTTTATACCAGCCATTTTGTCCTATTGGAACAAAAATTTTACCCTCAAATGTTTTTGATAACAGGAAATTTAAGGATTCTAATCCTATATCAAGATATTTTTTGTCTTGCGTTGCTATATATGAATGTAACAAAGCTCTGGGAATTTTGCAGTTTGAATAAGTTAGAACAGGTTCAAACCATTTCCAGTTTTTTTCCTTATTGCTTTCATACAAATCAACAAGCCTTTGAGAATAATTTTTTATCAACCCTATAATTTTTTGAGAATAATTCTCTTTATTATAATAATATAAACCAGATATTAGAGATGATAACGCTCTTGGAGCTTTAATTTCTTTTGCTCCTGACAATGATGCGAAAAAAAGGCTTTTTGCCTCTTTTTTTATGTTTTCAGGAATTCCTTGTATAGATAAAATATATCCAAGTGATTTAATAGCCCTGCCCTGTGCTTCCTCACTCCAGGAATTTTTATCAATCATTTTTTCTTTAGATACTATATTAAAAAGTTTTCCGTCGTAATTAAGGACATATCTTATAAAACTTAAATAAGTTGAAATCAGCCTTAAAAATTTCTTATTCCTGGATTTTAAATATAGCTTTCCAGCGACAATTAAGGCCCTTGCATTGTCATCTAAGGTGTATCCAGAATCAATATCCGGAGAAGTATATTTGGAAAATTGCATTATTCCAAAATTGTCAGTCATTTTTCTTATGTGTTTCGTGTTTATTTTTGGAAGAATTTCAAAATAAATCTCAGGCATATAAATATACTTCCTTATACTTTCTCCATAGGCAATAGCAACATTTGGCCAGGTCATATGTCTTGTGTAAGAATAACTGTTTTGTTCTATCTCCTTAAGTTTCTTTCTGTCTGAAAGTATTTTTAATATTGCTTCTTTGAAGGATTCCGGGTTTCTAAAATCATTTAATAATATTCCTCTTTCATGATTTATTACATCCTGTGCATGTAAAAATGGTGTTGAAATAGTTGCTCTTCCACATCCCATCGCATATACTAAAGTCCCTGATGTTATCTGTTCCGGAGTTAATGACGACGAAATATATACGTCTGTCGCTTTTAAATAATATATAATTTCCTTTAGTGTCGTATATTTATTGTAGAACTTGACATTTTTTTCTAGACTAAGTGATTTGACTTTCTCTCCAAGAAAATTTCTGTAAGACTCTCCTTCATTTCTCCTAACAATTGGGTGAGTGGCGCCGACAATTAAGTAAATTAGATTAGGATACTTTTTTACTATTTCAGGAAGGGCTTCAATAACATATTCATATCCCTTTCCGGAATTAATCATTCCGAACGAAGATAATATTATATTATTTTGATAACCAAGGGTTTTTTTGGTTTTAAACTGTGACTCAAATGCAACTGTTGGGATTCCATGCGGGATAACTTTTATCGGAGTTTGAATATTATACTCATTTTTTAGGATTTCAATTCCTTTTTGTGTCATTACTATTATTTCGTCGACATTTTCTGATATATCTCTGACAACCTGCATTCTTTTTTCATTTGGTTTGGGAAGTATGCTATGGAAAGTGATAATCTTTGGTTTTTTCAGGGTTTTTAGAAAACTTATTAGGTATTCTCCAAGCTCTCCTCCAAATATTCCAAATTCGTGTTGTATGCAAATTAGTTTTATAGAATTGTTCGAATTTATTTTCTCGGCTATTTTTATATAATCTTCTTTTTCAGTGTCGCCTAACTGATATATAACCTTTTTTTTATAGTTGTATATGTTAACGCCATTGTTGTTCATCGCAAGAATTTTTGTTTTAATGAAGGGATTAAATTTTTTATCGATAGCATCTGTTAAGTCTTTTGTAAATGTTGCAATTCCACACTCTCTTGGAGGATAGGATCCTACAAAGAGAATTATATTGCCCCCCTTTTTTTCCATAGATGATTAAAGAATTTGGTCTTTTAAAATATTGCGTTTATTATCTCTTTAGGAGTGCAGCTCCAATTAGACCTGCATTGTCTCCTAATTTGGCATGAACGACAGGGATCTTTCTTTTTATTATGTCCATTTCATGGAATTTTTTTCTGACCTTTTCAATTAAATCTTTCAGTTCAGAAAATCCTCCTCCTAAGATAATAATTTCGGGATCTAAGATATACGAAATGTTTAATATACCTACAGCAAGATTTTTTGATATCTTGTCGATGATTTTATTTTTTTTATTAGGATATTTTTTTATCAAATCCTGATATTTTTTTCCAGAAGAGATTTTTTCAAAAATACCTTCTGGAATAATCATATGTCCCGGCTCTCCTGCAAATCCTGTTCCCCTATACAAATTCCTGTTTATTATGACAGCTCCTCCAATTCCTGTTCCAAGTGTCAGCAAAACGAAATTTTTTTTGTTTTTTCCATGTCCATAATACAGCTCACCCAAGCCTGCACAGTTTGCATCATTATCCAGATAAACTTTTGAATTAAATCTCTTTTCAAGAATTTTTTTTATATTTACTCCATTTAAATCCATATTCGGAGTTCCATAAATTTTAGCGTTTTTCACAAATCCTGCTATTCCAATACAGATTACTTTTTTATCATCATACTTATTTACCAATTCAATTAAACATTTAATTATTTCATTTTTTGTTCTTGGAGTTTTTGTTTTTATTTTATTAGTTACCTTATGGTCTTTCACTTCAGCTATTCTTATATTTGTAGCTCCAATATCTATTGACAATACCATTTTTTATTTAAATAGATAATATCAACACTCTTAAAAACCTTGCTTTCTTCTTTATATTGTTAAATAGGCTATATGGATTTTTCAAAAGCATTTAATCTTAATGATATAAGGGGGAGGTACGGGAAAGAGGTAACCAGCGAGTTAGTTTACAGAGTTGCAAGGGCCTTCGTTATCTATTTTAAATGCAAGAATGTCATTATTGGAAGAGATATGAGGTTGAGTTCTCCTGTTCTTGCAAAGGCATTTATTAAAGGAGTAATTGATGAGGGAGCAAATGCAATAGATATAGGACTTGTAAGCTCTGATGCATTGTATTTTGCAACAGCTTTTTTTAAAAAACCGGGAGCAATGATTACCGCTTCACATAACCCTTCAGAGTATAACGGAATAAAATTTTCTCTTGCCAATGCAATACCTATAAACAATGGAAGGGATCTTGACAAAATAAGAAAAATTGCAGAAAAAAATGATTTTAAATTCAAGACAAAAAAAGGAAAAATTATCAGGAAGGATATAACAAGGCAATATGTAGAACATGTTCACTCTTTTATCAATATTAAAAAATTAAGAAAAATGAAAATAATAGTTGATGCCGGGAATGGTATGGCCGGAAAATTTTTCCCGCTTATTTCCAAAAATCTGCCAATTCAGGTTATTCCGCTTGATTTTAACTTAGATGGAAGATTTCCAGATCACGATGCAAATCCATCTAAAAGAAAAAATGTGTTGCATCTTGAAAAAATTATGAAGGAAAAAAAATGTGATTTTGGAGTGGCCTTTGATGGAGATATTGACAGGGTTGTTTTTGTTAATGAAAAAGCCCACAGGACAGATAGTTCACTTATTGCTTCTCTTATAATAAAACATATTCTGGAAAAAAAACCAAAAAGTAAATTTGTTTACAATTCGGTAATGAGCAAAGTAGTTCAAGAAATAGCTGAGAAATACGGCGGAAAGGCTTTCAAAGAAAGAGTAGGACATTTATTTATGAAAAGAACCATGAGAAAAGTTAATGCAGAGTTTGGTGCTGAAAACTCAGGACATTTTTATTACAAGAAAAATTATTATGTTGACTCAGGGATTATAACATTTTTAATTGTGGCAGAGATATATTCCCAGTATGCAGGCAAATTTTCAGATATGGTGAGGGAATTTAAAAAATACAGAAAGATTGATGAAAAAAGTCTTAAAATCGTAGAAAAAAACAAGGATAAAATATTTGATGAAATAAAAAAGCATTACTCAAAAAAAGCTGAAAAAACAGATAATTTTGATGGCTTGACAATTTATTTCAAAGATTGGTGGTTTAATATTAGAAAAAGTAATACAGAGCCTTTAGTAAGGCTTAATCTGGAAGCTGATAATAAAAAACTAATGATTGAAAAAAAGAGAGAAGTTGTAAAATTAATAAGGAAATTTTCTTAATTATTTTTTCATATTAGAATTATTAATATACTCAGTTCCATATTTATTTTATTATAATTATTATCAAACTCTTCCAAAATCATCTTCCAATCTTTTTATATCTTTTTCATAAAATTTTCCAAATGAAATTTCAAGGATTCTTGCTTCTTTATCCATGCCAATTAACCTGTGTTTAACACCTTTCTTTATCCAAATAGCTTTTCCTTTTTTTAATTTTAAGGTTTTAGTTCCAATAACTGCCTTTATCGGGTTGTCCAGCAAGTATAAAAATTCAGTGCGATTTTTATGAAGTTGGAGAGAATTCCTCTTTTTAGGCTTTATATGGAGAATTTTAACAGAAGTTTTTTTATTTTTGGTAAATATTTCTTCATATCCCCATGGGCGCCTGTCTATTAAAGGCTTTTTCATCTTTTAATTAATTGAACCTGGTTTTTATTGTTTTTCTTTCTATTATTCACAAACAAGATAGATAGAATTATATAAGATGTGATATTTATAAATGCTGTTTATTTATAGATGTTAGGTGTATTTGGATGTATCATGATTTCAGAGGTTTTTAATTCAGGGGTTAATTTTTTAGTGAGCGCAATAGGAAAACTTGGCTATTTGGGAATATTTATTTTAATGACAATTGAGAGCAGTTTTATTCCTTTTCCTTCCGAAGTAGTATTGATTCCAGCAGGCGTTTTAGTCTCTCAGGGAAAAATGTCTTTTCTACTGGTTTTACTTGCTTCATTAATAGGTAGTTTATTAGGGGCTTTTATTAATTATTATCTTGCTCTTATTTTAGGAAGAAGAATTGTCGATAAATTAGTTGTCAAATATGGAAAGATTGTTTTGATAAATAAGGAAAAACTTGAAAAGGTAGACAGATATTTTGAAATATATGGTGATATAACAACTTTTATCGGAAGATTGATTCCAGTAATAAGGCAGCTTATTAGTTTTCCTGCCGGGTTTGCAAAAATGAATAAAATAAAATTTGCTTTTTATACAGCCCTTGGTGCTGGAATATGGTCTCTTATTTTAATTTATTTAGGTTATTTATTTGGAGATAATATTGATTTAATAAATAAGAATTTGAACTTGATTACTATAATTGTTTTACTCATTTGTTTGTTTATAATTATTTTTTATCTTGAGATTAAAAGAAGAAAGAGGTTTTCAGGTAAAAAGTAAGATTTTTATAGTATTTATTAAATATTAAAGATATTAAAGGAAGTTTATAAAAGAAACCTTTGGTGTTTATGTGAGTATTAAAGGAAGTTTATAAAAGAAACCTTTGATGTCTTTTAGCTCCTGTGGTGTAGCGGTCAAGCATTGGGCCCTCTCGAGCAGTGCCTGTTAACTTTGTTGAAAGGATACAGCACGATTCTCAAATCAACTGCACTCCTTCCTTTATTAGGAAAGTCTCAGTTTAGAACAAAACTTTGGTTTTGTAGTATTTTGAGATTTCGGAGAACGGCCCAGACCCGGGTTCAAGTCCCGGCGGGAGCATCTTTCATTAAATTTATATATTATAACTCATATTAATTTTTATGATTTCTTTGTCATTTCTGAAAAAAGAGCACAAATTAATAGAAAGAGAGCTATTGGAATTAGAAGATAACATGGATTCTGAGGAAATAAATCTTTCTAACATTAAACATACACTTATGAAATTAATAAAGTTTTGGAATCGTCATGAGGATAAAGAAGATAAATTGTTTTCTAAATTTTATAAAGAAAATCCAGATTTTAAATATGATAAAATTAAATTTGAACATAAGGAGCTTAATGGCATAAAAAAAGCTATTCTTGAAACTTTAAATTCCGGTAGTATAATTCAGATGAAAGCTTCTTTAGATACTGATATTAGAATGCTAATCAGAAAATTAAGAGACCATATGGAAACTGAAGAAGAGATATTAAAAAATTTGAAGTAAATTAAGGTTTGTATTTTAAAATTATTATTTTATGTTTATATTCTGCCAGTAATTTTTTCATTTGGGAATTGGTATTTAGCTTTTTTCTGCTTTATTTTTTGAAATCAGGGAAATTAAAAAAAATAAAAACATTATTGCTGAAAAAACAATGAAGATATACTTAAATGGCAAAAACAGTAAAATTATGCCCGGGATGAATTTGCCTGCCAAACCACCTAATTCAATCCTTGTGTTATATGGTCCGTAAAATCTTTGCTCATCTTTTTTATTTGAAACAAAGAAAAAATATGCTTCTGTTGTCGGCTCCAGCATGGCTAATCCAATACTGGCAAGTATTAAAACACCAAGTATAATGTAAATGTTCCCTAAAAAGAAGCAAATTAATGCAGATATTGAGGCTATTAGGAAACCAAATGTAAATAATTTTCTAAATCCTGTCTTGTTGACTTTATTGGATATTTTATATTCGAGAAAGATTAATGGAATTGGGACAGCAAATAGGAAATATCCTATCCATAACTTATCAAGGCCGTTGTTTATTATATATAACGGGATAAATAAATATATCAGTGCCCACCAGAAACTTGGACCAGAACCTATTATATAAGCAATACTTCTGTCTTTGTTTTTTAGAAATTTAAAGGCATTTAAAAATAAATTTTTGTGTGTTTTTTTAAGTTCATGGTCATCTTTTATATTGGAAAAATTAAAAATGATTAATGTGAGGAATATTAAAATAGAGGTTATGATAAATATCATGGGGTTTCCTGATTTTGATGAAATATATCCTGCAATTAGCGGGCCGATAATAAATGCAATGTTTGCAAAAGTATATATTATCCCTTCATTTCTTGGCAGCCTTTTTTTTCCGGATTTATCCTTAATTATAAGCCCGAAACTTGTTATTCTTAGTGCATATGTCAAATTAATTATTATTGCTACTGCCATGAACAGAGCAAAACTTTTAATAAATGCGAACAATAAATAAGATATTCCAAAAATAATCAAGGAAAAAGAATATATTTTTGTTTTGCTTGATTTTTCAATAAAGGGTATGAATATGAAATATGAAGCTACAGCCACCAAGGTCAGAAAAGCTGAAATTAGTCCAACTTTGGCTGTATCATTAATAAAGCTGTTAAGGTAAACAGCCCATATTGTTATCACGAATGAATTTGCCAAAGCGCTGATAAATCCTACTAAACTTAATTTTCCAATTCCTGTGAATTCTCTCACGCCATGATGTTTTCTTATTAAAATAGACATTTTTTATATCCTGACTTTATATATAAAAACCTTATCATAAGGAATAAACCATTTTTCAGCCTCTTCATTTGATTTTTTTTCCCATATTTTCCTAAAAAGCCTTATAGAATTTCCATGGGCTGAAATTGCTACATTAACTTTATTTTTTTTAATGTATCTTACCAAATCTTTTATGAACGGCTTTACTCTTTTTTCAACCATTGCGAAAGATTCTCCTTTCGGAGGAGGGATGTTATATCCTCTGTGAATTGCTTTATACTCTTCTTCACCAAGCAACTTTTGAACTTTATTTCTTAACCCCTTACTCAAATTTTCTATGGCATCTCCTTCAACTTCCAAATTGTAAATTTTTTTTCCTATATTTTCTATAAATGCTTTGTGAGAAATTCCATTTAATCTTCCATAGTTTCTTTCAATCATTCTGTTATCTGTGAATATTTTTTTGCACTCCGGATGATTTTTAAGAACTATTTTTAGAGTGTCTTTTGATCTTCCAAGCTTTGTTTGGAAGGCAACCTGAATTTTTTTATTTTTTAATTTTTTGCTTATTATTCCTGCCTGTTTTATACCCAATGGCGTTAAATTAGAATTTTTCCAGCCTGTGAATATCCCTTTTTTATTGTAGTATGTCTGTCCATGTCTGAATAAGTAAATGTAATAAACATTTCTACTATCTTTTTTTTTCATAATTAATATATAATGGGATAGTGTTTATAAATAATACTGAATATATAATGAGTGGATAGTTTTTTAAATCCTATTTTATTATAGAATATTATGAATAGGTTAGTGAAGATTCAGGAAAGTATTGCTATTCCTATTTGTTAATTCGTTTAAGAAATTCTATTAAAGTTTGTTATATCTTATGGTTAGAAATAATGGTTCAATTGCAAGGGAAAATATTTTTAAGAAAAGTTCAGAGGTAAAAGGAATTAAAATTAAGGGTTATGATTTTAATAAAGGAGTAAATTATGCAGAACTTATTAAATCTTTTAATTCAATGGGTTTTCAGGCAACTAATTTTTCTAAGGCTATAGAAATTGTTAATAAAATGAGGGCTGATAAAGCCACTATTTTTTTAGGATACACTTCTAATATGGTAAGTAGTGGTTTAAGGGATATTTTCAGGTATTTGGCTGAACATAAGAAAATTGATTTTATTGTAACAACAGCCGGAGGAGTTGAAGAGGATTTTATTAAATGTTTGGGAGATTTTATCTTAGGAGATTTTAGAGCTTCAGGAAAGGAATTAAGGAAAAGAGCTATTAACAGAATTGGAAATATTTTTGTTCCTAACTCAAGATATATTGCATTTGAAAAATGGGTTATACCAATACTTGAAGAGGTTTATTTAGAGAGCAAAAAAGCAGGAAAACCATATATGCCAAGTGAATTAATCTGGAAATTAGGAGAAAAGATAAATAATAAGGAAAGTATTTATTATTGGGCTTGGAAGAATAAAATACCTGTTTATTGTCCGGCTATAATGGACGGATCATTAGGAGATATGATTTATTTTTTTAAGTATAAAAAAGGAAGAGAAGATTTTATCTTAGACAGTGTTGAAGACGGGAAAAGGTTAAATGATAGCACTTTGGGTCTGGAAAAAAGCGGAGTTATTATTTTAGGAGGAGGAGTTGTTAAACATTCTATATTGAATGCACATCTTTACAGAAATGGAACTGATTATGCCGTGTATATAAATACTGCACAGGAATTTGATGGAAGTGATGCAGGAGCTGTTCCAGACGAAGCTGTTTCTTGGGGTAAACTTAAAAGTAATATAGGAAAAGAAAATCAAAGTGTTAAAGTTTATGGAGATGCTACAATTTTATTTCCTATTTTAGTTGCAGAGAGTTTTGCGAAGAAATGATTTATATAGCAAATTATTTTTTTGGGATATTTTTTTATGTTCATAAGATAAGCGTCAAATTTAAATATAAAAAAAAATATTAATTGTCATGGTTGGCAAAAATATTGTAGAAATATCGGATAAGACTTTTGAAAAAGAAGTTATTGAAAAATCTAAGAAAATTCCTGTAGTGGTTGATTTTTGGGCAGCTTGGTGTGGTCCTTGCAGGTATTTAGGTCCTGTATTGGAAAAATTATCTGAAGAATACAAAGGCAAGTTTTTACTTTCTAAACTTAATGTAGATGAAAACCATGTTAAGGCACAGCAATTTAATGTTTTAAGTATACCTTCTGTTAAAATGTTCAAAAATGGGAAGGTAGTGGCAGAATTTGTAGGAGCACAACCTGAAAGTCAGGTAAAAAGATGGCTTGATTCAAATTTATAATTTCACAACAAGGTTTATAAATAAATTTTTTATTAAATTTATGCTGTTCAAAATGAAACGATCATCAAGACGATGGAAGAAAAAACGCCAAATGAGATGGAAATGGCAGAGAAAGAAGTTAAGAAAAGCAAAAAGAAATAGAAGGCTTAAGAGAGAAAGAGCCATTTAAGTTATTAATTATATTGTTTCTATTTTAGTATAGCAATCTTTTTATAGGAATAGTTTATAAAACATTTATGAAAGAGGTTGAAAGCGAAATCTGGACTGAAAAATACAGGCCAAGAAGTTTCGATGAAATTGTGGGTCAGTCAGATATTGTTAAAAGGGTACATTCTTTGACAAATTCCTTGAATATTCCACATATGTTATTTGCAGGTCCTGCCGGAGTGGGAAAATCAACCTTGGCTTTAATTGTTGTGAGAGAGCTATTTGGAGAAAAATGGAGGGAGAATTATCTTGAATTAAACGCATCAGATGAAAGAGGTATTGATGTTATCAGGCAAAAAGTTAAGGATTTTGCCAGAACCAAGGCAATTGCAAGTGTTCCTTTTAAAGTAATATTTTTGGACGAAGCAGATGCTTTAACAAATGAGGCTCAAAATGCCTTAAGGAGGACTATGGAAAATTATACTTCAAACTGCAGATTTATACTCTCTTGCAATTACTCTTCCAAGATAATTGATCCAATCCAGAGCAGATGTGCTGTATTCAGATTCAGGCTTTTGGAGAGAAAGGACATAGAGAAAATAATCAGGAGAATTGCGGAGAGAGAGAAATTAAAAATTGATGATAAGGCTGTAGAAGTATTATTTGAATTGAGTGAGGGGGATTGTAGGAGAATGATAAATTTGTTGCAAACGACCAGCTCTATAAGCGATATAATAACTGTTGATTTGGTTGAAATTCTTGTTCCAAGTGCAAAACCATCAGATATAAAAATTGTTTTGGAATATGCCTTGTCAGGAGATTTTATTAAATCAAAAGAAAAATTGTTGGATATTATGTTAAGAGAGAGTATTTCTGGAACAGATATTATCAAATCTATTCAAAAAGAGATATGGAACCTGTCGTTGGAGCCTGAACTAAAAGTTAAGCTTACAGAAAGAACAGGTGAAATAGAATTCAGGCTTGTTGAAGGAAGCGACGAATTTATACAACTTGAATCCTTGTTGGCAAGTTTTGTAATGGCTGGAAGAGGCAGATGAAATGACGCAGGAAATTCAAAGCTGGACTGAAAAATACAGGCCAAAAAATTTTCATGAATTAAAAGGGCAGGATAATGTGATATTGGAGATAAAAAATTTTTTTAAAAATTTTCCCAATGATAAGAAAGCAATAATTCTTCATGGGCCTGCCGGAGTTGGAAAAACTTCTTTAGCATATGTAATCCAAAATGAGCTTAATCTTGAAATGTTTGAATTAAACGCATCAGATTTTAGGAACAAGGAGCAGTTATTAATAAAACTAAAGCCAGCTTCAGAACAGGCGGGTTTATTTAAAAAGTGGAAAGTTTTGTTAGTTGATGAAGTAGATGGATTATCCATGAGTGATAAAGGCGGACTTCCAGAGCTGGTTGATTTGATAGAATCTACAAAATTTCCAATAGTTATGACTGCAAACAATATATGGGATGCCAAATTTGGGGAGCTGAGAAATAAATCCAGACTGGTTGCCATGAAAGAACTGGATTATAAAACCATTTCACTAATTTTGCAGGATGTTGCTAAAAAAGAACATTTAATCATTGACAATCAGATATTGGTTTCACTTTCAATAAAGTCAAAAGGCGATGTTAGGGCTGCGCTGAATGATTTGCAGTTAGTATCTAGTGATATTGATTTATCATATATATCAATTGATGAAAGAAATAAACAGGCTGATATTTTCAATGTTTTAAAATTTGTTTTTAAGAATTTATTGACTCCAGAAACTCTTAGGATTTATGACTCATTAGATATGCCTTTGGATAAGGTGTTTTTATGGTTAGAAGAAAATATTCCTTATGAATATTCCGGAGAGGAGTTATTTAATGCATACGAAGCATTAAGTATTGCAGATGTTTTCAGGGGAAGAATACAGAGACAGAGGTATTGGAGGTTTTTAGTTTATCAGAATATTTTTTTAAGCGCAGGAATATCCCTTTCTAAATCAAATCCCAAATCAGGTTTTACTGCATATAAGAAACCTTCCAGAGTTTTAAAAATATGGATGAATAGTGAAAAAGAAAAGCATAAAAAATCAATAATTTCAAAATATGCCAAAGTAATTCATTGTTCAAAAAAGAAGGCTTCTAAGGAATTTTATTTTTTGAAGAGTATCCTTAAAAACGAACATTTTCAAAAGCAGTTAAATTTAAGTGAACAAGAAATTTCCTATATAAATAAGTTAGACTGAAGCTAAAGCATTCTCTATTTCAGATTCAAATATTTGGTATGGAACAGCTCCTTCAATCATTTTTCCATTAATGAAAAAACTTGGAGTTCCGGAAACCCCATATGAAGTTCCATCTGATAAATCTTTTAAAACTTCCTGTGTTTTCTCCCCATTATCTAAACAACTATCTATATCATATCCAAGCTCTTTTGCCCATTTTTTTAGATTGGTTTCTGATAGGGAATCCTGATTTTCAAATATCTTATCATGCATTTTCCAAAAGGCTTCATCTCTTCCTTTGGACCTTACACATTCTGCAGCTTCAGCGGCTTTTTGAGCCATTGGATGAAAATTGAGAGGAAAATCCCTATAAACCAGTTTGACTTTTCCAGAGTCTATGTATTTTGATTTAATCTGAGGAAAACTCTCACTAAAAAATCTTTCACAAAATGGACATTGAAAGTCCGAAAACTCTATAATTGTTACCGGAGCATTTTTATTTCCAAGCACAGCGTCATCATCTTCACTCGCATCTACAAATTTTTCTTGGTTGTTATTTCCTGTATTTTTTTGCTGAATTTTGTTTGATCCTATTATTGATTCAAGCGGGGCTCCTTGAGAGATGAATTTTCCGTCTGTTGTGAAGTATAAAGGGACATTTTGGCCATCTAACACTATTGTAGCAACATAAATACCAGATTCTTTTTTAACATCCTGAACAATTGCTGTGTTATCTATTAACTGAGAATTGACAAAATTTTGAATTTCCGGCTTAATTTTATCTTTACTTATTGAATTTCCAAGATTATTTCCAGAGAAATTAATTGCAAGCAGAATTATCAGTGCTATAATTAAAACATATGAAAATATAGCCCATGAGTGTGTTGGAATCTTTTTAATTTTGCTTAAGTTTATTTTTATCACATCACTTTTTTCTTTTTTAGTATTTTGTGCATCCATTCTATATTGCAGATGATGAACATTTAAAAATGTTATGGTAGATAAATCTATGGTTTACAACCATTAAAATTATATATATGAAATCCTTAGTAAAAATGGTAAAAATGGCTTCAATAATAATAGATAGAGTATTAAACTTCTTTGAGAGTTTTGGTAGTAGAGATTCTGTTTCTCATTTTTCTCCTGAAGCGCTGGTTAGGGGTATTGAAGATAGGATACGGGAATTGGAAGAGGTTGATAATTTAGAGTATGCCTACTTTAAGGGTTATAAAAAAAGAGAGATAAGAAGTTTGATAAGGCTTGGGCTTAGAGCTTTGAAAGACAAAGATTATGATTTTTATGAAACTTGCTTGGATAAATACTATAATTATCTTCGAAAGGGTTAAATAATCTTATTTGTTCTATAAAATATGCCTTATGATATTATAATTGGAAGAGATGATTTTGACAGGAAAAAATTTGGCCACAGTGGTCTTGTAAAAATCGGGAAGGGTTTTGTTAAAATGGGGCAGTATACCTCTCTGTCTAATAATATTTATCTGGATGTTGCGCGAAGCCATGTAATTCTTGTTGCAGGTAAGAGAGGTTCTGGAAAATCATACACTCTTGGGACAATTGCCGAGGAATTATCTCAGCTGCCTATAGAAGCAAGAAGGAACATTGCTCCAATAATCTTTGATACAATGGGTATTTTTTGGACTATGAAATATGAAAATGAAAAAGAGAAAGATCTTTTGAGCGAGTGGGACCTAAAGCCTAAAAAATTGCCTGTGAAAGTTTTTGCACCTTCCGGTTATTTTAATGAATACTTAGATAAAGGCATACCTGTAGATTTCCCTTTTGCATTAAAAATAAGTGATATGGGTGCTGAAGACTGGATTTTAATTTTTGATTTAAATATTATAGATTCTGTTGCTGTTTTGATTGAAAGAATAATTTATGATCTTAAAAATAAGGGAGATTACGATATTTCTGATATTTTGTCAAGGATAAGGTCAGATGTTAATTCTTTACCGAATGAAAAAAACGCAGCTTTAGGCTTGTTTGAAGCTGTTTCTACATGGGGTATTTTTTCGAAAAAAGGAGAAAAAGAGACCAGTATTCGGGATTTAATAAATCCCGGGGTAACTAGTGTTATAGATTTAAGCGTTTATAATTCTGTCGGGGCTTTTAATGTGAGGGCGCTTGTTATCGGCCTCATTTGCAGAAAACTTTTTAATGAAAGAATGCTGTCAAGAAAAAAAGAAGAGGTTGAAAGTGTCAGGCATGGAGCTGATTACCTTTCATATACTCAGGAAAGAGAGGTCCCTTTAGTTTGGGTTTTTATTGATGAAGCTCATGAATTTCTTCCAAAAGACGGAAAAACATCTGCGAGTGATGCTTTGATTCAGATATTGAGGGAAGGCAGACAACCGGGACTTTCTTTAGTTCTCGCAACTCAGCAGCCTGGACAGATTCATAAGGATGTAATGACCCAGTCAGATATTGTTATTTCTCATCGATTGACAGCACAGCCTGATATTTCTGCTTTAAATGAGATAATGCAGACATATTTATTGGAGAACATCAGGAAGCATATAGATGAGCTTCCTCGTTTAAAAGGGAGCGCTATAATCTTGGATGATAACTCGGAAAGGATATACCCTATGAGAGTAAGGCCAAGATTTACATGGCATGGTGGTGAAGCGCCAACAGCAGTTAAAATTGAAAAAAGATTTTAACTCCTATATCAATAATATGTTTTTTACTGCTAATAAATTTAAATAATATTCTTTTTATAACTTTAAATGAGAGGAGTGTCTAGAAGAGACTTTTTTAAAGTTTTGCCTGCAATAAGCTCTTTATTTTTTTATGTAGATGCTGATACGAATACAGGAGCATGGGAACATTTAAGGACATGGAATCTGGACGAATTTTACAGGTATTCCAAATGGGTTGGCAATATCTATCATTTTAAAAGAAATGGTTCTGGAAAACAAAAAATGGCTCGCTTGAATTACATAATCAAAGACGACGAAATGAATTTACTTAATCACCAGAATTTCTTGAATGACGGTAATCCACAAATTTCAGATAAGGAAGCAAATATCCTGAATGCAGCAAATCATTGCGGATCATTTCCCATGCTTTTATTTTTGTATTACTCTTACAGGAGAGGGCTTCCTTGTCTTGTTTCAAAAATTAAAATGGAGTCTGGAAGCGATATAAGGTATTCTAAGGGAAATCATCCTATAGGACACGTTGATAGCCTTTCATTTAATGGAGATTTTGGAAGTTTTATTCAGAATTCGATATTTGGCGGACATGGAGGTTATAATTTTGTTTCAGGAAATTTTAGGACAGATCCTAATCTGGAAAAGACAGATTCTGTTCCAATTTCCATAGATAGGAGCTGCCTAATGCCCGGAACAATGTGTTATAATGCCAACGGACATTGTTTGGTTGTAGGTCATATTGAAGAATCAGGAGAGGTTCATTTTTTGGATGCTCATCCAGACCATTCTATAACATTTAATCAAACCCTATCAGCAATACCATCTGTGAAACCTGCTGAATTGGGAGTTCACGGATTGAAGAGGTGTTATGATGGATTTAGAAATATCAGGTTAGCTAAAATAAATAATGGAAGAGCAGTTCATTTTACTAATGAAGAAATGATTCCTTTTGGTTATTCTATTTTACAGTATAAAGATATGGCTAAAATTAATTCATCCGGATTAATTGTTAATGGACAAAAAGTTTCCTCATATCCTGATTATGTCAGGGCATGCTTAAGAACTGGTAAGGAAAAGCCACTGGATTTTTTGGAGAACTCTATATTGGAATTTGCAGAGATGATGAAAGAAAGGGTTGAATTTGTTGAAGCTGCATGGAATGATGTTTTAATTAATGGCCCTATAACTTTTCCAAATGATTCAAGTTCAGAAAATATCTATCAGGCAAATGGCAGATGGGAGGTTTTTTCTTCACCTTCAAGCGATGTTGACAGAAAGAATAAGTATAATTATATAACAACAAGAATAGAAGATATGCTGATAAATTTTGATCCTTTTAGCAGAGTCTATGATTATTCAGGATTTTCATTTTCGGAGGAATTGGCTGCTAAATTGATGAAAAGAAAAGAAGAACTTTTTTCGAATTATTTTATTGTATATAAAAAATCAAATGGTGGTGAAGTCAGTCTTACACTATCTGACATAGAAAAAAGGCTTTTTGATTTGTCTTTTGATCCAAATCACCCTCCTGAAATAAGATGGGGAGCCCCGGCAGGGAGTGATGAAAGATTGAATATGAAATTAATTTCAACTCCATTAAGAACAGGGGGAAGTTTAGAAGCTTTGGAGGCTTATGAGTTGGAAAAGGGATTAAGGTATTATCCTGTGAGACAATCAACTCCCACTAGTTTAAATCCTGAAAATAATCCTAAAGAGCCTCCATTTAAGTTATTTAACGAGGTTATTGGAAAATATTTGGATTAGGCAGGTAAAATTAGTTTATATTCTTTTTCATTAAGGTAATAAGGTATTATTCTATTGGCTGTAAAATAATTTCCTCTTGGTTGATCATGTACTAATACAACATCTCCTTCCTTGGTTTTCCTGCATATATTCATAATTTTTTCTCCATCAATGCCATTGCCGTATTTCCAATCCAATGTATCTATGTTCCAGTCATCCTCTTTCTTGCTGTCCCAAGACCTTATAGGCCTATATCTTAAGGTTTCTAAAAAAGGGATCACGCTTTTTTTAGCAGAACCCCCTGGGAACCTAAATAATTTTACTTCTCTTTTAATTCCAACCTCACTATAAGCTTTTTCAATTATCTCATCTGTTTTCTGAATTTGTATTTTTGCAGAATCTAAGCTTATGCTGTTAAAATTTGGATGAGAATAAGAGTGGTTTGCTATTATATGGCCATACTCTATTGCTTTTTTTACCAGAGTTTGCCCTGTTTTATTTGCATTATAGTGTTCTCCTACAATATAGAAAACAACTTTTCCTTTTCTTTTATTTATTTTTTCAAGTATTTCTCCCATGTATTTTCCGGGTCCATCATCTATGGTCAGATAAATATTCTTTATTCCTGTAGCTAAAAGGTCTTCTGATTTAATTTTTGGTTGTTGTATTGATTCAGAATATACACCCAAATTTGATGATGCTAATGTTATCTCAATCAATCTCTTTAGGAAATCACGTCTTTTCATTAGTTAAAGTTGAAAAATTTATTTAAAAACATTATACTAACATATAATATCTTTTTTATTACCTGTTTTTTAATAAATTATGGATTTATGTTACTCTGTTAAAAATTCCTATATCTATACTTTTTTTAAAAACATAAACCAGAATAAGAATTATGGTTAATGGCAATATTAAAGTCAGTATCAATATAGCAAAAACAATCCAAGGTCCAAGTCTTTTGTTATTCTCTTTGTCATCTATAATCCTGTTTATTTCATATTGGAGGTAAAATAGATTGAATATCAAACTAAAGAATCCAGAAATTTTGACTTTTTCACCTTTGTTTTCAAGAGTTTCATTGAGTATTTTTCTTGTTCTAAATGCCAGAAACAAGGTAAGTATGCATAATGTTGTTATTAATGCAATATTTATAGTGAATATTATTGTAAATTGTATAGGGATATCTGATATGGTGGTTGCATTAATTCCTTCGTTAATAACATTTAATTTTGCTATTGTTATTAATGCAATGGTTAATATAATTATTATAAGGAACACTATTAATGATATTAATGGTATTTTATTATTTATTTTTGATTTTGTTTTAAGGTTATTTAGTTTTTTTCCATTTATAATATACCAAATGTAAGAATAAACTCCTAAGGTTATAATTGAGAGAAGAACAAGCAAAAATACGTTAAACTTTTTTGGAACACCTTCTTCTATAATAGACTCATTTTTTTCCATAGCTTATATTGGAAGATAGATTATATAAATATTTTCAATTATTGGTTTTTTATTCTTGCCAGATCTTTTGCCAGTATTATCGCCTTCTCATTCCCTATTATCTGCTCGAATTTTTCTTTTTTTGATTCCAGTATTACCTGCAGGTCATTTAACTCATTTATTATTTTTGATATTTCATTTTCATCCAGATGGGTTTTTGAAAGAATTCTCCACCCTTTTATTAATTCTACCTGATTATTCTCATTTTGGGCCAAGGCAAGAAGTATGTTTTCATTGTCTATAAGTTCTTCATAAGACAAATTATCAAGTAAAATTTTTGATTTTTTTAAATTTAGTTTTGTATAGTCTTTAATGACAAGATCTGTTTCTTTTTCAACATCTTTCATTAATTCTTTTATTCTAAGTTTAATTGCCCCTGCTTCATTTCCGAGTTCTATTAAGGTTTTTTCCTGAGACTCCAATATTTTCTGCATTATTTTACCCTTCTGAATTACTTTTGCTGCTTGAATTATATTTAAATCATTGAATATTTCAAGGTAATTAAGTCTTTCAATATTTACATCAAACAATTCTCTTTGCTTCTCTAAAATCTGGAGCGTTTCAGTTGCCCTTCTTAGTATTTCAGATTTATCTTTTAAGTGGTATTTTAGGTCTTTATAGTATATATTTATCTGGTTTTTCCTTTCTGAAATTGCTATGGTAAGAGTTCCTGTCATTTTTGCAGTTCTTTCAGCAGCCTTATGTCTTGTTCCGGTTTCCTGACTTGGAATTTTGCTGTCAGGGACAAGCATGACATTAGCATAAATTACCCTTTTTATATCCTTGGAAAGGACGATTGCCCCATCCATTTTTGATAGCTCTATGAGTTTTTGTGGTGTAAATTTTGCATTAATCTTAAAACCACCATCAATTATTCTGTTTACATTTTCATTTTCCAGAACTATTAAAGCTCCTTTTTTTGCTTCCACAATACCATCAATTCCGCTTCTTAATGAAGTTCCGGGTGACACCATTTTTAAAATGTTTAAAAATTCTTCATTAGTTGAATGTCCGCTATGTTTAATCTCAATAATTGTGGTTTGCTTCTCTTTTTTTTCTTCCATCTTATTTTTATATGCGTAAAAGTATATAAACTTCTTCTTTTTAATTTTTCTCTTAAATCAGAATAGTTAGATTTATAAAAAAGAATTATGGGTATTTTTATGGTTAATACTAAATTTATGGTCTTTGTGTTTTTTTTCTCCCTTTTATTTGTAGGATTTGTGGCAATTTTGTCGTATTTTATAATCTCTTATTTGTTTGTTGGTTTATCTCCCACAGGTAATGGAATTAACCAGATTTATGTATTTGAGTCTCCTATAATTTCTGAAAATGTCAACTACGATTCTTTTTTAGGAGAGCAGTTAATATATGAAAATATAAGGTTTAGTAATAATTCAATATCATATTTTATATCTGAAAACTGTTCCCAGAGAAATCTTAATAATCTGGCTAAAGCTTTTTTTATTCTGGATGCAGAGACCAATTTAAGTTTTTACGAGGCAAATGAACAAGCTGATATAAATGTGTATTGTTTTAATTATACACTAAAAAATGGAAATACACACATACTTGGAGAGGGAGGACCATTATCTATTTTAAATAATTCAAGGTATAATATTATTATCAATGGGAGTATCAGACTTTATGGAGAAAGTGAGTGTTCCTATCCTGTTCTTGAGTTGCACGAAATTTTGCATGTTTTGGGTTTTAAACACAGCATTGATAAAAATTCAATAATGTATAATACATCAGACTGCAGTCAGAAGATTACTGGAGAAATTATTGAAAAGGTAAATTTTTTATATAAGGATTCACAGCTTCCGGATTTGGAATTAAAGGAAGTTAAGGCCAACTTTAGCGAAGACTACATTGATTTTGAAGCAAAAATTGTTAATGTTGGTCTTTCTCGTTCTAATGATACCAAACTTTCTCTTTATAATGGTGATAATTTAATTTTAAATTATTCTATTGGGGAATTAGGCATAGGTTCAGGTAAAATAATTAGTGTTAGAAATATAAAACTTAATAATTTGACAAATAATGAAATTTTTTTTGTTGTTGATTATGAAAATGAAATAATTGAAATAAATGAGGGCAATAATAATAAAACAATTAGTTTTTTAGTATAACTCTAAACTAATGGCTATAGAACAAATAAAGTTTTTTTTGCGAGATTTAAATTTCTCTTTTAATTATTTTTGAATTTAAAAAATAAGGACGCCCGCACCGGGAATCGAACCCGGGACTAGACCGCGACAGGGTCTTATTATGGCCACTTAACTACGCGGGCATGTATCATAAATTATTCCTTATGATTTTTAAACCTTATTATCTTTTTGTTGTAATACTGCTATCTTAGATATTTAAAATAGATTGCTTTTTAGTTGCAATAACTGGATTAATGATGATTCTTCGTAAATAAAATAGTTTTTATTTGATTGCTAAAACAGAATAGTTTATTGTGAAAACATCACTGTAAAAAATCTTATCTATTGTTTTTCCTATAAAATCCTTATCACCCATGTACATTTCCGGTTATTTGAATATTTAAAGCTTCTTAGTGGTTTTAAGCCACAAAAAGTATTTCTTTTTGATGTTTAAAATTATATTTTCACAGCGTATTGTTGCGTTGTAGGTGCTAAACTGAATAAAAAAGATTTGCCCTTTTTGATTAAACTCTTTTCCATAAATTTTTTATGGTTAATCAACTTAAAACGTTGTATAAAACACCCACAGATACAACAATACATTTTACAGAGAAAATTTAAATAGTTATTTTATCTTTTATAAACATGGTTAAGGAAAAAGGAATAAATAAGAAAAATGCTTCTTTAAATAAAAATAATAATTTATCTAAGATTAACAAAAAACTTAAAGAAGAGAGCAAAAAATTTGAAAAAGAGATTAAAAAAGAATTTATTTTAAATGTTCCAAATACTATTACGCTAATCAGGCTTATTTTTGCATTTATTTTGGGTTATATGATTTTGTTTAATTATAACAATATCTTAATAGGCGTTTTATTCGCATTTGCAGCTATATCAGATTGGTTTGACGGATTTTTTGCAAGAAGACTCAATCAAAAAACAGAGCTTGGCGCAAGGCTGGATCAGGTAATAGATAGAGTATTCATGATTCCTTTGGTATTAATATTGATGTATAAGTTTTATTATACTGATAAAAATATGGCTTATTTGTTGGTAATATGTTTATCAAGGGAAATAGTGGCATTCCCGGGATTTGTTGTAAGGATAATAAGGAATTTGGATTCATATAAAGTCAAATATATTGGTAAGGTAACGACTTTCATCCAATCTATAGCTATTGGAGCAATTATCTTTAATTTACCTGGTACTGGGCCTATAATTTTGATTTTAAGCATTGCAACAGGTCTTATCGGATTGTTTGCAGGATTTGATTATCTCAGGGACTCTTTTTTGTAGCCTAAATGATTAAATTTAAAACATCAATGATTTTAATACTATATGAAATTTTTAGATACCTTATCATATATGCTTATTTTTATCCTGCTTGGAGTTATTGGTTTTATCATCTACCAGATTTATCCTATTATTGATAGTTATTATTTTAGTGAGGTTGAAAAATTTGTTCCTGTGAATGATGAGGGAAATAGGAGTATTGTTAATATTACTATCCCGGATGATTTTCCAGATGGTGTCTTGTTTTATGATAATATGCGGTTTAAAGATAAGCGTATAAGCTATTTTATAGATCAGACTTGTTCCAGTGATAGGGCAGACGATGCAAGAAGAGCATTTGATTTATTGGAGGAGAATACCATATTGGAATTTTATGAATTAGATCTAAATGGTCAGATAGAGGTTTCTTGTTCCAATTCTAAGAGAACTGAGAGAAGAATTAATGAAGGGTATTTTATTGCTGGAGAAGGTGGACCATCTTCAATAATTAATGCAACAAATTTTTACATTATTAATAACGGCACAATTTTTTTATATAAAGAAAATACCTGCTCAAAACCAATAATAGCCATCCATGAGATACTTCATGTATTAGGTTTTAAACACAGCATTGATAAAAATTCAATAATGTATAATACTGTTAATTGTAATCAGCAGATGACAAAAGAGATTATTGATAACATTAATGAACTTTATTCTATTCCCAGTCTTCCAGATCTTATTATCATAAAAGCAGTTGCTGAGAAAAAAGGAATAGAATTTAGTTTCAATATAGAGATCATTAATGCAGGTTTAAAAAAATCCGAGCCTGTGAATTTAACTTTTTATGGGGACAATAATTTAATTGGCAATTATAATATTGGTGAATTGGATTCAGGTACAGGCAAGGAAATTTCGGTTTCTGGTATCAGGGTAAATAAGAATCTTAAAGATGTATCATTCATCATAGACGCTGATGATTTAGTTGGCGAAATAAATGAGGGAAATAATAGGTTTGATCTATCTATAAATGAAAATTAAAAAAGAAAAAAATTAAATTAGGTTATGGAATACTAATAACTTAAATCTTCATCTTCATCATCGTTCCCATTTGAATCTTCATCTTCATCATCTTCAAATGGGAGATCGTCATCAGACAGATCATCAGAAAATTCTTCTTCATATTCCTCTTTCATTACTTTTAATAAATTTATCAGTTTAAAAAATTATCTTTTCTTAAATATATTAGTTTAATCAGGAATCTTTAAATACAACTTATTTTTTAGAAATGTATGAGCCTGTAGCTCAATAATGGAAGCATCTTTATTAACTCTCCGAAATTTGGAAGGTTAGAGCTAAGTCTCATGAGCCTGTAGCTCAGTCAGGTTAGAGCACTGGTCTTATATGACAACAATCTATGAGGATTGTTTTTCTCTTAGTCAGGAAAAAAGTCTAAGAGAGCCAGGGGTCCCCAGTTCAAATCTGGGCAGGCTCATATATCTTGCCTGTGGTTGCAGGATAGAAAAAGTTTTAAAAAAGACTTTTTATTAGTTATTTAATGGTTAAAAAAAAGTATAAGGATAAAATAAATTTGATTGAAGAGGATAATTTTCTGGCTTTTATTACAACTTTTTTAAGTATAGTTGGATTTATTCTTGCAATAACTCTCTGGAATGATAAGGAATATGTTATGTTTTATGCCAAACAATCTCTGGTAATTTTTATAGTTTTAATAATTGGTTATGGGACTTCCTTAATCCCTTTAATAGGTTCATTTATCAGTGTAGTAGTTTATTCTTTTTTTATTATTTTTTGGATTATGAGCTGGATTTTTGCATTAAGCGGAGAGAAAAAAGGCGTCTTTTTTATTAGTGATTACGCAAAAAAACTTAAAATTTAATGATAGTTTAAGCAATATAGTTAGGTTTAAAAACTATTTTCTGATTTAATTTCTAATTTATGTTAACCTTTGTTTAGGAGAATTATGCCCCTATGGTGTAGAGGCCAAGCATAAAGCCCTTTCGAGGCTTTGACCCGGGTTCGAATCCCGGTGGGGGCATATAATTTTTTGCAATAAATTATTTGGCTTTTGTAATATTTAGGAAAATCTTTATAAACAAGTAGGGATTTGTATTATTATGAAAAGGGTTTTGTTGATAGCAGCATTTATTTATCTGTTTTTAATTCCATTATCAAGTGCTATTGATACAAATATTACTTTATACACCTTGCCTTTTCATGAGGTTACTTTTTTTGTGCTTGATCCGGGAGAAACCTATAATTCTCTGCAGAGCTATATTTATCGTACAGGTTTTGACGGGAAAATTAATGTTTTATTTACAGGAGATAAATCTGAATTAGGAGTCCAAGTATTAATAAAGAAAGATGATAAAAAAGTTTTTTATGAGAGGCTGAAAAATATTCCTGCTGGCGGAAATATAACACTTTATGTTTTGGTAAATGAATCTGATGTTTTGTCTTCCAATAATTTTTCTGCTCAGGAAAATGTTAAGACAAATTTGGAGGCGAATAATGTAAGTAACTTAAATGTCTCTATTAGTACTTCTCTTTCTCCCTTGGATGAAACATCCTCTCGCCAAGAAAAATCTGTTTTTGAAGGATTATCAATTAAAAGTTTGCTTTCGGGAAAATATAATTATTTTTTGTGGGCATCTGTTTTTGTTTTAATTGTTCTTCTTATTTTGATGATATTCTACAAACGCGGAAATAATTTGAGTAAGGGAGAGTATTATACTGATAACAAACCTCCTATAGTCTTTTATGATAAAGAATTGGAAGCTGCAGAGAGAAAAATAAAACAGGCGCAAAAGGAGATTCAGGATATTAAAGCACGATCTGCCAGATTAACAGAGCCACAAAAAAGGCCTTTAGTTGAAAAATCCAGAGAAGACAGGTTTGCAGAAGCTCAAAGAAAATTTGATGAAGCTAAAAAAGAGCTTGAAAGCCTGAGGCAAGAAAAAAATAATGCTCAAAACACCGGACAATTTGGCTCACAATCTAATCCAGAGCAAAGAGACAACAAATTTAATGTTCTCTGATTTTAATTTATTTTAGAGAAGTATTATAAATTATATAAATCTTTAAAAATGTTTTATTTATAGACGAATAATGCTTCAGAAAAGTTTAAGTTTGGATGAAATAATTGAATCTGAACAGCTTGTAATACTGGATACTTGTTGTCTGATTGAACCTTCATTATTGAGGTATCTTATTGGTATATATCAGTGTAATCAGCTTAATGAGAGATTGATTGATAAATATCTTTTATCTTACTCCCTTTTTAACAATTCTTTCAAAAGACCAAATGTAAGAACAATCAATGAAGTAAGTGTTGAAATTAAGAGGCCTCTTAGGGTCCTTAATGATATTTCAAAGAGGGTTAGAGATAATGGAAAGATTTCACATGATCAAAAAAAATTACTTGATAAGCTTGATTTATTAAAATATAGTATGATTACAGCTTATGAATCCTCCCGGACGTCCAATATTGAACTCTTAGATACAAGATATATCTTTCTTTTAGATATAATAAAAACAACAGAGGACTATTTTCATTTTAAATTTGATTCCAAGAGATGGAAAGAAAATGTTTCCAAAACAAAAAGAGTTGGCAGTTATAATGGACCAAGAAAATCAAATGATACTGATGAAAGACTTGTTGCAGCTACTCTTTATGTTGCTATGTATTCAGATAAAATTCCGGCTTTGGTTTCAAGAGACGCTGATTTTATCAGGATGTTTAGAGAAGGCATTGGAATAATTGCATCCAAGAGTTTTTTTCCATATAACCATGATTTTAGATATTTTGTTAAAAATAAAAATTTCAGGTTTTATTTTGGAAATAAAAAAGGATATTTTTTAAAGGCAGATAACAGTTTGATAAACTGGTGGTCTAAGGAAAAAATTAAAAATTATCTTGGGACAAAAACCGATACTTATTTTTCAGAGATAAACACTCTTTGGGATAAGTTTAATTCGGTTCCTGCTTTGAGCATGGTTTGTTAGGCAGGGTAAAGAAAATTTAGCATCAAAATTATTATTCCTATTGCAAAACAGTATATAGAAAACATCCAGAATTTTTCTTTTTTAATAATGTAAAGGACAAGGTTAAGAAATAAAAGGCTTAATATAAAACAAATAATAAATGAAACTATTAAAGTTAAGATTGGTATATTTATTTCTATATTGCTTTTGTAATACTCAAACATTTCAAGTGTGAATGCTCCTATTGAGAGAGGGATAAAAAGTAAGAAAGAGAATTTAGTAGCTTTTTCTCTTTCTATCCCTAAAAAAATTGCAGAGGAAATCGTCATTCCGCTTCTTGAAATTCCCGGGAATAAAGCAAGTACCTGAAAAATCCCTATTATTATGGAATTTTTATAATTTAACTTATTGTTTCCATTAAAATTTTTAGTTAAAAATAATACGGTTCCGGTAAACATAAAAGCAATTCCCAAAAATAAAAATGAGTATAAAGAAGCTTCAATATATTTTTTAAATAAAAATCCTGCTAATGCTCCCGGGATTGTGGCAATTATAATATACAACCATAGTTTTCTGTAATTTTTATTAAAGTTTATTAACTGATAAATTTCTTTTCTTGTAAATACTAATATTGCTAATAAAGAGGCTACATGTAGAAAAGATATAAAAAACAAATCAGGTTCTGAGAAAATATTTGAGTATAGCGCCAAATGTCCTGAACTTGATACTGGCAGAAACTCTGTAGCTGCCTGAATTACTGATAGGATGATTTCATTTAACATTAACTAATTATGACAGCAACCTTTAAAAATGCATTTCTTTTATCATAGCTAATGGCATTTAAAATTAATATTTCAAGTAAAGGAAAAACCTATAAATTAGAAACTGAATCAGAATTTTTAATCGGAAAAAAAATAGGAGATAAATTTTCTGGAAAAGAGCTTTCTGGAGATTTGTCCGGATATGAGTTGGAAATTAGAGGGACTAGTGATAAATCAGGATTTCCTGGTAAGAGGGATGTCCAAGGACCTGCATTAAGGAAGGTTCTACTTACAAAAGGGCCTTTTTTAAGAAGCGTTCCACATAAAGGATTTCGGAGGAAAAAAACTGTCAGGGGTAATGAGATATCTTCCAGTACAGTTCAAATAAACCTTAACGTTGTAAAAGAAGGCGGGAAAAAATTAGAAGATATCTTTCCAGATCAGGGTGCTGGCAAGAATAAGGAAAATAAGGAATAAATTTATTATTTGTAGTATAATACTTTTTGAATGAATAAAATTAAATTATCTAAGGAAGAGTATCAGATTCTTTATAAAATTGTAGGGCTTGGTGTTAATACGCATGAAAAATTAGCAAAATCTTTGGGAGAAAAGAAAACATTTGAGATTATCAAAAAATTTGAGAAACTAGGTTTAGTGAAGATAAGTTATTGGAGAGGAGAACTTTATGGTTTTACTAATACAAAAGAGGCAGAAGAATTAATAAATAGTGATGAATATTTGGATTGGTATATTGAGTGTGGAGATTGATTTCAAAATCATATTTTAGGAAAAAGATTAGACAAAACCACCACCTTTAAAAATACCTTATTCTAAAGTATTTCATGACAAGAGAGAAAAATAAAACTGATGTTGAAAAACTACCTATTTTAAATGTTGGAGTAGTTGGACATATAGACCACGGAAAAACTACTTTGTTATATGCTTTAACAGGTAAGTTTACAGATACTCACTCTGAGGAACTGAAGCGTGGAATCACAATAAAATTAGGGTATGCTGATATAATTTTGAGAAAGAATAAAGATGGTTTTAATAAGGATGATGGAGAGCCTTATAGATATGTGAGCTTTGTTGATGTTCCAGGACATGAGATGTTGATGGCAACAATGTTGTCTGGAGCTGCCATTATTGATGCAGCTCTTCTTGTTATAGCTGCTAATGAAGGCATTAAACCACAAACAAGAGAGCATTTGGTTGCATTGCAGGCAAAAAAAGTTTCCCAGATAATCATTGTTCAGAATAAGGTAGACTTAGTTAGTAAAGAGCAGGCACTGAAAAATTATAAAGAGATAAAAGAATTTGTTAAAGATAGTATAGCTGAAAATTGTCCAATAATTCCTGTTAGCGCACAGCAAAAAATAAATTTGGATAAAATTTATTCTGCAATTGCTTCTTTGGATATTCCAAAAAGGGATGTTGTTTCAAAACCGCTTTTTGTTGTTGCAAGAAGTTTTGACATTAACAGGCCCGGTACAAAAGCAATTGACTTGCATGGTGGAGTTTTAGGTGGCTCACTAAAAAAAGGAATTTTAAAAGTTGGGGATGAAATTGAGATAAAGCCGGGCATTTTGAAAAAAGAGAGGAATCAGATTCTTTATGAAACGGTGAAAACAAAAATTATTTCTCTTCATAGGGGAGAGTATTCAGTCAATGAAGCCGGTCCAGGCGGGAGTTTGGCTATAGAGAGTGAACTTGATATGTCCATAACAAAAGCAGATTCTTTATCAGGCTGTGTTGTTAGCATAAAAGGGAATCTTCCAGATATTGTAAACAGGATTAAACTCAATGCACACCATTTTAAAGAGGTGTTAGGTGCTGAAGGGCATTTGGAGGTTGAAGATTTTAAACCTGGTGAATTATTGATGTTAAGTATTAATACTTCAATAACTGTCGGGAAAATACTTCATATTAAAGGAGATGAGCTTGATTTGGAACTCAATATTCCAATAGTTCCATTTAAAGGGGATAATGTTGGTATTGCAAGGAATATTCAGGGTCATTGGAGGCTTATTGGTTTTGGAGAAATTATTTAATTTTCTCTTTTTATGTTTAGTATTGCCGGCTCTTAAAATTTCTATTTTCCGTATAATAAGAATATTTTTAAACTTGTTTTTCATTTATTTATTATTAATTTAGTTGTAAAATGAGAGATAAAAAATTTGCAATAGCCATAATAATAATTATTTTATTAACAATAGCTCTTATTTATGTGGTTTTTCTTGGCCCTAAGATTCAGGGATATTTTATACAGAAAGACGTAGCTGCTCAGGAAAAAGTAGTCCGGTATATAATTGATTTGGCTAATCAAAATGGATATGTTGTCTTAACAACAGGGAATGAATCAATTATTTTGGTAAAGTACAATGCTTCACAACAGGCAAGTAATCTATAATTTGTAAAAATGAAAAAAGAGGGTTTGATATTTTTAATACTTGTAATAGTGTTAGCAGGTTTAGTCGTTGCTCAATCCTTCTCTAATTCCGGTATTATTTCAGAAAATGAAGAGAAGTATATTAAAGAATTTATTAATAAAACCGGAATCGTTGAAAGTGATATAAAAAACATAGAAAAAGTAGATCAAAGCGGGCTTCCTAATGATATAGATATAAAGAAAATAGATGAAAATAAAGTTGGAATTTATGAGGTAAATTATACAAAAAATAATGAATCAAAAAAAGTTTTTGTAGTCACATACTCTTCTAATGAATTTAAAAAATTAGAAGATAAAACAAAAAATATTCAAACTTTATTTTTTGGTTATTCTGGAATTTTATCAAGTTCCTCTTATCTGGAATCTTCAAGCGGGGTTAAGCTAAATGAAAATTTAGGTTATGTAATGTTAAGATCTGGTAGTGTTACTGGAATTTCAACGAGCTTGGAAATTCCTGAGGGAGAGGGGGATGTTTATATTAGGGTCTATAAAAATGGAGAAGATACAGGGTTTGGTAATTTGATTTCAAGTTCAGATTCCGAGAAAATTGATTTTGACATTCAATCTGAGGGGATAGTGAGTTATAAACCCGGGGACATCATCTCTGTTTATGTCTCTAAGGGCAGTGAAAATATTAAATGGGGAAATGTAGTCACATCAGTAGAATTAACAAACTAATATGGAAAATAAAATTAATAATGTTATTCTGGTAATTTTGGTGTTAATTTTAATTGTGGTTTTATTTGGATATTTGAAATTTATAAATACTGGAAAAAATATTACAGGAAAAGCAATCTTGGATTTAACTACTTCTTATAAAGAAAATGAGAGTTTGGAAGGAGCCATGTCTCTTTATTTGAAAGAAGGTGAATTAATACCTGCAGATTCTATTGTTGTTGTTAGCACAAAATCCAAGACTTATGAATACAAACTTTCAGATATTTTAGATGAAGGGACAACTACTGGCACTTTTTATGCTGAAGGTGTTTCATTGTCCGGAAATGGAGAAGGTTATGGAATTCCCGGTAAAAAAACCATTTATCCAGAAGTCGATTTTACCCTTATTATTACAAAAGAAAAACCCAATCAGGAGACTACTCAGCAGCAAGAAACATCTTCCGGGGAAAATGTTAATTTAGAAGAATCAGGTAAAACAAAAGAAAAACCCAATCAGGAGACTACTCAGCAGCAAGAAACATCTTCCGGGGAAAATGGTAGAGTGAATGAACAAGTTACTTCTAACCCGCTTACAGGCAATTTTATCCGGGCAAGGAATTTTATTACTGGAAAGGTGGCTGCCGAAGTTTCAATTAAAGATGAAATAAAAGGAAAAGTATCAAAAAATTCGCCCTATACATATGAACTTAAGAAAGGTGAAAGCGCCGAAATAGCTTCTTCATCACAACCTGTATCTCTGGAAATAGAAGGCAATGTTGTAACTGTTAAAACAGACTACGAGGTTAAAAGTGACGATTCTGGATTCGGTGAGGAATTTTTGGGAGATAATGCAGATTATAAGCTAAGTATTGATTTAAATTCCCTAAGTATAAAACCTGAAGAAGGAGAATTAACAATTAAAATAGACTATAATGGCCAAAATATTGTTTCTGTTAATACAATTCTTGATGTCGAATCCTCTCAACAATCTGTGAAGAACGAAACATTATCAAATATAACTGGCAATATCACCTCTAATGTTAGTGTTGATTTTAAAGTTGAAAATGCCAGTGATTTTGTTTTAACAGAAGAAGAGCTTGATTTGCTAAAATATAAAACAGGGAAGGGAAGTGTTGAGATAACGAAAGCAGAAGTTGTTGGCGATAGGTTGTTCGTTAGGTTTGAAATAGGAAAGTATTGGATAGAAAATTCCTATAATTTTGAAAAAAGTGAAGATGTCCTTACTAATGAAATTAAACTTGATATGGCAAGGTGGCTTAAATATCTGGCAAAATCATTAAAAGAGAGTCAGGAAGTTACTCAAAAAGAATCAAAGAGTTTTGAAAAATATACTGGAAGCTATAACCTCACTTCATGATATGTTATTTCATATTATTAAAAATTTTTTAATAATTTTGATAAAAACTATCAGATAAATTTAAATACTAATTTTAGTATTAATTAAGTATTTAAAAAGTATTAGAATGAAAAGAGTTAAATTTGGAACTTTAAAAATCCAGAAGCTGAATAGAATTGCTCTTCCTAGTCCGATACTGGAAAATCTTAATCTTAATATTGGTGATGATGTTGAATTATTTTTAGATATTGAAAAAGGGGAGATTGTAATAAAAAATTTAAAAAATGACTAAAAAAAGAGGTGTTTATCGGTTAATCTTGATGTTCTTAGTATTTATGTTAGTTGTTTTCATACCCTTTGTTATTTCTTTTCAAGGTTTTTCTTCAAATTACACTATGGAGTCAAGACCAGATTCTTTTTCACAGACAAACTCAAGCTCGACAACTTTCATTCAGAGATTTGTTGGAGGTATAGGCGTAGTAGGCAGATATATCTCTGATACCCTTTCAGGAAGGTTTGGAATTTTGGAAGATATTAAAAATCTTGCTATAACTATTACCTCTCACACTGATAATCAAGAAATAGTTCGTGGAAATGATTCTGTGGCAGAGGAAGATACAAAGGGATATATACCAAATAGTCTGAATTTTACAGCTCAAGTTCATGAAAATGGGACATCTGCTGGTTTTTCTCTTGCGACATGTTACTTTTATGATAATGGTATTTTCATTGGAAGTTCTTTAACAAATACCTCAGGACATTGTACAATGAATTTTTCCAAACTTGGTTATAATCCGGATATAAGGAATGTCACTGTAAATTTTTCAATTTTAACTTCAGATAAGATTGTTATTAATGAGGCAACAATAAATATCTCAATTGTTAAGTTCATTGCTGATTTGGAACAGATTAATAAAAGATCTAATGGAAAATATTACAGCGGGGATAAAGCTATTTTGACAATAAACATAACAAAAACCAATGTTTCCGGGACATTTGATTATGACCCTATGAATATCAGCGCAAATGCAACAAGTGCTGCTTTGGTTTTATATCCAGATGGTGAGCTTTATTATCCGGGAAGAAATATTTCCAGAATTTCTACAGGAAGATATCAGGGAAATGTGACGCTAAATTATTCTTTTGCAAATGCTTTACGTTGGGATGTTTTAGTAAGTGATGATAATTTTATTAATTTTCTTGCTACATCAATTCATTCAGATGTTGATGTATGTTCTGCTGATTTCGGAGCATTTAGCGGGTGGAGTGAATGCTCTAATGGTCTTCAAACCAGATCAAGAACAGATTCTAGTGGTTGTATAGAAGTTGAAATTCGTGGTTGTAGCGAGGGAGGAGGCGGGGGAGGAATATGCATTCCTTCTTGGAGTAACTGGAGTAACTGGAGTTCGTGTTATCTTGGGCAAGAGACAAGATCAAGATTTGATGGATGTGGATCAAGTGAAACCCAGTTTAGGGAATGTGGTTGCACTCCTAACTGGCAATGCGGACCTTGGAGTGGGTGTATAGCTCCTAATACACAATTATCTTACAATTCAGGTTTAAACGACGGTTTTGAAACTTCTAATCTTCTTTTGGAAATGAGTCAGGAACAAAACAGGATTCCAGTTAAAATTGAGGTATTATCAAAAAATCAGATAGACAAGAAAAATTCAGAACTAAAAATTGATGAAAAATTGATTAATGCAAATTATGTTTTTGTTGATAATCAAAAGAATATTCTGGATAATTTTAATAAAATTAAAAATATTTTTTCCAGTAAGATTACAGGGTTTGCTACACTAACAAGCTGTAGCGTTGAGAGTGACATTGGTAATAAGAGATGCCATCTTGTAAAGAAGAATATTTATCAGGAATGTACTCAAACAATTAAAAGAAATAAACTGACTTTGAACTGGAAAAATTATAGATGTAAATCAGGTTTAATATGTGTTGGTGATGGAGAGTGTGCCTGCACACAGCTAAACTCATGTGAGATTGAAGGTGCGTTAAGATGCACTGGAGCAGGCACTTTTCAGGTATGCCAGTCTGATAATAATGGATGTTTAAAGTGGAGTTCTAATAAAAGGTGTTCAAGAGGTGAGATATGTTCAAATGGATTATGTGTATCTGGTAAATCAGGCGAATCTAAAATATGTGAATTAAATGATGAAACATGTATTAATAACAGGATTTATACCTGTAAAACAGATTCTAAAGGAGTAAACAAATGGGTTGCAGGTGAAAGGTGTTCAATTGGTAGTACTTGTGTTGATTATGGAAATAATTCTGAATGTGTTTTGGATCATTGTTTTGACAATATTAAGAATTTTGATGAAACAGATGTTGATTGTGGAGGCTCTAATTGCCTTGCCTGTATAAGTTTATGCGGAAATAATCTAACTGAATTGAATGAAATTTGTGATGGAAATTCCAAGTCTTGTGAGGTTGGAGGTTATTCAGGTATTCAAGAGTGTAATTCTCTATGTAATGGTTTTAATGAATGCGTCCTTAATGAAAGGTGTGGTGATGGAGTTATACAGACTGGTGCCGGAGAAGAATGTGATGATGGTAATTCACTTTCAGCAGATGGCTGTTCAATTTTATGTAAAAACGAAACACTTCAGCTCCCAGAAGATAATAATCAGACAATTAAAAATGAGTCTGAAATAACTCTTTCCCCTGATCAGGTATTGGTAGGTATTGGCGAAATAGTGCAATTAACTATATTTAAGGGGGAGGACATTTCTGTTACATATGAAGAAAGATTTGGAGATAAAGTTTTACTAAGGATAAGGACTTCGTCTTATTCAATTATTTTGAATAATGTTATTGAGGTGCATACATTAACTGTAAATGAAATTAAAAATGGATCAATAGTTGTTACAATTAATTCAGAGCCAATTACCAAGGAGATAGAAGTTGGTGGAACCAAAATATTTTCATTTAATTTACCTTCCGGAGAACAATGGTCGGGAGAAAATTCAGGAGGAAGCAGCGGTTCTGGAAGTGTTGGCAGTTATGGATCTTCTGGAGGTTCTGGAGGAATATTTGGAGGAGGACAGGATAGTGGGATTAATTTATCACCCCCTCCAGATTACCCATATCAAACAAGAACTTGTATTGATTTGAATCAGTGTGGAACTGATGAAGGTAAACCTCCGGAGGTTCAGCAGTGTATTCTTGGGCTTTCAATAGAATATAGTCCACAAAATTTGAATCTTAACATTTTGAATAAAAGCAGTATAAATTTCTCAGTAAATGTAAGCGGAGCCGGGACTAATTTAGTGGAAGTAAAATGGTATTATGACGGAGTTTTTCAAAGTGGAAATTCCGGAGTTGGAAGCTTGTCCTCAAAATATACAAAATTATTTGACAAAGATTCTATAGTAAGAGCAGATATTTTATCCGGCGGCGGAACGCAATCAATATTATGGAGAATTAAAATAGTTCAGGGTTTATTGAATTGTGAGGAAAACTGGTATTGCCGTTGGACATCTTGTGCCAATGAAACATATAGGTATTCTTATGATTGTATTGATTTGAATCAGTGCGGAACCAATGTAAATCTTCCAATATTTGAATTATGTACTTGCACTCCTGAATTAATATGTACAGAATTTGGAGATTGTCAGGTGAATTATGACTATAGTGATGTTCTTAAGGGAATTCCAATTTTATCAGCTTTCCAAGAGCAGCAATGTGTAGATAAAAGTATTTGTGAGGAAGAGAGCTTTATCAATAGGAAAGAATGTTCGTTATCAAAAGAATTTAGGACGATAAAGACAGAGTGGTGTTATCAAACCTTTATCGAGATATATGACGCTGAAACTGATAAATTAGTTGCAAGGTATAAGGAAGGATCTTCTAATGGGCTTTTAAGAGTTGATATAGGTTTTGTTACATCAGACTATAGGGGAGTATGTGCTTATTGCTTTGATAAAATTAAGAATTTTGATGAAACAGATGTTGATTGCGGAGGTCCTAATTGTCCTGCCTGCATAGAAGGAATTGCATACTTTGATTATCTTCCATATATAATTTCATTGTTGTGGCTATTGCTGTTATTATTAATAATTATGTTGTTGTATATGAGAAAGGCATTGTATGAAGTTTCACCACTAACCGGTTTAGTCAGGATTTTAAGAAGAAGGGAAGCTCCTGAGACACCCGAAACAAAAGAAAGAAGGGTTTCCAAGAAGCCATTTTCAGAAAGATTTAGGAGTTTAGTACCTAAATTAAGGCTTCCTTCCATTAGTATAAAAATAAGAATTGAAAAATCTGTATCAAGAATAAAAGAGAGAGCAAGGTTAAGAAAAGAGGAGAAGACATGGGTTAGAAAAAGAATAGAGAGGCCTATATACAGAATGCCTATACCTTTTGCTGATCTTAGAAGAAAACTTTCAGAATGGAGAAGGAAAGCTTACTATTCAACAGTTGATCTAGAGAGGAAATTAAATGAAGCAATTGAAAATACAATTACCAAATTAAAGAAATCAAGAGAGAAAAGAAGAGAGGAAAAAAGAATTATTAAAATCAAGAAAAAAGAGTTCAGAAAAGAAAGGAGAAGGGCAAGGAAAGAAATAAGGCACATAAAAAGAAGAATCAGGAAAAAACAAATATCAAAACATGAAATTAGTGATTTGAGAAGAAAGTTAAATGAATGGAAGAGTAAAGGATATTATGATACAACAGGATTGCAGAAAAAATTAGATGAATATGAAGGACATAATCCTCTTAAATAACGAAAGGTATAAAAATAAAGTTTACATATTTCATTGTGTATTAATATAAAAAAAGATGGTGAGAAAAAATTATAATAAAAATGAAGAAGAGCTAAAAAAACAGTTTTATTCTTTTCAGAAAAAGGTTAATCGGTTAGAGGAACTGAAAAGAGAAATATCTTCTCTTGAGGCGAAGGGATTTACAAAAGGTTTTGAGAAAGAAGTTAGTATAATAAAGTCTCGTTTAAAAGATACTTCTTCTCTTCCTGAGTTGGAAAGACAGATTAGGGCATTAAGAAAAAAAATCCTTAATAAGAGAGAGATAAAAAAGAAGTCACCATTAAAAAAAATTCAAAGCAAGGTTAAAAATATTGAAGCTGCTGTTATAGATACCAATAAATCTTTAAAAAGAGCTGTTGGGAGTTTGGAAGGAGAGATTAAAGAAACAGTATATGATTCCAATAAATTATTGAGAAAAGAGTTGCTTAATATAGAACAGGAAATTACTAAGAAAGATCAGAAGAAAAAAGGAAGAATTGATGAGGAGGTTAATTTTTTTATTGATGACAGATTTAATGCATTTTTACATGATGTTAAAATTGATCTTTCTAAAAAGCTTAAACAGGAAGAAGAAAATTTGAATGAAGAATTAAGGAAGGAAGTAGAATTAAGAAAGAAGGAATTAGAGCTAAAATACAAAGAAGTGGAAAATAAACTTAAAGAGAGATATGATCAAAAAGTTCAAACAGAATTGCATAATGAGGTTGCAAAGAAATTTTCATCTGAACTAAAAAAGAAGTTTGAAGAAGAGAAAGCTAGACTTGATTTAGAATATGTTTCAAAAATGAAACAAAAATATCATGATGAACTTATTAGACAAAAGAACATTTTGGCTGAGAAATTGGCACAGAATTTAAAGAATCAAGATAAAGAGCAAAGTGCAATAAAGAAAAAACTTGCTAAAGAAGCCCATGAACATATGCTTAAAACACTGGCTGATTATAAAGAACAGCTTAGGAAAGAAGCAGACGACAAATTTCAGAAAAAACTAAATGAAATTATGGTTCAAAACGAGAAAGAACATAGAAAAGAGATTATTGATAAAACAAAAAAACTGAATCAGGCGATTGCCCATCAAATGAAATTAAATGACTTGCTTCAGCAGAATTTATCAGAAAAAATATATGTTTTGGAACAATTAAAGGAGAGAAATTCAAGGCTGTTGGCAAAAATATCTAGGATTAGGCATGACGACTCTATAAAGAGAGCTGAAGAAGAGAAGCTTCTTATTGAAAAACACAAAAATGAAATTCAGAAATTAACAAATTCATTAAAGAAAGAATACCATAAAAAATTCGATTCAGAATTATTGAAGCATATCATTAAAGAAAAAGAAAGATTGAATAATGAATACAATCAAAAACTGAATGAGGAAAAAAGTAAAATTTCCCAAATGTCATTTAATGAAAAGAGAAAATATAAACTTGAACTTAAATCTCACTATGATTCTTTATTAAGAAAGAGTGTAGATTCTATGAGGAAAAAGCTGGAAGAACAGTTTAAACGTCAGTATAGTTCAGAAGCTAATTCAAGAGTTCTTTTGGAAAAAAGGAAACTGGAAAATAATCTAAAAAGTTTGGAATCTAAATATAATGAAAAATTAAGAGAGATTAAGTTAAGAGAAAAGAAATTATTAGAGGACCATAAGGCAAAAAATCTTGAAATTGCGGCTGAGAAAAAAAGTTTAATTGACAAAATTAATTTATTTAAGAAAGAAAAAGAAAGTGAAATGGAAAAGGAAAGAATTATGCTTCAGAAAAAATTTGCTGAACAGGCACATCAGGCTATGCTAAAAGAAATATCCAAGAGAGAAGCTGCTATTAATGCCAAATATAAAAGAATGTTTGAAGAGAGAGTTAAAGATTTTAAGAAACATCAGGAAGAAGAAATAGCCAGAAAAAAATCAGAACTTGCCAAGGAGCTTCAAGAAAAAGCAAAATCCTTGTTAGGTTAATTTTTTTAAGTCATAAACTTTATTGGAAAAATTGGGATGGACTTCCACGGATTTTTGATATAATAAATCTTGGTCCCGCGAATTCAGAATCTATAGCTGTTATTATGAGGTTATTAACTATAGCCTTAAAAACCCCTCCTATTCTTGGAATTCTTGCCTCTTGAGAGAAAGATTCTATAATTGAATTTATCTCATTCTTACTAAGCATTATTTTAGTTGGAATTATTTTTGTTATTGTGCTTATTATAATGAATTTTCCCGGTCCTGGACATTCTATACTTACTACATTTTGGTCATAAACCATATTTTGAATTTTTCCAAAGTATAAACCTTCCAACCTCTTATTTTCAAATGTTGCAGGTTGATTATATTCTGGAATTGGAGATATGGGTTTGTCTTGTCTATTTAAGTATTTTTTCCTGTTATCAATTTGAATATTTTGCGTATTTGTTATTGTTTTTGAATTTTTGAATGTTTGTTCTTTATTTTCATCGAGTGATAGTTGTGTATCTATTTTTTCTTTTATCTCATTCATTTTTAGCTCTCTTTCAGTTTCTTTATCTCTTACATATGCCGGAGCTGAATTTAAAATAAGTTCTTTTGTGAATTCGTAGAGAAATGACTCTTTTATATCATTCATTTTATAAATTATGGTCTTTGGAAATGCCTGTTTTGAGGAGGCATTTGCGAATTGCTTACTCTCAATTTTTCTTCCATTAAAGTAAGGCCTTTGGCCAGTATTTTATTTTGCTCCATTAACTGATTAAGCTTATCAACAAACTCTTTATCCTCTTTGCTTATTCCACCTTGTTTTTCTGCGAATGACTTTGCTGAAATTTCAAATAATGCCAGTAATTTGGAAGTTTGTTCAGACAAACTTTCAAGTTTTACACTTAAATTCAACAGAACTTTTTGAAGCGATACTAAATTTTCTATTAACAACCTGTCTTTATTCGAGCTCGTTTTTTTTCCTACAGACTTTTTCACCTTTTTTTTAATCATAATATAATGATGTTAAAGGAATTTATAAATGTTGTTGAACTCCTTAATTGTTTTCAAATATTGCTTCAATATTTTTTCTTTTTATAATCTCAATTTTCCAGATTGCCAGTCCCTTATTAGTTGTTCAGCTGTCCGGGATCCATCTACTAATCCATGTTTTTTGAGAAAACCTCTTTTTCTTCCTATTTCTTCTAGAATTTCTTCAGGATTATTAGATTTAGTTTCTATCTTATAGTATTCAAATAAATTCTTTTTGTCTGTAAATAACTCAATTATTTTTTCTGCAACTAACTCTTTGTTTTTGGTTTTATCAGGATTCTTTGAGCCAATTAAACTTAATCTTATTTCATCATTTTGTTTTAGAGGTATAACTCCAGGAGAGTCGATTATTAATATATTCTTTTTCATAGCTATCCATTGTTGCCCATGGGTTGTTCCAGCCCTTGCTGAAACAGGAGCTTTTTTGCTTCTGACAAGTGAGTTTATAAGTGATGACTTTCCTGTGTTCGGATAACCCAAGACTCCAATCTTAATACTCTCATGTTTTTTTGACAAAGAGAATATATGGTTTCTAATTTTTTCAATCCCATTTCTATTTTTTGCCGAGATATAAAACACCTTTCCTGAAAATTTTTTTCTTTTTTTTAGATAATGTTCAGGTATTAAATCTGATTTATTCACAGCAAAAATAAGCTCCTTTCCAGATTCTTTAACTTTTTTTTCAATTTCTTCATTTCTTGACAATTCAGGCATTCTGGCGTCCAGAACCTCTATTATTACATCACTCTCTCTGATTATATTATCAACTACCTCCCAATAAGGAGTTATATCCGTGCTTCCAGTTATTTTCGGCCTGTTTGCTTTGAATCTTCTGTTTATCATAAAAATATATAGAAGTGTAAGTTATAAGTGTATCGATTAACTAATGGTTTCATGGTTTATGAATCGATATGTCTTTAAAAAATTCATAAAAATCTTTAAACTCTTTCTATTAAATTAAACTATGGCTGTTATAATCAAGAGCTTTAAAGTCAGGGGAAAGGAATTTGAATTACCTATGTTTCTGCCAGATGCAACAAGGGGTTTTATTAGAGGTATCAATATGCAAGATGCTCTTGATGTTAAAATTAATGGTTTGGTTGTCAACACTTATCATTTATTAAAAGATAAACTAATCGGCAAAATCTCAAAAGAGAGGGGTATTCATAAGCATATTAATTTTCCCGGACTAATTGTAAGCGATTCCGGAGGATTTCAGGTGATGTCTTTGATAAGAGATTTTCACGAAAACCATTCCTCTTATGGAGAGTTTGGAAAAATAAGTGATGAAGGGGTTGAATTTTCCTATTTGGGAGAGAGGATAAAATTAACACCCGAAAATTGCATTAGGCTGCAATTTTTAATAAAATCTGATATTATTATGTGTCTGGATGATTGTACGAGACCAGAATTAAGTTTTGAAGAGCAGGAGAAATCAGTTAATCGAACTGTTGGCTGGGCTAAAAGATGTAAAAAGGAATTTTTGGAACTTACATCCAATATGGCAGACAAGGAAAAGCCTTTGTTGTTTGGCATTATACAGGGAGGAAATCATCTTGAATTAAGAAAAAAATGTGCAGATGCTTTAAAAGAAATTGGTTTTGATGGCTATGCTTTCGGAGGATTTCCTGTCAATGAAAAAGGAGAATTTTTATCTGATATTTTAGAGTATGTTTGCGAATTAATGCCTGAAGATAAAGTGAAATATGCGATGGGTATAGGGAAACCTGAAGATATTGTTAAGTGTGTAAATATGGGTTATGATTTATTTGATTGTGTTATACCTACAAGAGAAGCGAGAAATAATAGGCTTTATAATTTTAAGAGAAGTTTTTTTGGTTTTGGAAAATTAAAGAAGCTTGATGAAAATGGGGATTTTTATGAATATGTTAGGGTAAGAAATTCAAGAAATAAAGATAACAATGAACCAATTTCTAAATCATGTAATTGTTATACATGTTTGAATTTTACAAAAGGTCAGATTTATGAGATGTTTAAGAAAAAAGACAAAAAAGCTATTAGGCTTACAACTATACATAATTTAAGGTTTTATACGATGTTGATGGAAAGATTGAGAGGAAAGTATAAATAGATATTAGTAGTTTAACTTATATGGCAAAAGAAGGAGAAAAGAAGGAGTCAGTTAAAAAAAAGAGTTTAAAAAAGAGTAAGTTAAAGCCAGTTAAGTTAAAACCTAATAAAAAAAATTTATCTGAAGATTCAGAATTAGAGGATGTTTTGGATAAAAAAGAGGTTTTTGATTTTGATAACTCTATAGAATTTTTAAGAAAAACATTTTCTGGAAAGGCTCCTGTTCTTTCAATTGAGAATTCAGTTTCTACCAGTGCAGGATTTACAAGAATATCAAGAAAAGATAATGATGAGAAACCAGATTTTTCTTATGATGTTAATGGGAAAAGAGGATATATAGAAGGCGGAGATATAAATAATGTATCTGATGTAAATACTACAACTTTGGGAGAGAGTTATAAGCCTGCAGAATCTTCAGTTGCTGGAACATTGGCATTAAGAAGGGATATTGAAGAGTTAAATTCTTTTAATATCAACAGGCCTGTTAAGGATAGGGAAGTATTTATTCCATTACAAGAGATAAATTTGAAAGATGAATATTCATCTCAAGACAAACTATACCGATTTCCTGCCATGGATGCAGATGAAAACCATCGCAGGAAAATTCCAGGAGACAGAAGAAGAAGGGATTTTTAATTAGATATAAATTGCTTTTTTCAGCAATATTTATATATCTGTTAATTTATATCTTATTATAAAAATGGCACCATATGAAATTTTTTATGAAGGAGCAGGATATCATCTTGATCCTAAGTATAATTTTACAACTGGTTATAGGCAGCCAGCCTCAAATTTTGCCCTTACTTTAGATGCAAGAACAGCTAATCAATTACAAGAAATTGCTAAAAAAATAAATATTGGTGCAAAAGAGTTTGAAGTTCAGGGAACATTTAAGGAAGTTTTGGATCATATTCCTGATCCACACTTGAAGGAGATTTCAAGGCAGGCAAAACTTGCCGGAGTAAATCTTAGTTTTCATGGTCCTTTAGTTGAACCTTCCGGGTTTAATTCTCAGGCAAGCAGATGGGATGAATCCCAGAGAAAACAAGCCGAGATTCAATTAAAACAGGCTGTTGAGAGAGGGCATATGCTAAATCCAGATGGGAATATTGTTATAACTTTACATTCGACAGCAGAACTCCCTGAAATGCTTCAGAGAGAAAAAGTTAAGGGGGAGGAAAAAATTACTTCTATGTTTGTTATCGATCCAAAAACTGGTAGTGTTGGCCCGTTAAGGCAGGAAGAGCATAAATTTCCTCAAAGCAAAGAAGATAAGCCATATGAATTTGATCCTAATAAAGAATTACAGCTTTTAAACCAGAGAATCTGGGCTCAGCAGAAAAATCAGGTTGCTTATTATGCTGAAAGAGCCAGCGAGGCACTCGAATCTATAGAGAGGCTTAAATCTGAAAAGCCGGAAGTTTATGAAATTAATAAATTGATTCAGTCAGGACAAGTAAGTTTAAATGATGTCAGGGAGCAGTTTCCGGAAATGTCTGAATTTTTGGGAATAAATCTTGAAAGAGGAGAGAGATTTGCCAAGATTAATCTTGAAGATTCATATAATCAGTTAAGGCAGCTTTATGATACAGCTTATAAAAGTGCAGAAGAGAGGAATGACGCCGAGGGGTTAAGGAAACTCAAGGAATTTGCCAATAAAGTGAGAGAAAATTATGAAAAACTTGAAAAAAATGATCTTGAGACATTAAATGAGATTGTTAAGGAAGGAATTAGGGTTTTGGATGAATTAAAGAGTGTTCAGATTTACAAACCACTTAATGAGTTTATTATGGATAAATCTTCCGAAACTTTTGCAAATGTTGCATTAAATGCATACGAAAAATTTAAGGATAAATCTCCTATAATAAGTATTGAAAATCCCCCTGCAGGTTCCGGAATATCCAGAGCCGAGGATTTGAAATTATTAATAGAAAAAACAAGAAATAAATTTATTGAAAACCTTAGGGAAAAAAAAGGTTATTCTGAATCAGAAGCCAAGGCAATTGCTGAAAAACTGATTGGCGCTACATGGGATGTCGGCCATATAAATATGATTAGGAAATATGGATATGAAAAAGAAGATGTTTTGAAAGAGGCTAAAAAGATTTCTCCTTACCTGAAACATGTGCATCTTTCAGATAATTTCGGAATGGAGCACACAGAGTTGCCAATGGGTATGGGAAATGTTCCCATGGAAGAAACTATTAAGATATTTGGAGATAAGTTCAATAAACTTTCTAAAGTAATTGAAACAGGAGGTTGGTACCAACATTTTAAGATTTCTCCATTTCCTTCAACATTGTCAGCATTTGGCTCTTCAGCCTACAAGACAGGAGTTTCACCATACTGGAATCAGTTCCTTCATACTTCCCCGGGTTATTTTGCAGGATATGGAACCATTAATCCAGATATCTATCATTCAATTTGGGGAAGAAGTTTTTCAGCTCTTCCTCAAGAACTTGGAGGACAGGTTCAGACAGGAAGAGAGTCAAGATTTGGCGGAACTCCGATGCAATAATTTTATTATATTAAAAACCAAACTTTTAAAAAGAAATTTTACTTAATTTCAGTAGTATAAAAAGGAGATATATGGTTAGCAAAAATAAAAAAAAGAGTGATAAAAAAAAGAATGTTTCTAAACAAAATAATCCTATAAAAAAGACATCTATAGATTTAAGGAGTGATAGGGATATTGCAATGGACTTTGCAGTAAAACTTTACGAAAAATTCAACAATTTGGTTAAGTCAGTTATATTATTTGGGAGCTCTACAAAAAACTCTGCAATTTCAAGTTCAGATATAGACATTATTATTGTTATAGATGACGCCTCTGTTCAATGGGATCAGGAGTTAATTGCGTGGTATAGGGAGGAGCTTGGGAAATTAGTTGTAGCCAATCCTTACAAGAAAGAGCTTCACATTACTACAACGAAAATCACTTCGTGGTGGAACGATATGTTGAAAGGTGATCCTGTAATTATTAATATACTCAGATATGGAGAGGCTTTAGTTGATAGTGGAGGATTTTTTAATCCTTTAAAATCTTTATTAATTCAGGGAAGGATAAAATCAACAAATGAAGCTATTTACAATGCTTTGCAAAGAGCTCCTGAACATTTTATCAGGAGCAAGTTTTCAATTTTAAACAGCGTGGATGGATTATTTTGGGCAATGGTTGATTCATCTCAGGCCGCCCTTATGTCAGTTGGTATACTTCCACCCTCATATGAACAAATTCCCCTGAATTTGAAAGAGCAGTTTGTGGATACTAATAAAATTAAAATAAAATATGTTGTCTGGTTTAGAGATCTTTATATTTTACACAGAAAAATAGTTCATGGTGAGACAACTGAGATAAAAGGATCAGAAATAGAAGAGTGGCAGGAAAGGACTAAAGAGTTTATAAGAGTCATGGCTAAGTTGGTTGATGATATTGTTAGCCAGCAGAAAGATAATGAGAAAAAATAAAAAACTGCCTAAAATTATTTAAGAAGTTTTTTCATGTTCTTCTAGCTCTTTTTTAGCTTTCTTGTTTCTCTTAGCTCTTTCTTTTTCAGCCTGATCTATGAGGTAAGATATTCCTGTTAATTCATAAATATTTTCTCTCTCACCATTCTCAGCTGATAGAGTTGCTTCTTTTAGGTAGTGTTTTACTTTATCTGGGATTATTGCCTTGCCGTAAATTTCTGCAATTTCTTCTTGGCTTTTTGCTTTTTCAAGCCCTTTCATATCAAGTTTCTTTTCATCTATAAAGTGTGAAAGATATCCCTGCTGTTTTATAGCAGTTCTTTTAGCCATTAATCCTAATATAAATTCTTTATTTCCTTTATATTTTTCAAGTAATTTTTTCATTTTATCATTCTTTGCACTTAAGATATAAGCATCAATATCTTCTTTTTCTAGAGCTTCTCTCCATTTTTTCATTTCTCTATAAAGATTTCCTGCTTCTGAAAATTTTTTATCAGAGCCTTTATATTCAGGCGCGTTTAATATTAAGTGATAAAGATGTTTCCCTTCCAGTTCATCTAGTATTGAAGAGTAATTTGTATTTGAAGATACTTTTTCAACCAGTTTTGACCTTGCATTTTTGTGTGCTTTTGCAATATACATTCCGGCTATATCATTTCTAAACTCTTGAGATAAAGTATCAGGATTATTAACTAAAGAATCTGCAATTTCTTCTTGTATTTCATCCCGTGCATAGATCCCTATATAAGGGATAATATCAGATTCGTAGTTTCCACTATTTGAAGGGCCTTTTCCAGCCTTTACTCTTTCAATAACACTTCCAAGTTCACGGGTTGCACTAGCATGACTGAATATTTCTTTTTTTATTGTGTCTTCAAGTGCCATTTTCTTTTTTATACGATTTTTATTAATTATCATATGATGCTCAAGTATTTAAATCTTTCTGTTGTTACTACTATTTAGTCAATATTAATAGGAAGGTTTAAATACTCCTTATGAAGGCTATAAATTAAAATGAAAAAGCAAATAGGATTTACAAATGAGGAATTTTTAGATGGCGCAGGTATTTAAAATATTAAAAAATATCCAACACTATATCTGAATTAGACTCTTTTTTTCTTAAGTTATCAAAAGAAGTGGAATCATCAAATTCTCCAAAAAGCATTTTTATTGCATTTATTTGTGAATTGTCATCTTTGGATTTTTCTTTAGCTCCTGCAACATATTCAGGAATTTTTGTTTTAGTGTTTTGGTCTGTATTCTTTATTTCTCCATAATTATCATAATCATAGTTGCTATAATTTTCATCAACTTTTGGTTTGATTATTATAGGATGTTTTTGAAGTTCTTCCTTAATTGCATATTCTGCTTTTTTTGTTATATCCTCTATTAAATCCTTAGGGTTTTTCTTAATGTTCTTTTTCCTTTCATGATTTTTATGAGGCATATTTTTCTCCAACTCTGTTATGTACTTTGAAATTTCATGGGCAGCATCTGCATTAACACTTACACTCGAAATACCATTTTCTATTAAAAATCTGACCATTTCCTTATTACTGCCTGCTTGTCCGCATATACTTGATTCGACTCCAAACTCCTGACATGTTCTTAAAACTCTTTTTATTGCATTTAACACAGCAGGATGTTTTTCATTATAGAGATACTGAACTTCTTCATTATTTCTGTCTATTGCCAAAATATACTGAGTTAAATCATTTGTTCCAAAGCTTATGAAATCCAGGCCTGTTTTTAGTAAGTGTTTTATAATAAAACAAGCTGCAGGTGTTTCTACCATTATCCCTATTTTTATATTTTTCAGTTCCATAAGGCCATGTTCTTTGGCAATTTTTTTTGCTTCAATAACTTCTTCGACAGAAATAATTTGTGGGAACATTACTCCAAAAATTTTGTTTGAGTAGGTTATAGCACAATTTTTTATTGCATTAAACTCTGCTCTTAGTATCTTGTCATTCTTTAGAGAGAATCTTATTCCATGCATACCAAGCATAGGATTGCCTTCTGTTTCTTTTGGAGCGCCTTCAAGATTTTTGAATTCATCTGTCCTTATATCAGATGTTCTTATCCATATTTCATTGAAATGCTCTGAAATTTTTGATATTCCTTTTTCAAGCAACCCGGTATATTCATTTAGTTTATTGTTTTTCTGGAAGTATAAGGGGTGTTTTTCTCCCGAAGCTATAATTCCCTCAATCCTTAATAACCCAACAGCTTCTGCCTTGGATTTTGCAGCCCTCTCTGCAGCGTCTGGTATATCAACAATGACTTTTATTTTAGTTTTTGTTTTTACGATTGGGAGTATTTCAACTTTTTGTTCTTCTGTTATGCCTTCATAAATTTCTCCTCTGTATCCATCAACCGTTACTTTTTGTCCTTCTTTCAAAAAAGTTGTTGCATTTCCTGTGCCAACAATTGCAGGAATTCCCATTTCCCTGCTTACTATTGCTGCATGTGAGGTAAGACCACCTTCATCAGTAATAATTGCAGAAGCTTTTTGCATTGAAACAACCATATCAGGATTTGTCATTTCTGTAACTAATACATCGCCTTTTTGTATTTTTGAGAGTTCATTTAAATTATGTATTATTTTAACTGTGCCTGATGAAATTCCCGGGGAGGCTCCAAGTCCTTTTAATATAGGATTTACCTTGATTTCCTTTTCTCTGGCTTTGGATTTTGTTGTTATAGGTCTTGACTGTACAATAAATATTTCATCATTCTCTATTGCAAACTCTATATCCTGTGGCTTGCCATAGTGATCTTCAATTTTTTGAGCGATATTTGCCAATTGTTTTATCATGCTATCTTCAATTACCTGTGCCTTGCTTACATGATCTGTTAACTTTACTTCAACATTTTCTCCTTGTGAATTTCTCGTAATTGCAATCTTTTTCTCAGATATTTTTTTATCAAGTATATAAAGCTCTTTTGAAACTTCGTAAGTGTCTGGTTTTATTCTGCCTGATACTATTCCCTCTCCTAAACCAAATACAGCTTCTATTATTATTGTGTCTCTTTCACTCACAGGGTTTTTAGAGAAGATTACTCCTGATTTGTCTGAGTCGACCATTTTTTGCACTACAGCTGCAAGAGAAAATTTCTCTTTTGAAAATCCCTTTTTCTTTCTATAGTATATTGCTCTTGCAGTGAACAAACTTGCAAAAACCTTTTTTACAGCTTCCAATATTTCTTTATTTCCTTTTATGTTAAGATAAGTTTCTTGCTGTCCTGCAAAACTTGCGTCAGATAAATCTTCTGTTGTAGCTGATGATCTGACAGCAACAAAACATGGTTCTTGAGAGTACCTTAAGATATTTAATGCGTCTTTTGATGCGGTACTTAATGCATTTTTATCAACACTTATATCCTCGTAAGACTCAAGTATTTCCTCTTTTAGATCTTCAGGCATTTCAGCTCTGACAATTATGTTTCTTATTTCAGCAGCTTTTTTTTCCAGTTCCTCTGTGTTATCTACATCTATTTTTTCAAGTATTTCATCAATTCTTTTTTTAATATTTGCAGCATTGATAAAATGAGTATATCCCAAGGTAGTTATAACAAAAGCCGGTGGCACTGGAAATTTGGCATTAAACATTTCAGCTAAATTAGCTCCTTTCCCTCCGGCAATATTCCCAGAAGATTTATCAAGTTCAGAAAGCCACCTAATATATTTATTTTGGACCATTATTCACACTCTTTTAAATAACTGGAAAATTAGATTAATAAAGTTTATTGTGGATAACTTTCCCATTTCAATTACGAAATTAGATAAGGTAAATAACAAATAGAGATTAATAAGATAATAATTACTTCTTTTTGGACACTATTAACAAGGTTATTCCGCCAGCAATGAACAAAATACTGAATAAAAGTTCAATTGGTTTTTCCAGTCTAGATATCCCAATAGCAGCTCCTAAAATATTCCCAGGTATATTCATTAGTATTAATAATCCTAAGGTTATGTAAAAAATACTCTGTATAAAATAAAAATTTTTTATTTTCATTGCTGTAATATGTTTGTGATTATTTTTGTTTTACATGGTAGCTTTGATTTAACTGAACTAAATAAGGTTCTGCTTAATTTTATTTGTTTATTTCCTGATGTTGCTATAATAAATATTTCTTGTCCTGGTTTGACTAATGCAGCCCTGCCTATGGTCTTGCCAAATGACTGGGTCATTCCAGTTTGCATTCTGTCTGCTCCTGCTCCTGTTAACATTTTATTTTCCCTTAGGATATGGTGAGGATAAATTCTGACTTCAAAATAATACTGGCCTGGTATGTTTTTGTCAAGCTCTCTCGCAATTGCCTGCCTTGAAGCTTCAAGTGCATTGTCCCTGATTTGCACATTTTCTTCACTAATTAAACTTACGATTGTGTTGAATTTTTTCTCGTCAAATGCTTTTTTATTTCCAATGTTATATTTTACTATTTTTGTTTGCGGAACTGTTTTAATGAAAGATTTTGATTTTTTCTTTGATATTCTTGTATAAGGTCTTGCATATTTTTTTGAGTATGCTCTTGCTTTTCTTAAAGTAGCCATTTTAATTTAATTCTCCTTCTGATTTATCGTAAAAATTACTTGTTTTTGATGGTAAATATTCTCTTTTTGTTTCTTTTTGTTTTATATTACTATCAATTATTGAATAAGGCACTTGAATTCTTGGAATGCCTTTTCTTACATATTCCTCATTTATTGGAACTATTATTATTTCTTGTCTTATATTTTTCATTTTATTTTATCTCCACTTCTGTTGTTAAGGCCTGCCCTGGCAGACCCTTTTCAAATATTGCTCTAACAAGTCCTTTGTTGCCATGTGGGCCTGAAATTTTTCCATGTATTTTTTTCTTGTTTTTTCCGGGAGAAATCCAAATAACCTCTTTTCCCATGAATTTTGAAGCTTCCTCTCTGTTTTTCGCACCCACATCTATCAAAAAATGTCTTTCATGAATTACATGGCGTCCCCGCCTGAATTGAATTACAATTCCTTTATGTGACATAGTATAAATATTAAATAATAGCTTTAAAAAGCTTTGGTAGTCATTTTAGAATATACCTCATAAAGTATTAGGAAAGAGGTTATTAAGGAATCATTTGCAGGAATCAACTTGGAGTATGGAATATTATTTTTTATAGTCGTGATATTTTCTTTATTAGGCTCAGCAACAAAAAGACCACTATCTATGCATTTTAAAATAAGAGTGTCTAAATGATTTCCATTTTCTTTTTTTTTATTTTTTAATACTTGTAAAAAGAAAGTAATATCCTCTTCATAAAAATTATTATGTTTTGGAATTCTGGTTGTCCATAAGGCATATTCAGCATTAGAGTTAATGAATTCAAGACTCATTTTAGTTAGAAAATAATTTCAAAATCACCAATTTCCTTTCTGAGGACTTCGAAGATTTTTGCTGAGATCTTCAACTCTATATTACCTTTTTGTGCAGATATTGCCTTATTAAGTTCTTCAATAGAAGACTCTTCAAGCTTGTTTGTTATTTTTTTTATAGTTGATCCATCAACCAAGAACGCGTCATAATTTGCGATTATAATATCGGCTTTGTTTCCTTTGTATGATATTTGTATCCTTGATTTGTCAATGGCAACTAAGTCACATCTTTGTCCATAGTCAATCAAATGGTTGATCAGTATTGTTGCATCTTTTCTTGCGTTGTCCACGTCTTCCTTTTTAATTTTATCTTTTTTATATTCTTGGATAACTTTCTCAATGGTTTTTAGGACGTCCAGCATTTTTGGACTCATTTTACCTTTTTTTACAAGCTCTTTTTCAAAGATTTCAATTAACTCCTTCTTTGATTTTTTGCCAAATAGGTTTTCCATAATTTGAAATATCTCTTTTTCTATTTCTTCAATGGTTTTCCTATTTGAAACTTTTTCTATTTCTTCTCTAAGGTGTTTTATTCTTTTAATATAATCTTCAAATTCTTTTAAAAGCTGGTCTATTTCAGTTCCTTTTATGTCTTTTAATTTTCCATGTTCATAATCTTTGAATAAATGAACAGCCTTTTCAAGAGTTGTAACGTATTTTTTCTCTATAAGTTTTTCTTTATCATGGAAAATTTCTTTGAAAACTTTTGGAGTTTCCTTATGTGTTGGTGGAGGTAATCCATATAACATTAATAATGCCTGAGAAGGGGTTAGGATACCATAATAAATATCTATCATGCAATCAATTAATCTTCTGTTGACTGTTTGATCTGTTTTATCCCCCATGGACATGAACATATCAATAGATTCTGGAGATGGTTTTATTTTTCCCATTTTTAACAGAAGTTTCCATGGAATGAAATTTCCTCTGTCATACAATGGAACACCATCTCTTATGAAAGTGAACATAACAGGATGAGCATCTTTTACAGCTTCCCAGAAATCTGTCAATAAATAAATCTGCGGCTCTAACTTATTTTTTACTCCCGCAATCTCCATTGCAGTGATAATATACTGATAAATCATGCTCCTTAACCTTTCCCTTAATTCAAGCCTTGGCATTCTTTTTACATCTGTATCATCAATTATAACAAAAACATCTATATCTGAGGTTTTCGTTGCTGTACCTCTTACCAATGATCCGGCAATTACGTAACTTGAAACATATTTCTCAAATTTTTTTAATAGCAGGTTTTTATGGACTTCTGCAACCCTTAAAGCTCCTAAAATTCCTTTATCATATAACGGAAATGACATTGCTATGGCACCTGATAAATCATATCTTGAATCCATCAAGAAATTCCATATATCAACCGGGGTTATTATATGGAACCAGAGTTTTTGTTTATAATTTTTTGAATGCTCTATCAACTCTTTTTTTATTTTTCCAATATTTTTGAAATGCTCTTCCGGAATTATATGGACAATATGGACTCTTTTTTCTTTTTTTTCAGTTTCTGGTATAGGTTCTTCCTCTTCTATTTTTGGAACTGCCTGTGGAGGCAATATCCCTATGGACAGAGTGAACGGATATTTTTTTATAATCCATTTCTGCAGTTTTTCCAATTCTTCTTTTTGTTTCTGCATTTCTTTTTTAACTGATTCAGAAAGTTCAGGAATATTATTGGAAACGTATTTATCCTCATTTATTTGTTGATGTAAATCTTTTGGTCTATTTTCCTGTGACATTTTTATAAATTTAAGGCATTAATAGTAAAAAAGAAGTATTTATAAACATTTGGAGGAATTGAGCTGTAAAGTAAACGTCTGGAAATTTGAACAAAAAAATTAAGTTTTCTTCACAACCAACTTGTTCTCCTTAATTTCTGCTTCCAATTCTTGTCCTTCTTTCCACTTCAATTCTTCTATTAGGTTTGGAGGTATAACTAAAACCCACTTAGCATATTCCACATCTCCAACCTTTCTAGAAAGTTGTTTTTGCAGTTTCATAATCTAAAGTAGAATTGACTTATATTTAAACTTTTAGGTACCAACTCTACAGTAGTTAATTAGGTACCGAAAGATAT
>JAWCQN010000003.1:32546-59982 GCA_038869755.1 Candidatus Pacearchaeota archaeon | reverse complement strand
TTTATCATAGTTTTCTTTATTTTAATAGGCTCTGTAGTAGCAGATATACCTTGATTTATCATTGCTGTTTGATTCTGCAATATAGGCAGTAGCTGATCAATCATTTTGAATTTTTCTTCAAAATATGAAAGTCTTTCTTTAAGAGTTTTATTTTCCTGCTCAGCCTTGCCTAATTTCTTTTCTGTCTCAAGAGTTTCATCAAGTATAAAATTTCCTGCCTCATCATCCAGAAGAAATTTTGAATAATAATACACTTTATTTGCTTGTTTCCAACCAAATCTATGCATAATATCTCTTTCCTTATCGAGGATCTTTCCCCAATAGCAACATGCTATGTGACGAAAATCATATAGAGAAAGTTCATGATAATGCAATCCTCCCTTAGTCATAGTATTGCCAAATAATCTCTCTGCGTATCTTTTCAAATATTTATTAGCAGATGCAGAAACCACATTAAACAAATAATCATCTTGCTTTAGCTTCTTCTGCTTGATATACTCCCTTAACAATTTAGGACATATCATTAGTCTATTTGTTCTTCCAAATGATCCAGCTTTTACTATCTCGTCTCTAATATGAACTTCCCTATAATCTTCGGAAAGATCAGAGACTTTGATATTGTTTAATTCTGTTGGAGGTCTGATCCCTGCATCCATCACAAAAGACAGCATTACTTTATACTCAAACTTTACTGCATTCAAGAGCTTTTTTATCTCATCTACTTTTAAGAATACAAATTCGGATTCTCCTTTAGGTCTTGCGTCTAAATCCTCAACTATGCTCTTAATGATAATATCTTTCTTTCCATTCACTTTTATGTGCCAATTCCAGAAAGCCTTGAAATCTCTCGCATATGTTCGTGTATCTTCAAAGTCTCTGCCATTCTGCTTTTTGATAATCCCATCTTTCATGTCTTTTAAGAGAGCAAAAATCTGTGATTCTGTAACTTTTGTTAAATCTGTAATTCCGAATTTTTGTTCAAATTTTTGTGAGAAGAATATTATCTTTCCTTTAATATCATTAAGCCTGCTTGGCTTCCTGCCTCCTTTCCTGCTACCTTTGCCCCTGTTTAATCCCAGCTCCATATCATCCAAATAAGCCAGCATAAGATCAGAATTAGCCTTAGAAATGTCTGGAATAGCTCCTTTAGCCTTTATTTCAGCCTTCCAAGCTTCCCATCTTTCCTTATTCTTGTATGGATCTCGTTTTTCTTCTTTCATGCGTGTATAAGTCATTTTGCCTTATTAAGCAAAATGTATATCATCTTATACACGCCCTGTTTTTTCCCACTTTGCTTCCGAGCTCGTGGGGGCGTGTTACCTAAGGTTAACAATCTCCCGACAAAAGCTCGTTTTAGCGTCGCAGAGTGATTTACATAATTTTTACATTCTTTAATAAAAATATTGAATTTATATTAAATTATGCTCTCGGGGAGCGTTTAACCTTAAGTTAATAATAGCAAACTATATGAACCAGCTTCTATTCTATATTTTATGACAGAAGATGAGAAAAAAACTATACTAAAGAATGTCTATGACTATGACAAGAAAATTTCAAGATGCATAGAACGACTTAAAGAGATAGATACAAAAAACTCCAAAAAGGTTATTGATTACTATGAGTCTTATCTTAAAAATAATGGCTTTTCTATTGCTACAGAGGTTAAATGGCTTGGTAGAACAGTTCCCATATGTGAATGGTTTAAAAAAGATTTTGAAAAATGCAAGAGAGAAAATTGGCAATATGAACTATTTCAAGAGTTTGCATCTGGCAATAAAGAGAGCAGAGTTGAGCTTGACAAAATGATGACACAAATAAGAAATAAAGAATTTGATGCTCTGCTTGTTTGGAGACTTGACAGGCTTGGCAGAAGTTTAAAGCATCTTTTACAATTAATTGAAGAACTTAAAATTAATAATGTTAAATTTTTATCACTTACTGAAGGCTTTGATACTTCAACTGCACAAGGTGAGCTTTTCTTTTCTATTGCTGGTGCATTTGCTCAGTTTGAAAGAAAGCTTATACAAGAGCGTGTTAATGCTGGTTTAGACAGAGCAAGAAAAGAAGGACGACAAATTGGTAGACCTAAAGGAAGCCGAGATAAGAAACGAAGAAGAAAGTCTGGCTATTTGCTTAGGTATCAAAAATAATTATTTTATCATAAAGTTTGCTCAAATTTCTTAGATGCTTGAAAGAACATAATTGTTTCAAGAAGCATGGCTATCGTTCCTAATCCGCTCACAATAAGTGAACCTATCTCAAATGAACCAGACCAGCCACCCAAAGCAAGTTCATTTTTCTTTAATTTATATAATCCTACACCAAAAGATATTTTAAGAGCTAAACCTCCAACGATAAATAGGATTAGTAAAGGTAAAAATCCAGCATCACCCAACATATTTAGAATTGCTCCCATAACTGGTTCCTGACTTGCTTTTTGTTTCAAAAGACCAACAAAGCCAACACTTGCTGATGTAGTTTGTTTTTCAGGATATAAATTTCCTGTCGCATAAAATGCGAGAGTTAAAATAAAACCAAGAATTGCCAAGACAATAAAAATCCATCCAGTAGTTAAAAGCATCCTATTATTGAATTTTTTCCCAAGTGCAACAAAACCATAAAGAAATCCTATGCTTAATGGAAAAGCAATTAGCATAAGAATTGTTGCTATGTTTAACATTGTTTTAGCTTGTTGTTGAAAAGCGTCTAATCCGGAATCAATTCCTTGACCTGATTGCATTGATGATTTCAATGAACTTGTAAAACCAAAGAAAGTTGAAAATGAAATTACAACCCCAATTAAAGTTATTACCAATAAGATAATTCCAAAGATTCCAGCTACTTTAAGTGCACCCATTTTTATTATAATTCTAAGTTTTGCCTCTTTTTAAATTTATCATATCCCTTGACCGCTTTTAGTTCTTAAAACTTGTGCAATAATATAACTTCTTAATTTTTCAGCATCATTAACATCTAAGCCCGGTATTCTTGGGCTTCTTGCATATGGGTCTTGGTTTCCTCTAGTATTATAATTAAAAGATGTATCGTGACCTGCAGTTTGAATCACCACTGTTGACAACCCAAAAATTCTTTGCATAAAACTTCTCGTTATAATTGAATGTTGTATTTTTGAATATGGCAAGATTTTCTCAAATCTTGCAATAATCCCTCCCTTCAGATTAAACTCTGTGTTTGAAACGGAGTAGCTTATCGCATTCAAATATAGCAAGTTATAAACAAGAACGATTACAAAGATTAAAACAAAGAAACCTATAAAAGGAAGAATTATAAATGAAGCAAAAGAGCTTATTGGAGTAAAAATAAATATGATAATAAACCCTACAAAGAAACCTATAAATCCAATAAAAGTTTTAATAATCTCGGAAAAAGCTTGTCTTCCAATATGGATTTGATAAGGATTCTCTGCCATCTTATTGATGTATTGCTTGAAGCAATAACCCCTTCAATTTTTCAGAGTTTCCTTTATTTACACCATCTATATGAGATAAAGCACCAGAAGCAGTTGTAGCAGAACTTACATGCACGTCATATAATCCAAAGATTCTATCAAGAATATCTTGGTCGACATAAACATCTTGTATTCTATTAATTGGCAAAGTAATTTCGTTTCTTGAAAATACCCCCTTAGCAATAACTAAACTTTTTCCCTGCATATCATAGAAGTAATATTTCATATAAAATACTTGATAGATATAAGTCAATATAGTAATAATAAAAAATATTACAATAAACCATAAAGGAGAAATCCAATTAAAAATTCCAGCAATGCCTGAACTTGAAGTGCTAGAACCTGACCAAGATAGAGAAAAAATGTAAAGAAATAATAAAACAATTGCGTAGATAAATAAGCTTCCAATTGTTTTCTTTAGAGGCTTAATTGCCTCAAGAGGATATAGTTCACGCCACGTTGCCATAATAGAAATAATAAAATCTCGTTTTTAATCCTTTTGTTCTTTTAGTGATGCCTATTCGATGCCTTAAAGATTACTAATCCATTAAATAACGATTAACCTTTGTCTTTATGACAAACTATTCGTTATTGAGTTTTATTTTAAGAGGTGAAAGAAGAAAAGCTATATTACTCTGTTTGAACAAGCCTATGATTCCAAAGGAGATAGCAGATAGTTGTAAAGTTAGCATCCACAATGTTTCAAAGCCATTAAAAGAATTGGTTGATAGAGGATTAATTGTTTGTAAGAATCCCAATGATAAGTTCTACAGGTTTTATGAACTTACAAACAAAGGTAGAGACATATTAAAAGAGTTAGATAAAACAACCAAATAACACCTCCCATCAAATCCTTATTTAATTTCTATTGTGAAATCTATAAACAAAAAACCAAATGGTTTTTTAGAAAAAACTACTCGTAAGAAACTTTTGCCCTAGCAGTCCTAAAAGTAAGTAATACTCAATATATAGGTTGCAAAACAGGAGTTTTATTAGTGCTATCATCTATGATTAAGTCATATATTATACTCATCGGAACAACCTTTAAATTCTACAATTGGGTTACTATTTTAATAAATAACGACGGAGAAATCAAAAATGAGTGAAGGACATTATTATGAGCATGTAATTTACAATAGAAAGTTTTACGAAATAATGGAAGAGTTCAAAAGACTTATTCTTAGTGATGAAAGCTTAAAGAAATATTCAACGCATCAAAATCAAAGGTTTAGTTTGACAATGAGATTATTTGTTATGAACTATGTCTTAAAACGTTCGCAATCACAAGAGTTGAAGGATTATATTACAAAATTAAAGGAGGCTTGGAAGTTGGGGAATTAAAATGACACAACCATTATGGATTCAAATTAAGAAAAAAACAAAAGTTCCAACAAATAATGTAATGGCAAGGCATCAAGAAAGAAGTGACTGGCCAACTTTATACACGATAGAGTATGAGCAGAGCAAAGAAATATTTGAAGTGTTAGGCTATGGTGGACCAATTAGGACTACGAGTGAATTCGTTTATCTCATACATAAAGACTTTGGAGATGGAGAATATCTGTGCATAGCTCGAACTAAAACTGGTGCGAGGTTTTGGAAATTTTTAAAATTTATTTGTGATGATTTTAGAAAATATATAATTCTTCCAACCAATGTAACACACAAAGTTAGGAAAGGTAGAGTGATAAGTAATAAGGAATGTAAACATCTTATTAAAAAAATAAATGATTCTACTTGTCAAGAAGAAAGAAGACTATACGAACAAGAATTATTATTTGAGGAAGAACAATTAAAAAAACAAATAGAGAGAAGAACTGGACCATCACCATATTTAATCAACACACCACGAGAGGGTAAGTTGTGTGAGATGGAGGATTATAAAGATAGAGAACCAAATGAACAAATACCAATTAACGAGGATGAAAGTTCGGTTGATAATGAGATGTTTAATAAATGGGAAAAGAGTTATTTTGATGGCGAAGAAGAAAATGATTTGGATAGAGAAGAAAGATTAAAGGAACAAAATAAGGAAGAAGAAAAACAAATGGGATTTTGGGGTTATGAAGAACCACAACAAGAAACTAATGAAGACGATATTAAAGACGGAATGTCTATATGGTAAATTGGGATACAAATAAATAGAAGGAAGATTTATTTTTTATATGGAAGTAACAATCATTGTAAGAACAGAAAAGAAAAATAACTCCAAGCAGTTAGATAATGCAACTGACATGGCTATTAATATAGGAGATATTATTTACAGGAAATATGGCCTTAAAGCTTGTAAGTGTAAGTGTGGCAAAGATTTTACTAGCTTAATTCTTAAAAAATAATAATATTAATTTTAAAACAGATAGATTTATAAATATCAAAAGGATACAATTTATGTATCCTAATGATACATGACTAATAAGGTAAAAATGACACTTAAATTAATTGTAGAAAAGTTAGCAAGAGATAATAAAAAATTTATCTTAGCAGAAGAAATAAAAGATTATTGTAAAAAGCTCTCTCTTAGTTATATTCCAACAATAAAATATCTAATTCGCAATAAATACCTAGCAAGAACTTTCAGAGGCATATTTTATGTTTATTCAATTGAAGAAAGAAAACTTGGCAAATCTGAAATGAACTTCTTTGACATTTTAAAAGAAGTGCTAAAATTAAAAGGGGTAAAGAATTGGTATTTTGGCTTAGAAACTGGCTTGAAATTTAATAACCTCACTCATGAATATTTTACAATTGACTACGTTATTAACAATAGAATATTTAGGGCTAAACCAATAATCATAATGGGAAGAAAAGTAAAATTTTATAAGTTATCTCCTAAAATGTTTAAATTTGGAATAATAAAGAATAATGTTAACTATTCTGACTCTGAAAAGACTTTACTTGACTTATTATATTTAAAGCACTACAACAAAGAAGAATTTGAAGAAATAGCAGAGGAATTATCAAAAACAAAACTACTTAAATATGCGAAAAATTACAATAAGAAAGTCATAAATGTTGTAAAGGAGTTGAAATGATAAATAAAGAGCTTACTGATTTCATATCTACAAGATTGAAAATAACAAGCAGAAGCTTGATAGAAAAAGACATTATCCTAAGCAAAATTCTTTTTCATTTAATGCAAGATAAAACTTTCTCACAAAACTATGCTTTCAAGGGCGGAACTTGTTTAACAAAATGCTATTTGGGATACTATAGGTTTTCAGAAGATATGGATTTTACATATTTGAATCAAAAGGATTTTGTTGGAAAATCAAAAAATAAACTTCGAGAAACAATGTCAGAAAAGATTAATCAATTGGGAACATTGATTGAAACTATTGCTAAAAAGCTTGATTTGGATTTCAAGATGGAAAAGGAAAATAAAAGATACTTTCAATTCGGTGGAAGTAATGCCTTTGTAACTTTTAAGATTTGGTATAACTCTTCGGAGTTGGGAAAAGAGACATTTGTTAAGATACAAGTGAATCATATTGAAAAGCTAAACTATCCTATCGATGAATTAAATGTCAATTTCATTCTGCCAAAGAATCTTGAGAAAGATTTTTCTTTTATAGCTGGAGAAGATGCAGATATTCTTTTGAAGCCACTCAAAATTAAAGTCTATGATTTAAAAGAGATTCTTATTGAGAAAATAAGAGCTATATTAACAAGGAGAGGAATAAAAGCTCGAGATTTTGTTGACGTATTCTTAATTGTGAAGAAAGAGAAATTAAACTTGAATGACTTTAAGAAAGAAATAATAGAAAAGATAAACAATATGTTGAAATTTGAAAAATACAATCAAAACATAAAGAACAAAGAGACTCAATTAAAAGAAGATTTGATATTAGGTGAAGAAGAGGCATTGATGTTAACACCAATAGACAAAGGCTTTCCTAAATTTCTAAAAGAATTCAATCAATTCTTAATGGAAATCATTAAAGAATTGAAAATCTGACTCTGGGGAGCACGTAACTGCCCATTTTTGCAAAGTTTAACCTCAACTATTTTTATCACTCAACTTTTTTAATGCTTTTTTGTTATAGTCGATAAACCTCTTAGAAATATCGTGCTAACATTAACCTAAGGTTAAACATCTCGTGGGGGCGTGTGGAATTTTAATTAGAATAAATTATCTTCTCATTTATTTTTTGCAAAACAGGGGAAGATAAGTCATATCCTTTTGAAATTCCATCAACTGAAGAAAGAAAAACTTCTACATTATCAACATTGTTTTTCCATTCATATTTTAATTTCCTAATAAATCTCTCATAATCTTTTAAGTCTTCATGAATAGAAATAATTAAATCTGTCTTACTCCCTATACCTTCTCCCTTTACAAAAAGAACAACTTCTGGAAGAGATTTGATAAAATTAATTGTGTCTTCCAACTCTTTAGTTTTAGAGTAATCTTTCCATTTGTATAGCACTACTGATTGAAGGTTAAGATTTAATTTTTCAAAATCAATTATAGGAATATATCTTTTAATTATCCCTTCCCTCTCAAGTCTTTCTCTAATTTTAAAGACTGTTGGTCTCGAGGTTTTGAGCCTTCTTGCTATTTCTTGGTCAGAAATTTTACAATTTTTCAAAAGTTCTGTTAATACTTGCTTTTCTCTTCTTGTCAGATTTACCATAATATATTAAAGATACTCTTTGTTTATAAAATTTTCTAATATTCTTTAAAAAGTATCTTTTTTTATCACTTTTATGGAAAAAAATATATAAAAAGTAATAATTTATGTAGTTTAACTAAAAAAGATTAGAAGTAAATATATTATAGAGATAAATACATTAAAAATGAACATCAAACCAATTGGCGAGAGAGTTTTGATAAAAATAGAAAAACCAAAAGAAGAAAAAACAAAGTCAGGGATATACTTGCCTAAGTCTGATGAAGAAAAAAAGCAAGGAATTGTAGAAGAAGTTGGAACTGACAAGAATGGAAAACAACTTCCTTTAAGCAAAGGCGATAAGGTTCTCTATAGCGGGTATAGTCATGAAGAAATAGAAATTGGTAATGAAAAATATGTTATAGTTGAATTTAAAGATATTATTGCTAAATTAACAGATTAGAATGGCAGACACAAAACAAATAATTCATGGTGAAAATGCAAGGCAGGCATTAATCAGGGGTATTGATAAAGTTGCTAATACAGTTAAGGTAACCTTAGGGCCTCAAGGCAGGACAGTTATTCTTGACAGACATTCTCCTTTGGTTTCTAATGATGGAGTTACTATTGCAAAAGAAATTGAATTAAAAGACAAGTTTGAAAATATTGGTGCCAAATTAATCAGGGAAATTTCATCTAAAACACAAGACGATGCTGGTGATGGGACAACAACTGCTATTTTACTGGGACAGGCAATAATTAAAGAAGGAGTGAGAAATATAGCTTCTGGAAGTAATCCTATTGAAATTAAAAAAGGAATTGACAAAGCAATTTCAAAAATAGTAGAACACATTAAAAAGGAAAGTGTTGAGGTTAACGACAAAAAGATGATTTCTCAGGTAGCTTCAATTTCAGCAAATAATGATGAGGCAATAGGTAATTTAATTGCAGAAGCAATGGAAAGGGTTGGAAACGAAGGAGTTATAACTGTTGAAGATGGCAAGAGTATGGAAACTATTTTAGAGGTCGTAGAAGGAATGCAATTTGATAAAGGATTTGTCTCTCCATATATGGTTACCAATCAGGAAAGAATGATATGTGAATTAGAAGAGCCTTACATTTTAATCACAAATAAAAAAATATCATCTATAAAGCAATTGATACCTGCTTTGGAAAGAGTTGCCCAAGAAGGAAAATCTCTTCTTATAATAGCAGAAGATGTCGAAGGAGAAGCCCTGACTGCATTAATAATTAACATCTTAAAAGGAGCATTAAAAGTATGTGCTGTTAAAACTCCGGGATTTGGAGATGAACAAAAAGAAATTCTCGAGGATATTGCAATTTTAACAGGAGCACAGGTAATCACGGAAGATAAAGGTATGAAACTTGAAGAGTTTAGTGAAACTTCTTTTGGTAATGCAAGAAAAGTAATTATTAGCGAGGATAAAACAACAATTATTGAAGGTAAAGGAAATAAAAAAGAGATTGAAAAAAGAAAGAAAACGATTGAAGCATTAATAAAAAATACCGAATCAAATTACAAAAAGGATGAATTAAGAAAAAGACTGGCTAAGTTAGGGAATGGTGTTGCAGTTATAAAAGTAGGAGCAACAACTGAAACAGAACTCGAAGAGAAAAAATTGAGAATAGATGATGCTCTAAATGCTACTAAAGCAGCGGTTGCTGAAGGAGTAGTAGTTGGCGGAGGTGTAACATTATTAAGAGCAAAAGAAATTTTAGAAAGTAAGAATATTGAAGAAGAATTTTATGGTGATGAAAAAATAGGGTTAACAATTATAAAGAGAGTTATTGAAGAACCGATAAGACAGATTGCCAAAAATTCCGGAAAAGAAGAATTAGAGGTTTTGGTTAAAGTTAGGGAAAATAAAGATAAAAATTATGGTTACAACGCAAAAACAGATAAGTATGAAAATTTATTTGATGTAGGGGTTATAGATCCTACAAAAGTAGTAAGAAATGCCCTGCAAAATGCTGCTTCAATAGCAGGTTTAGTCTTGACAACAGAAGCTTTGGTTACGGATTTTGAAGAAAAAAAAGATAAAATTTCAGAGGCTATAATAATCTAAAATAATCTAAATGTAAGGAGGTGAAAAGAAAATGTTCGAAGACATATTTGAAGAAATGAGAAGACTTCAAAGAGAAATAAACAGAAGCTTTGGAGAATTTTGGGAAAGTGATCAATTTAGGGCTCTTCCTGACCATTCAAGGAATAAAAGAATATCTAGTCTAATGAGGAGTCCTTTAACAGACTTAGAAGAAACAGATAAAGAAATGATTGCCAAGTTTGAATTGCCGGGTGTTGACAAAAAGGACATTCAGCTTAATATAACTCCTGACAGAATAGAAGTAAAAGTCGAAAAGAAGCAGGAAGCCAAAATTGAGAAAAAAGGATTTTACAGAGAAGAAAGAAGCTATAGGGGATTTTATAGGTCAATGGCCTTGCCAAGTGAAGTAATTCCTGAAAAAGCCAAAGCAAAATACAGAGATGGCATTCTTGAAGTCTTAATGCCTAAAGTTGAAAACAAAAAGAAAAGCAGGATAGAGATTGAATAATTTTTAATTTTGTTTATTATATTGAAAATGAAACAAGAAAAAAAAATCAAGGAAGGTAAGGAAACAGAAAAATTGATTGAAGAGATAAAAAATGAAAGTGAGAAGATAGTCAAAGAAGAAAAGAAAATTAAGGATGAAATTGAAGAGGTAAAGGAAAAATTAGAAAAAACAAATAAACTGGCAGAAGAAAGACTAAACCAGTTAAAATACCTTCAGGCCGATTTTGATAATTATAGAAAAAAGTTTGAAAGGGAAAAAGAAGAGATAATAAAACTGGCAAATGAAACCCTAATTAAAGAATTAATTGTAATATTGGATGACTTTGATGCTGCGATTAAAATATCTCGAGATGAAGAAAACAAGAAAGGATTATTAACTCTCAAAAAGAAGTTTTTCGATATACTTGTAAATCATGGGTTAAAAAAAATTGAAGCGTTGGGTAAAAAACTCAACCCGGAATTTCATGAGGTATTATGCAAAGAATTAAGCAATCATGATGAGGACGAAATTATTGAAGAGATACAAAAAGGCTATATGCTAAAATCAAAAGTTATCAGAACCAGTAAAGTTAAAATTTCAAAAAAAGATAATCAAAATTTAAAAACTGAAGAATAAAGGAAGAATAAGATGGCAAAAGAAAAAATAATAGGAATTGACTTGGGAACAAGCAATAGCCAGGCTGCTGTTGTTTTAGGGGGAAAACCAACTATAATTCCATCAGCAGAAGGTGCTACTGTAGCTGGAAAAATGTTCCCTTCTATTGTTGCATTTACAAAAGAAGGGCAGTTATTAGTGGGGGAACCTGCAAGAAGACAGGCTATTTCAAATCCAGAAGGAACAGTTATAAAGGCTAAAAGAAAAATGGGAAGTGATTTTAAATATAAGATTTATGGAAGAGAATACACTCCTCAACAAATTTCAGCTTATATATTACAAAAAATAAAAAGAGATGCAGAGGCATTTTTAGGAGAGCCGGTTAATAAAGCAGTTATAACTGTGCCTGCATACTTTAATGATAATCAGAGAACAGCAACAAAAGATGCAGGAAAAATTGCCGGTTTGAATGTTGTTAGGTTAGTAAATGAACCAACAGCAGCATCAATGGCTTATGGTTTGGACAAAGAAGGAGAACATAAAATCCTTGTTTTTGATTTAGGTGGAGGAACATTGGATGTAACTATTATGGAATTTGGTGACGGGACATTTACAGTATTATCGACTTCAGGAGATACTCAATTGGGTGGAACAGATATGGATGAAGCCATTATTAAATGGATTATTGATGAATTTAAAAAACAAGAAGGAATTGATTTGAATGAAGATTCTACTGCGATGCAAAGAATTAGGGAAGCTTCTGAAAAAGCTAAGATTGAATTGTCTACTATCTTAGAAACAGAGATTAATCTTCCATATATAACTGCCACAAATAAAGGACCAAAACATCTTGTTTTAAAATTATCAAGAGCAAAATTAGAGCAATTAATTGAACCTATAATAAAGAGATGTATCCATCCAATAGAGCAGGCGTTAAAGGATGCTAATTTAAAAAAAGAAGATATCAAGAAAATAATTCTTGTTGGTGGGCCTACAAGAATGCCTATAGTTCAAAAATTTGTTGAAGAAAAAATAGGAAAAAAAGCTGAAAAAAGTGTTGACCCTATGGAATGTGTTGCTATGGGTGCAGCAATTCAGGGAGCAATTTTAGCAGGAGATATTAAAGATATTGTTTTGTTGGATGTTACTCCATTAACATTAGGTATTGAAACTCTTGGAGAGGTAATGACTCCTTTGATTGAAAGGAATACAACGATTCCAACAAAAAAAAGTCAGATATTTTCCACAGCATCAGATTTTCAAAATGCTGTAACAATTCATGTTTTGCAAGGGGAAAGACCTTTAGCAAAAGATAATGTCAGTTTGGGAAACTTTAATCTTTTAGGAATACCTCCAGCTCCAAGAGGAGTGCCGCAGATAGAAGTTACATTTGATATTGATGCTAATGGTATTTTACATGTAACTGCAAAAGATTTAGGAACAGGGAAAGAACAGAAGATGCAGATTACTGCTTCTACAAAACTCTCTGATGAACAAATTAAAAAAATGATGCAAGAAGCTAAAGAACATGAAGAAGAAGATAAAAAGACGAGAGAAAAAATTGAAGCAAAAAATAGTTTAGACTCTTTGGTATATTCTTGTGAAAAAGTAATATCGGAATCAGGAGATAAGCTAAGCAAAGAACAAAAAGAAAAAGTTGAATTATCAATAAAAAGTGCAAAAGAAGTTTTGAAAAAAGATAATTTAGAAGAAATTAAAAAAGAAACAGAAAATCTTCAAAAATCAATACAAGAAGTTTCAACAAAATTATACGAGGAAGCTACTAAAAGATACGCCGAAGAACATTCAAAAGAAAGTTACGAAGTTGGAAGAGATAAATCAAATGGAAATTCAAAGGGAAAGAAAAAAAAGAGTGATGAAGAAGCTATTGATGCAGAGTATGAAGTTAAGGATGAGAAGTGATTAGGTATTTTCATTTTGTTCACCCCAATCCTCTCCCACTTTCGTTCTCGTTAAAATTATCTCTCTTCTATTCGTGCCACTAAAATTAATTTCGCGCAGAGTTTTTTCCTGCAAGAAAAAATTGCGTTTGGGTAGAGCGAACCACAGGTGAGCGGAACCGTTAAATGCCTGTTCTATTCTCCGTTAGGATTGGATTTTGATGCAATGTTCGAACAAAATCCGAAAAATCAAAGTTATTGGCAGTATAGTTTTCGTTTGGGGGTACGCGCGCAGTTTTTTGCTTCTTTTTCAGTAAAACCATCAGAATAATAATAAATGGTCTTTTCTTTATATTGTCTTGGCTCTTCCCATTCTTTAATCACTTCGTTAGAGATTTTTTTCAAACTAAAAATTCCGGGTCTTTATAATTTGAAACATCCATATAATTATGAACATATTATTTTTCTTAATAAAGGTATCGTTGCTGGGAGCCAAAAAGTGAATTACAGATAACATATTCATATCTGAAGTTTATTTCCGATAGAATACTTTATAGGGATATTATCAGAATATTTATAAATACTATTTCTAAAAACAATAATATGAAAGATCTGATAAATGAATTAGAGAGGGAACTTGAAATAAGGAATTTTTCAAAAAAAACAATAAGAGGCTATGTTTATTCTACCAAATGTTTTTTAAAATATGCAGGGAACAAGGAGTTAAATGAAAATCTTGTGAAAAACTATATACAAAACCTAATTAGAAGCAAAAATCCTTCAACTGTATCTGTGACCCTTTCTGCTCTAGAGTTCTTTTTTGAGAGGGTCTTGAAACAGAAAATAAGTCTGCCTCATCCAAAAAGAAATAGGTCGCTTCCAGATGTGTTAACACTAGAAGAAATAAAGAGCCTTATTAATGCGACCAACAATATAAAACACAAATTAATTCTCAAAATATTATATGGATGTGGACTTAGGGTTTCTGAGGTAATTAATCTGAGAAAGGAAGATTTTGATTTTAAAGAAAGATTGGTCTACATTAAGCTTTCAAAAGGTAGAAAGGACAGATTTGTGAAGATACCTGATAGTATAAAATCCGAACTTGAAATATATTCAAATTTAAACAATGAATATATTTTCTTTACTTCTAATAGGAGCGGAAAACTCAGTACAAAGACAATTCAGCTAATTGTGGAAAATTCAGTCCGAAGGGCTCAAATTAGAAAAAATATCCATCCACATTCATTGCGACATAGTTTCGCTACACACCTCCTTGAACAAGGTATAGATTTGAGAATTATACAGAAATTATTGGGTCATTCTGATATCAAAACAACCAAGATTTACACGCAAATATCAAATCAGTTAATAAAAAATGTAAGAAGCCCTCTTGATACTTTATAAAAATGGCAGAAAAAGATTATTATAAAATTCTTGGAGTATCAAAAGAAGCATCTCAGGAAGAAATAAAAAAAGCATTTAGGCATTTAGCAAGAAAATACCATCCGGATGTTAATCATGGAAACAAAGAAGCTGAAGAAAAGTTTAAGGAAGTAAATGAAGCATTCCAAGTCTTGGGAAATCCACAAAAGAAAGCCCAGTATGACCAATACGGAAGCTCTGCGTTCTCTCCTGAAGATCTCGCGGGTTTTAGAAGCCAGGGGTTTAATTTTGATGATTTATTCTCGGATTTTGGTTTTGGAGATATATTTGATATATTTAATAATAGCAGAAGAAGAGGATTTGAAGATTATGAAGAAGGAGCTGATTTAAGATATGACTTAGAAATTACACTGGAAGAAGCATTTGCTGGGGTAAAAAAAACAATAGAAATACCTGTTCATGAAGTTTGTAAAAAGTGTAATGGATTGGGAGCAGAAGAGAAAAATCTTAAAGAATGTGGTAAATGTCACGGAATGGGTGAAATAAGAATAGAAAGAAAGCGTGGATTTACACGATTTGTTTCTATCACGCCTTGTGATAAATGTCATGGTGCCGGAAAAATAGCAACTAAATATTGTGAGATATGTGAAGGAAAAGGAAAAGTAGAAAAAATACAAAAGATTGAGGTTAATATCCCAAGAGGGATTAATCATGGGCAATATTTGAGGATTGAAGGTAAAGGGGGATTAGGTAGAAATGCCCCTTCTGGAGATTTATATATTGTTACTCATATTAAAAAACATCCAATATTTAAAAGAGAAGAAGAAAATTTATTTTTAGATAAAAAAATAGACTTAATAACTGCAATCTTTGGCGGTAAAATAGAGATTCATGGAATTGACAAAAAAATAAAATTAAAAATTCCTCCTGCAACTCAGAGCCATACTCCATTTAGGCTTAAAGGAGAAGGTATGCCTCTTTTAAATTCTAGGGAAAGAGGTGATTTATTTGTGAGAATCATTGTAGACATCCCTAAAATAGACAGTGATAAAGAAAAAACCTTCAAGAAATTTTTTGAATTTAATTAGAAGTATTCCTTAATCAATATTTTGCCTTTTTTATTTAAGGGGGTCCAATATAGCAGTAAAAAAGTGTCTATTGACAAAATTGTTAAAGCCATCAAAGTATACTTTGATTTAAACGAGGATAATAAAAACAGAGAAATGAACGGATTGTTAGAAGAAATAGATAAATTTAATTTATTTCTTAAAATTTAATCTTTCTGAACATCAGGGTGTTTCTGACCTTCCATAATTCTTTCCCTTAACTCTTTAGTCTGTCTTTTCTTTTCGCTTTCATAACCTTTTTTATTTTCCATAAATTTTTCAATTATACTTGAAGTGTATTCTCCTCCGGAAAAGTGAGGCATTATAACATAATCTGCTCCAGCATTGTAAAGGCTGAAAGTGTCAGAAATCTGTCTCGCAGTTACAATGACAATCGAATTTTTATTTTTATCTCTTATTTTATTAAGAAGCATCATATTTGTCTCTACTTCAGGAATTGTTGAAACAACTAATTTTGATTTTGTTATATTCAAATCATCTAAAAATTCCGGGTCAGAAGCATCACCATAAATGCATGAAATTCCTCTTTCCTTCAGCTTTTTAATTCTTGTCGGGTTATGGTCAATAATTATGTATTTCTTTTTTAACTTAATAAATAATTTCATTATTGAAAACCCAACCCTATTTTCTCCAAGTAAAACATAATCATAAAATCCGTGTTCAGTGATTTCTTCTCTGGTTTTTTTCTTTTCAAATATTTTCAAATATTTTGATATTCTTACATAAAGAAGATCTGAATACATTATCATATATGTTGATCCAGCTATTGTAATAAGGCCTATAACTGTTACAAAAGATAAAACTTCAGATGATAAATGCCCTACTTTAATTCCAAGAGCTATAAGTATAAGTGAAAATTCACTTATCTGTGCAACAGTCAATCCTGCCATAAATCCTGTGTTCTTTGTATATCCAAATATTCCCATTAAAATCATTACAATAACAGGGTTTCCAATAAGTATGAAAAGAGAAAGAATAATTATTGTAATAATGTGGGTTGATATGTCTGAAAATACCATTTGAGAGCCAAGTATCAGAAAAAATGAGATTATGAAAAAATCCCTTAATGGTTTTAGCTTAGCGCTTATCTCATAGTTGTAAGGTGAAATTGAAAGTAAAACTCCTGCTATCAAAGCTCCAACTTCTAAAGAAAGACCTGCAGCATAAAATAAGGCTGCTAATCCAACTCCCCAGACTACTGCAAACACAAATAAAAGCTCCTTAGATTTTGCAAAAAAATCATTTAATTTAGGAAGAACATAATAACTGAATGGAAAAAGTATGAGGATAGGAACCCCTCCTTTTATTATTGTAGTTAAAACAGCGCTTGTAGCATTGTTTCCATTTGAAAAAGATGAAACAATCAAAAGGATTAGTATCGCTATAAGATCTTGAACAAGCAAAAATCCTATAGATATCTTTCCGTAAAGTTTATCAAGAGCCTCTTTGTCTGAAAGAAGCTTCATTATTATAATTGTTGAGGAAAATGATAGGGCAACAGAAACATATACAGAAGTTAGCGGGTCTAATCCTAAAGCCAAACCAATAAGATAACCTACTAAAGAGGTGAATACAACCTGTCCAATACCTGTTATAAGGGATATTTTACCAACTTCTTTTATAACCTTTGGACTTAGATGCAATCCAACAATAAAAAGAAGAAGAGTTATTCCAAACTCGGAAAAAACAGAAATTGCTTCATTATACTCCAATAAGTTGAGAAACAAAGGCCCTATTAAAATTCCGGAGATTATATACCCTATAATTAAAGGCTGCTTTAAAATACGCATTATAAATGAAACAACCAGAACTATTACAAGTATCGAACTTATCTGAATAAAAATATTTTCCATCTCTTTTTATATCATTGGAAAATTTCCTTTTTATAGCTTTTGATAATAATATATGGAAAGGAAAAAATAAAAATTTTGTTCTACTTAAATTTTCAGACACAAAAAGTTTTATAATGTATTTTTAATTTAAAACTAAATGGATTTAAAAAAGGGGCTTACGGAAAAAGAGGCTAAAGAAAGGCTTTTACAATACGGGTATAATGAAATAGAGGATATAGAAAAAGTTTCTATTTTTAAAATTTTATTAAGACAAGTTAAGGGGAATTTTGTTATTTACTTATTATTTGCTGGTATGTTAATATCTTTCTTTGTTGGAAAATCAATTACTGCCTACACCATAATGGTAGTGATTTTAATTAGCATAAGCACTGGTTTTTTTCAGGAATATAAGGCTGAAAGAGCAATAAACACACTTAAAAAAATGATAATGCCAGTTTCAATAATAATAAGAAATGGGAAAGAAATGGAAATTCCATCAAGGGAATTAGTGCCCGGAGATATAATAATATTAAGGACTGGAGAGAGAGTCCCGGCAGATTCATTAATAATAGAATCTAAAAATCTTTTGGTAAATGAATCTGTTTTGACAGGAGAGTCTCAGGAAATTAAAAAAACACAGGCAAAAAACTTGGACAAATATAACAGGGAAAATATGGTTTATATGGGCACTTTCATAATAAGTGGAAGATGTATTGTTCAAGTTCTAAATACAGGAATGAAAACAGAGTTTGGAAAAATAGCAAGGATGATTACAAAAACCGAAAAGGATTTACCTCTACAAAGAAAAGTTAATGAAATAGCAAAATACATGGTTTATTTTGCGATATCTGTTGCTATATTAACAGGTATTGTTATGATTTTGAGAAATCATCCTTCCAATAATGAACTCTTGATAGAAGTTCTGATAGTTGTAATTGCATTGTCAGTAGCTGCATTTCCGGAAGGATTTCCAGTAGTTCTAATTTCAACTCTTGCAACAGGAGCTTATAAAATGGCAAAGAAAAATGCTATTATAAACAGAATGTCAATAATAGAAACATTGGGAGAGACAACTGTAATATGCTCTGATAAAACAGGAACAATAACAAAAGGTGAAATGAATGTAAATGAAATTTACTGTGATAATTCATATTATTTCGTTGAAGGAGCTGGGTATGAGGCTATAGGGAAATTTAATTTTATGGGAAAGAGCATTGATCCAAAAAAAGACCCTACTTTAAACTTGTTAATTAAATCAGCTGTTTTATGTAACGATGCCAAAATTGAAAGAAAAGGTAGTGATAAAGAATACAACATAAGGGGAACACCAACAGAAGGAGCTTTACTTATTTTAGGGGCTAAAGCAAGTATTTTTCAGGAAGACTTGAAATGTGTAAGAATTGAAGAGATACCATTCACTTCTGAAAGAAAAGTTATGTCAGTCTTATGCAAAGAAGGTATTAAAGAAAATATTTATTCTAAAGGAGCTTTAGAAATTTTATTGAAAAAATGCAGCTTTATACAAAGGAACGATGGAGTGTATAGATTATTGGATAAAGATAGGGAAAAAATACTGGAAATGAATAGGAAAATGACATCAAATTCCTTGAGGACGCTGGCTTTCGCTTATAAAGAATCTTTAGGCAATCCTCAGAAAATTGAAGAGAACGACTTGATATTTATAGGCATGGTTGGAATGGAGGACTCTCCAAGAGAAGAAGTCAGAGAGGCTGTAGAGTTATGTATGATTGCAGGAATTAAGGTTAAAATGATTACCGGAGATAATAAAAATACCGCATTGTCTATTGCAAGAAAAATTGGACTTGATTATGGAGATATACTTACAGGTGAAGAAATTGACAATTTAAGTGAAAGAGAATTGATAAAAAAAGTGAATAGCACAGTTATATTTGCAAGAGTTAAACCAGAACATAAACTTAGGATAGTTCATGCGCTTAAGGAAAATGGAGAGATTGTAACAATGACTGGAGATGGGGTAAATGATGCTCCTGCTTTAAAAGAGGCACATATAGGTGTTGCAATGGGCATGGGAGGAACAGATGTAACAAAAGAAGTTGCAGACCTGACATTGAAAGATGATAATTTTGCTACAATTGTTGAGGCAATTAAAGAGGGCAGGACCATATTTTCAAATATACAAAAATTTACAACCTATCAGATTTCAATAAACTTTTCACAAATAATGCTTATAACACTTGCTTTGATTATAGGACTTCCCTTGCCATTAATAGCTATCCAGATACTACTGATGAATTTATTTTCTGATGAGGTAATGGCTATAGCATTATCATTCAATCCTCCATCAAATGATTCAATGAAAAAAAGCCCAAGGAAAAATTCAAATATTCTTGAAAAAAGCCACCTTAAAATGATTTTGGTTTCAGGAAGCTTTATATGCCTAATCTCCTTAGCAGTTTTTTATTTCACTCTTAATGTTTTAAATGAAACGATTCAGGTTGCAAGAACAACAACTTTTGTTAGTATGGTTTTTTTCACAATTGCTAATGCATATAACTTCAGATCATTTAGGAAAGGTGTATTTAATAGATCTCCTTTCACAAATAAATATTTGATTTACGCTTCATTGCTTTCCATTATAACCACATTAATACTAGTTTATACTAAGGCCGGAAATATTTTTGATTTAACACCTATAAGTTTTAAATATGTACTGATTGCATTGTTAGCTGCTTCATCAATTATTTTTCTTTTTGATTTTTTGAAAATTAAAAAAGGAGATATGGCCTTAAATTTTTAGATTTACTATTTATCTTTCATAAGAATTTTCCAATTTACAAAAGAAATTATTGCTGCAGGGATTATAAAAATCCAGTCAATAAAAAATGTTAAAAGTATAAAAAATAAAGCAATTATTGAGAGAAAAACTACTTTTGGATTTTTCATCTCACTGAACCTGATTCTTAGTGCCCATTGATTTTATATTTTCAATAGTTGTATCCAAAATTCTTTGCTGTGCTTCTCTTGTAAAAAAGGCTGTATGAGGAGTAATTAAAACATTTCTTTCTTTTAATAACTGATGATTTTCTCTTAGGATTTTTATTTCTTCTTTTGTATAATGTTTTTTGGATAAATGCCTCTCTTCTTTAAGAGTTTCCTCTTCTTCTAAAACATCCAATGCAGCTCCGGCAAAAATTCCATGATCTAATCCATATAATAAAGCCTTGGTGTCTATTAATCCGCCTCTTGCTGTATTAATCAGATATGCTCCTCTCTTTACCATTTTTACATTTTTCATATTAATCATATGCTTGGTTTCAGCAGTTAAAGGAACATGAAAACTTATTATGTCTGAATTTCTTAATAAATTATCTAAGCTAACATAATTAAAACCAAGCTCTCTAGATAGTTTGGGATCATGTGTTTTTGTGTAAACAATTATTTTCATGCCCATTGCTTTTGCGATTTTTATTACTTTTTGGCCTATGTGTCCTGCGCCTATAACTCCTAAAATTTTGTTTTTTAAATCAAATCCTTCTAAATTATCTATATTAAAGTTTCCTTTTCTTGCCCGCCATATTGCCAAAGGAAGTTTTTTTGACAGACATAGCATTAAACCTATGGTATGTTCAGCAACTGTATTCTCTCCATAATATGGGACATTACTCACTTTTATTCCCTTTAATTTACAGGCATTAACATTAATATGGTCAAATCCTGTCGACATTGTTGCTATAAATTTAAGTTTAGGCAGTTTGTCAAGTATCTTTTCATCAATTTGTGAGTAAATAAATATCCCCAAACCTTCAATATCTTTAACTTTAGAAGCATTTCTTGCATTCAAGTCATATTCAAAAAATTTGATATTATGTCCTTTAAGTCTTTCTTTAAGATACTTTTTCTGCCATTCTTCAACTTCAAAAAAAGCCAATTTCATTTTAATTTTTTATTATTTTATAAATGATAAATATATGCCTCATACATTTTATAAATGTATATCTCGTATAATTTACTTTATAATTTTATATTTTTTTGAATTCATTGCTTTCTGAGCTTCACTCCAATTCATAAGTTCGTATTTCCCCCTTGTCTTTGATATTTTTAATGCAGCATTAGCCATTGCTAATCTCAATGCTTTCTCAATATTTTGTGTTCTTAAAATTCCTGCAACAAAGCTCGAAGCAAAAACATCTCCTGCTCCGGTAACTCCTCCTATTTTACCTTTATTCGGAAAATACCTATAAAGAAATTCTCCATCATATACTCCTCCCTCTTTTTCTCCATTTGTTATGCACACAATTTTTGCTCCCAATTTATAAAGTTCTTTAAACGGATCTCCTCTTTTAATAAGCATGGAAGCCTCTTCTTTATTCATGCTCAGAAAATAGCTGTTTTCAATAAATTTTTTTATGTGTTGGACTCCCTTGCTTGTTTGATAAGATGAAGGGTTAAATGAAATTTTTATTTTTTTCCTTATAGCATAGTCAATCAATTTTTTCTGGGTTTCAAATGAACCATCGCCCATTGAAGTAAAATGAATCCATCTTGTGTTTATTTTCTTTAGGTCAATCTCTCTATAGTCAAGAGTATCACTTGCTCCTTTAAAAGTAAGGATAGTCCTGTTTTTCTTGTCACTTTCCAATACTATTGAATATCCTGTGTGGATATGTGACTTAACTCCTAAAAAATCAATTTTATTATTTTTTAGTTCCCTTAAAATAATGTCTGCATTATTTCCCGAGCCGATTTTTCCTAAAAATCCTGTTTTTAACCCCAAATCTGCAAATGCAATTGCTGTATTAATTCCTCCTCCACCAATTCCAAAATCTATCTCATGGACCCTTATTTTGGTGCCACTTGGAAAAGATATTCTTCCATTTTTTTCCTTAACTCCAGTATAAATAAAAGCATCTACTAATCCTGATCCGAATGTTATTACATCGTATTTTTTCATTTTCAACTCTTTTTATTTTCTTAATGCCTCTAATCCAATAAGTTTTTTTCCACTTAAGTAATTAACTAAAGCTCCACCTGATAAACTGATATATGAAAAACCCTTTTTATTTATTTTGTATCTCTCAATTACTGTTGCAGAAGAACCTCCGGCAATTAAACTAAATTTTTTTGATTTTGATATAAATTTTAATAACTCCTTTGTTCCATATTCAAAACCTTTATCTTCTGTATTTCCTACAGCTCCTTTAAAAAATATGGCCTTTGACTTATTAATTTCTTTTTTATATAACTCAATAGTTTTTTTTCCTATGTCCAGTATTTGGTATCTTGTTGGTAATTGGCTTAAAGATAACTCTTTTCTTTTTCCATTTATTCTAACTGCAAAATCAATTGGAGTTAAAATATTTTTTATATAAGGCCTAATATCTTTTAACAGATAAAATTCATTTTTTAATAAATCATCCTCTTTTCCCAGTTTAATTCCTTTAGCCTTTAAAACCAGTAATGACAAAATGCCTCCAGACAAAATTTTTTTATTTTTTAATAGTGGAATCAAATCTTTTGTTTTTCTTCCTCCAAGAATAAACAATGCATTTTTTGTTTTAGATTTTAGTTCATTTATATTTTCTAATTCATCTTCCATGACTAATCCAATAAATGAAGGAAGAAATTTAGGAAATGAAACTATGCTGGACTGGTTCCTATGGCATATAGAAAACGCGTCATTGACATAAATATCAGCCTCTTTAGAAAGGATTTTAACAAATTTATTGTTTTCAGGAGAAAATTCATCTTTCAAAAACCGGACATTTTCCAGAAGCAGGGCATCTCCATTTCCCATGTTTTTTATTTCATTAATTGCTTTTTTTCCGATAATATCATTAACAAATTTTAATTTAGTGTATTTATTCAGGATCAATGCATGATGTTTCAATGAGGTGAAATCATTATTTGGAGGTGAGCCTTGATGAGCCAAAATAATTACCTTTGCTTTTTTTCTTTTCAAATAAGAAATTGTTTTAGCATGAGCCTTAAATCTTGGACTATCCTGAACTTTGCCATTTATTATTTCAGAATTAATGTCAATCCTCACTAATATTTTTTTTCCTTTAATATTAATATTTTTTATTGATTTAAAACTCATTTCATTTTTCCAAGAAAGTTAATTACATCTACAACTCTTGAAGAATAACCATACTCATTATCATACCATGCCAATACCTTTATTAAAGAACCTTCTTTTAATGTTAATTTTGAATCTACAATTGCCGAATGATAATTACCTATTATATCACTAGAAACCAATTCATCTGTAGAATACTCGATAATTCCCTTAAATTTTCCTTGAGAGGCCTTTTTTAATTCATTATTTACAGATTCGGCTGTAAACGGCTTTTTTAGTGAAGCTGTAATATCTACTATAGACCCGTCAGCAACAGGCACCCTTATTGACAGGCCATTTAATTTTCCTTTTAATCCGGGGATAACTTCTGTAACAGCTTCTGAAGCTCCAGTTGATGTAGGAACTATATTTAAGGCTGCAGCCCTGCCTCTCCTTGGTTTTTTGTCGCTTATATCAACCAAAGCCTGTGTAGATGTATAAGCATGGACTGTATTTAACAAAGCCTCTTTAATCTGAAATTTATCATCCAAAACCTTTATGACAGTTGCAGAAGCATTCGTAGTGCATGAAGCAACAGAAATGTATTGATGAGTTTTTTTTAAGATATGGTCATTAACCCCTGGAACAATTGTTATATCAACGTCATCCGATGGAGCTGTAATAATAACTTTTTTAGCCCCTGCTTTTATATGTTTTGAAAAATCCTTTCTTGCCCTAAACACCCCTGTGCTTTCAATAATAATGTCAGCTCCAAGTTTTTTCCATGGTAGTTTTTCAGGATCTTTTTCATTTAATACCTTAATTTCTTTGCCATTAACAATTAGGTTATTTCCTTTTACCAAGACGCTTCCTTTATAATTTCCATAAACAGAATCATGTTTCAGTAAGTAGGCTGCATCCTCAACACCATGAATATCATTAATAGCTACAACATTAATCTTTTTCTCCATACATATCTTAAAAACAGCTCTTCCAATTCTGCCAAATCCATTAATTGCTACTTTCATATTACCTCTTTCTGAAAATATTGTATCATCTAAAAGTAACTTAAGCTTATAAAATTATCTTTTATTGCAATAATTATTTTTTATGTTATAAATTACTTCTAATTTTGGTAAAGATAAAATTTTCTGTAATATAAAAAATAACTTATGATAAGATTTATAAACAAACTTTTATTTTAATAGCTATGGTTACGTGGACAATAATAATCCCTTTGGTAATCTTGGCTATAGTTATAATAATATTTGTTTATTATTATAATAAATTTGTCGTTCAGGGTAATAGAATAGATAATGCTTTATCTCAGATTGATGTTCAGCTAAAAAGAAGAGCTGATTTAATACCTAACTTAATTGAAACAGTGAAAGGATACGCAAAGCACGAAAAAGAAATTATGTCTGAAGTTACAAATGCAAGAAAAGCGTTGTTGGGAGCAAAAAATCTTCCTGCAAGGCTCAAAGCAGATAACCAATTGGAAGCTGCGTTAAAATCGATATTTGCTATAGCTGAAAACTATCCTCAACTAAGGGCAAATGAAAATTTTAAACAACTACAGGAAGAGTTATCAGCGACTGAAGATAAGATAGCTTACTCAAGGCAGTATTATAATGATGCCATACTTGACTTTAATAACTCCATAAAAGTATTTCCTGGAAAGATTTTTGCCAGCATGTATGGAGTTAAAGAAAGGCCTTTTATAAAAATTGAAGTTGAAGAAAGAAAGCCTGTAAAAGTAAAATTTTAAGTTTATTCTTGAATATTTTTATTCTCTAAAAATTATATTCTCATTTTCAAGATAGGTTGTTTCATCTACAATAGCTAAAGGAGATAAATAGAACAAATTTTTTGTATGGGAGATATTTCTGGCAATACCGAAAACATAATCTCCAACAGAAACTGAAACATTATTTGCATTTTTATGGACAAAAACTTTATAGCGATAAATGTCATTTCCATTAATGTCTTTGGTGAATCTCAGGAAATACGCAAATAAATGGGATTTTATTTTTGACTTTTCAAGAGTTCTAACATGAACTTTATTTCCTTCTTCAACAATTTCTTCTAAAAATGCCAATCTTGTATTATCTTTTAATGGATTTCCTATATGTCTTATAACAACTTTATACTCCTTATCAAGACTTACTTGGTTTGGATTCAATCCTTTTATAATTCCTGTATAAACTTCTCCGGTGTCGATGTCTCTGATAAACATTCCGGGAGCTTCATGGTTACCATGTTTTCCGGGTGCAATAAAATGGGGAAAAGCAGAGAATATGGCTCCTTTTTCAACTCTTTTAATTCTTTTCTGTTCATAATACCTTTTTACTTTACCAACGCCCATTTTCATTATTAATCCCTAATAAGTATTTATAAACTTTTATAAACCATTGTTGATTTAATTAAGTATGGCTGAAAGAGTTTTATTTTACGATCAGATTTCCAGAAACAAAAGAAATTCTGTACTTTTAATTCTGGTAGTTTTAGTAGTTTTTATTTTATTGGGATATATTATTGGAATGGTTTTGGGCCCTGATTATTTTACCATAATAATGGTAATATCTATAATATTGTCCTTGATATATGTATGGGCCGGATATTATTATAGTGATAAAATAGCCTTAGCGAGTGTAGGGGCAAAACCAGCTGATAAAATTAAACACAAACAACTGTTTAATGTAGTAGAATCAATGGCTATAGCTTCTGGGTTACCAATGCCGCGGGTGTATATAATGGAGGATAATCAGATCAACGCCTTTGCATCAGGAAGAGACCCTAAAAATGCAGTCATATGCGTAACTACCGGTGCTTTAAGTAAATTAGAAAAAGATGAGCTTGAGGGTGTAATAGCTCATGAAATGGGACATATTGCAAATTTTGATATAAGATTTATGACCTTAGTAACAGTTTTAGTTGGTATGATAGCCATAATATCAGAAATATTCCTGAGAAGTTTGTGGTTTGCAAATCTTGGAAATAATAAGGGAAGAGATGGAAGAGTCCAAATCGCCTTAATATTAATAGGAATTTTACTTGCCATATTAGCTCCTTTAGTTACTATGCTTGTTCAATTGGCCATCTCAAGAAAAAGGGAGTATACTGCAGATGCAACAGCAGTAAAGTTTACAAGAAGACCTACTGGTTTAATAGGAGCATTAAAAAAAATACAGCATGATCATCCAATGAAAGCCCATAGAGTTAGTAAAGCAGTTGCGCCATTATTTCTTGGAGACCCTTTCAAAAGAAAGGTTCAAAATATTTTTTCAACACATCCTCCAATAGAAAAAAGAATTACAATCCTGGAGAAAATGTAATCTTACAAAAACAGTTAAATTTATAAATACCCCATAGATAAAATTTTATATGAAAAAATGGAAAATAAAATAAGGTTAGATGATTTGTCAGATGAAGAAAGAAAAGCATGTATTATCGAAACTGCCTTAAATTATGTTTCAAAGGAATTTTTAGGAAAAGAACAAATTGATGAATCACAATATTCGGGGTTAGCGGAAATTGCCTATAATGTTCTTATGCTGGATGTTTTAACCCATGATACAAAATCTTTCTATAGTTTAATGGCGCATAGAGGTTTTAAGGTTAATGAAGTTATGGAAACTTTAAGTGAGTGCCTGCCATTTTACATAAAAATCGCCTTTGATTAAATTTATAAACCCATTTTCTGTCATATTTAAAGTAACAATAAATAACATAAAATTATAAATTTGTTAGAGAGATACATCAGCTATTTCTCAATTGTTTGAAAAATGGAAAAATTTGAAAAAATATTAGGGAGAGATAACCCTCTTTTCCACTCTATTAAAGAAAGAATGTATGAAAGGCCTTCAGAGATACAGGAGAGATCTATACCAAGAATACTTGAAGGAA
>JAWCQN010000003.1:0-32536 GCA_038869755.1 Candidatus Pacearchaeota archaeon | reverse complement strand
GAGATGTTATAGCATTAGCTTCAACTGGATCTGGAAAAACTCTTGCCTTTGCGTCCGGATTAATAAAAAATATCGAAAAGAACAAAGGAATTCAGGGACTTGTATTGGTTCCTACAAGGGAATTGGCAGAACAGGTTACAAAAGAGCTAAAATTCTTTTCCAAATTTAAAAATTTAAATGTAATTTCAATTTATGGCGGAGGCTCGATAAACAATCAGATAAGAGATATTAAAACAGCTGAAATAATTGTTGCAACTCCGGGTAGATTATTAGATCATATAAACAGACAGACTATTGATTTAAGAAATATTAATACCTTGATTTTAGATGAAGCAGATAGAATGTTTGATATGGGTTTTAGAGATGATGTTAGAAAAATACTTGATAAATGTCCTAAAAAAAGGCAGACTATGTTGTTTTCAGCCACATTTTCCCGTGAAATAGAACTTCTGTCAAAAAATTATATGAATCATCCAGTAGAAATATCTGCAGAACCACATGTTGATCCACTTAAACTAACTCAGGAGTATTATGATTTAGGTAAAGGGCATAAGTTATCTCTGTTAAAACACTTACTGGAAAATGAAACTTCAAAATTAGTTATGATCTTCTGTAATACAAGAAAAAATGTTGATTTTGTTTCAAAGAATTTAAACAAATTAGGAATAGAATCCCTCCCTATCCATGGCGGGTTTTCTCAAACTAAAAGGAATAAAGTTATTGAAAAATTTCATTCTAATTCAGTCCATGTTTTGGTTGCAACTGATGTTGCTGCCCGTGGATTGCATATAGAAGGAGTAAGCCATGTTTATAACTTTGATATCCCTCCAACAAAAAATGAGTATATCCACAGAATAGGAAGGACTGCAAGAGCCGGAAAAGAAGGAAAGGTTATCAATCTATTATCTGCAAGGGATTATGATAATTTCAGAAACATAAATGACGGAGATTTTAATATTGTAAGAAAAGAAGTTCCTGTAACAAAAAAAGTTGAAATTAAGTGGATGCCAGATAGGTTCAAGGGAAAAAACAAATTTATAAGAGACAATAATTTTAGAAAGAGAAAAAATTTTAATAAAAATATAAAACAAATTCGTTCTAAATAGTATCAATAATAATTAAATAAGCTTTTTTCTTTACAGTTAAATGAAACTTGCATTATTATTTTCAGGAGGAAAAGATTCGACCTATGCTGGATATTTGGTTAGAAAACATAAGCATGAAATATCATGTTTAATATCAATTCACTCAATTAATAAAGAAAGTTTTATGTTTCACACACCATCCATTAGCCAAACCATTAAACAGGCTAAAGCAATGAGGATACCAATAATTATTAAAAAAACCAAAGGCATAAAAGAAAATGAATTAAAAGATTTGGAAAAAGCAGTTAAACAGGCAAAATTAAAATACAAAATTCAAGGAATAATAACAGGTGCTGTTGAATCAGTTTATCAGACATCAAGAATACAAAAAATAACTGATAAGTTAGGTCTTGAATGTTTTAATCCATTATGGCAAAAAAATCAGATTGAATTGCTTGAAGAATTGATAAAGAATAATTTTGAGGTTATTATTACAGGAATTGCAGCATACCCATTAGATAACTCATGGTTAGGAAGGAAAATAAACAGAAAATTTATAAATGATATGGGGAACCTGCATAAAAAGTATAAAATAAATCCTGCAGGAGAGGGCGGAGAATTTGAAACATTTGTCCTAAACTGCCCTTTATTCAAAAAACCGCTAAAAGTAAAAGGTAAAAAAATATCTGGAAACAGAAATAGCTGGAGAATTGAAATAGAGATAAAATGAAACTAAAATGATTCTAATCATTTCAACCTGCAGAGAAAAATTGCATGAACTTGAATTTGTAAAGCCAATAGAAGATATTTTGAAAAATGAAAATGTTAAATTTAAAACCATTAATTACAAAAAAATATCTAAAAATCTCATAAGAAAATCTGAGAGAATAATAATTACAGGGACATCACTAAAAGACAATAATTTCCTTAATTATATTGGCAATTTTAAGTTTATTAATTCATATAATAAACCAATTTTAGGAATATGTGCAGGAATGCATATTATCGGCCTAATCTACAAAGGTAAGCTAAAAAAGAAAAAACAAATAGGGCCACTAAATATAGAATTTAATGACGAATTTTTGGGAATTAAAAAATATTCTATAAATGAAGTGTATAGTTTACATAATTTATATGTGGATTTTTCAACAATAAAAGATTTTAATGTTATAAGTTATGCTTCATGCCCTCAGGTTGTGAAACATAATTCCAAAGAAATTTATGGGGTTTTATTTCATCCAGAGGTCAGAAACAAAGGAATCATAGAATGTTTTCTGAAATCTTCTTAATTTGTTTATCAGATAAAACACCTTCATAAATCTGAACATCAAAAATTTTTCCTTTAAAAAATTCCCTGTTGATATCTATAGTATTGCCGATATTGATTCTGCTGTTAAAATTTAAATTTCTTAAAGATTTAAACTCTTTAACTTTTTCTCCATTCAAATAAACCTTAACATCACCATTTGGATTGTATGTAAAGGCATAATGGCACCACTTCTTATAACACTTTCCCTTGGGAATTTCATAATACACTTCATTTTTTGTTGTTCCAATATCAATATAAAGTCTATCTGCTTCCTCAAAATCCCTATATTTCATCCTAAACCCGGATGTAGAGTTTTGAAAAGAAGTGGACACAATACCTAAACTGTTATGACTTTCATTATCATTAACATAGGCAATTGCTGATATGGAATATCCTTTAGAATTATTTACAAATATCTTTTTCACAGTTCGGATATTTCCTTTACCGCTAAAGTTATATGTTTTTCCAAATATTTCATCATCAATTAATTCGGTATCAAAAATACTATATATCCCGTTATTAGTGTCATTAATAATGTCTATATTGGAATTAAAATGTAACAGCAAATTTGGTTTTAATACAAAGATAGAATACCCTGTTATTGAGAGAAAAAAAATTCCAATTACCCCGATAACCAATATTATTATACTAATGACACCTACATTTTTATTCATAAAAAAAGAAAAAAAATTTAATTTAAAAGTTTTATTAAATTTCAATCTAATCATTAAATTAATACTTTAAGAATAAAATGTATATTTAAACACAATCAATAAGGTTTTTATAATCAAGTATACTATTAACTAAAAAAAATGGCGGAGATGGATAAAAAATTCCAGGATATCTCAAATGTTTTAAGAAGAGATGTTGCTATTATGACAACCAATGCTGGGTCAGGCCATGTTAGTTCTTGTTTCTCATGCTCTGAAATAATTTCATGTTTATTTTTTCATGAAATGGCATGGGATCCGCATAATTTTGATAATCCTGACAGTGATGAATTTATATTAAGCAAAGGACATGTTGCTCCGATTTTATATTCTGTTTTATTTCGTGCAGGAGCAATAAAAGATGACCTTAATGGATTAAGGAAACTTCATTCAAATTTAGAAGGCCATCCAATGCCAAAATCACTTTCATGGACAAAAGTTGCAACCGGAAGTTTAGGACAGGGATTAAGTATAGGAATTGGAATGGCCTTAGCTTCAAAAATTGAAAAGAGAAAAAACAGGGTGTTTGTTCTTTTGGGAGATAGTGAAATATCTGAAGGATCTGTATGGGAAGCTTTCTCATTGGCAGGCTATTATAGGTTAAACAATCTCATAGCTATAATAGATGTCAATCGTTTGGGCCAAACAAGAGAAACACAATTGGGCCACAATATAAATGGATACAAAAAAAGAATTGAAGTATTTGGATGGGATACCATAGAAATTGATGGTCATAATATAAGGCAAATCCTAAAAGCTCTATCAAAATCTGGGAGAACAAAAAAACCAGTATGTATAATTGCAAAAACTATTAAGGGCAAGGGAGTTTCATTTATAGAAGATAAAGAAAACTGGCATGGAAAAGTTCTTGATGAAAGACATTTAACACAAGCATTAAATGAAATACCGCATAGCAATATGCCGCAAATATCTATAAAAAAACCATTGAAAAGCAAAATTAAAAAATTTAAAATTGGAAAAATAAGGCAAAATTTTTATAAATTAGGAGATATGATGGCTACAAGGGAAGCATTTGGAAATGCTTTATTAAGTTTAGCAAAGGATGAAAAGGTTTTATCAATAGATGCAGAAACAAGTGACTCAACAAGAGCTGAAAAAATAAAAGAGCATAATAAGAATCAGGCCATAGAATGTTTTATTGCAGAGCAAAATATGATTGGAATTGCTTTAGGGTTATCAAAAAAAGGTTTCAAACCATTTGCCTCTACATTTGCGGCTTTTTTAACAAGAGCTCACGACCAGATAAGAATGGCTGCCCTATCGAACGCCAATTTTACAATAGTCGGATCACATGCAGGAGTTTCAATAGGTCAGGATGGAGCATCACAAATGGGACTGGAAGATATTGCAATGTTTAGAACTATTCCAAATTCCACAATTTTATACCCAAGTGATGCTGTTTCATGTGAAAAGATTATGAAATTAGCATATAAAAACAAAGGGATAACTTATATAAGAACAACAAGGCCAAAAACTCCGGTAATTTATAATAACAATGAGTCCTTTCAAATTGGTGGGTTTAACATCTTAAAAGAATCAAATAAAGATAAATTAGTAATAATTGGTTCAGGAATTACAATTCATGAATCATTAAAAGCTTACTATGAACTAATTAAAAAAAGGATCAATGTCTCAATTATAGACCTTTATTGCATAAAACCATTAAATGAAAAAAAGTTATATGAATTTATCAAAAAACATGGAAAAAAAATAATATTGGTGGAAGACCATTATAAGGAAGGGGGAATGGGCGAAGCAATTATCAATGCTGTCAAAAATCACGATTTTCAAATAAAACATCTTTATGTTGGAGATATTCCGCATTCCGGTAAACCAGAAGAATTATTGAAAAAATATAGAATTGATTCAGAAGCTATCATAAAAGCTGTTATCGAATTTTAATTTATATGGTTGAAAAATTAAATAAAAAGGTATAAGGAGGTATAAATGGCTGAAATGAATTATGGTGTCTTTTCAGATGCTCTAATAGGAAGGTTTATTGGAAGTTCACTGGCATGATTAATTGCTTTTATAGTTGCATTTGCTTTGGTTTTTATACTAATAGGTATCATCCTTTATGTGATAAAATCCTTGGCTTTAATGAAAATTGCTAAAAAACTTAAAGTAAAAAATGCATGGCTTGCATGGATTCCAGTAGCTAATTTCTATATATTAACTCAGACTGCAAAACAAAATGGTTTATGGACTTTACTGTTTATAGGAATAATTATTCCATGGATAGCTGGAATTGTATGGCTTGTAATCTATGGTATAGGTATATGGTTTTTATGGCTCACAGGAGAAAAGCTAAAAAATCATGGGCTTTAGCCTATTGGTATTAATTCCTATAATAGGGTATGTAATTGCCCTTTCCATATATGCACAGGAAAAAGTAATCTTAAATTATTATTTAATTATTCTTTTGGTTTTTTACAACAAATACTATTTTTAGACTCATCCTCAGGAGTACTTTCTTTGTCACATGAAAGACTTGAATAAGTATATCCTTTTGGACATTCATTCTCCTTTTTTGGATCTGAACTCTTTAGAAAACAGAGATACGAATTAGAAGTATCCTTAAGATTTTCACGTGCACAGGGGCTATTAAATACACCACCTGCAGTTTCTTCAGGCTCTAACCTTATATTTTTATTAAAATTTTTTACAACAACAAAAGTCAAAACAAGAATAATAATAGTTATTAAAAGAAGAAAAATACTTTTATTAATATTATTTAAATTTTTTTTTTGAACTTGTTTTCAACCATAATTTTTCCTTTATTATAAAATTATAGAGAGGGATAGTTTATAAACTTTTCCTTCGTTGCTTTGTGTCAAATGAATCAAAAAAAACTTTCTATTTTAATTTTTTGGCAAATCAACTAAAAATCGCAATTCTTCCAAGACTTCTTTTGGATTATCTGAATTAGCAATTAAGCTCCCGGAATTTAAAATTGTGGCTCCCTCTTCAGATAATCTCCTAGAATTATGAAAATTAACTCCTCCATCTACCTGAATAGGAATTTTTTTGTTTTTTTCCCTTATATTTTTTATTTTTAAATATGTTTTGAATATTAACTTTTGGTGTTCTTTTCCAGGATAAACACCCATAATTAAAATTCCATCAATAAAGTTCAAAACACTAAGTATTTTTGATTCATGGGTATCTGGATTTATGGCAATAAAAGCTTCCATATCTAATTTATGTATTTCATTAACAAGTTTTTTAATTTCATTTTCATTTTTAAGAGATTCATAATGGAATATTACCTTATGAAATCCTTTATTCTTAAGACGTTTAATCCATGTATTAGGATGATTTGTCATTAAATGGGCTTCAAATTTATTTTTAAAATGTTTCAAATTTGGAACGTCTGACAATTTTATTCCTTTATTACGAACAAAATGCCCATCCATAAAGTCTATCTGGATTTCTTTAGATATTTTTATTATCTTAAAAAATCTCTCATCAAACTCTTTTTTAGTTTTAGCAAATATAGTTGGAATTATTTTTACCATTTTTTTTAAGTCAAATAAGGTTTAATAGCCTTTCTTAAATGCGGGTAAGTCCATTTTCTCTGAAAATGTATATAGTCAGGTAATCTTAAATGTTCATGCTCTTTAGGAAGGGACAATGGAGAATCAATGACATCTAAAACTATAATTTTCTTTCCTTTAATTTTAAATTTTTTCTTTAATACTGGAAGAAATTTTTTCCTTACAACTATAATGACGTCTGCCCAATCTATACTTATTTGATGTATTGGATTAATTGAAAATTCGCCCAATCCCCCATATTTTGTTTTATATCCTTTATTCCTTAAATATTTTGCCAGATACTTACTTCTATTTACGCCTTCATTGCATACACAAAGAATTTTGTCCTTCTTATTTAGTTTCATTATATTTTAATTTTTTTCTCTCGAAATTAGAAATTTTCTTCAATCTTCTTTTATGCCTTGTGGCATTTGTAAAAGGAGTTTTTAACCACAAATCAATTGCTTCAATAGCCTCTTTTTTTGACAAAAAACCTCCTGACAATGATAAAATATTTGAATTATTATGTTCTCTTGACAGCTTAATTATTTCTTTATTTCCACCATAATATAAAGCGGCCCTTATTCCAGACACTTTATTTGCAGCTATTAATTCGCCCTGCCCTGAAAATCCAAAAATTATTCCTTTGTAATTTTTATTTTTGGCAACTTTCAGCGCAACCGGTATTGTATAGTCAGGATAATCGTCATCTTTATCATATCTAAATGGGCCTATATCCTCATAAGGAATTTTCTGTTTTTCGAGATATTTTTTTATTTCCTCCTTTAAGTAAAATCCTCCATGATCTGATCCAAGTATTATTTTCATTTTTTCTTCAATAAATGTCCTCCAAATTCATTCCTCATAACAGAAATTAACTTTCCCTTAAATGAAGGACTTTTTCTTGATTTAATTCTCATACTAATTGCTTCTTTTAATACGTCAAGATTAAATTCTTTTGCCAAAAGGTTCATTTCATCTTCAGTATCACCTTTAGGAACAAATCCAGATATTTTATCAAAATCTTTCCTATTAATTCCTTTGTTCATCCAATCAATTAAACGAGATTGAATCACGCTTCCATTAGCATAAATATCAATTACCTTAGATAGGTTAATTCTAAATTTATTTTTTTTAGAATTTATTGCTTCAATTCCTTCTGCGATTGATGCCATCATTCCATATTCAATAGCATTGTGTATTCCTTTCGCAAAATGTCCGCTTCCAGAAATTCCAACATAACTATACCTGTTTTTAACAGAAAGTAACTTAAATATAAATTCTGACTCTTTAAATGCAATTTTATCTCCTCCAATTAAATATGCACCTCCTTTTCGAGCGCCTTCAACCCCTCCAGAAACCCCTACATCTAAGAAATAAATTCCTTTTTGTTTTAATTTTCTATATCTTATCTGTGAATCTTTGTAATATGAGTTTCCCCCATCAATAATAATATCTCCTTTATTTAAATAAGGACTTAAACCATTTAATACCTCATCCACGGCTTTTCCTACACTAACCATAATCCATATAATTTTCCTTTTTGAATTTATCTTATCAATTAAATCCCTGAAAGAAAAAACCGGAATAGCCCCCTTTTTCGCCAAAATTTTTGTTTTATCAAAAGATCTGTCATAAACAACCACCCTACACTTATGGTCTAACAAATTTAAAACCATATTGCTCCCCATTTTTCCAAGTCCTATGAAGCCAACTTCTTTCATTTTAAACCCTATATCGTTTATAATTCAGGCAAAAATCCTTATTTCCTTTTTTATATTCGTCGTATGCCTTATCTATGACATTTATTGCTTCACTCGGAGATTTTACAAGAAATAATAATTCATAATCTTCTTTATTAAAAAATCCTTTTTTTAAAGGACTCTCTTTCAGCCATTCAAGCAATCCTTTCCAGTCATCTCCTAATAAAATAATTGGTATATGGCATATATGCCTCACTTGCATTAACTGCCATGTATAAAATAGCTCAAGTAAAGTTCCAACACCACCAGGAGCTACAACAACAATATTAGATAACAACATAAAATTATCAAGTCTACTTGAAAACCTGTTAAATTCTTTTTTATATCCTACATATTCATTAAATTTTTGTTCATGTGGCAATTTTATTCCAAGGCCTATTGAATGGGCTTTTGTTTTTTTACTTCCTGTTTTATGCCCCAATGTTGCAGCTTCCATAATTCCTGGACCGCCTCCTGTGACTAAGTCTATACCTCTTTCCCCAATCATCTTAGCCAGCTGAAACACGTTTCTATAAATCGGATCATTTCTTTCTATTCTTGCGCTTCCAAAAATAGTAACCCTAAAATGTTCCTCCTTTAAAAGCCTTTCAAATTCCTCGTCGTTTTTTATATTGCTCATTTCAATATTTCTACTCTTCCATATTCTGCAATTGCAGAACCTATAGCAACCCCTTTACACCCTAATTTTTTTGCCATTATAATATCTTCTCTTGAAGATATTCCGGCTCCGCATAATGAAATAATACCTGTTTTTTTCAAAATTTCTGCAAATTTTTTAACATTTTCTGCCTTATACTTAGTAATGGGCTTTCCTGTTCCTACAAGATAAGGATCTTCGTATGCTATTGCCCATGGTTTTAATTTTTTAATTTTATTAACCTCCTTTAATTCTGAAATAAATACAATTGTTTTCAAATTTAATTTTTTACACTTTTCAGTTACTAACTTGATATCTTTAAAATTTATCCTATGTTCGCTGTGATTAATTAGTGTTCCTTTAGCTCCTGCAGATTTAATCGCTTCTAAAATCACAAACCCTGTGTTTCTGCCTTTTTCTCTGGAATCAACATGTTGTGCAAAAACAAGATTTTTAACAGCTTTTGAAACAGAAAAAATATCGACTGCCTGAACACATAAAATAGCATTTCTATCATATCTGGAAATTTGTTTAGCCAAATCTATTACCTGTCTTCCTTGTTTATATGCTTTAAAATTTATCACATTCATTTTCTCTTTTTATTAACACAATAAAATACAAAATAATAAGGAAAGAATAAGTTTTAAAGCTTGCTAATCTTTATATAACAAGGTGGATATGGATAATTTTATTATTACACTAATTGCATTAATTCCATTTATTTTGCTTATTTTGCTTATTGTTGTAAAAAAATGGCCAGCAATTTATTCAATGCCAATAACATATCTATTGACAATATTGATTTTATTTATAGTTTGGAAAATTTCTCCATTATTGTTAGCTGCTTCATTTATAAAAGGGTTTTTTATTGCTTTGGAAATTATGTTAATTATATTTTTTGCAGTATTTTTTATTACGGTTCTAAAAGAAAAGCGTCAAATAAAAAAACTTCAAGATATTTTATCCATAATTTCAGAAGATGCGAGAATTCAGGCAATAATAATTGCATTTTTGTTTGGAGCTTTAATCGAAGGTATTGCTGGTTTTGGAACTCCGGCAGCGTTAGCAGCTCCTTTACTTGTTTCTTTGGGATTTGCTCCATTGCTGGCAGTTATATTATCTTTAGTTGCAAATTCAACACCTGTAAGTTTTGGAGCAGCTGGAACACCAATATTATTAGGTTTAGGAGGCATAGGCTTGGAAAGAAATGTTTTAGAAGAAATATCAAAGAATGTTTCACTAATCCATTCTATCGCAAGTTTTATTGTTCCATTAACCTTATCAATATTAGTTATTTTTCACTATGAAAAATCAAATAAAATTAAAAGAATTTTTGAAATTATTCCTTTTGCGCTATTCTCATGGGCTATTTTTGTTATTCCATACTTATTGGCTGCATGGCTTATAGGCCCTGAACTTCCGTCTATAATAGCAGGATTTTTTTCACTATTAATAGTAGGAATAACAGCGCATTACGGATTTTTAATCCCAAAATATAGAGTATTAGTAAAAAAATATAAAAAAGAAAGTATATCCTTTAAAGAAGCGGCTAAAACATTATCACCATACTTAATTATTATCTTTTCATTAGGCCTTTCAAGAATTATTGCCCCATTAAAGAATTATTTAAAAAGTATTAACATAAATATGGAGAACATTATGGGACAGGATGTTTCTTATACTTTTCTGCCATTTTTTACTCCATCATTTTACTTTTTAATCTCAGCAGTATTATGTATATTTATATTCAGAATTAGTGGAAAAGAGCTGAAATACTCATTTAAAGAAACTTTAAACAGGGTGAAATACCCTACACTGGCGCTCATATTTGCTATTGCACTTGTTCAGTTAATCCTTGTTTCAGGAAATAATTCATCTAATTTAGAAAGTATACCTCTTATACTCGCACAGACACTTTCTTCTTTATTTGGAAAGTCTTATACTTTAATTGCTCCATTTGTAGGAATTTTTGGCGCATTTATCTCAGGAAGCAATACACTTTCAAATTTATTATTTGGAGCATTTCAGATGGAAACAGCTAAATCTCTAGGAATTTCTATAGTTGTTCTATTAAGCTTGCAGGTTGTTGGAGGAGCTGTAGGGAACATGATTGCAATCCACAACATAGTGGCTGCAGAAGCAACTGTTGGCCTTAAAAATCAGGAAGGAAAAATTATAAGGAAAACTATTTGGATTTCAATACTTTACGGACTAATTTCAGGAATAATTGGGTTAATTATCTTAAGTTATTAATTTAAATATTAAATTAAGAAAATATTATTTTTTTAATTTTCTTTGTTAGTCCAAGCGGGTCCTTTGCCTGCCATACATTTCTGCCTACAGCTAAACCAATGGCTCCAGCATCCATTATTTCCCTAACCTGATTCAAAAAATCTTCTTCTGATTTTTTTATGCCTCCTGCTATAACAACCTTACACCTTCCTGCTGATTTAACTGCCCACTCAAGATCTTTTTTATTATGGCCATATTTAATCTTGACAATATCTGCTCCAATTTCAAGAGCAGTGCGAGAAGCATAAGCCATATTTTCTCTTGAAACATCATTTTTTATTTTTTCTCCACGGGGATAAACCCATACTATAAGTGGAAGGCCTTTTTTATGAGCCTCGCCTCTTATTTTAGTAAATTCTTCCAGCATTTGCTCTTCATATCTGCTACCTATATAAATTGTAAATCCGACAGCCTTAGCTCCCAAAGAAACTGCATCTTCAACACTTGCTATTTGAGCGGATATCGGCTCTCCAGAAACTAATTTTGTTTTCCCATTTAATTTTAATATAAGTGGAACCTTTGATTTTTTTATTTCCTTATAATATTTTTCAGCAATTCCATACTGAAAAACAATTCCATTATATCTTCCTTTCTTGGCTATTCCTATTATATAAAGAGGATCTACATTATTATCATTAAAATCGCTTTCAGGGCCGTGTTCCAAACCCTGATCATATGCTAAATATAAAGCCTTGCCTTTAGTGGTTATTTTTTTCAAAGATGCCATTTTTTCTAAAAAATTTTTTATTGAATTTTATATTGTAATAAGGTTTTGAATTTTCATGGTAAATGGTTAAAACTTTTAATTTTTTATCTCCGGTATTTATTAATCTATGAGCATAACCTTCTGGTATTAAATTAATCTTCCCTTTTTTAAGTGGCACAGCTTTAACCTTATCATTTTTTTGAATCAGAAGAATGCCTTTTCCTTCTAATAAAATATAAAACTCAGGTGTTTTATTTTTATGTATATGCCCGGAAGTCATATAGAATTCATTATTAATGCTCCCTGAATGAACTTCAGTCAGGCCAATCTGAACTGGAGAAAATTTTTTTATATAAACTTCATAGACAATTTTATTGTTTTTCCTAACATTTTCCCCATAATATTTTGCCATTTCTTTTAATCTTTTGGTTTTTTTAAAATCATAATTCTTTTCAAACTCTCTTATTGTTTTTGAATAATTCATCTTTCACCCGCAACTTTGGCGTATTCCTTAATATTATCTTTTCTAAAAGATTTCATGCCTTCAATGGTTTTCCTATGAATAACTGATTTTTTCAGCACATCAAAAGGAAGTGTGACAATATCTGCTCCTGCCAGAGCAACTTCTCTCAATTGCCGGGGATTTCTAATACTTGCTGCAAGTATTTCAGAATTATAACCTGATTTCACTATAACTTCTTTACATTTTTCAATTAAATCCACTCCAGATACAATGCCTCTATCGCTAATTTTTTTTCCTGCTTTTTTCATTCCATACTTACTAAAATAATCCTCTTTATTAAATTTAATATGAGCCCTTTCTCTGATAAAATCATCTTCTCTTCCAACAAAAGGAGAAAGAAACTTAGCTCCTGCTTTTGCAGCTAAAAGCGCCTGTTCCGGAGTAAAAATCAAAGTGCAATTAACAGGTATTTTTTTATCACTAAGATATCTCACAGCTTTTATACCATCAAAATCATTTCTTTTACATGTATTGTCATCGCATAAAGCAGGATTCACAGGAATCTTGATATAAACATTACCATACTTATGGAACTTTTTATAAAGGATTTGGCCTTCTTTAATCATAGAATCATAATCAGTTCCTGTTACCTCGAGTGAAACAGGAGTTTTCTTTGAAATTTTTAAAATTTCTTTTATGTATTTTTCAAGAGAAAATTTTTTTCCTTTTTTCAGTTCGAGTTCAACAGCTTTTTTAATAAGTGAAGGATTTGTTGTAATACCATCTATAATTCCCCATGAATATGCCTGTTTAATTTCATTTATGTCGGCAGAATCTATAAAAATCTTCAAATTAATCACCTCATTATATTGATTAATAAGCAATCAATTTTATAAAGTTGTTGATTTGGTATTCTTATGAGTTTTGAAAAAAAAGCTGGGCAAATTCTTGAAAAAGCAGGTATAGAAATAAATGGTCCGAGCAAGTGGGATATTCAGGTATATAATAAAGAAGTTTATCAAAGAGTTTTATCCCAAGGAAGCTTAGGATTAGGAGAAAGCTATATGGAAGGCCATTGGGAATGTGAAGCATTGGACGAGTTTTTTTACAAAATATTGAAAGCAGAGTTAGATAAATATTTTAGGTTTAACATACCGGTGATGTTTAACATCTTTAAGGCTAAGCTAATTAATTTACAAAAACCTTCTCGTGCTAGACAAATTGGCCAACATCATTATGATATTGGAAATGATTTATATCAGGCGATGCTTGACAAGAGAATGACATATACTTGTGCATATTGGGACTGGAATGCAAGAAATTTGGATGAAGCTCAGGAACATAAATTAGAATTAACATGTAGAAAGATAGGCCTAAATCCTGGAAAAGAAGAAAAAGTTTTGGATATTGGCGGAGGTTGGGGAAGTTTTGCAAAATATGCTGCCCAGCACTATGGCACAAGAGTTAAAGCAATTACTGTTTCAGAAGAGCAGGTAAAACTTGGAAAAGAATTAACAAAGGATTATCCGGAAATTGAAATAAAATTTGAAGATTATAGGGAAATTGACGAAAAAGAAAAATTTGACCATATTGTTTCTTTGGGGATGTTCGAGCATGTTGGACTAAAAAATTATAGGACATATATGGAAAAGGTAGCATCTTCACTAAAAGAGGAGGGTTTATTTTTATTGCATACTATAGGAAGTAATATTTCCACTAATGCAATAGATCCATGGCTTTCCAGATATATTTTTCCAAATTCAATGCTTCCGTCTCAAAGACAGATAGCAGAATCTGTAGAAGGAATTTTTATTGAAGAAGATTCCCATAATTTAAGCACAAATTATGATAAAACCTTAATGGCATGGTATTATAATATACATAATTTATGGGAAGAACTAAATAAAAATGAAGAAAAGTATAATGAAAGGTTTAGAAGAATGTGGGAATACTATTTATTAAGTTGTGCTGGGGCTTTCAGAGCAAGGAAAATACAGGTATGGCAGAAAGTCTTTTCAAAAAACGGAGTTGAAAATGGATATAAGTCAGTAAGATAAATAAACTACAATGAATAATAAATTAGGAATATTGGATTAAAAATAAAAAAAGAAAATAATTAATAAAAATTTATTCTTTAACCATCATATAAATAGTGTATAGTCCTGCGAGTCCAACTAAAATGTATACTATGTTGGCAATTGTGTCCCCCAAGTATGCTATTACATTCCAGTTTCCTCCTGCAAAACCTCCTATTCCTACAAGACCCCAGTTAACAGCACCTATGATTACAAGGACTCCGGCAATCCAATCTAAAGCATTTTTTGCCATTTTTAACCTCCTTTCACATCTTTGTATTAAATGTAATAGTAATTTTCCTTTTATAAATATTTCTTTAATTAGTCAAATTTAAAAAAGACCGATCATTAATAATATAATACTTAAATAAAAGAAAGAAGAGAATGAAAAAGTTGAATTCTAAAAAAACTAATGATAAAAAAGGCAAATATTATGACTTGATAATTTTAGGAGCGGGAGGTTCTGGATTAGCAGCAGGTATGTATGCAGCAAGGCTTGGGTTAAAAACCCTTATCTTAGGACATTCGCATGGCAGTGAGGAATCAATAGGAGGTGTCATAACAACAACAAACATTGTAGAGAATTATCCAGGATTCATTAAACTAACAGGATTAGAAATTGCAAAAAAACTTGAGGAACATGCAAGAAGTTATAGTTTAGTTGAAATAAAACAAAAATTGGCACTTAAAGTTGAAAAACATAAAAATTGTTTTATAGTAAAAACAAGCGACGAAGATTTTATTGGAAAAACAATATTATTCGCAACAGGGACTAAATGGAGAAAACTACCAGATAACATAAAAGGAAGCAAAGAGTTTGAAAACAAAGGCATAAGTTACTGTGCTTTGTGTGATGCTCCTCTATATAAAAATAAAATAGTGGCAGTTATTGGAGGTTCAGATAGTGCAGCCAAAGAAGCTTTGGTTTTAGCTGAACATGCAAGAAAAGTCTATATCATTTATAGAGGAAAAGAAATACATCCTGAACCTATAAATTATGAAAGAATAAAGAATAACAAAAAAATTGAAGTAATTAATAATACAAACATTATTGAAATAAAGGGAAATAAATTCGTTGAGAAAGTTATTTTGGACAAACCTTATAAAAATTTCAAAGAATTAAAGTTAGACGGGATATTTGTCGCCATAGGACATATTGTTTTATCTGACTTAGCTAAATCTTTAGGTGTTAACATAAATGAAAAGAATGAGATAATAATAAACCATAAAACTTCTGAAACAAATCTTCCGGGAGTATATGCTGCAGGAGATGTAACAGACAAACCGTTTAAGCAGTTAATTACTGGTGTTGCAGAGGCTGTAACAGCTGCTTACTCAGCATTTGAGTATATCTCAAAAAGTAAAGTTGAGACATGTTAAGTTAATTTTGTTTACACAAGTGGAATATAAATAATCCAACTTCTCAAAAGTTTCCTTTTGGTTGCCAGGACAAATATTAATAATTTAAGTATAAAAACATTTTCAGAATTAAAGTTTCTTTATTAATTTGCCTATATTAAACTCTTCAAATTCCAAACTATCATAAAACTCACGGTTTAAAAATGCAAATCCACAATTTTTCTTAACGATGTTTGGTATTACTCCTGCTGGGATAATTTTAAATTTTCTGTTTTTTCCGTCTGAACAAACTATGTAATGACTATTTTAAAGATTAACTATTATGGCACAGATTAACCAGATTCCTAAAAGAATGTTATTTTAAATTTAAGAATACAGCTTTTTAATGCCTGCAATGTCTCCGTAATTCAGATTCCTTTTCTTTATTTCACCTTCTGTTGCGTATCCATACATTGTTTCTTCTGAACAACTTCCAGAGTATAAATCACCCATGCCAGCACTATGTCCAAGCTCATGAGTAATTATATTTTGCAAATCCATTTTAGATGCATTAAGAGTAGCATCTCCCCATTGAAAATCATGCTGGTCTAATAACATATCCCATTCTACAAGTTTCCTGTTTTTAGGGTTCCCACTAAATATACCCCAAACAGTTGTCACTCCAATAACCCCCGGATCTGCAATACTGCCAAATGATAAGGTATTTACTCCATCCAAATTTCCATTATTATAAGAAGCCAAATAATTAATCATAGGGTTTCCAAAAATATCAAATGTAACTTGTTTATCCCATTCATTGTCTCCTTCAAGAGCTGATGAAACTATGAAATCCTCTGAAAGCCCTTGTAAATTTGTAGGATTAATATAGTAAGGTTCTGTAACTTTCCATCTTGCTCCGGATGCCAAAAAGGTATAGCAGGAGGTAGTCGCGTCTCCTCCACCAGCCCATGGAGGTTTTGCATTTCCCTTCTTATCTTTATAGTGTATAAAGGCATAACCTTCAATAATATCACCATTATCTACAACGCTCCCTACATAAAACACACCTGGAGAGACTTCAACAGCATTTTCCGGAATTTTAACAGATGCATAATTATTAGATGGGACAACACCGGCATTGGTAAAATTAGGTTTTTCAGCTAAAACAAACCCCAAAGATAAAATCATTGATAAAACACCAAAGAGTATAATTTTCTTCATAATTTTATGAAAAAGAGGTAGTATTTAATCTTTTCTATACATTAAAAAACTTTAAAAGCCTGTTTTTTCTGATAATATTGATTTTTATGTATTTTAAAAGAATGATTGAAAATCAAAACAGAGGAGTAAAAAATGATAGTCTATATTCCATACTACAAACAAGAAACCCAATATACATGCGGTCCTGCATGTATGAGAATGGTTTTAGATAGCTTGGGCATTAAAAAATCTGAAAGACAGATTACAAAACTTCTTGGAACTAATAAAATAAGGGGGACGAATCACAGGGATTTTGTAAGCTTAGCTGAAAAATATAAACTAAGATATAGCGTTCATCGGGAAGCTTCAATTGAAGATTTAAAACATTATTATAAAAACCACTATAAGATTATTGTATGTTATTTCCATCCAAAAGAGAGAGTGGGACATTATGCAGTTATCAAAAAACTCACTCCAACCAAAATAACTCTAATGGATCCAACAGATGGACCTGATAAAACCTATTCCCTCAAGTATTTTGATAAATTCTGGAGTTCAAGAAAAACTTACAATAAAGAAAAATCATGGTTTATGGCTATGAGGAATTAATTCTTTTCAAATTTCATTACTTTTAATCCTTTAATTAAGTGTTTCTTTTGATTTATTGTATTATAAAGTCTTTCTATCTCTTCTGAAGATAAGTCAATTATTCCAGAAGAATCTTTCCCACGAAAACATAGGGAAATACTCTCCTGTTTAGGGTGCAGAAAATCTTCATTTATCAGGATTTCCTTTATTTCTCCTCCACTTTCCAATCTGACCAAACCATCATTATTTGATTTTTTCACCCTTATTTTCATAAAGTATAAAAGAAAAGGTTATATTTAAGAATTTATTTAGTTAAAACACCACTAAATTTATATATAATCGTTTTTTCCTTTAAAAGAAGTTATAAATCTAAATTTCAGAAAACGCTAAATAAAGGTGGTTAAATAAAAGAGGTTAAAATGCCATTCACACTTCCAAAATTACCATATACATATGATTCTTTAGAACCATGGATAGATGCAAAAACAATGCAGATACACTATGAAAAGCACCATCAGGCATATATAGATAAGTTAAATGCGACTGTTAAAGGGACAAAATTCGAAAATAAAAATGTTGATGAAATATTAAAAAGTATAGAAGATGTGCCTGAAAAAATCAGAAACCATGTTATCAACCATGGGGGAGGGCATTCAAACCATACTTTATTCTGGCAGTTATTAAACCCAAACTATAAAACATCTACAAAAAAACCTGATGAAAAATTACTACGCGTTATTGAAGGAAGCTTTAAAAACTTTGATGAATTCAAGAAAAAATTTTCAGAAGCAGCTTTATCCAGATTTGGTAGTGGATGGGCTTGGCTTATCATAAATGAAAATGGGGAGTTGGAAATAATTTCAACTCCAAATCAGGATTCTCCTCTAATGGACAATAAAATACCTATATTAGGATTAGATGTTTGGGAACATGCATATTATCTTAAATATCAGAATAAAAGAGCAGATTATGTTGAAGCTTTCTGGAATATAATTAACTGGAAAAAAGTAGAGGAAATATACAAAGAAGTAGTTAAATAAATATGGTATAATTAAAATATTTACTGTATTACCTTAATTTAAAAATGGGAAATTTAGAGGATATTTTCAGGGAAATTGACAAATACTTTGAAAGAAGCCTTAGTGATAAAGATATCAGGTATATAGCGAATTATATCGTCAGAACCTGTGAAAACTCGAAAACAGAAGAAGAAGGCTATAGGATTATTAAATATGTTTTTGATAAATTAAATATAAATGATAAAAATTATATAAAAATCATGAATAACCTTGCAGGCATAGTAGTGCAAAGAATTATTAAAACATTTTTAGATGAAGCGAATATGGTTTATCATTTACAAGAGGAAATAAAAAGAAGGGAATTAAAATCAAGATTAAACTAAATCCAGAAAAACCCAAAAGAATTAAAGAAAGACTTAAACATTAGTTTTTTAAACTACTCCTTAATAAATTATTAATGAAAATGAAAGATATTAGGAACTATAATGAAATATTAAGTTTTTTGGAAATGAACTTCCCGGAAATAAACAATTTAGACGAGCAGGAATTAAAAGAGCTGGCAAGAAACATTTATCCATTACTTGAAAATGGGTCCTCCAATCTTTCGTTAAGAAACAGGACATTGTTAATGTATTGTCTAATAAAAAAATTAGGTGAAAAAAGAGAATTATTTGCAAACGAACTTGAAAATTATGCAGAACAATTTAACATAGAAAGAACTTACAAAGAAATAAGTGAAAGGTTCGGCGTTAATCTTTCAAAACTAAATACACTGGAAATACAATTATTGGCAAGCGAGGTTAACCAGAAAACAAAAAATAATGAAAATCTTAAAGATAGTTTGAAAAAAAGGCTCGAAAAATATTTAGGAAAACAATATCATTTATTTGAAAATATACTAAATAGTTTTGAAAATTATAATTCTTAATAACAATAGTTAAGTTTTTAAGTATACTTATTATAAAATTAATATAAAATGACGCAAGGAATAATGCATGAAGACAGAAAAATAACAAAAGATATGATAATTCAAGAAATCTTAGCAGAGTATCCTGATAAAGCTATGCTGCTCTCAGAGATTTTAATGGAATTTGGAATCCATTGCATTGGCTGTGGTGCTTCAGAATTTGAAACCCTTGAAGAAGGTGTTTTAGGCCATGGTTTTTCAGAGGAAGATTTGAATATTTTAGTTGCTGAATTAAACAAAGCAGTTAAGTCTGAAAATAAAATGGCAAAAATGAATACAGAAAATTTTTCATTGAAAATAACTGATAAGGCAATAAATAAAGTTAAAGAAATAATGAAGCAGGAAGGCAAGGAAAATGATATATTAAGAGTTTCTGTTTTAGCAGGAGGATGTTCAGGATATACATATGATTTGGAATTAACTGAAAAACCGGTTAAATCAGACCTGAATTTTAAAAAATCAGGATTAAATATAGCTGTTGATAAAAACAGCCTGGAATTTTTAAATGGGGCTGAAATAGATTTTGTAGATACATTAAAAGAATCAGGCTTTAAATTCAACAATCCAAATTCAACAAAAGAATGTGGCTGTGGAAAGAGTTTTAGTTAAGATAAAACCTTCTTTACTACTAATTAATCATTAACAAGATTTAAATACTAAAATATTTAAGTTAGCTAATTGCATTTTAAAATAAAAAATTAAGAGAGGCAAAATGAAAGATTATCTTACAAACTTAAGAATTAAAAAAGAAAAGTTAGTTGAAACTTTAAGAGAGGTTAAATATAAAGGTCTGGAAGGAATACCCATAGAAGGTTTTGTAAATCACAAAGACCATCCTATTTATGTTGGATTCACAATGGATCTTGCCTCTATGATTGAAAAAAGTAGTATGAATTCATTCAGTGTAGAAGATTACTCTAAATCTTTTATAGACACCATAAGATTATATTTTCAAAAAATTGATGAAAATGACAAATATGGTAATGGAAATAAATTAACATATGGCAAATTGCAGAAAGTCCATAACTACTTTGATATACTGAGTGAAACAATATTCACAAGGATATTTGGTGAGGACTATGGAAAAAATTTAGCAAGAAAAGCAATAAAAGCATTTGATAACTATGAAGATTTTTTGTCAATCTATGAAGATAAAAAAAGGGTTGCAAGTTAAAAATATTTTTTATCTTATAAATTAAAGTTCGGACTATTAATTATTAAATACAATCCTGCCAATAATAAAATAAATGCAATTGCTATTTTAATTATGTCTTCTTTCATTCTATTTATTACTCCATTCATTTGTTTATAGACTAACTAAAAGTTTCAATTTAAATGAAATTTTCGTAAAATTTAAGGAAACAAAGGATATATAAATTTTATGAAAAATCAATAGAAATCTTTTAATACTCGTAATTAAAGATAGTATCATGTATAAATTAGAACTGGAAAAAATAATCAATGAAATAAAACAAAGAAAAGCTAACCAAGTGCTAATTCAACTACCGGATGGTTTAAAAAATCAGGGTAGTAAAATAATTGATGCAATTGAATTAAACACTGAAGCCAAAGCGTTTTTGTGGTTAGGGGATTGTTTTGGGGCATGTGACCTACCTTTGGGATTAGATATTTTAAAGATAGATTTAATGATCCAGTTTGGCCATAACAGATACTGGAAAACACAGGAGTGGTAAATTTATCGGAAAATGAGCAACTATCAAATATTAAAAAAGGAAATAATAGACAGGATGGTTTATTTAAATGACTTAAGAGAACTGATGAGTCTAACCTATACAAAAAAAAACGATAATATTGCAAGCCATCCTGAATTTTATAAGGAGTATTTGGGATGGATGAACAAATTAAGAAAAACATTAGGAGTAATAGATGCTTACATTTTAGTAAGAGGAAATAAAGTAGAAGAGGAAATTTTGAGATATAAAGATGGATTGGAAACAATAAGTGAAGAGGAAGAAAAAAATTTATTTGAGCTGTTAAGGAAATATGACGAATTCGTAAATGAATTTATAAATAGTCGTAGATGACAATAGACAAGGAAAATGACGCAGATAATTTTTGTAGAAGCAAAATGGGAAGGGCAAATAAAACTTGAAAAAAAGCTGGAGAATTATATAAAAAAGAATAAAATAAAATCAATTGCTTTATTTACATCAGTCCAATTTTCAGACATAGAAAATTTTATTTCTGAAATAAAATCAAAAGAAATTAAAGTCAACATAACAAAGGCCAAAAGAACATCTAATAAAATGCAAATTTTAGGATGTGATATTTATCATGATAGTTTTGAAACTCAAATTTTAGATGAAAGTGACGCAATACTTTATGTCGGAGACGGGTATTTCCATCCAAAAGCGCTTTTACTCGCTCAAATTAAGAATAAAAAAATAAAACCAGTAATGATGTGGAACCCAATATCAAAAACTCTTCAGGTTTTAAATGAAGGTTTAATTAGAGAGCAAATTAAAAAATATAAAAGGAACCTAAAATTATTTATTTCAGCAGACACCATTGGAATTTTAGTTACAATAAAACCGGGACAGAATTATTTTATGACAGCAAAAAGGCTTAAAGAGTTTTTGGAAAATCAAGGTAAAAAAGCATATATTTTCATAGACAATAATATTGATTTAAGACAACTTGAAAATTATACTTTTATAAAAGCTTGGGTAAATACTGCCTGCCCAAGAATTGGGACAGATGATATAGTTAATATTAAACAACCATTAATAAATATAAAAGAGGCAACTAACCCGATAAAAGCTTTAGAAGAATTGGAATTTAGAGAATAAAATTTATTTAATATTCTTCAACTTCTTCAGACAGATCTTCATCCTTTTTTATTTCAAGAGAGTTTGATTTTAATTCTTCAATATTGATGGAATTAATAATTTCTCTGAATTCAAGAAACCTATCGGCAGAAATTCTTGTTCCGCTCTTGGTAAATCCGGTATATCTATCAGATGTTGTAAACTCTCTTATCGTAACTCCGGGCTTTCCGCCAAAATCGTCAACTCTTACTACAATATCTGTATTTTCATTCTTTTTTATCTTTCCAATATCTTTCTCCATCCAGAAGAATGGGAAAGATGGTTTATAAATATTTACAAAATCTAAAAAAATATGTTAGATTCTTATCTTAATTATTCCTGATTTAATTTTACACTGGCACATAAACCTATATGGCTCTTCGTTATTAATACCTGCGTCTAATTCATTTTGTGTCAGCTCGGTTAAATTTTCTGAGCCTTCAACTATTTCTGTTCTACAGCTTCCACAACGGCCATCCTGACATCCAAATGCCACTCCAAGCTCTTCAGCTTCGTCCCATGGAACATCACCATCAGAAACTTCCCTGAAATCCTCTGGATTGCCATTGTTATCAACCCTTATTATAACTGCCATTTTAAATTCAAACAGGCAGAATTTTTAAAACCTTTGTTATTTGTATTAATCTAAATTTAAAGGCCTATAATAAACACCCTTTTTTATCAACACTTTTCTTTCAACAAGATTATTTAAAACTAAATCAGTTTTTCGTAAGCAACTTTTAGTTCTTTATGAAGCTTTGTAATTTTAATCCCTTTAAGAGAATTTTTTCTTAAAAAATTCAAAATCCGCCATTCAAGATTCGAATAAGAGCTACCCATAACCATCTAAAGTAAAAGAAGTATATTAATGTTTAAGATTTCTTATTTTATCAAATAAGACTGGCAACAAAATATCCTACAGAATATGCCATTCCTGCAGCCAACCCTCCTATAACTAAAGTTTCTAAAGCAGACATTAAAGGGTGTTTTCCTGTTATTCTCGATTTAAATACTCCTAATAAAAATAAAGAGATTAAAGTAAATACCACTGAAAAAATCAGGGGATTTTGTATTTTTGTAAAATAACTTAGTATAAAAGCCAGCAGGGGTATCAAACCAAAAAAACAAAATGAAATAAAAGTATAAAATGCACTCTTCAGGGGAATATTACTTCTCATAGAATCTCCTTCATACTCTCTTAATGCCTTGGTAGATAAGTAATCACTAACAGCCATTGAAAATCCGTCTGCAAAAAGATTTGCAAAGCCCAATATCAAAATAATGCCAGAAGTTAATGATGCTCCTGCAACGCCTGCAACAACTGCAAATGTTGTTATAATGCCGTCCAATCCTCCATAAATAATGCTTTTAAGATATCTGTGAATATGGATAGTCTCATTAAAAAATTTTAAATCGCCCCTATACTTTTTCTCTCTTTTCATAAAATAATCAAGAAATAAAGGTATAAAAAACTATTTTTTTATGACCTTATGATGAGGAGGAACCTTCATGAACCCGGGTTAAATCCGGGCGGTCTTGGAGGACCGGGAGGTCTTGGTGGTCCGGGCGGTCTTGGAGGACCGGAAGGTCCAATATTTCCGTAATGGGCAGGCCCTACCCTAAATGATCTCTCTCCCATAATCGGAGATTTTGATGGTTTATGCTTTTTCTGTATATAAAAATAAACAATATATCCAATAACACCAAGTATAGAAATTATTAAAATTACTATTAAAACATACCATATTGTATTAGATTGTTCTGTATTAGATTGTTCTTCTTGCTCCCTCTCTAATACGCACTGATTATTTGAACATATTTCACCTTCATTACAATCATCGTTACTTGAACATGTTATTACCACTGGCGGGGTAGTTCCTCCACCAGTATATCCGCATTCTCCATTTACTCTTCCAATACGACTCCACTCTCCGTTAATACACTCTTCATATATTTTACCATCTGCTCCAGTACATTTGGTCTGTCCTGCTCGACATTCATTATTATTGCCACCTCCTCCGCCGCCGCCTGTAGAATTCACACAGGCTCCATTCCTACATATTTTTCCGGAAGGGCAAGAATATTGTGAAAGATTAGCATAACCTCCAATAATGCAATAAAATTCCATTAAAGTGTTGCCTATACAGGTATCATTCAAGAAAGCAGAAAAAGGATAATCTTCATCCAAAAATTCTTCGCCATTTAAAGTATAATTAAGGTATCCTGCAACTGTATAATTTTTTCCACCATCTGAATCAGTGCAGCTCTCTGATGGAGTTCCAAGACATCTTCCATTAGAACATCCATCCGGACATTCATACTCATAACTATAAACTCCATCAATATCACAATAATACTCAGTTAAAATATCCTCATCACATGAGTCCCTATTAACCTGGACTTCATCATCTTCATCAAGGTAATTTACATTACCAGCAGTGTAGAATCCAAATGCACTTGTTCCTAATCCCAAAAAACCTGAATCTGAATCAATACATGACTGGTTTTGTGAAGGAGAGGGGTTACATTGAAGTGTTGCTTCATTACATCCAAATCCTGATGTACATGCAGTTTGCAGTATTCTTGTAACATTGCTGACACATGTATTTGAAGAGCATGAATAATCTGTTGTTATATTATATATTCCAGTTGTATTGTAACATGAAAGAATAGATGTTTTTTGAGGACAGTCAGACCTTGTAGTACATGAGGATCTTGCCACACACTGCCCATTATCTTCATTACATTCCTGATTTTGACTGCATGATTGAGCACTTCCCCATGTCCCAGATGAAGAACATACTCTATAACTTGTGGAATTTACACACTCTCTTGTATTTGGAGTACATGATGTTGTGCAGGTTTGTGATTCAGCAGGTCTACTGGTATTAGTTCCGCAATTATTTGAATCTGTGCATGTTCTTGTCTGTGTTCCAGAAGAACATGCTGTCCAATTTGTACACTGCCAGTTAGGAGTACATGTTACAGGCGCTCCTGTATAAGTATAAATAGCACTAATTTCTGCAGAAGATAAAACCCTATTATATATTCTTACTTCATCAATTTTTCCTCTGAAAGGATGGCTAGTGTTTGCTGCAAGAGTATTACCAATTAATAGTCTATTCGGAAATTCCCCATCAGCAACATCTCCTTCATTATCAAGAGTTACAGGAGATCCATCAATATAAACATAAAAAGGACCTGTACTGCTATTAGCGACAAAAGCGACATGGTGCCAATTACTATCTCTCAAATCACCTGTATTTGCATATCTTCCTTTATTGCTCCCGTAATAGACAACTAATTTTCCGTTTGCAGGATCACCAGCTACAGCAATCCCCCTCCTATTATTATTAGACCTTGTAAATTCAACAATTGACATTCTCCCTGAATTGCTTCTTGCTTTAACCCATGCAGTTATAGTAAATTTATTTATATCAAGATTTCTTACACTTCTATTTGAAAGAGGACTAGAGGTTAAATTAAAGTCATATGACCGATTTATCTTACCATCACCAGGAGAAGGGCATAAACCACTCTGGCCATAGCATTTTAGATCGTTTCCACTCCCTGAAGAGTCTGTCCCATTTCCATCTAATTTATAGTAAGCAACCAATCCATTTGTTGGAGGACTTAACCTTATTCCTTCCATATTTTGCGATAGTGAGAGACTAAAAAGAAGTATAGAGCATACAACAACACTTGTAACTAAAAGTGAAAAAACAACTTTATGAATGAAAGGAATTGTCGCACTAACATGTTCATTTGATAATCTTTTTTTATAGTATGTTTTTTTATGACTCTCCCTCTTTCTTACCATTGAATTATATGAAAAATAAGCTTAATAAATCTTATTATTTAATGTTAGAAATATTAATAAACAAGCTAAATAAATAAAATAAATGCCTATTCAATTGAATGTCATACAATCCGAGCATAAAAATCAGGTATTACCATCTAAAAATTCTAAAACCCAGCTGACAAATGGCCAGAGAAAATCCTTGGAAAAACAAGGATACAGAATGATTGGAAATCATTCTGCTGTTAAAATTTGTGAATGGACAAAAAAAATGATTCGTGGCAATGGAGGATGTTATAAATATGTTTTTTATGGAATTCGTTCACATCAGTGTTTGCAAATGACAACTTCTATGTTTTGCGCCTCTCGTTGTAAATTCTGCTGGAGAGGATTAAAAGCACCTGTTAGTAAAGAGTGGTATGGTCCAATAGACTCTCCTGAACACATAATAAATCATGCAATAGATGAACATTTAAAACTCTTAACAGGATTTAAAGGGGATCCAAAAGCTGACAAAGAAAGAGTAAAAGAAAAAGAAAATATAAGACATGTTGCCCTTTCATTAACAGGAGAACCAATTACATATCCTTTAATAAATGAAATAATAAAAGAGTTCCATAAAAGAAGAATCTCAACATTTTTAGTTACAAATTCCCAATATCCAGAACAAATTAAAAAAATTGACAAAGTCACTCAACTTTATTTAAGCATTGATGCCCCTAATAAAGAGTTGATGGAAAAGATTGATAGACCATTATTTCCAGATTTTTGGGAAAGGATGTTAGAGTGTCTTGACTTGCTAAAAACAAGAGAGTATAGGACTTGCATAAGATTAACTTTAATCAAAAATGAAAATATGACTGATTTGCAAGGATATGCAAATTTAATAAAAAGAGGAGATCCTGATTTTCTTGAACTGAAAAGCTATGTTTGGGTAGGAGCTTCTCAAAATTATTACAAAGTTCAAAATATGCCTCGTATGGAAGAGGTAAGGGATTTTGCAAACAATCTTCTAGAGTTGCTACCAGAATATGAGATTATGCGAGAACATTTGCCATCAAGAGTTATCTTATTAATCAAAAAATCGCTTAAAAGGAAATGTTGGATTGATTTTCCAAAATTCTTCCAGATGTTGGAAGAAAATAAAAATTTTACAGTAGAAGAATATTGCTCAAGAGCCATCATGCCAAATAAATAATAAACAGGCAAGTAAATAATATAAACCATTGTTAGATAATATAAGTTTTTATATAGTAAAAACATAAGTTATTATTATACCAAAAGTGATAGATACAAATTTCATATATTTCAGAATAGGTGAACCCAATATAGAAAATAAAATGAGAAATCATTTTTTCTATTTATTTAGGAAAATGGATAGTGGGAGTAATGGAGAAAAATACCATGTTTTAACAATAAAGTATGAAATTGATGATGAAAGTAAATCAATCAGAAACCCCAAGATAAGTGAAGGAATTTTTGATAAAGACTTTTTAGAGGACTGGATAGAAAAACATAAATTTGAAAAGATAAAAAAAGATGATATAGAAAGAAAAAGAGAGTTAAAATCAAAATATCCCTATTTGAACTCTTACATATAATAAAAATATAAAAATTAAGAAGATTATAATTTCACTATAGTTATATTATCAATTTGAGTTCCATCTTCTCTTCCACGAATATAAAGTGTATTTGATCCTGATGATAAAGTGAAAACTTTAGGATTATAATCTGATTGCTGGTTAGTTACGCCAAAAGTAGTCCCAAGCCATGAAGCTGTTCTTTCTTTAAAACCAGAAGTTAAAACAAAAATGTCCCAATAATTATTATTACCATAAGTTGGACTTCCTGAATTTGATATATCAATAAAAACTGAATTATCATTACCATTTGGTGCATTTACCGCTGCCTTAATAATGTAATTTCCAGGAGAGGTAACAGTGAAAGGATATGTAGCAGTACCAGATGTCCCACAATCAATATAAGTACCAAAATTAGTACAACCGCTCAATGTTCCGCTTTCAGCTTCGAAAAAAAATTCCTGTGTAACTGAAGGCCATTTAGCACTTATCTGGCCAGATGTAGTCTGTAACAAAGAACTGCCTAAAGAAGTATGTTTAATATTTATATCCCCATTTAATCTATCCCAAGGAGAGTATGTCTTATTTGTACATGAAACAATAAAAGTTTTTAATTCTCCATTTGAAAGCGTATTTGATAATCCTCCAGCAGGAGGAGTTTGAGGAGATAATGTTAAAATTCCACAGTTTGTTATCTCAATTGATTGAACAATAATTGTTTTTCCTGCTCCATTCCTTACTTCTATAGTAACAGTATCACTGGCTTTATCGCTTGTTGTCAAAATAAAACCTCCTTGAGAAAGAGGAGATGATAAGATATAACTATCTCCAAGAAGATTTTTTGGATCTCCAACTAAAAAGTATAAAAACCCTATAATAATTATAGCGGCAAAAATTGCCCACCCATAAGTCATTAAAAATTCTAAAGCTGCTTGTCCCCTCTTTTTCATTTAGCCCCTTATACCTTTATATAATAAAATACCCTTATATGCTAAGAAATATCTATTTTTAATATTTGTGATTAAACTTTGCGAACATACCTTAAAAAAGAATAATATCCTTTATTTTCCTCGTAGATTTTTTCCCAATCATTCCAATTCAGATTTGGAAAAAAAGCATCGCCATCAAATTTTTTATGGACCCTGGTTATATCTATAATTAGGGTATAAGGCAAAAATTCCCTGTAAACACTTTCTCCTCCAATAACATAAGAAATAATACTATCTTTGGCAAAATTAAATACATCGTCAATAGTGTTAGCTACATAAATTCCATCTCCGATAAAATACCTATTTCTTGTCAATATTATATTCTTTCTATTAGATAAGGGATGTCCAATCTTTTTTATAATTGAGTCGTAAGTTTTTCTTCCCATAATAACTGCATTTTTCCCGTCACCAATTGTTAAATTCCTAAACCTTTTCAAATCCTCCGGAATATTCCATGGAATCTCATTATTATTTCCAATAACATTATTTTCAGAAACAGCAACAATTATCCTGATCTCAGTCATATGGCTAATGGAAATTCAATTTTATCATGGGATTTATACCCAACTATTTTAGTCATGTTATGTTCCCAGTTAAATAAAGAGTTAAAGTTATCTGTAACTACCTTTGATAATCCATATGGTTCTCTTTTTATCTGCTCTTCAACACCTTTAATGTGGTTTAGATAAATATGCACATCTCCAAGAAACCCAACAAGTTTTCCTTCTTTAAAACCAGATTCTTTAGCCAACAAATGCAATAAAAATCCGTAGCTGGCAATATTAAAAGGAAGTCCAATCATAGTATCAACAGATCTTTGAGCCCATAATAAGTTTAATTTATCATTAATAACTGTAACCTGAAAAGCATAATGGCATGGTGGAAGAGCCATCTGATTTAATTGTTGTGGATTCCATGCATTTATAACCATTCTTCTGTCATTTGGATTATTTTTTAAGGAATTGAGGATATTTGCTAATTGATCAACTCCCTTTCCAGTGTAATCTGAATCAAAATTAATATATGGGGCATCAAAATGCCTCCACTGAAATCCATAAATAGGACCTAAATCTCTTTCTTCAAACATTTTTCTCTTTGTTTCATCATCATGGCCATACATAACTTTTTGCGGATTGCACCATTCATCCCATATCCTACATCCTCTATCTTGGTACCATTTTTTATCTGTTATGCCTTTAATAAATCCCTCTAATTCAACCCTAATTGATTTATGAGCCATTTTTTTAGTCGTAAGCAAAGGAAAACCTTCAGACATATCATGTTCAAACATGGCGCCTGCAATAGAAATAGTATCAATTCCAGTTCTATTTTTCTTCAATTCCCCTTTATCAAGAATTTTTCTAACAATTTCCAGATACTCTTTCATTTTGTCTACTACCCAAAACTTTAATTCTATAGTAGGAAATAGTTTTTTCCAATACACTTAAAATATCTCCCTCGAAAGGAACAATAATTAAATTCCTGTTTTTTAGCATAATACCCATGGCTTTTTTATCTTCATCGCTTATACAATGGGAATCAACAGAACCATATACAATTTTTGAAGCTCTAACATTAATTATGCTTCTTAAACATCTGGTACATGGATGCCCTGTTATATAAAAAACAGAATTATTCAAACTTACCCCTTTATTTGCCGCATTGTTAATGGCATTTTCTTCAGCATGTGCAAAATAAGCATATTTATCAGGCCTACTTAATGGAATTTGAGAGTCATCACATCCTCTTGGAGGCCCATTATAACCAAAAGTCAGAGGTCTATTTTCCTCATCCGTAACTATACATCCGTGTTTTGTTGAAGGGTCTATTGATCTGGTTGAAATAACAAATGCCTGAGCCATGAAATATTCGTCCCATTTTGGTTTTTTCCATTGTACAAATTCTCCTAATTCATTTATATCATTTTTCATTAAATTACACAATAATCAAGATTAAAAAAGATTTATATAAAAATACATCAAAACAATATTTTATTTAAACTTTACAGAGCCTGCAATTAGAAGGCAAATTAAAGTCGTGTTTTTTATGAAACTCACATAAACTCCTCGTGCCTCTTAACTTAACAGAAAGAGAATAAAGATAATTCAAAGAATTTTTCCTGTCCTTTAAAATCCTATCAGCTGTATCTTTAATTATTTTCAGCTCATGTCTATCAAATCTTAACTCATTTGCTCTCTTATCTTTTAAATATTGGGAAACAGCACTTTCAGTTATTCCTAAAATTTCTGCAGTTTCTTTTTGGTTCAACCAATAAAGATTAATGAACATTTTAGATAACTCTCTTCTTAAAGCTGGAAGAAGATACCAAACTTCCAATTCCTGCGGCATTAATCTTAGTGACATTTTAATAATAAGCCTAAAAACAGTTAACTATTTAAGTCTTGCTGAAAAATTATAATGATATGGAGTCATTAAAAAACACCAGATTTTCACGGTTTGAATCAGAAATACTGGAAATATTAAAACTCACAGAGAATGTAAAGCACTTTAAAATTTCAGTTCCTAAAAATTTTAATTTTATACCAGGCCAGTATATTTCAATAATTATGGATGATAAGGAAAAAAATATCAAATTAAGAAGGCCATATTCAATAATTTCAACTATTAAAAATGCTAAAAAAGGTTACATTGGATTATGCATAAAAATACTTGAAAACGGAAACATAACACCTCTTCTTGATAAACTGAAAAAAAGTGATAAAATAGAGTGTTTGGGGCCTTTAGGAAATTTTAAAATAAATGAAGAAAGCAAAAATAAAGATATTATTTTTATTTCAACAGGTGTCGGGATAGCTCCTTTTATGTCAATGGTTCCACACCTGCTTGAAGAGGTAAAATCAGACAAAAAAATAAGACTATTAACAGGATATAAATTAAAAAATGATATTTTATATGGAGAAGAGCTAAAAAATCTTGAAAAAAAACATAAAAATTTTAAGTACTACACTATATTAAGTGAAGAAAGTAATGGAAAAAATGGAAGGGTTCAAGACTTGTTAAAACAACATTTTGATAAAAATGCAGACTACTACATATGCGGATTAAAAGAAATGATATCTGCCATAAACATAATCCTTTTAAAAAAGGGTATCCTTGGAAAAAATATCTACACGGAAAAATATGATTAAAGAAATATGTCTTCCGGTTCAGATAATTCAGATATAAAAGAACCATAATATATCTTATTCCAAATATCTATCACATCATTCAAACCAACCATGATAATTCCTTCAATACCGCTTCTATTTTCACCTAATAAATTTGATAATTTTCCATTAAATTTTCCGTCGGTAATTTCAATTTTAGAACAAACCTCTTCAGGATTAACAGAGTCTCCAAAAGTGCTAATGGCTGAAATAGGATCATATAACCTTAAAATAGGATATCCACCTTCCGAGTTTAATTGTGCAAAAAAGAAAGGATTTTGATTCGCTAAATTATAAAAAGGGTTTCTATTTTTCCATACTTCCAAATATTCCTGAGGTAAAAGAAAACTTCCATCCGATAATACACTTATGTTATAACTTCCTTGATATTCCTTAAATTTTACCATTTTGCTTTCAATTTCACTATTTAAAATTAGTTGAATAAAAAATAAAGGTTTTTAAAT
>JAWCQN010000002.1:3419-64623 GCA_038869755.1 Candidatus Pacearchaeota archaeon | reverse complement strand
CCTACTAATCAAATAAATAGAATTTACCCAACTGGATTGCCACCACAAAATAGAATTCCTACAGCAGGATATTTCGACTGGCTTAGGTATAAAATAGTTGTCTGGTATAACTATGAAGTTTATGAGTCAAGTGATGGGATAAATTTCAGAAAAATATCTCCAATATGTAGCTGTGGAAATGGTCAATTAAATAGTCTACTTGAACAATGTGACATTGTAAATGGAAACCCTATATTCAGGGATCAAGTAGACTGTAAAACATTTGGATTTGCAGGAGGAAATCTAAAATGTGGAAATGATTGTAATTATAATGTCAGCCAGTGCGTTCCTATAAAAATAAATTATACATGTAGCAAATTTGATGGAGATAAGGAAAATTGTGAAAATCCAACCTCGTGGAATAATCAGATATTGAAAAAAATTGAAGACCACAATAGAGTAATAGCTGAAAAAAATGGCTGGCCATATGACTTCTGCACAAATCCAATTTCTCAGGTAAAGTGCAGCTGTTTTTATTCTACATATAATAATAAATGCCTTGAAAAAGTGGAAATTACTTCTGGAGGAGGACAGTGTTTTATATCAAATATTGTCACAAGTTCGTGTAATCTCGATAACACTGCAACAGAATCATGGATTGCAAACTGGAATAGTCCAACAGGAGGAGAGTCACCTGAAAATGGGTGTGTTTCAGGTTCTAGACTATACAATTGTCAGTTAATTGCAAAAGTCCCTTTTTTTAATATATTAAACCTCATAATTGCCTCTTTGTTCATATTTTTAATATATCTCATATATAATAAACAAAAAAAGAAGTGTGATGAAAAATAAAGCAATAATTTTTATATTAGTATTCTTTTTTTCCTTTTCCTTAGTCGCTGCCATAATTCAAGTTGGAAACCATTCAAGTGTTAAAGATAATTATTTTATAAATGAAAAAATTGAGGGCAAAATAAATTTAAGTATAAGCAATGAGCCCGTCAACACTTTTTTTGATTTTAGATTCGAAAACATTTCACATGGAAATGTTTTATTGATGGATTTAATAAAAAATAATTCAGGAGCCAACTATACATGCACTCCGAAAGATTGTAAGGAAGATTTTAAAAAAGAGGATAATGGAGGAACAACCAAATCCTTTTCATTGACTAATACTAAAATCACAGGCTCTGCTATTAACGGAAATAATGTTGAAATAAAAGATTTCTCAATAACTATAAACAGCAATGCAGGAGCATCGTGCCAACAACAGTTAAGTATAGATATTATTAGCGATGGAATAATTGATTGGGGAAATAATAAATTCTCTGATGAAACATGTATTTCAGATACAAAGTCAAACTGTTACGGGTCTGGAAATTTTCCGTCATGGTTTTTAATTGAACAAGTTCCATATTGTGAAAAAATCTATCTCGGAAAATATCCTGCATTTGAAGTTAAAGCTTTTCTAAAATATGATGGCCAGTCAAGTTATTCAAGCGATTTATTAAAGGCCTCACTATATAATACTGAAAAGCAATTTGTTGGCTCGTGTAACCTTCCAAAACCTTCTTCATCAGGAAGTTTTGTCTCATGCAGAATAAACCATCTTCCAAAAGAATCAGGAGATTATTATGCATGTATCTCACTAAAAGAAGGTTCAAGTAACCAAGGATACCAGATACAGGCAAGATCAACTGGAGAGAAATGTGGATTTTTAGGGGATCCTTCTCAGGTAAACTCTTTTTCAGCAGATTATAACATTATGGTTTCGGCAAAAAAATTTGCACCCGTAGGATCAATAAAGCTCAATGAATCAACATTCTATTCATCAACCCAAGAATCCCTAATTGGAAAATTTAATGATTATATAAATGACAAATATAAAGGAGTATGTCCGCAAGAAGGATGCATCATACCTATAAGCTTTTCTGGTATAAACCAGCAGATAGACTTAAGCCAGCATTCAGTCAGATATTCATTTGAAGGAAGTAGTGGAGTTGAAGAAAACAACCTCTATCTTCTATCAAAAACATCTGCATTAATAAACTCTGGATATAATTTATTGGATATCGGAAATCTTAATATAAATGTTCCGGATAAATCAGGAAAGTATTCATTTAAATTAATCTCAAATGGGGTTAAAATATTTGAAAAAACCATAAATATAAAAGCAGAAGGAGAATCGTTAGTGGAGCAGGTTTATCCGAAAATTGTTGCAGCTGCAAATCCAACTGAATTTATTGCTTTTATAGAAAATCAGGGTTTAAATGGTTCATTGGCGTTAAGATGGGATTTTGGGGACAATACCCCTGTGCAAGATTCGACAACAAACAAAATTATACATACTTACAATTCAATTGGCAATTATACACTAAAAATAGACTTAATTAAATCGGGACAAACCATAGATAGTGCGTCTTTTAAAATATCTGTTATCTCACCAATTGATGCAATAAATTCTACCTTAAAAATATATGATGAAAGGATTAATAATGTAAAAAAAGAACTTACAGAACTTCCTTCACAATACCAAAATGTATTAAAATCTCAGGGTTTTGATCCTGATAAATTAAATTTCAATATTAGGGAATTAGAAGATGAATTTAACTTGCTTTCAAAAAATCCAAATACACCCTCTATAGAGTATATCTCCCTTATGCAGAAAGTTGCCGGACTTGATGTTCCAATACAAATAAAACCAAGCAAAAAATCAGTTCTTCCTTTTATACAAGAGATTGAAAGAATAAATGTTGCATATATTAAATCATTGTACAATGACTATTATATTTTAGGTAAAGAAAATGAATATGCAAATGCCATATTTTCATGGTATAATGAAAATCTTGATGTCACCTTAACACACTCAATCTATTCGGTTTTTTATAATGACAGAAAAGAAGAATTCCTAACTGAATTTGAATATAAAATAACTCCGAAACGAAATTTTGATTATCCTGTCTATATGATGATACTATTGGATAAAGAAGATATTAATTTTATTGAAAGATATGAGATTGCAGACAGAGCAGGATTAACAGGAATTAAACTTGATTTAACAAATGAGAAAAATATAAGATTTTTTGTTGAAGAAGGTATTGATGAATTCTCCATACCCGTTTATTTTTCTCCACACCTAAACCAGATAGTCATAAGAGAAGAGCAGGTTAGTAATGAAAGAGGATTTTGGACAAAATTCCTGATAGGATCATTTATCGTAATTTTTTTTACATTAGTAATTTACATACTACTTCAGGAATGGTATAAAAGAAAATACCAATATTATCTTTTCAAAAATCAAAATGATTTGTATAATGTTTTGTTTTTTATTAAAAACGGAAAAAATCAGGGAATGACAGATTCTGAAATAAAGAGTCAATTAAAAACTTCTAAATGGAAAAATGAACAGATAAATTATGCCTTCAACAAATTTTATGGAAAAAGGCTTGGAATGTGGGAAATCCCCATATTCTCATGGTATGAAAAAAGAAAGATAAGAAAAGAAATGGAAAAAAGAAATGCGAAGAAAACTATATTGTAAATCAAAGAAACATTTAAATAGAAAAATATCATGAAGGGTTTATGAAGGTGAAAATTTTTAAAAATTTTGCAAAAAGGATTTTCTATGGGATTTTCAGGAAGAAAAAAAGTATCAGCCTTGGTTTTTACGGGCCACCAAATGCAGGTAAAACAAGTCTTGCAAACCTGATTTGTAAGGACTGGGTTGGAGAAGAGCTTGGAACGGTAAGTAATATACCTCACGAAACAAGAGAAATCCAGTTTAAGGAAAAAGTAGAAATTGAATATAAGGGTAAAAAAATGGTTTTTAAAATGGTAGACACCCCGGGAATTGCAACAAAAATTGATTATGAAGAATTTATAAAGTATGGAATAAAGAAAAAAGAGGCACAGCAGAGAGCAAAGGAAGCTACGCAAGGAGTTATAGATGCTATTAAATGGATTGAAGATATGGATGCAGTTGTTGTTGTTTTAGATGCCACAAAAAATCCATACTCTCAAGTAAATATAACTATTATTGGGAACTTAGCCGCAAGAAAAATTCCGGTGCTCATTGCTGCAAACAAAATAGATTTAAGAAAAGCTGATGTAAAAAAAGTTGAAGCAGCATTTCCGGAATATGATGTTGTTGGTATTAGTGCAAAAACAGGTGAAAATATGGAAGAGTTTTATGAAACTCTCTTTAAAATCGCACATTAATAAAATGGGGAAAAAGATAGGTGGTTTAACATTGGAATTTATGCCTTATTCAGAAATAAGGGATCTGGACAGCAGTGAGAGAATTAAAAAAATTCTCTCTATTGTCCTTTCCAACAGAATAATAGTTTTACAAGGAAGGTTAAAACCAGAAGAAGAAACCCGGCTTATAGAGGACACAATGGCAATGATAGGCCATGTAAAAGGATTTAAAGGAATTGAACTTGCAGTTATTTCTTCAAATGCAAATTCCGTCCCAATTCTGAGAAGATTTGCCCAAGGTGTTGCAAAAGCACTTGCAGGAGACACAGCTGCCATGACCATAATAGGTCCCGCTTCAATAGTAAAAGAAATAAAAAGAAATCCGAAAAAAATTGAATTGATGCTGAAAAGATAAACAGGATAATATAAAAATAAATGTAACAAAATAAATATATCACAGCCAATCACAATCTATATAAATGATTTGTTCTTTAATGGATAATGCCTCACCAATGTATCCATTGCTCAAAACTATACCCTGATGCTTCAGAAGAACTCTTAAAAGGATGTAGCTGTGGAAGCCATTTTTTCTTCTATATTAAAGAAGACCAACTTAAAAAAATTCAGGAAAAAGAAATTGTGCTTGAATTAAGGGAAGAGGACAAGGAAAAAATTGAGCATGATGTAAGGGAAATTATGGGTCTTGAAAATGAGGAAACTCCTGTTATTCTTGATCTGGAATCTATAAGGGTTTTAGGCCCGGGAAAATTTGAAATTGATATAGTTAATTTATTCAATAAAAAAAGGCCGTTAATCTACAAATTAGAAGAGGGAAAGTATATAATAGACCTCGCTGCAAGCTTCAAATCTGCAATTGAAGAATCAGAGAGAAAAATGAGTAAAGATTAAAAAAGATAATTCTTTAATAACTCTATGGATAAGCTTATGAGGGAAATCCTTAAACAAGAGATTGAAAGAGTCAAGCTTAGCAATAATGAATTAGCCTCTATAAAAAATTTTACCAAAAAATTTTCCGATTATATCGATAAAAAAATAAAGGCTCTTGGAATAAAAGCATCTGTATATGTCGGAGGATCTCTTGCAAAAAATACTATAATAAGGAAGGATAAATATGATATAGATATCTTCATCAGATTTGACTCCAAATATAGTGAAGAAGACATAAAAAAACACATGAGTGAGATATTCAACTGGTTTAGAATACCATGGCATAGGTTTAGTATCAAAAAAATTCGTGGTTCAAGGGACTATTATAAGGCAATTCCAAGATTTAATAAAAACCTGACTTTTGAGGTAATTCCTACTCTGAAGATTAACAATCCGAAAGAAGCAAGGAACATCACTGACCTATCTTACTTCCATGTTAGTTATATTAAAAAGAAAACTGAGGAAAACAAAGGGCTTATTGAACAGATTATTTTGGCGAAATCGTTCTGCCATGGACAAAAATGCTATGGAGCAGAATCTTACATAGGAGGATTCTCAGGATATGCTCTTGAACTACTCCTTGTTTATTTTAAAGATTTTATCAAATTCATAGAAGTTATTGCAAAAACACATGGCAAAATAGTAATAGATATAGAAAAGCTGTATAAAAAGAACGAGGAAATAATCAAAGAATTAAACCCTTCAAAAATGACCTCTCCTATTATATTAATTGATCCGACTTTTAAGGAAAGAAATGCTGCCGGAGCATTAACCCAACAAACTTTTGATAAATTTAAGAAAGCATGTAGTAAATTTCTTAAATCGCCTTCCATGGATTTTTTCCAAGATAAAGGTATTAATACCAAACATTTTATTGATACTGCCAAAAACATAGATGGAATCTTTAGCGTATTTGAAATACAAACAGATAAACAAGAAGGAGATATTGCAGGAAGCAAAATGCTTAAGTTTTCAAAAATTTTTGTAAGAGAATTGAATAAATATTTTGAGATTATAGAGGAAGAATTTGAATATTTAGGGGAAAAAGAAGCCAAAATATATTTTGTTCTAAAAAGAAAAAAGGAAATAGTATTTGATGGTCCATCCATACATTATAACGAAGCTGCTGAAAACTTTAAGAAGAAACATAAAATCTGGTATGTTGAAAACGGAAAGCTGAAAGCAGCAAAACCAAACGATATAAAATTAAAAGAATTTCTTGATATTTTCAGGAAAAAATTCAAAAAAATTATGAAGGAAATGTCTATAACAAAGATTAAAATTGTAAAAGAATGTTAGTTGGAAACTAATTTGTCATTAATAAACAATTTTAATTCACCTTTTACAGCTCCATTCAAAATTTTTCCTAACTCTTCTTTAATTAAGCTGTAATTTCTTATATTTTTAATCCTTAAATTTGGAAAGTCTACTGAATTACTCTCTTCACAAGTGAAAAAATGGCCATTTTCATAATAACCTATCAACACTTCATAAGATTCTCCTTTAGAATCGCGTCTGTAAAGTAAATTGACAGCTGGATTTTCTGGAAGAGCAACCATTTTTTATTATTTTCCGTTAGATCTTTTTAAGGCCATTTCAAACAAATTTGTGAATGACTCAACAAAAAAAGGCGATGAAAACCAGACAGCCATTTGCTCCTGATTGTCATCCGTTTCATTCAGCATAAATAGTATTTCTTTTTTGTCTGCAATATAAAATGAAGCATGAATATCTATTTTTTTGGCTTTTATTTCAAGCCTATCATTAACCATTTTTATATCTGAATCTGAACCATTTAAAGCCACTGTAAATTTTATTTTAGAATTAGTAAGCTGTTTAAAAATAGGTTCTAAAAGTTTTATTCTTCTTTTTATTTCTGAAACAGGAGCGCAAATAATTACTTCTTCTTTTGCCAGATTTATAAGGTCTGAAATCTGTGAATTTATATTCATCCTGCCTCTCAAGGTACTTGAAATATCCTGTTTCTTTATCAACTCTGATTTTGTTGAATGGAGCATTTCAAGTTCCTGATACTCCGGCGTGTCTTTAATATTTGTAAGTATTGACAACCTTTCATTCATTTCATCCATAGTTCCTTTCTTAAGTTTTTCAATAACCGCTGTTGGTTTAACTGCAAAGTATTTTACAGGTTTCCCTATTTTCTGCATTGCAAATCCCTGTTTTTCCAAGCTTTCTAATACATCATAGGTTCTTGATCTTGGAACTCCGGAAAGCTCTGCAATTTCTCCGGCTGAAGCAACTCCTTTAGACAAAAGGGCCAACCATACCTTAGTTTCATAAATATTTAAATTAAAATAATCTTTTATTTTCTTGATAAGTTCTGTTTTTACTATCATTTCCGACTTCTCTCTAAAAGTCCAATGTATTAACTTTTAAGTGACTAACCGGTTTATAAACTTTTCTATAGTGTTACTTTTATATAGTAAAGACAAAATTTAAAAAGCTTTTTAGAAATGTATTAGTATGGTCTATGTAAATAAACTATGTGAATCAAGAATAAACAAAGCCCGTGAACTGGTTGAATTTGTCTGTGATAATTATTATGAAAAAATTTTTGAGCTTGACTACTTAGAAACGTTGGCAGATGCAATATCTTTCCTTGAAAACACAGATATTGGGGAAAATTACATAGATGATTTAGAAGAATCACTCTCTTATATTGGAAGTGTTCTTAATTGTTTAGACAATGTTATCTATGATTTATGGAGAAATAGAAGAAAAAATTCTGGATTAGAAAGAACAAATTATATACAAATCCAAAATATGTATGATAATTTGCTTACTGCTAAACATTACATAGTATCAGCAATAAAACCTTCGGAAGAGCCTGTAAAAGAAAATACCAAAAGAAATAGAAAGCCTAATTTGGTTGTCTTATCGTAAGAAAGAGGATATTAATATCCCAAGCAAAAGTCCGGCAGTTATAAACGGCATTGCAGGATAAAACTTTCCTTTTTTAGAGTAGAAAAACAATAATGAAAGTGCAAAAGTTGCTCCGAAAACAACAATCAATGCTGATAACAACCCGGGAATTCCAAAAAGAGGAATTGAGAAATTATGATCCCGAATGACAACGCCTGCGGTTATTATCGGAAATACTATATCTCCTCCACCTAAAATCGCAAGATTAATTTTCATTTTCTTTAGTTTTCGCATTTTAGCATATCTTGATTTTTTTAGCCTTGCTTCCCTTATCATTGCTCTCTGTTTCTTATTAAGATAAGGCACAAAAAAACCCCCAAATATTTTAAGCTCATTAATTTGAAAATGTGCCATTTTCTGCATAAATCCTGAATGCCAGACAGCCCATATGTCATACAAAGAAATAATTAGCAACAAAATAACAATTGTCCATAAATTTAAGAGCGGGATAAGAACAACTGCAATACCTGGATATATTAACAACTCTGTTATATTATGAACATAAATGTTTCTTTTGAATATTTTATAGACTGCAAGAGGCAAAGCCAACAAAATTGCAAGTGTGGAGGCAATAGGTATGGAAAAATCATTGATAAGTAAGTTATGGTTAATAAACTGCATCAGAATTGCGTTTATAACTATGCCCAAAACAATGGTTACAACAAAGAAAAACCAGTACCTAAGTATAACAGCCGCTCTTATTTTAGTTAGTATAAACACAAAAAAAATAGCAATAATAAAAGCAAACAAAATTGATACAAAAGAAATTCTTTTATCAACTTCAGGCTGCTCCAAATTATAAGGAAGAGGATTTATAGTTACATTTTGTACTGTTCCATTAATTTCAATTTGCTCTACTTGTGGAGTGTATGCATAAATAACTGCAAGCCCAATTAACTGAGTTATAAGAAACATTCCAATCAATATCATAGTTATTTGTATGTTATGCTTCATTTTAGTTTCCTTCATGCATCAATATAAATAGGTGACATGTTTCAAAAATTTTTATTGTCTTTATAAATAAAACCAACTGCCATATTCTTTTTAATACTAAATAAAGATGGTTTTTAAAGATTGGGAAAAATATTATTTTACATAAAATTTAACTTTATTTCAGCCTTAAAGTCTCAAGATTTCTTGGAACATTTGTTTCAATATGCTCTATTTTGTATATAGCACTTGCCAGATCAAGGCACTTTGAAACCTCTCCGTGATTTATAATTGCTCTTTTAGGTTTGGGCTTGCAGTTTTTAATAAAATTCAGTAATTCAGTACGGCCTGCATGTGCTGAAAATCCTGAAATAGTGTATGCTTCAAAATTTATTGGAATTATTTCTCCCTGATCTGTTTTATATTCCTTAAGACCTTCCTGAACCTGTCTGCCAAGAGAGCCAACACCCTGATAGCACACAAACACTAAAGAATTCCTTGAATTTGAAGCGAAATGTTTAAAATATTCTACAGATGCTCCTCCAACCAACATACCTGAAGTTGCGAGAACAACACATGGGCCACCTTCAATAACCTGCTTTCTCTCCTGTGGAGAACCAACTCTTTTAAATATTTCAGATACAAATGGATTTTTATCCTGAAAAACAAGGTTTTTGACAGAGTGACTTAAATAATCCGGATAAGCAGTATGAATTGCATTAATGTCCCATATCATTCCATCAATATAAACAGGTATCTGGGGAAGTTTGCCAGATTTAATTGCATCATCTATTATGAGCATTGTTTCCTGAGCTCTTCCAAGACCAAGTTCTGGAATTAAAACTTTTCCGTCTCTTTCAATTGTTTTCTTGATAATATCAAGCAACTGGGTTTCAGATTCAATCCTCGGAGGCATTATATCATTCTTTCCACCATAAGTAGATTCAATAATTACTGTTTCAACTCTTGGAAAATTTGTAATTGCAGGATCTAAGAGTCTTGTTTTCTGATATTTTATGTCAGCACCATAAAGTAAATTATGGGCTCCATTCCCGATATTTATGTGAACCATTGCACTTCCAAGTGCGTGGCCAGCATTATAAAAAGTTATCCTGATATCAGGAGTTACATCAGTAACCTCATTATAATTAAGGCATATAGAATGTTTAACCATCTCCTTAATATCATTTGAACTAAAAATAGGTGCAGTTGCCTGTTTGTATGCAACCCCTATAAAATCCAGGCCAAGAAGGGCGGCAATATCTCTTGAGGGATATGTCATATATACAGGACCAGTATAACCCATCTTATACAGGTAAGGGATTAAAGCACAATGATCTAAATGAGCATGACTTAAAATAACTGCATCTATCGATGATATATCAAATTCAGCAACATCAAAATAAGGGAATTTTTCAGATCCGTGTGCAGCTACATCTATTCCACAGTCCAGCAATATTTTTGATTCAGATGTCTGTAATAAAATACATGATCTTCCAACCTGACGCCCGGAACCAAGCATTGTAAGCCTTATCCATCCGTCCCTTTTTTCAGAGCTCCAGTCTTTGTAAATTTTTTTTCCAATATTATTTAAAAATCTTCTTCTGTAATTGTTATTGGCATATAAAACTTCCCTTATACTCTCTGTAATTTTGCTTGGAATGGAAGAAGACCTTTGAACCTGTGGTGTCCATAATGTCTCCTCTTTTATCTCCTGTAATACAGACCCCTGTTTTCCAATTACCAAACCCGGTTTTTTTGCCTCAATTATTACAACACTTCTCTGAACATCAAAAATAACATTTGTAACCTCGGCTTCTTCCGGAATTGTTTTTTTGATAAACTTTTCGGTTTTTTCTTCAGATTCAAGAATTTTCTGATCTGCCCTTAACTCAATCCTTTTTTTATACTTGTTAACTAATTCTTTTATTTGATTCTCTCCGTCTTTAAAAAATTCAGGATTATCAGTATAAAGAACTATATTAGCTCCTTCAAATCCTGCATCACTTATAACCTTAGGCAACTCATCAGTAATACCTTTTAGTATATCCATTTTGTAGAACTTAATGTCATAAAAATTTAAGATTATTCAAAAACTGATTTTATCTCTTGACTTACTGCTTTTTTTATTCCGTCTTTAGTCAGAGTATAAATATCGATGCCATAACCACTCCCCATATCTCTCTGTGTAGAAGCTTTCAAACATTCAATAGCAAGCTGAACTCCCTGTTTTACATTTATATCTTTTTTATATCCTCTTTCAAGAACTCCAAGTATGTAAGGCATACCACTTGAAAAGTTGGCGTCATAATCCTCTACTTCAGATATTGCTCCAGCAGGCTCAATAGTGTAAAGCTTTGCTGTTCCATCAGGATCAATGCCTGCAACAAGAGATCCCACAATTGATGGTATCATTGATGGAGTCCTTATGTTCCTAAAAGTCAAATAAGCCAATAAACTGGCAGATTCCTTAACACTTGATTTCTGTTTGCTCCTTAATTCTTTTAATTTTATTTCTGCAGCAACAATCCTCATTAAAAATTGGGCATCTGAAACTCCTCCGGTTATAGCGGCTAAAAGCCGGTCGTTAATATGGATTATCTTCTGAAAATTTTTTCCAACGACCATATTACCTGCACTTACCTGTCTATCAGAAGCGAGAACAATTCCATCTGTGCATTTAATTCCCAAAATACTTGTTCCAGTTTTTAACATTGATTTGCTTATATCTTCATTAGTTGTTGCCATATTTATAGAATCTTGTAAATACCTCAAGAACTTACAACTTTCTTATATATTAAATATTTATAAACCTTTCGATTATGTGAGAACGTTTGTAATTCCTCCATGTTTTTTCAGCCTTATTATATTATCAACAAAGCTTTCTATCTTCTGGTCGTGACTCACTATTATCAACTGGTTTACCTTAAGCTCTTTTAAAACATCTCTCATTTTATCAAGTTGCTGTTGTGAAAAACCATCTGTTGGTTCATCTAAAATTACAATGCCCTTCGTCTTAATTTCACTCATTAATGAATTTATTGTCTGATTTAAGGCCAATCTGTAAGCAAGTGCAATTGCTGTTCTCTCACCTCCGGATAAATATGCATAATCTAATTCGTATCCTTGCTGTTCAATTATCGGGGTAAAACTTTCATCAAGCTTAACAATAAAAGCATCTGGCACCAAAATAGAAAACCATTCGTTAAAAAGTCTGGAAAATTCATCTCTCAGTTTAATCATAACATTCTTTTCTATAAATCCTACCAAATCATTAAACCCTGTTGAAAGCCACGACTCTAATTCAACTATATACATTAATTCGTCTTTAATCTTTTCTTTCTCTTCAACTTCTTTTTCCATTCTTTTAATGTCAATCTTTCCAATTTCAATTTCCTTTAAAATTTGGGCTTTTTTTATTTCCAAACTTCTTTCCTTAGCTTGTATTTCATTTAGTTCTCTTTCCCTTATCTGCAAAATATTTTCAAATTTCTTTAATCCACTTATAGATTCCTTAAGCCTCAATATCTGCTCCTCCAACAACACTACATCTTTCTCTAAAAGGCTTTTTTGATTTTCATAATCAATAATTTTTTTATTATCTTCTTCCAAGGTTTTTAACCTAATTTTTACCTCTTGCATATGGGATTTTTTCTTTTCCAGTTCCATAATCTCTGCTTCGATACCTTTAATAAAAATCTCTTTTTTCTGTTTTTCATTATCAAAAGATATTTTTTCGGTTTTGATGTTTGAAAGTTCCCTGTCAGCCTCGTTTAAAATATTGTGTTTATGCTGGTCATTAACTTCCTGAAGGCATGTTGGACATATTTTAAGATTTGATATTTTTTCTTTGAGTTTTTCCAAATCCTGAATTTTTGATGAATATATTTCTATTTTATATGAAATATCTGATACATCTTTTTTTATTTTTTCATAGATTAGTTTTTTATCCTCTAAATTTCTCAAAGTAATATCAAAATAAGACTGATCGAAATTTCTATTTGTTTGTTCGAACCTCAACTTTATATTTGAGATATCTTTGGAAATTCTGAGTATTTGTTCTTTTTTTGATAAAAGTATAATATTTGCCTTATCAGATTCGTTTTCTAATTTTATCTTTTGTTCCATTTTTGATTTAACCTCATTTATTTCCAACTCCTTAGCTTTTCTTTCTCTAACATGAAAGTTTATCTTTTCATCAAGTGCTGGTATTGTATTTTGAATTTCATCCATCATAGATATTTTTTCCATTATTTTCATTTTTAAACCCTCTAAATCCGATAATTGGCCTTGTTTTAATCTTGATATTTCCCTTAATTTGGATGTCAATATGGCAGTATTTTCCTTTACCCTTTTGTATTTATCAATCCCGAATACATGCCTTAATGTATTTAACCTTGTTTCGGCATCCTCTAAAATAATCTGTTTCATGTTTTCCTGAGGAGTAAATACTGTGTATCTGTAAAGAAGATTTGTCTTTTTCGCAAATTCCAAAGGATAGTTTAAAATATGTAAAACAAAATTTTTCATCTCAGTAGTGGCTTTCTCTTCAACTTTTCCGTTAAAATTAATAAAAGATTCGTCTTGTGAAACTGTTTTTTTCCTTTTTAAAGTCCTTTTCAAAATCACATTATTGCCGTCTATTTCAAATTCCAATTCTACAAAGCCTTCGTCTTTTCCATTTTTAAGAAGAGAAGCTCCTTTCTGTCCCGGCTGTAAGCCAAAAAGAACAAATTCTATAGAGAGTAAAATTGATGTTTTACCTGATCCTATATCTCCTGATAATAAGACTGATCCTTTTGGAAAAAATATCTCTGCATCTTCATAGCTTCTTATGTTTTTTATTTTTATTCTTTTTATTTGCATTTTCATGAATTGATTATTAATTATGTCATTAACCTGTTGTTTATGCTGAATTAAAAATTAACATTCAAAATACTTTTAATCTCACTGAACAACCTTTCCTGAAAAATTTGGTTTTTTTCATCTTCCTGCTTTTCAGTTCCTAATGATTTAATAAGAACAGGAATTTTTTCGTTGAATTTTGATGGATTTTTCTGGGAATATTGTTTTATCATGCTATCTTCTACATCACGCATCTCTTTAGTTTCTATATCTGTATGAGCTTCTTCAACCTTTAGTCTTGAAATATTTTTTATAAAAGCATAACATCCTTTATTTTTTGCAAAATTTTCTATTTCATTAAACCTTATATCTGAAATCCTGCCATTTGAAAATGTTCCGAATAATTTTAGAAGTATTATCTTATCAGCCAAATTATTTTTGTCCAACTCCATAATTATTTTTTCAGTTGCAGTCAGTGTATTCTCCAACTCGATATCTATACATAAAACTTCCTTTAACTTTATCTTTATTGTGTCTCTTTTAATAATGTTGTTTGAGTAATTAACTATCTGGAACCTACCATGTTTAAGTTCTTCTAATTCATCAAAATTATTTGGGAATATTGGCCCAGAGTAAGCTGCATCATTTCTACCGAACTCTACATGTAAATGGCCAAGAGCATAATAATTTGCCTTCGGCAACTCATTTAGTGATATAGAATCCATAGGCAGATTTCCTATTGCCTCTTTTAAAGCTGTATGTAATACAAATACCTTAAAAAATCCCGGAGCTTCGTTTAAGACAACTTTTCTTAACCCTTCTAACTCAAGGCCTGATTTCATGCCAGGATATCCATACAAAGCATAATTATTGTATATTGTCGGTTGCAGTATAATTTTTCCTTCCCTCTCCTCAAATTTATAGATATTTTCGCAAAAGCCGGCATGCTCCAAAACATCAAGAAATGTTTTTCCAGAAACACTGTAATCATGGCTCCCTGCAATAATGAAACATGGTATTTTTACATCATGAAGTTTCTTAAACTCCCTAAAAGTTTCTTTTAATGTATCTATAGGAGGATATGCAGAGTCAAATAAATCTCCTGCTATTAAAACCAAATCAACTTTCTCCTGAATACATAAATCCAAGGCACTGGAAAAGCTTTTCATATTCAGTTCCTGTAATTCAGGATACCTCCATCCTCCCAAATGGCAGTCTCCAAGATGTGCAAATTTCATTTTAAAATACTCTTTTTAGTTATTTTTTAATACCATTACACAACCTGTTTATAGAATTGCTTTTTATAAAGATAATTGTAGTAAATTATTGATTAGATATTTTTATCTCCCACACAAAAAGTGTTTCAAAAAATAATTTTTTCTCTGCAATTATTTTGACTTTGAGATTTTGTTTTTTTGCTTCTGCTTTCCATCTGTTTTCAGGGGTCATAGATGAGGACAATAAAAAACAAACCCCTTTTTCTATTAAATGATATTTTAGCTCTTTAATAAATTCAAGGATAGTTTCATCACCTTTCTTTCCTCCAGTAGTATCTGGTTTTTTATCATATTTATGCTCTGGAAGATATGGCGGATTAAATATAATTAAGTTAAATTTTGTTTTTTTATTTAAAGAACCAAATAAATCAGATTTTATTATTTTAATTCCTATTTTCTTTGTTTCATTTATTGCATCTTTATTCATATCTACTGCAGTTATATTTTGTTTTTTAATTCCAAATCTTATAAGGTTTTTACTTTGTATTCCGGATCCTGCCCCCATATCCAAAACCAGCATTTTATTTTTATCTGATTTTGAAATTATTTTCAAATAATCTGAAACAATACCTGCAAGAAAATAAGAGTCTTCTGCCGGTTGATAAATATCCATTTTAAGACAAAAAACTTTGAAGAATTGCTATCACTTTGTCTTTTTGGATAATAAGAGTAACCAACAGGCCGATAAGTGAAAGCAGTAAAAGAAATAATATGCTAAATAATACCCAGAAACCTGATGAAGAATGCTCATTATGAATAGGTATTTGTTCCTGAACTGAATATTGGGAAAGTTGTTGAATTTGTTGGGGCGGTTCGATTTTTTTTACAGGGATATTTTGCGTATTTGGCATGATATTCTGATTAATTTGGCCAGTTACTGGAATATTGCTTTGATTAGTTGTTGGAATATTGCTCTGACTTGGATGAATATATTTTTTTAATTCAGAAATACCGATACTTCCTGCAAGATACTTAGTTGCCTCATTAATATCCTTTGCGCTGTATCCTGAATTAAAAAGAATTCGTTGAGCCTGTTGTAAACTATGTCCTCTTTCAAGAGCATTTCTTAATCCTGTTAAAATATCCTGACGCACCATCTCTTTTTTATATAATTATATGGTTTTTACCCTATTTATATTTTAACTATGCTTCCATTTTGGCATAAATGAGCAGTTTTTCCGTATGAGTAACCCATTTCCTTAGCAAGTTCCATTGCAGGAGTTGTTTTGTCTAACCCTCCATGGCTTGGTATTATATGTTCTGGCTTCAATAAGTTAATCATTTCTCTTAAATCCTCACGGCCGCCATGTCCTGAAACATGCACATCATCAAAAATCCTTACATCCTTCATTTTTAATTTTTTATCCATATTGGCTCTGTTTGATATATTAATTGGGACAGGTATAACTTTGGAAGAGAAAATTACACTATCCTGTGATTTAAATTCAAATGGCAGTTTGTCATTTACCAGCCTATCAAGCACAGAACCCGGCTCTGCCTGATGGCCTGTACATACAATTACATACTCGTGCCTGTTTTTATTTATCTGCTTGAGTTTGGACTTTATCTGGTTATTAAATGAAATCATCTGTATGTCTTTCCAAAATGGGCATTGATCTGATTTTTTTGCGGCATTAACATATTTTGCCAGTGACCTGCCGACGAAAACAACATTTCTATCCAATTTTTTGCTGTATTCAACTATACTTTTTAGTCTTGCAATATGAGAAGAAAAAGTACTTATTATTATACCATGATTCCCATGATCTACTGTCAATAAAACCTCTTCAACCATTGCCTTTGCTATTTTCTCAGAGTGGGTTTTTCTATCATCTCCTGAATATAAACAATCAATAATCAAAACCTTGACCCCTTCTTTTGATAACTCTTTCATTTTCTGGTAATTCGGAGGCAGACCCATCATAGGAGTGTTATCTAATTTATAGTCATTTGCATATACAATAATCCCTTTAGGAGTGTGTAATGCAATCATTGTTGACTGAACTGTTGAATGTGTAATATTAACAAAATCAGCTTTGTAAGATTTGTTTTTTCCTTTAATTATGCAGGAGGAATTTGGAAGAACAGATGTAATTTTGTTTTTTAAAATATTCCTGCTGTCTTTCATCAAAGCATATAGAACTTCCACAGTATAAGGAGTTGCAAAAATCTCGGCTCTTGGATATTTAAATGCAACATAATGCAATGCTCCAACATGATCAAGATGTGCATGAGTGATTAAAAATGCCCTTACTCTATCCTTATTTTTGTATAAAAAATCATCATCCGGAAGTGCTCCAACAGAATTTAATAATTTAGGAGTTGGTTGTTTGGTTGTCTCCTGCAAATCAATAACTGCAGGAATATAAAGTCCACAATCAAAAACAATAATATCATCTCCAAGATCAACAGCAGTCATATTTTTACCGACTTCGTTATATCCTCCTAGTGTATGTATTTCCATTTAATTAAAAACAAAAAAGATATTTAAATATCTTTGGAGTTGGCTTAATAAGAAAAAATATAAATATTTTTAAAAATAAATATTATTAAAATATTAGAAAATGGGAAGAATAAAACCTCCCAAGCCACTTGAATTCAGGGTGCTGGCAACTCCTGAATCTGTAAAGCCTTCTTCAGACAAAATGAAGGTTATTGGTGTGTTCAATCCCGGAGTTTCTGTTTACAAAAATGAGACTATTTTTATGTTAAGAGTTACTGAAATGCCTATCGAGGATGGAATTTTGCTCCCGTATTTTAATGTTAATGGTTCTTTGAACTCACCTTTTGAAATTCTTGTTGATAAATTAAATAAAAACCAGATTAAAAAAGAATATAGAGATAGTGTATTCTTGAAAAAAGAAAGATATTCAAGGTTAAAACATATCTCATATCCAATTATCGCAAGAAGCAGTGATGGATTAACAATAGACTCAATTGAAGAAAGTCCCGGTTTTTATCCTTGTTACGAACATGAAAGGTTTGGCATAGAAGATGTAAGAATAACAAAAGTAACAACTCAGGCAGGGCAGGAAGATATATATGCTTTTACTTATGTCTCTCCTCATAGAAAATACGGAGTCTCAACTTCAATGGCCACAACTTTGGATTTTAAAAAATTCAGAAGATTTGAACTACAAGGAAAACCAAGGCCAATAAGAATCATGATTAAAGATTTTTCTATATTTCCGGAAAAAGTAAGAAGCCCTGAATTGAAAAAAGATGAACTAGAAAATTACAAAATTGACTATGCAGCACTAACAAGACCAAATGCGTTTTCTGACATAAGTAACCCGGGAATTTGGATTTCTTACTCGGACAATCTTCTTTACTGGGGTGGTAGTGAAAGACTTATTGGTAGCGATAACGGAGAATTTAGCGGAACAGGAACACCTGTTATAAAAATTGATAACTTGTGGTTTGCTGTTTATCATGAAGTAAATCCAAAAATAAGAAAAAAATATGGAAAAGAAAGATTTTTTCCCTATAAAGCCAAAATTCTTGGACTGGACTATAAAAATCCTTCAAAATTATTATATAAATCTGATGTCCTGATAAATCCAAACGAGCATGGCCTTGCACATGGATTCAGACCAAATACTGTCTATCCTACCGGAATAGTGAGAAGAGAACCAGAAGGAGTTATTGATATTTACTCTGGCGAGGATGATTCATATACAAGTGTAAGAAGATATTATGAAGAAGATTTACTTAGATTTCTAAAAAAAAGTTCCAATATTTAAACATATATTTGGAAATATTTAAGTATTAATATCCCTATGTATTTTCATGTCTGTAAAAATCAAGCCCTTAAAACCAAGCATGAAAGAGAAAAAAAGATATCTTCTCTTAAAAGGCAACTTCTCGAAAAATGACATTGAAAAAGCCATTATGTATTACATTGGAGCTTTAGGATACGCAAAAGCTTCTCCGATATTTGTTTCCAAAAAAATACTTGCTGTTAACAGATCTGAAATTGAAAAGATAAAAGCAAGTTTTGCACTTTCAGATATAAGAGTTGTAAAAGTTTCAGGAACATTGAAAGGATTAAAAAATAAAATTCGCTAATCAAAAGGATTCGGACAACCACGACTTTTATAAAATTCCTTCCTATCGAACGGAATATTATTAGACTCAAGATAATTTAGAATAAAATTATTAAGCTTGACATAATCAACGTTAACAACATCCCTTTTTTCGTCTTTTGTTACATCCTCTTTTTTAAGAAATATCTCTCTTAAATCCTCTCTATAAATAATGGCAAAAGAGTTAAGAGTGATTAATCCTGAAACCGATAATAAAGATATAAGATTTTTCATTAACATAAAAAATGTACTAAAGTTATTAAATTTTTAGCCGAAAACCTTTTAAACTCCAGTTTCATATATTTTCTGATTGAGAGAAGAATTGAAGAGATAAGTATTATTACACTTCTCATTTATAAAAAATGGATTTGCCAAGTGAGATTCAGCATCAAGCAATGGGCTATGACCGCACAGCGACAATGTTTTCTCCTGACGGTCATTTGTTACAGGTTGAGTATGCTGAAAAAACAGTAAGGTTAGGAAGCTCAAGTATAGCACTAGTTTGCAAAGATGGAGTTGCATTAGTAGCTGACAGAAGGGTTAATGACAAATTAATCCTGCCTGAATCTGCATCAAAAATTTTAGAGATTGATGACCATATAATAGCAAGTGCTGCAGGAATTTTAAGTGATGCAAGGGTTTTAATTGATAAAGCAAGACTTATTGCCCAGCAAAATAAAGTCACTTATGACTCTCCTGTTGATGTTGAAGAGATAATAAGAGAAATTGCCAATACAAAACAGATGTTTACTCAGTATGGAGGGGCAAGACCATATGGAGTAGCCATAATGATTGCAGGTGTTGATAACTCAGGAGCAAAGTTATTTTCATCAGATATCACTGGTAATTATTTCTCATATAAGGCTATGGCAATTGGTGAAAATGATGAAAAAATCAAAGAAATGTTAAGACTAAAATACAATGACAATCTAAATATTGACGGAGGAATTAAATTAGCATTAAGTATCTTTAAAGAAATCCTCGGAAAAAATTTTGAATTGAATAGGTTTGATGTTGCATACATCAGGAAAGATACAAAAAAGATAGTTAGAGTTGATGAAATATCTTTGAAGAAATATGCTTAATATAATTAACATGACGAGTGTTCTTGCAAGAATAAAAATTGATGGTAAAAACTTTGAAACTTTAGTTGATCTGGACAAAGCTCTTGAATTTAAAAAAACCCAAAAAGGGGATATTTCTGAAATTATTGAAATAGAATCTATTTTCTCAGATTCAAAAAAAGGGATGCATGCGTCTGAATCAGACATTCAAAAAGCTTTCAAAACAAAAGACATAAATGAAATTGTAAAAAAAATAATACTTAACGGAGAGATACAAATTCCATTAGAGTATAAAGAAAAACAAAGAGAAGGAAGGATTAAGCAGGTAATAGACTTTATCGTCAGAAATGCCGTTGATCCGAGAACCAATAGACCTTATACTCCTGATAGAATTGAAAAGTCCTTAGATGAAGCAGGAATCAATATAACAAATAAACCAATTGAGGTACAAATTAATGATATAGTTGAGAAACTAAGAGTGGTAATTCCCATAAAAATTGAAACTAAAAGAATAAAACTTACAATACCTGCACAATATACAGGCCATACCTATGGTTTGATTCAGAGTTATAAAGAAAGTGAAGATTGGAAACCAAATGGAGACCTTGTAGTAGTAGTAAACATACCTGTTGGGTTTCAAATTGAATTCTATGATAAACTAAATTCAATTACACATGGAAGTGTTTTAAGCGAGGAGATAAAATAAAATGGAACAGGAAATGGAAAAAAACATTCATGAAGATTATGATGAAAAAGAAAGAGAGATAATTACTCCCGGAGAAACAATAATCTCAGGACCTGACTATCTTCCTGGAGAAGGTACAAGAAGAGAAGGTAATGAAATAGTTGCTGAAAGATTTGGGTTGATTGAACATTCCGGAAAATTAATAAAGGTAATACCTTTATCAGGCGTCTTTATTCCAAGAAGAGGAAATGTTATTATTGGGCAAGTAACTGATATCTCATTCAATGGATGGATGGCAGATATAAATGCCCCGCAATCTTCATTTTTGCCTTTAAGTGAAGTTCCCAGATATATTGATAAAAACAATATAACGGAATTTTTGGACATAGGCGATTTCTTCAGTGCTAAAATTAATACAATCAAACAAAAAGGGATTGACCTAACCCTTGACTCAAAAGGGCTTGGAAAACTGGAAGGTGGAATGATAATATTCATAAATCCAAATAAAGTTCCGAGAGTTATAGGCAAAGCGGGGAGCATGATTAAACTTATAAAAGATGAAACAAATTCAAGGATAACTGTTGGACAGAATGGATTAGTATGGATAAGGGCTGATAAAGTGGAAGATGAATTATTGGCAAAAAAGGCTATAATGTTTGTTGCAGAAAATTCCTTTATCTCTGGACTTACAGAAAAGGTAAGTAAATTTTTAAAGGATGAGAAGGAGAAAATATAATGATAAAATCAATAATGAAAATTAGTTTATTAAATCGACAAATAGATCCATTTTTATTGGAAAATTAGTAACAAAATGACATACACAAAAAGATTTGATGGAAGAAAGCATGATGAAACCAGAAAAATAATTGCAAAAGTAGGGGTTGTTCCTAATGCTGATGGATCTGCAATATTTGCATTCGGAGATACAGTTGCAATAGCAGCTGTATATGGCCCAAGACAGTTACATCCACAGCATATGCAAAATCCTGAAAAAGGGATATTGAGGTGTAATTACAGCATGATGAGTTTTTCAGTTCATGAAAGAGTTAGGCCAGGGCCAAATAAAAGAAGCACTGAAATATCAAAAATTACAGAGTGGGCCTTAGAACCTGCGTTAATGCTTGAAGATTTTCCAAATACAGTTGTTGATGTCCATATTTCCATACCTCAGGCAGATGCTTCTACAAGATGTGCTGGAATTAATGCAGCTTCCTTAGCATTGGCACATGCAGGTATTCCAATGAAAGAATTAGTCAATTCAGTATCTATCGGCAAAATAGATAAAGAAATGGTTGTAGATGTAAATAAAAAAGAAGAAGATTATGAAGAAGGAGAAGGGGCAACAGATATGGCCATGTCCTTCCTGTCAAGATCCGGAAAACTTACACATATCCAATTAGATGGAAACATCTCTACTAAAGAATTAATGGAAGGAATTAAATTAGGATATAAAACTTCTCAAAAAATCCGTGATATACAAATAAAGGCTTTAAAAGAATTCAAAAATGAGGTTTGTTAAAATGATTGGTTGCTGGAACTCTAAGAAACCCGCTGGAGGTTTGTTAAAATGATTGAAACATCAAGGCTTACAAAAGAAAGAATTGCTTCATACCTAATGCGTGGAAAAAGATTTGACAATAGGTCCGAAGATGAATTTAGGGAAATAAAAGTTGAAGTCAAATTGTCAAATAAAGCAGAAGGAAGTGCAAAAGTCAATATAGGAAAAACAGAAGTCTGGGTTGGAGTCAAAATGGATGTAGGTGAACCTTATCCTGATTCTCCAGATAAAGGAAATTTAATAGTAACTGCAGAACTTCTTCCCTTGAGCCACTACAAATATGAGTATGGACCTCCGAAATTTGATGCTATTGAACTTGGCCGTCTTGTAGATAGAGGCATCAGGGAATCTAAATATATTGATTTTTCTAAACTATGTATAAAAGAAGGAGAGAAAGTATGGAATATTTATATAGACATATATTCAATAAATGATGATGGAAATCTTTTAGATGCTGCATTTATAGGAACACTGGCTTCGCTAAAAAGTGCGATGATCCCTCATTATAATGAAAAAGAAGAGAAAGTAGATTATGAAAAACCTGCAAAAGAAAAATTACCTCTTACTGAAAGAACACCTTTAAATTACAGTATTTATAAAATTGGAGAGAGATTATTGTTAGATCCGGTTCCTGAAGAAGAAGCAGCCTCAGAAGGAAAACTTGTGTTGGCAGTTGTCAATGACAAACCACTAAAAATATGTAGTATGCAAAAAGGGGAGAAGATGGAAATATCTATTGAAAAATTTGAAGAAATGATGGAATTTGTCGAAAAACACCATAAAAATTTCTTTCCTAAAGTGATGAAAATAATTGATGATGCGATAAAAAAGAGAGATAAAGAAAAGGTTTAAAAACAACCCAAATCTGTATTTTAATGTCTAAAATGGAAAAATCAAACCTTAAGATTAACGAATTCACCAAATATGAAGTAGCAAGAATTCTTGGAGCCAGATCTTTACAAATAGCTATGGATGCTCCACTTCTTAAAAGAATACCTAAGGAAAAATTGGAAGAAATAAATTATGACCCTATGAAAATAGCAAAAGAAGAATTTGATTCTGATGTTCTGCCTATTACAGTTAAACAGCCTTTTCCAAAGAAAAAAAGTGTTAAAATTAAAAAAACTAGTGAAAAAGATGAGATAAAAGACAAACAAATTGAAGAAGCAGAAGAACTTGAAGAAAGGGAAATTGAAGAAGAAGGGGAAATAATGGAACTTGCAACTCCAGAAGATGAGTTTGTCGAAGAGAATATCGGCGGAAGAGAGTCAAGTGAAGAGTTGCAATAAATCTTTAATATTCTTAAAATTTTATATGTTTTTGATAAAGCTGCATTAATAACATTAATAAACTTGTTTCTTTTTTATTTTAAAAATATGAAAATCAAAAAACTTTTTGCCAAAACCATAAATGACACGCGTAGAGAAAAAACTATTGAAGTAAGTTTAGAAACAGATTTTGGAAAATTTGTTTCTTCATCTCCAAATGGCAAATCTAAGGGAGAATTCGAGAGGCCTATTTGGAAAAAATCCATCAATAATGATATTCTAACAGTAAATAAATATTTTATTGAAGATATAAATTTTAAAGATTTTAATGATTTGCACTTAATTGAAGAAGCTTTTTCAGAAATAGTTGGAGGAAATACCATTATTGCCCTTGAATATTGTTTTTTAAAAGCTCTCGCTTTTAAAGAAAACAAAGAAGTCTGGGAAGTAGTATCTGATTCTATTAAAATAAAACCTAAAAAAATGCCTTACCTTATTGGAAATATCATCGGTGGCGGAGCACACAGCAACTGGAAAGGTCCAACTTTCCAAGAATTCCATATAATTCCAGTTTCAGGCATTAAAAGAAGTATCGAGATTTTGAAAAGAGCTCATGAAAATTCCGGAGAAATTCTAAAGAATATAGATAAAAATTTTAAAGGAAGTTTAAATGATGAGAATGCTTGGCAAACAAATTTAGGTAATGAGAAAGTAATTGAAATAATATGGGATGTAAAAGAAAACATATTAGATGAATTTGGAGGCACAATACACTTAGGAATAGATGTTGCAGCTTCTGAATTTTTTAAAGATAACAATTATATATACCAAAAAGAAAAAAGAAGTGAGTCAAAGAATGGGCAAATTAAATATATGGAAAGATTAAGTAAAAGATTTTTTTATATAGAAGACCCATTAGAGCAAAATGATTTTACAGGATTTTCTAAAATTTTAAGCATATCTAAAGGGCTTATTGTTGGAGATGATTTAATAGCTACAAGTCCCGATAGGCTTTTAGAAGCAATAAAGAAAAAGTCAGTTAATGCTATAATTATTAAACCTAATCAGATCGGAAGCTTGTTAGAAGTAAAGAAAATTGTTGAAATTTGTAGGAAAAACAACATTAAAATGATTTTTTCCCATAGAAGCGGAGAAACTTCAGAAGATATAATTTCAGATATTGCCTTTGGTTTTGGAGCAGATTTTGTCAAATTTGGAGCTTTGGGACCCGGAAGGGAAGAAAAATTAAAAAGGCTCAGAAAAATTGAAGAGTATATGTAAAAAAAACCTTATAGAAATATTTAAAAGAATAAAAATACTAAATACCAATAAAGGAACATAATGTTAAACAATAGAAAAAAAGAGTTAAGTGGTACCTTTATTTTAATCATACTTGTTTTATTTGTATTTGTCTTCCTTATCCTAACTTCCTCCAACCCCGCTAATGCACAAGTAAGCCAAGGAACATCAGGTTCTAATTCTAGCGACCAAGGTACTTCAAATGGAACAAGCTCTGAGAGTCTTGGTAGAAGAGATGGTGTCAGAACTAATCTTCTTGAATCCCATTCTGCTTCAGATATAAACACAAGACTCGGATTTGGAAGATTTTCGCTACAAGACATAATTGATGGTAACTTAAAACCAGAAAATGCGTGGAATGAGTCAATGCACACCCAAAGCCATCTTGCAAAAGATATTAAAGTAAAGCTTGGAAGACAATATTATTCTCTTCAAGATGTTATAACCTATAATCTTTTATCTGGTTCTTTAAGTTCTAATGTTTCTAATGTTATTGGTAGTGCTATTGTTAGTGGTGGAACAAGAGAAATAAGAAGTAGAGATGATGACAATAGAAGAGTAATATCAAACTTTAAAACTCCAAATGCAAATGCAGAAGATTATACAAAAATATGTTCTGGAAATAATAAATTTGTATCTTATAACAAAGAAATTTCAACAAGATCAGAACCAATACTTGGAGAAACATACAGATTTACCTGTTCCTATGGAAAAGATGATAAAACAAATAAAGATATTGTATTATCAAACCAGTTTCAAACAATTGCATCAGGAGAGGAAAAACATGTTTTACGAATAGGCGTTGGGGGAAGACAAAAATATAAAGGTACGGATAGTTATGAATGGCAAATTGCCTTAATAGATGGCAAACTAATGTTAAGAGTAATAAATACTGAAACTAACAAATGTCCTGTGTATGATGTAAAAAATGGACCTTTAGATAAGGAAACAATTTATGTATTTAAAGGAATAGAGTGTAAAATGAAAGAACAGAAAAATGATGTTTTATTGTCTCCGTCTGATGATTCAGAGAGTATTATCGTTGAAGATCCAACAGATGTTAACTTAGATGATTTAACATGGAAAGATAGAGACCATAAAAAATTCCATGAAGCCAGTGAAATACTTGTAGAGTGGAATAATAGGACAAGAACACTACAAAATTTAATAGATAATGGTCTAATAAATTTTCCTTTTTTTGATGGAACTTTGATGAAGTTTGAAATTCCTGCCGGAAATAAAAATGAGTACAACAAGTATTGTTCTTATGAAAATAAACCTGTAAGAAATGTGCTAAATAATTATGGTCTGTCAAGAGATGCCCAGTATGTTGAATTAAAAAATAAAATTGATGTTCCAAACTCAATAGTACCGGGAGGAATTTATGATTTCACTTGCTATTATGGTGAAGAGAAAATAGCATCAAATAAAAAAATAGTTTTGAGTGAAAATTTCTCCGTTATTGGTAAGTTCAAAGAGCCGCATATCAATAGGATAATAAGAATTGCCAACGATTTTGAATATTCAAATTCAGAAGATACCTTTTCCTATATGGTAGCCCTTCAAGAAGGAAAAATAGTAGTAAGAATTGGTAGGCCCCAAAATTGTAGAGATATTATACTTGATAACATACCAATATGTTTTCCAGAATATCGCCAAGGCGTTACAGTAAATCCTGTACGCCCAAGCCAGAGATGTCAAAGATGGGCATGTCCAACCAATAAACCATCGTGCAGTTATGTTGAAAGCATAGGATGTATAAGTTGGACAGATAATGATATTAGCGGAATCGAGTGTCTTCCTGAAGAGTTTAACATAGATCTTCCTGAAACATTCTGCAAAATTAATCAGTGCCCTGTATATGATGCTAAATTTGGACTTCTGCAAAAACGCACTATTTATGCGTGGAAAGGTTTGAAATGTAGTATTAAACCGGGTGTTTAAATTTACCTAATCCTTAAATGAATAAAATAAGTATTCATCATTATTTTAATTATATTCTGGCAATATTACGGCATTGGATTACATTTTAAAATAGAAGGATTTAAAAATATAATTTTCCCTTGATGAATAGTTTAAAAATGCCAAGAAAGAAAGAATCAGAAAGTGAAAAATCAGAAGAAGTAAGTAATATAGAAAGCTCTCCAAAAGAAAAGAAAAAGAGTAAAACCAAAAAAAGTGCTGAAGAAAATTCTCTTGAAGAAAATCAAAAGCCAGAAATCAAAAAGAAAAGAACCTCTGACAGAAGTGTTCTTTTAAGAGAGTTAAAAGAAAAAGCAAAAAAACTGGCAGAAGGTATTGAAGAAGTAGAAACAGAGAAGATAAAGGAAGAATTGGAGAAAAAAATAGAACTTTTGGTGCCTCTGGAAGATTATGTTAAAACAGGAATCCATTTAGGAACAAAAGTTATAACTCCTGATATGAAAAAGTATGTCTATAGAAGAAGAGCAGATAGTATTGGTGTTTTAAATACAACACTCATTGATGAAAAAATAAAAAATGCCATAGACTTTTTATCTAAATATTATCCTGAAGAGATAATACTGGTCTGTAAAAGAGAAGCTGGATGGTCTGCAGCAAACTTGCTTTCAGAAGTTACAGGAATAAAGGTTTTCACAAAAAAATATCCTGCAGGAATGATGACAAATATAGAATTGGACAGTTTTTTTGAACCAGAAGTTGTGATTGTTTGTGACCCTTGGATTGATAAGAATGCACTAAGTGATGCTATTAAAACACATAAAAAAATTGTTATGCTTGCAGATACAAATAACTTTACAACTAATGCAGACTTAGTAATTCCATGTAACAATAAAGGGGCAAAATCCCTGGGGTTAGTATTTTACCTTTTAGCCAGGGGATATCTGGAGAAAAGAAAAATAAAAACAAAAATTCCTTCAATGTATGATTTTATAGGAGAGGATCTGCAGGAAGTACAACAGGCAGTTGAAACACTTATTGTTTCTTCTTAAAAATTTGGCATCCTCTGATGGGCTAAAGCCCACAGCGTCCCTTAGACAAATCCATTGATTTTCTATATATGAAAAATACATTATCAAAATCGACTCCAACAGGACAGCAAAAGTAGCCTGCATTCCAAAAATGTCCTTTATGATATACCTCTCTTAAAGCTGAGTAAAGCCTGAATAAAAGATAAGATGAAAAACCCTTTATCAACTGCATAGCTTTTGCATCTGACATTATCATAGGTAAATCTGCCGTCAAATGTATGTATTCTTCTTTGACTTTCGGAATTACAATTTCTATTTTGTATCCCTTACACGCTTCTTCAATTAATACTTTACAAAGCACTTTTATATTTTCTTTATTCATTACTTTGTATCTGTATTTTTTTGGTAATTGTATGTGTTTTAGATTGTTTCCTACTGATGTTTCATAATTCTTGTACATTTTATCCTCTGATAAAATTATTTAGTTATAAGCATAACTATAAATAACATTGGAGTTTCAATGAGCTATACCAAACTCACTTTTTTATGTTATCTTAGAAATAAATAATTGCCGTAATTCACCCTTCAGCTAAAACAATAGGATTTCTTACGTAATCTTTAAAGTTAAAATAAGCTCCCTATTTATATCTTCAAAAAAGTAAAAGGAAGAGATTTATATGAAGTTTAAGTTACTTAAGTATAAGAAAGATATTATTATAAGAGTGGATTACACCGAATGAAGAAAAAATCATTAATTATTTATCAGATTTTATATGTCCTTTACTATTTGGACTTAGTAGTGATTTTTTATTCAATCCTGAAAAACAACCAAGAATTTTTACCATAATTTGTATTAACCAGAACATATTTTCCTTTTAATTTGTTTCCTTGTAAATGAAAAACAATCTTATTTGCTTTCCATGATTCTTCTTTGTATGTTCCTTTATCCCAGATTTTTACCATACCTTTCCCATAACCTTCTTTAATTTCTCCTTCAAAATTTCTATAATTCCATGCATGATCTGGAGTTTGAATTGCTAACCTTTTAATTCCTGATTTTTTTGGAGGAATTTTTGTAATTGCCCATGATTTTAATTTTTTATTTTTCTCAAGCCTAAAATCCCAATGCAATTTTCTTGCATGATGTTCCTGAATAACGAAGATTGTCATGTTGTATTAAACAAAAAGATATTTATATAATTTATTTAACTCCAGATATTTTTTAAACACCCAATAATAAATTTTTGCTTCCTTTTACAAAATTTGTTTTTTAATTTTAATCCCTCTTATTACTACTTACTAATAATTACAAAAACGAAAGATTTAAATACTTGGTTTTTATTGAAAATTTATGGAAAATAGAACAGACGAAATCATCATTGAAAATGTGCGTAAAAGTATAATTGATTTTCTTAGATGTAAAATTCCTAAAGAAGATCCTGAAATTGATCCGGTTTTAAGAATAACAACCCTTGTTCTTGAAACTATTGGCCAAATAAGTCCTAATTTAGATAATGAAGCAAAATATTTCGGTTTCGATTCATTCGATAAAATCAGATCATTGTATAAATCTGCTTTAGAGTATTATAACAAAGTTTAGTTTTAAAAAATAATGGGCAAAAATCTTTATAAAACCAATGTAAAAAATAATTAAAATGAAACATACACAAAAAATCTCAAGTAATTATAGGAATAAAAATTTTGATGAAAATATAAAATCAAGAAGCTGGGCAGAATATCTTACTATCGGAAGTTTAGGTTTAATTGGTGCCGGAACAGTTTACAAAGGTTTACCTATGGATAGCTTTGATCAAAAGGTTGCATTTGGAATTGCAGGTATTGTCGGCACAAGTTCGATTATTTATGGACTTTATGATATATACAATATGTACAAGAGAAATAAAGAGTAATTTTATTCCTTATATATACTTTTATATTTCTTTAATTTATAGTTACTGAATAAATTAACAAAATGATATAATTCAAAACCCAAAAAGTGTAATTTAACCAAAAAACCTTAAAACATTATATCTTAAAAAATTTAACTACGATCTCTTTCGAAAAGTTTTGAAAAAAGTCTTAAAAGTGAATCGTCGCCTGCGACTTGAATAAATAAATTCTTAGGGATAGGAAAAAATAATTCTCCAGATTTACCTGATCTCCTTAAATTAATTCCGGCTTCTAAAACCTTTGACACAGGAATCCAATACCAAGTGTTATACCCGACTTTTTCGTTAGAAATTGCAAACCAAGTATTAATATTAAATCTTCTTTGAAGAGAAGAATATTTTTTTGCATCAGTTGCATCTATAGGAAATCCTCTCTGATTATCACTCATTTGTTTGTATTTAACATCCACAAAAACAAATCCAAAATAAGGGATTAGTAACATAAAATCAGGTCTCTTCACCTTGATCTCTTCTTTAAAAAATGAAGAGAATGTCTCTGGTTGTTAGTGAATGTATAAATAAGGGATATTATGATTCTCAAGCCATTCTTTAAACTTTATTTCAGTTTCTATACCTTTTTCCTTAATTGTTTTATCCACTTTATTATGTATTATCCATGTTTTATATTCTTTTGTGCTATACTTTATCAATTTTTCCTCGATTTTTAACAAAAACATTTATAAACCTAAAATATTAAACTAAAATGTTAAAATGATATTTATGAGTGCCTTAAAACATGCCTCGCAAGCTAAGGTATGATGTATGCGAAGCAGTCATAATAACTTTGTAACAAAAACAACCCAAAAATTCTTAAATAACAAAAAGTCGTCGGAGGATTAGGTCGTTATTATCTTATTCCTTGGTAATAACTACAAATAAATTTGTATTGCATCATGCAGATAATCTGTTTGATTAATTCCAGTTTATCCTGCTGGCGGCTGCGGCTATCTGGTTTGTACTAAGACATGCAAGTCTCTCGCGAGAGGGCGAACCGCTCAGTAACACGTAGCTAACCTGCCCTAAGGTTTGGGATAACCTCGGGAAACTGAGGATAAAACCAAATAAAAGATTAATGCTGGAATGCATAATCTTTAAAAGGTAACGCCTTAGGATGGGGCTGCGGCTGATTAGGTTGTTGGCGGGGTAATGGCCCACCAAGCCAATGATCAGTAAGGGCTTTTAGCGAAGGGGCCCTGAGAGGGAATCTGAGACACTATTCCCAGCCTTACGGGGTGCAGCAGTTAAGAATCTTCTGCAATGCGCGCAAGCGTGACAGAGCGAGCCAGAGTGTTTCTCAATATGAGAAACTTTTGCCAAATCTAAAAATTTTGGCGAATAAGGAGTGGGCAAGACCGGTGCCAGCCGCCGCGGTAATCCCGGCAGTCCAAGTCGCAGCCACAATTATTGGGTCTAAAACATCCGTAGCTTGCTTTGTAAGTCTTCTGTGAAATCTGGCTTCTCAAAAGTCAGGCGTGCAGGAGATACTGCTTAGCTAGAGACTGGAAGACGTAAGGAGTACATTGAAGGTAGCGGTAAAATGTGTTGATCTTCAATAGACTAACGACAGCGAAGGCACCTTACGAGTACAGTTCTGACAGTAAGGGATGAAGGCTAGGGTCGCGAAAAGGATTAGATACCCTTGTAGTCCTAGCAGTAAACACTGCACACTAAACATCGGTACCTCCTCGAGAGGCATCGGTGCTGTAGCGAAGGCGTAGAGTGTGCTACCTGGGAAGTATAGTCGCAAGGCCGAAACTTAAAGGAATTGGCGGGGGGGCACTACAACGGGTGACGCGTGCGGTTCAATTAGATTCTACACCGTGAACCTCACCAGGAGCGACAGCAGAATGAAGGTCAGTCTGAAGGGCTTACCTAACACGCTGAGAGGAGTTGCATGGCCGACGTCAGCCTGTGCCGTGAGGTGACTTGTTAAATCAAGTAACAGGCGAGACCCATGTGTATAGTTGCTTAGAAATAAGAACACTATACAGACTGCCATGGTAACATGGAGGAAGGTGTGGGCTACGTTAGGTCAGTATGGCCCGAATCCCCTGGGCTACACGCGCGCGGCAATGCTGCATTCAGTGGGATGCAACTCTGAAAAGAGAAGCTAATCCTAAATATTCAGCTTAGTTCAGATCGAGGCTTGTAACTCAGCCTCGTGACGCTGGAATCCGTAGTAATCGTTCTTTAGCAGAGAACGGTGAATATGTCCCTGCCCCTTGCACACACTGCCCGTCAAACCAACCGAGTTTTGCATTGTTGAGGATCAATTGAGACGAAACTCTGTAAGACAAGGTAGGTTAAGTCGTCACAAGGTAACTGTAGGGGAACCTGCAGTTGGATCACCTCCTAAATTTTAAACAGAATTTTTGGAAAAAATTGTAAGTAACAGACTGCTTCGCAGGCACCCATATTATTTTTTAACATTTCTTCTTTTTTAGTTTAAAAATCAAAAATAATAATTTGATAATATAGTGTAACTTAATGTCATTATTTATAGTATAATAGATTACTCATTTATTACAAAAATAGATGTTGAGGTTTATGATTAATTTTTATCAAATCAACTAAATTTAAAAACCATTAATTATATTCTATTAAAGTAAAGTTTGATAAGGAAAACCTTTGGTTGTTTTTATGGGCCTGTAGTCCAATGGTAGAATACGTCCTTTGCAAGGATGAGATCTGGGTTCGATTCCCGGCAGGTCCATTTATTTATCTGACATATAAAAATTACCATTTTATCTATTATTTTATATTTAAAATTACCCTCGCGAGTTTAATTTACTTTGAAAAAGCCGATAAAAAAACAAGAAAAAATCTTTTGGTGTAACAAATTAAAAAGTGAAATAGTCCCCAAATCCTTAAATAATTTTACGTATCCTTGCAGGTGGGATCTAAAGTATCTTTTAATTTTTAGGAGTCGGTGTTTTATTAATACTAACTTATAAATGGTTACATAGTCAATAGGTCTATAAACTAAAACTTACCACTGGAGTGATATTCTCAAGAATTAACATTAAATAAATCTGAAATTAAAAATGTTTTTTGTTAGGCTTTTTTACAAACGATACTTATTTTGCAAAGTTCGACAATCAATAGATTTAAAATTTCTTCCTATAATTCCTGTCTAAATGAGGACAGAAATTAGAGATCAGGATTAAGGAAAAATCGTGGTGGTCAAAAAGGTTTAATTTTTTTGTTCAAAATTCCAGACGCCTACTTTACAACTGATAAAAAACATAGTTTTTTAAACCAATTACTTCTAAAAAAATTATGAAAAGCGAAAGGAGTTCAGTTCATGAAGTAATGAGAGAAGAAATTGATGCAAGATTTCCAGAAATCCATAATAATTCCATTAATAAAATAAATATTGGAAAAAATTTGAGAAGAGGATTAGCTGCACTTAGTATAACCATTGGATTAGCCGGAAGCATTTCAGGTTGCAATTCTTACATAGCTGACAAACTCTCTCAAATATATCCAAAACAAGAATATGCCATAATAGATAGAAACCATGTTTCTCCATTGCATAATTATTTAATATATATAGATGAAATCGTAAATGGATTAGCAGTTAGTGGAATTACATACTCTTTAGGTATGATTACCTTAGCAATATCAAAAAGATAAAAAACTAATATTTTATTGATCTTTATTACCAATTTTCCATATTATACCAAACACTACTCAGAATAATAAAGAAATTTTCACGAAAGCTTTATAAATCCTGTTTTTCAAGTTATATAATCAAATGGTAATCAGAAATAATTCATACTTTAACAAAATAAATACTGAAAAGTATGTATCATGTTAAAGAATTAAAAAATTTCTGATTCCTAATTTGTAAAAATTAATCACAAGTTTGGTTAATTAAAAGTTTATTTATCAACAGCGATATATAAACTAAATCAAAATTTAATATTCACATAAAACTTTTGAGAAAGGTTTTTCAAAACTAAAATCAAAAGAATTCACGTGAAGAATTCAGAGTAATCTGAAACAAAAAATTATGAACTTCTTTTCCGTCGGAAAAGGAGGGAGTTGAGCAATAATATTCAATTGCAATGAGACGAGTAGAGCAATATATCCCACTATAAAATTTTTAGAAAAAAGTTGATTAAAAAAATTCTAAAAAGAAAAAATAGTGATAAATGTTAAAAGATCCTAATAAGCTGTTAGACAAATAGCTTGGCTTGAGTTGCGACGAAGGACGTGGCAAGCTGCGAAAAGTCCATGGTAGCTGCATGCGAGCTTTGATCATGGAATTTCCTAATGTGAAAACATTCTCTTTTTGAGAATTCCGAGAGGAAAGCATACGCCGTGAATTGAAACATCTTAGTAGCGGCAGGAAAAGAAAACAAATAGTGATACCCCTAGTAACAGCGAGTGAAAAGGGTATAGGGCAAACCGAATCTTTCCTTGAAAGAGGAGTAGAGATGTGGTGAGGGTTAAAACCTAAGTGTAAATATCAAAGTGTTCTGGAACGAACTACCTTAGAGAGTGATAGTCTCGTAGATATAAGCATATGGTATACCTCAAAGAGTAATGTCTCCTGGATTGGAGGCATGAATACGGCAGGATTAACTGCTAACTCTAAATATAAACTCAAGTCCGATAGAGAAATAGTACCGCGAGGGAAAGCTGAAAAGTACCTGTAATAAGGGGTTAAAAGACTTGAAATCTAACAGTTACAGCTCGCTACTGCCTGTTTACTCTGTAAGCGGTTGTAGCGTACGTTTCGAAAAATGGGCCAGGGAGTTATTTCTTGTGGCAAGGTTAACACTAAGGAAGCCGTAGCGAAAGCGAGTTCGAAAGAGCGCGAGTCACAGGGAATTGACCCGAAGCCAGATGATCTAATCATGAGCAAGGCGAAGTTTCTAGAAATAGAGATGGAGGCCTGAACCGTTGTTGTGTACATGCACTCGAATGACTTGTGATTAGGGGTGAAAAGCCACTCTAATCTGGCGATGGCTGGTTCCAGTTGAAATATGCCTAAGTATAGCCTTTCTCTGCTTGTATACGAGGTAAAGTACGGATGAGGTTCGCAGGATCGAAAGATTACGGAAACTTTTCCAACTCAGAATTTGTATACTGTATAGAGAAGGAATCGGGGGCAGGGCGTAAGGTCCTGTTCCGAGACCCGAACAAGGGAGACTATAGTTAAGGTCCCAAAATATATGCTAAGTGTGATAAAAGGTGTCTTTAACCTGAGACACTAGGGAGGTAGGCTTAGAAGCAGCCATCCTTTAAAGAAAGCGTAACAGCTCACCTATCGAGGTTAGAGGCCCTGAAAATGGACGGGGCTAAGTATATTACCGATACTATAGAGGCACTCAGATGAGTGTTCTGGTAAACTGGCGTACTCTTTGTGTAGAAGCTTTATCGAGAGATGGAGTGGAACGAAGAGTAATGAAAATCCTGGCTGGAGTAGGATCAAATTTTCCTGAGAATGGAAAAGGTCGAAAGGGCGCGGTTTCCTTGGCACTAATCGTTAGCCAAGGGTTAGTCAGCACCTAAGAAGTACTTTAATCGAGTACTTCGATGGACATCAGGTTAATATTCCTGAACTTTGTTATTTCGCTATGTTAAGGAATTGCTTCCGGATAAGCAGATTTCCGAAAGGAAATTTGGCATAGAAATCTATGGATCGTAATGATAAGAAGTAGGTGAATGTGTCAATGAAAACTGCTGATTCCAGGAGTCAGTGAAAAGTTCTTTAAATAGAGATAAGAAAGCTGTACCAAGAACCAACACAGGTGCCCTAGCTGAGAAGGCTAAGACCTGAAAGGTATAACCTGGTTAAGGGAATTCGGCATATTGGCCCTGTATCTTAGGTAGAAAGGGTGTCTATATATGTCTTTGATATTAGAAGGCATAAGTAGATCGCAGTAACAAGGACTGCCCGACTGTTTACCAAAAACGTAGCCGAGTGCTAATCCGAAAGGACTTGTATACTCGGTGAGACCTGCCCAGTGGTGGTGTCTGAAACTCTTTTTCAAGAGAGCTAATGCCCATCAAACGGCGGAGGTAACTATGACCTTCTTAAGGTAGCGTAATACCTTGTCGTCTGAATGGCGACTTGCATGAATGGTTTAACGAGGTGGTCACTGTCCCTAACCAGAACCTTCTGAAATCACTGACCGGTGAAAATGCCGGTGACACCTAGTGGGAAGCTAAGACCTTGTGGAACTTTACTGCAGCTTGTTGTTGTGTTTCTTTGAATGATACATAGAATAAGTAGGAGCGTTGAACCCTAGCTTCGGCAAAGGGGGAGCAAAAGTGTAATACTACTTATCGCTTAAGGAAATACTAACTCTTCCGAGAGGACAGCAGCTTGTGGGCAGTTTGGCTGGGGCGGCACCCTGTAGAAAGTATATCTATAGGGCGCAAAGATGAGCTCACCTAGGGTGGAAATCTAGGGTTGAGTGCAAAAGCAAAAGCTCATCTAACTGTATTCTGAAAAGTAATGGATGCAGAGACGAAAGTCGGCTTTAGCGACCATTTGACAACTTTTAATAGGCTGCAAATGTGACAGAAAAGTTACCCCAAGGATAACAGGCTTGTCGCGCCCGATAGTCCGAATTGACGGCGCGGTTTGGTACATCGCTGTCGGCTCTTCCTAACCTGGTGGTGCATAAGCCACCAAGGGTGTCGGAGTTCACGCATTAAAAGGGATCGTTAGCTGGGTTAAGAACGTCGTGAGACAGTTTGTATGATATCTACTAGGTGTGTTGTTGTCTGAGTGGAACAAGTCAGTAGTACGAGAGGAACCTGACTTGGATGCCTCTGGTGTAGCAGTTGTTACGAGCAAGCTGCGCAGCTACGCATTAATGGATAAGTGCTGAAAGCATCTAAGCACGAAGCCATCCGCAAAACGAGACAACTTAGGCCGTTGTAGAAGACAACGTTGATAGAACTGGAGTGTAAGCATCAAGCTTCGGCGAGATGTTCAGCTCGCAGTCACTAAAAGCCACATTGGATCTAAATAAATGCTCTACTCGTCTCAAATTTCTTAAAAGTAAAAAGTATAAATATGCTAAAACCATAAGTTACTTCTTCCATTATTAAAGCAGATATTAGTAATATGGATAAGTTCAATGAAAAAATAAACCTATTAACAAAAATTCTTAAATTCCATTAGATCAACAGTAGAAATAGATTAAATATTTTTTTTAAAACCTCTGTAGAAAGTTTAATAGTTAAAACTTCACTATCTAACAAAAATACTTCAAAAAATTAGTTTAAATGAGAAAGAAGAATTTGTATAAAAGTTTTGCTAAGATTAAATCTATTGCTAAGGAAAAAAAGATACCAAAATTTTTTTCTAAGAAAAATACTGTTTAAAGATTTCCCTCAAGAAACATTAACAAAAAAGTAAGTATTTGTGAAAATGATTTTTCAGATTAAAAATAAATATTGAGGTATTAATGGATATGAAGATATTACTTATGTAAAAAGATTCAAGCTCAAAAATTCAAAGCTCAAAAGAATGAGCCGGGTAAAACCATTCCATATAATTTAATTTTATATAATTTAATGATGATGATAAAATTATTTGTAGATTTACTTTTTAAGTGGTTTTTTAAAAAGAATAAATTTATAAATAGGGCAATAATAAAATTTAATTTTAAGATGATAGACATATATGTTGTAAGCACATATAAGCCAAGATATTGTGGCATTGCGGAATTTAGTGGTAATTTAGTCAAGACTTTTAAAACCATAAGAAAAGCCAATAAGGACATAGGAGACATTTATGTCGCTGCAATTGATAAAGGAGAAAAAAATTTAGAATACAAAACTCCTGAAATATTTACACTAATAAATCAGTTCGATGAATCATCATGGATAGAGTGCGCTGAAAGCATTTCAAGAAGAATTAATGAGGGAAAAAAACTTGGGAAACATGGTATTGTCCTTGCAAACATGGAGTATGGTATTATTGGAAATTATGATCAAAGACAAGATAATTACAGCCCATTTATTAAAAAACTAAAAGAGTATGGAATACCATTAGTCACTCAACTACATACCGTATTAGATAAACCAAGTGAATATCATTTAAATGTGCTTAAAAATATAGAAAAATATAGTGATGCAATTACTGTTATTTCAAAGATTGCAGGAGATCTCCTTTCAAAACCACCATATTCTCTTGATGCAAATATAATGCAAATAGACCATGGTGTCAGGGCATATAAATTCAGAAAGGATGATAGAAAAAAAGTAAAGGAAAAATATGGATTGCAGGATACAATACTTATCTCAACCCTTGGATTTAACTCACCAAATAAAGGAAGAGAGTTTGCAATAAAAGCCCATGCAGAGTTTCTTAAATCTTTAAGCCAATCTCAAAGAAATAGAGTTGTATATATAATGGCTGGAGGATATCACCCAGATTTTATTCAAGCAGAAAATGGAAAATATTATAGAGAATATGAAGACAAATTTAAAGGAATAATAGAAGAAGAAAAATTGTCGTTTAAAGAGGTTAAGGATTTGGTAAAATTAGAAAGAAAAAATTTTGAAGATATAATTTTATGGAATAAAATGTTAAGTGATAAACAATTTAGAGAGTTATTAATTGCAAGCGACGTAGTTATAAATCCGACAAGAGATAAAAGGCAAATTTCAAGTGGAATAGTTGCAGAGATTTTAGGTTATGGAAAAGCTAGTATAGTAACAGAATCTTTTTACACAAGAGAAGTAATGTTGCCAAGTGCAGCAGAAATTGAAGAAATTAGGTTACATAATTATGGAAAAAACAGAAACAGATTTGCTAAATTAGAACAGATATGGGATAAGTCCAAGGGGATTGTCGTAAGTTTAAATGATGCTGAAGGGGAGAACATGCCTGTTCCTGATTTGGAGGAAATAGTAAGAGCAGAGAGATATCTTTTATTTGAACCGACAAAAAGAAGAAAAGATATGGAATTAAGAGCAAGAAGGCAAGGAAGAAGAATGCCTTGGAATTTAGTTGGAGGAGAGTATCATTTATTATTCCAAGATATAATAGAAGAAAAAGATCTTAGAAGTGAAAGGCTTTTAGGGTTGAGAAAATCCGATTAGTTTCATAAGATTATTTTATCAAACAGATGCGGCCATTAAATAGCTTAATAATGATTCAGCCCCTTGATTTTTGTTAACACCATCAGGATTTTCATTTGTTTTTGGAACAAGGGCGTCATAAACTCCTCCTTCTTTGGACAATAAACTTGTCTTGTTAATATTTCTTCCATTAAACCACTCAAAAGCATTTTTTTTATATATTTCATAACCAGGAATCAATAAAATTTTTTCAGCATCTGAGCATGCCTCGACCATACAATATGCTTCTACTGTCTGTTGGTCATATTTTGGAGGAGATTTTCCCTTGAAAAAATCTTGTTTTGTGTACCATCCCCTATTCCCTATAGGGCTAAATGTAAAACCCTCAAAAGTTAATTTTATTAAAAAATCCAGAGTCTTTTTTCCAATATCTTTATCAGATTGTCTTTCAGTTATCTGAGAAGATAAAAGCATAGAATGTGGAAGCTTTGCACTATAGTATGTCATTTTATCAGAAAACCATACCCATCCTTCTTCATGGTGTTCTTTATACTGACGAGAAAGCCTATCTGCCAATTCAAAAGTAATAATCTTAGAAGCGGCTACAACACTTTTATCTTTCTCGGTTTCAAGATATCTTGCCAAAGACATAAGAGAAATTGCCTGACTTATAGGGCTTAATAGTTTAAGTGATATTGGCAACTCATCGATAAAATCATATCTTGTTTGCTCTTTTAAATCTTTAGGAAAATTTCCTTTTAAAAATTCTGTCCATGCAGAAAGAACTCTTGCAAAAGAGTCTTCTTCATTGATTGATTGTTTTACAGGATTTCCGTTTAAATCCTGGTAATTATGAAAAAACCCATTTGGTTTTTTATTCCTATTTATAAAATTTAAATAAACTCCAACACAATGATTTATTTTTTCCGCCATTTTTTCTCTCTCTTTTATTTTGCTGTAAAATCCGTCAATTCTTGAAATTCTTGATAAAACAACCAAAGCTCTTGCTACATCATCTATAGAGTATGGATATGGATTATTTGTTTTTTTAATCGGTTTATCGAAATCGCAGTGTTGAACTATTCCTATATCATCTGTCATTACATCTAACATGCGATCAAGCTGCCTATTATAATTTCCAACCATAGAATTCTTGGACAATCATAGTTTAAAAATTTTTATAATCAAAATCTAATCAATCAGATAAGATTGAATATAATCTATTAATTATAGTTATTTTATTTCTTTATATTTTTATCTTATCAATTTTTACTATTCTCTTTTTTTATCTCTTTAAACTTATCCCACTCATCTCTTGATATTATATATCCTATGCAGTTTTTACTTCCGCAGTTGCATGGATGATCTTCCCATTCGTCCAAATCATAACCATAATCATAAGTTATCTCTTCTCCAGAATTAATATCTCTCATTGCAATAATCCATATTCTATCATTTTCTATTTCTACTTCTGCATTCGGAGAGCAAGAGTGATTTATGTATTTTGCCATATTCCAAGGAACATTTCCATCTATATCGTATTCATCATTTAGCTCAAAAATATAAACAGCTCCTTTGCTGCTGTCTTTTTTATGATTTTCCAGCTCTTTATCAGCGATTTCATCTGCTTCATTTTTTTTTATTTTTCTTCCTATATATTCTATTATTCTGGTTCCCTTAGGAATAAAACATCTAGCAAAAGCTCCATTAGAGTGTATGCCTGATTTTTTAATTTCAATATATTCAAGTATTTGTTGTTGCATAAAATTCATTATTCTAAATCTTTTAAATATGGTTTTAATTCTATTGTTCTTTTAGGGTGCCTTAATTTCCTTTCAGCTTTATTTTGTATTTGCATAACTCTACTATTACTAACATTAAAAATATTCCCTACTTCTTCTAAACTCATATACCAAATATTATATTTTGGACTAACTCTTTTTGCTTCGCCAATTCCATATCTCAATTTTAAAACTCTTTCTTCTCTTTCAGTAAGTGTTTTTAATTGTCTCTCAACAGCATCTTTCATTAGAGATTCTTCAACCTGCCTTTCAGTATCTCCTGCAAAAGATTTGTCTGGCAAAAAAACTTCTGCATATGACCTTCTTCTAGGCACACCATATCTTGGATTCATAAAACTTTGCTGTCCTATTAATTGATCAATACTCACATATCTTCCTGTAAGTGAGTGTGAAATACTTCCCATTGTTGCCTCAGTTGTTTTTAGTTCATCATGAATTTTATGTTTCATTGTTGATCCGCTCCCATTTTTAACTGCTTTTCTTGCTTTTTGTTTCATATGTTCTGGAATTCTTATTAATCCTGGACTACTATATCTATTAAGCCCAAAAACAACATTTTGATGGATGAAAGTGGAAACACTATATCTTGGATTATAATTGTGTAATGATTTCATTATTATAATTGCTGATAAACTAACTAAATCATCTAGTGTTGAAAAATCTTGCAAAGAACATAGATAAAACCTATTGGTTTTGCCATTTTTTCCCTTAACATCTTGTCCTTCCCCATACATTAATTTTTGAACTATTTTCCTAATGTATGGATAAGCTCCTTCAATTATATCTGCAGCTAAATCTTTTTGCCTTTGAGAACGAGAATCAATTTCAATCTTAACAATTTCTTCAGTATCTGGATCCCTACCTGATTCGTAATAAATTCTGCCATTATTAGGAAGTAATTTTTGAGTTATGTCAAAGTATTCTCTAGCTAATTCATTTAACTTAATCCATTCTACTTCATATTTCCTATATTGTTGCATGAAAATTTTAGAAGTATTCAAGTTTTTAAATTTAACTCAATTTGAATCAATATGTATTATCCCCATTGGGCAGTTATCTTCAGCTAATTTATTTTCTGCAAGTTCTATTTGAGAAATTTCTTTAACAAAAACTCCTTTCTTTGTTTCCTTACCTCCAATCAAATCGGCTTTTCCGTCTTCTTCATTAATTTTCCAGTTTGAAGGAGAAGCCTCAAAACAGACATTACACCCAATGCATTTATCTCTATGGTGAATTAATTTTAATTTTGACATTTTAAACAAGAAAAAGAAAAAAGAATAGTATATTAAAGTTATTCTCTTCTGCTCTATCCATATAATTCTCTGTAATCTTTCCACCAATTTCTTTTTATATCTAAACAATCTTCCAAAATCTCAAAAGCTAAAGGGTTTCTAGTCCTAACAAATAGATATGCTAAATTTAAACATATATTTCTATTAAAAGATTGGTGGGTTAAAAAATTATGTCTAATGTTTTGTAAGTAAGCTGCAATATTTCCAGCAAAAAAGTGATAGTCCTCACTATCCCTATTTATTGACTCTAAAAGGCTTATCCCATTCCCAACAATTAATTCTGTTATCACTCCTCTTTTTTCTTCTGAAAGTGAAGCCATCCCTTGTTCTAAAGAATACAAACATTCTACAAATCCAACTATTTTCCTACCTCTAAGAAGTTTCTTATACTCTTCAAGTTCGTGCTTAATATATTCTGGCAAGCCTCTTTCTGTTTGTGCATTCATTTTATCCTCTATGATTAATCACGTTCAATTTATTTTTTTCCTTTAAAGAATTATTTCCTTGCAGTTTGATTTTATCTTTAACAACATATAACTTATCATTTTCCCTAACTCTTTCATAAACCTTAAATGTAATAACATCTCCTGCCTTTGCTTCCCCATTTATTTCAGCTTTTTTATCATTTACAAACATTTCTTCAACTTTGCCTTGTATAACCCCTGTTGTATTTCCAGTAATCAAGATTTCGTCTCCAACTTTTATCTTTTCGCTCTGAATATGAAACTCACCAATCTGGGTTTTAGGAAAATAATGTTTTGCAATTCCAACAAAAATTTTTTCTTTAGTAGCTTTACTTCCATAAACTCCTGACCATTCTCCTAGCTGTTTACCTAAGTAATAACCTCCATGCCAAAACCCTCTGTTATAAACACTTTCCAACTGTTTTATCCACTCAGAAATCTTTTGCTCGGTATAACTTCCTTCCAAATAAGAATTTGCAGCTTCCCTATAACATTTCGTCGTTATATAAACATAATCTGCCGACCTTCCTCTTCCCTCTATCTTGAAAACTTTTACTCCTGCATCTATTAATTTATCTATGAAACCAATAGTGCATAAGTCGCTTGGAGACATAACATATTCATTATCAATAACTAACTCATCTCCTGTTTCGTTATCAATTACCCTATAACTTCTACGACAATTTTGCAAACATGCCCCCCTGTTTGCTGATGCATTATAAGTTCCAAGACTCATGTAACATTTTCCTGAAATTGCGACACACATTGCTCCATGTGCAAATAACTCTATTCTAACTAACTCTCCCTTTGGGCCAGTAATATTTTCCTTATTAATTTCATCACAAATTTTTTTAATTTGACTTATGGTTAATTCCCTTGCAAGAACAATAACATCTGCGAATTTCGAATAAAATTTTACAGCCTCTATGTTAGATACATTTGTTTGGGTTGAAATATGCACTTCCAAACCTATTGAATTAGCATATCCAATAGCGGAAATATCTGATGCTATTACTGCACTAACTCCTGCTTTTTTAGCAGAATCGCAGATTTTTTTCATTAAAACAATATCATGATCATACATTATTGTGTTTAAAGTTAAATAAGTTTTAACATTTTTTTCGTTACAAATTTTAACAATTTCTGGCAAATCATCAAGAGAAAAATTATTGGCAGCTCTTGCCCTCATGTTAAGCTGTTCAACTCCAAAATATACTGAATTAGCTCCAGCTTTTATAGCAGCTGCCAAACATTCAAAATTCCCTGCAGGAGACATTATTTCAATTTCTGTTAAACTATTGTTAACCATATTTTTACGAGAATTAAGAAGTTTATAAAGTTTAAGTAACTATTTTTAGTCAAATATTATTAATCTTGTAATTAAATCTTTTTTCAACTAAAGACCTATAACTCAAATACAAATAATTCAGTTTCTTTGTTCTTTCCTTTATTATTTCTGAAGGAATCTGTTTCAGCCGAGATGCTCTAGTATTTGGTCTTGAGGAAAATGCACTTATGTTTAATACTTCAGGTTTTATTTCTTTAACCAAATTGTAAGTTTCCATAAAATCCTCATCTGTTTCAGTTGGAAATCCCACAATAATATCAGTCGCAATATCAATATCTGTAATTTCTTGTCTAAACAATCTAACCGCTTCCCTGAATTCATAAACAGTATGAATTCTTTTCATATCTCTCAAAACTTTTTCACTCCCACTTTGCACAGGAATATGTAAGAATGGTTGAATTCTTTTATCTTTATATACTTCAACTAATTCTTTTAGTATTTTTCTTAAATGCCAAGGATTCATCATCCCGATTCTTATCTTATAATCGCTAAATCCTTTCACACTTAATAATTCTTTAACTAACTCTGGGAGATTTGTCTTAATGTCAAATCCATAACAACCATTATCCTGACTTGTTAAATAAATTATTTTACAACCATCGTCAAGTAAAGTTTGAAACTGCCTTTTAATATCTCCAATCCTATAACTTTTCAAAACACCCCTAGCCAATTTAGTTGAACAAAATGTACAGGCATTTAAACAACCTTGGGAAATCTGTATAATCCCTATCTCTTTATTTGTTCTAACAATGTTTCTATTTAATTTATTTGTATTTATTGTATCAATAAATTTTACATTAGGAAATCTTTTAGTTAAATCAACACTTTTAACTAAACATCCTCCAACTTCGATTTTTTTATCAGTGTAATTATTTTCAATTTTATTCAGATAGTGTATAATCTTACTTTGTGTTTTATTTTTGACAGAACAGGTATTCACTATTATTTTATCAGCTTCAGCCTCATTTGAAACTAATATATTGCCTTCGCTAACAAGTTTTCCGGCTAATACCTCAGAATCATTTATGTTCGCCTGACATCCGTATGTTTTTATAAATATCTTTTGTTTTTCCATGAATTTAACTAAAGAAAATAGTTTTTATATTTATCTTACCATTTGCAGTGTTGCATCTACTGATGTTTTAGATAACTTTTTAAGTTGGTTAACCATAACAAATTTATGGGAAGTGATTTAATCAAAATTAGCTTCAAAGAGCTAATTAAGGAGATTTCTGGAGAAGCTAAAGAATTTCCTAAATATACCGCTCAAATAATAAATTTAGCTAATCAAAATGCGCAAGGCACTCGCCCGCGAGTTGTTGGTCAATTATCAGAATTGATAGTAAAATGCCCTCATAAAGAATACCATAAATGGAAAGATGGTATCTACAGCAACAGCCAAAAGCTATTGATGATGCTACTAAAAAGATATTTTCTATGGTTGAAGAATTGAAAAAAGCTATTAATCAGATAGATGAAAAAATGGTTAAAAAGTGGGTTGAAGATTTAGTAATTGATAAAACATTTATTGGATTAAAGTTTCAAGAGGGAATACTGAAAAGAATAGCAAAACTAAAGAAATTACAATATCGTTTAGCCACTCCTCAAGAAGAAAGTAAAGGTATAGATGGATTTATCGGTAATATTCCAATTTCAATAAAGCCAATAACCTACAAAACTAAAAATATGTTGAGTGAAAAGATAGAAGTTAGGATAATCTACTATGATAAAAAGAAAGATGGAGTTATAATAGACATAAGCGAGTTAGAGTAAATGTTCTGCTTCAAATAAATTTTCTTCTGCTTTTTGAATTTCTTTTACTTTTGGCAATAGTATATTCTTCTCTTGTAATGTTATAACAGGAAAATTATAGTTTTTATTCCAGTACTTATGTTCTCCCTTCAATTCTGCTCTTTTCTCCATAAACTCCTTATGTTTTTCTAATCTTTCATCAATGTAAACATTTGCTATCTCTTTTATTTCTTTTATTCTTTCTTCTATTATCTCCTTGAAATTCTTATCAATTTCAAAACCGATGCTATTTCTTGCAGAAGCAATAGCTCCCAAAGTTGTTGTTCCTGTTCCTAAAAATGGGTCTAAAACAGTATCGCCCTGAACAGAAAACATATTTATCAATCTATAAGCTAGTTCAATTGGATAAGCTGCACTTCTCTCTCTTACTTTTGTATGGTTTAATCTCTGGAAAACTCCGTTTATATCTTTCCATTTGTCAGAAAACCAAATATTTCTTTCTTCCCAAAAAAAAGCACTTTTTTGTCTGTTTAATTTTTCTTCTGGTTTCTTAAACTCTCTTTTATTTCCTTTTCTTAAAATTAAAATATGCTCATGTTCTAAAGTAACATAAGCCCCCACAGGCAACATTCCAGAACCCATGAATTTATCTGGTTTATTTGTTTCTTTTATCCATAAAATTGATGGCAATGCATGAAACCCGATATTTAGGCAAGAATTCAATATTCTTGCGTGATTGGGATAAATCTTAAATTTTCCATTTAAACTTCTTGTTGCATCTCCGATGTTAATACAAGCAATTCCCCCAACTTTTAGAACCATATAAACTTCTTTCCAAACTTTATCTAATTCTTCATGCATCAACTCAAAAACTCTTTCCCCATTGTTCTCTTTTAGTGCTTTTGCTATTTCTGGATTTTGTGAAGAAAACATTTTATCCCACATTTCTATCATAGGATAAGGTGGAGAAGTTATCATTAAATCTATACTTTCAGATTTAATATCTTTCATTTCTCTTGCATCACTATAAATTATTTTATGTATTGTTTTCATTTTTTCACTTCTTGTTATTTAATGGTTTATCCCAATACGGAGATTTACATTTAGGGCATACAATAGGAGCATCTTCGCTTCTTGTTATCCATTCATGCCCGCATCTCTCACATTTGCACTCATAAACCTTGATTTCTTTCTTGCTCATACAAATATGATTGTATTACTACTTTAAATATTTTACTATAGTTATATAGCATAACCGAAAGATTTAAATAGGTGTATACCTATAGTATATTATTGTAGGTATACAATATGAAAAGAGAAATAATCTGTGAGAAATGCAAGGTAAAGAACATTAAGAAAGAAGGAATTAGAGAAACAAAAAATAGAGGCAAAGTTCAAAGGTATAAATGCAAGGATTGCTCTCACAGATTTTCTATAGACGATGGTTTCTGGAAGATGAAAAACCACGAAGACAAAATAACTGCCTGTATGAATATGTATTATGCTGTAATGTCATTAAGAAAAATACAAGAACACTTGCAGATGTTTGCTCCTAAAAACTCTCATTATTCAACTATCTATAGGTGGATTGTAAAATATGCGAACATGATAAGCACATTAACAGATAATTTGCAAATCCAATCTGGGCAAGAGCTAATGTCTGATGAAATGGAATATCACAGATTAGGAGAACAGAATTGGTTTGTTGATGTTATGGACACAGAAACTCGTTTTATGGTTGCTTCTGATTATATGAAAAGCAGAACCATAGAAAATTTAACAAAAGTTCTCAAAAGAAGTAAATTCGTAACTAACGGAAATGTAAAAATAGTTACAACAGATGGCTTACAAGGTTACGAAAGAGTTTTGAAGAAATCTTTCGGGTTAAAAACTCACTGGAACCACAAAAGCCCAATTATTCATAATGTAATCATAGCATCTGAAAGGGGATTTAATCACAAAATAGAAAGACTACACAACACAATAAGAGATAGAACAAAAATCATGCGTGGCTTTCATGGTTCTTTGGAAAGTGCTAAAGCCATAATGAAAGGAATGGAAATCTACTATAATTTTGTCAGAAAGCATCAAGGAATAGATGGTAAAACTCCATCAGAAGAAGCAATACCTGAATTGAGTTTAAGCACGAATAAGTTGTTAAGTTTAATCAAAATGAGCAAAACTTAATTTTTTTATTCAATCCAGCACCCGATAACGCAACAATGCACTTACCATTAATTTATAGTTAGTATAACAATTAATTATATTTAAAAAATAAAATTAATTAAATAAAAAATCAAAAAAGAAAAAAATATTAAATTTGTAATTCATACCCTGTTTTTCCATTCTTATTGTATTTTCTCCATATAGCATTTGGGTATCTTTGGAGTAAGTCTCTTATAATATCAAAGTTTCTTTCAATTAATCCCAAAGAACCTTTTTTATCCTCAAAGAGAACTTTAATTCTCATAAACCACCTCCTATCTAAAAAATTAAGATTTATTTAAAAACAATCTTACTGAAAAATATATATTTTACTATACATATTTCTTTTTATACTGAACAATTTTTTGGTAGTGGCATGTAATTTTTTTGGAGTAAAAGAAATCCTTAAATACTCTTGCTAACTCATTTTTACAGTGAGTTGGATAGTCAACTTCGGAATTCGGCCATTAAGTTGGCAATTACTAAAAGAATGAGTAATGAATTCTGAGGAAGGTCCGCACTCCATAAGGGAACTCATTTTCCCTTATCAGCTCTCATTAAGGGAGTGGTCATATCTGAAAAGATACTGCTGTGAGGCAGGGCACTGATATAGAAACGGGACACTTTCGAAAGAAAGATAACAGCTGGAACGAGCATCCTGACCGGAGCAACCACTTTAACCGTGGGCTTAGAAAGATGTTGACGCATTTTGTTCGTCCTCTGGGAAACGAAAAATGACAGAATGTGGCCTATTTCCAACTCACTTTTTCCTTTACCTGTTATACGCAGATTTAAAAAAGGGTTATTCTTATTTTTTTACATGGGGAAGTAGCTCAGTGGGAGAGCACATGACTGAAGATCATGGTGTCGGGAGTTCGATTCTCCCCTTCCCCATTTTAAAATGTTAAAAACAGAAAATAAAGCTCCGGATTTTTCTTTAAAAGACAAAGATGGCAAATTACATTCAATCAATAAACTAAATTCTGATTTTATTGTTTTGTATTTTTACCCTAAGGACAGCACACCCGGATGCACAATTGAAGCTAAGGAATTTTCTCAGTTAAAAAATGATTTTAAAAAACTATCATGTGAAATTATCGGAATATCAGGAGGTGATGAAAAATCAAAACAAAAATTCATTGAATCTTGTGGTATCAAAATTATTCTCCTATCAGATCCTGACTTTGAAGTTTGTAAAAGATATGGGGTTTATGGTGAAAAATCTTTTATGGGAAAAAAGTTTTTCGGAATAAAAAGGACAACTTTTATTATTGATAAAAATAAAAAAATAATTAAGGTTTATGAAAATGTGAAAGCCTTGGGCCACGCAAAAGAAACATTAGAGTTTGTAAAATCATTAAAATAAATTAATCCTTAACCAATATTTCCAGAATGTTAGAAAACCTAAAACTCAAGGAATCTTTGTCCGTCTTTGGACTGGTAGGATCAACCAATTTAAAAATATTATTATCTCCAGATAAAATTAAAATTCCTTCAAAATATTCTCTATTATTGTTCCTATCTAAAATAAGAACATATTCTCCTTCATAAGAATAAACAACCGTCCTCAGTTTATCTTGTGATTCAAATGGAATTTTTTTATACCCTTCTGGAATTTTATCTTTATGATATGTTCTGAATACCATACTAACAATTTTAGAAATTGATAGTTTATAAGTATATGCGTTAATTAAATTATTAAAGAAAATGTTTATAAACTATATTGTGTAATTATAATAATTGAAAAGAAATGGCAAAAAAAAGGGTGAAGAAATCTGTGGCTAAAAATTCAGCCAAATCTCCACGAGAGAATTCCAAAAAGCGCCACATGACCGCAGCAGGATGGTTTTTTGTTAACCTTATTTTATTAGCAATCTTCCTGTATGGAAGTTATATAATCTGGACTAAAGACTGGGTTGAAGGAATTTCCATTATAGCCTTGGATTTATTAATTATTTTTATCATAAAATTAATTCTCAAGTTCAAGAAAAAATGATGATTATTAGAGAAAAAAAAGCTGCAATTGAGCTTAGTATGACTACTATAATAGTGATAGTTCTTTCAATAGTCTTGTTAATATTGGGGTTTGTCTTTGTAAGAAGCATTATGTGCAGGGCAATAGGATTTACAGATGCTATTGGCTCAAAAGTAGATGGAGAAATACAAAGATTATTTGAATCTTCACAATCTGAAATAGCATGTGTAGGGGCAGGAGATGCTGTACCAATGACTCCTGGACAACAAAATTTTGTATGGTGCGGATTTAATTCCAAAACAGGAGGAAATTACAGGGTTGTAATGGATGATATCTCTTCAACAGATATAGATCCAAGAACAAACATAAGAAGCTGGGTTAGTGATGATAGCTGGACTGATGTAATAACTCCAAATGATAGGGAATCAAGAAAGGTTATAACATTAAATATTCCGGAAGATGCTCCTGAAGGAAACATAAGAATAAAAATAAGGGCAACCAGAGACGGAAAAGATATTTCAGGAAGGAAAGACCTTGATTTCAGAATTACAAGACAGGGTGTAATCAGAAATGTTTTGTGTTAATAGAAAATTTTTCTAAAGGCTGTTTACTTTAATAAAACTACAATGAAAAACAAGAATCTTGAGCAAGAAAGAACCATACTGGCTAATGAAAGAACTACACTTGCGTATGTAAGAACAGGATTGGCCTCATTTGTTCTCGGCTTTGCATTGATAAAGTTATTTGAAAATAACACCAGATATGTTTATTTTGGATATGGCAGTATCTTATTTGGAATATTACTAATTATATTTGGTATTGTCTATTACAATATAAGAAAGAAAAAAATACTTTCCTTCAAATAAAAAATAGAACCGCATAAAAAAAATTTATCCTAAATAAGTTTTTGGAGAAACAAGGGCTGCCTTGGCAGATTTCAGATAATTCTCTTCTATTTTCTGGTATAATTCCATATCACTTTTTGTAACACTAGGGCGAACTTTTTTCATTGCCTCATCAAAATGTTTTTTTGAAACTTGTTTGATATTAAAATCTTCCCTTAATGCAAGCATTGCAGCTTCCCTTACTAAATTCTCCAGATCAGCTCCTACATACCCCTCTGTCTTATCTGCAAGTTTATCCAGATCAACATCTTTTCCAAGAGGCATTTTTTTTGTATGTATTTTTAAAATCTCCAAACGACCTTCTTTTCCAGGGCCCGGTACTAATAAAATCCTGTCAAATCTTCCTGGTCTTAATAATGCATGATCAAGCATATCTGGCCTGTTTGTGGCAGCAATAACAGTTATATCATGTAGTTCTTCCAAACCGTCCATTTCTGCCAAAAGCTGATTAAGGACTCTTTCAGTAACTTTCGCTCCAACATCTAACCCTCTTTTAGATGCTAAAGCATCTATTTCATCAAAGAATATGATACATGGAGAAACTTGACGGGCCCTTTCAAATATTTTACGAACTCCTTCTTCTGACTTTCCAACCCACATTGAAAGTAATGATGGTCCTTTAACCTGTATGAAATTAGCTTCGGATTCTTTTGCAACAGCCTTGGCTAATAAAGTCTTACCAGTCCCTGGAGGGCCGTATAATAATATCCCTCTTGGAGGCCTTATACCTAATCTTGAAAATGAATCTGGATTTTGCATTGGCCATTCAACAGCCTCTTTTAATTCCTGCTTTATTTTATCCAACCCTCCAACATCACTCCAAGAAATATTTGGAGTTTCAACCAAGACTTCTCTCATCGCACTAGGACGAACAACCCTTAAAGCATCCTGAAAATCTTTTTCAGTAATTTTTAGTTGCTCCAGAACACTTTGAGGAATTTCCTCGTCTTCTTTCAATTCAAGTTTTGGAAGAACCCTTCTTAAAACAGACATAGCTGCTTCTTTTGTAAGAGCTGCTAAATCAGCTCCAACAAATCCGTGTGTGATAGCAGCAAGATCCTCAAGCTTTACAGTCTTTGTCAAAGGCATATTTCTTGTGTGGATTTTTAGTATAGAAAGTCTTCCTTCCTTGTCAGGAACATTTATCGAAATTTCCCTATCAAACCTTCCCGGGCGTCTTAAAGCAGGATCGATTGAATTTGGTCTGTTGGTTGCACCAATAACTACTACTCTTCCACGAGTTTTAAGACCATCCATCATTGTTAGTAATTGAGAAACAACCCTTCTCTCAACTTCTCCCTGAACATCCTCTCTTTTAGGTGCAATCGCATCTATCTCATCGATAAAAATAATTGCCGGAGAGGTTTTTTCAGCTTCATTAAATATATCTCTTATCTTTTTCTCAGATTCTCCGTAAAATTTTGACATAATTTCAGGTCCATTCAATAAAATAAAGTTAGCATCAGACTCGTTTGCAACAGCCTTGGCTAATAAAGTCTTACCGGTTCCGGGTGGGCCATGAAGCAAAACTCCTTTAGGTGGTTCAACTCCAAGACGCTCAAATATCTCTGGATGTTTTAATGGCAATTCAATCATTTCCCTTATTTTTTTAACTTCTTCTCTTAACCCTCCTATATCTTCGTAAGTTACATCTATTATCCTATCTTCTGATATCTCAATTGCTTTGGAATTCACACTAACCTCGGTATTTTCTGTAATCACAATTGGTACATTGTTAGGAGTAGTACTTACAACTAAAAATTTCAATTGTTGTAAACCACCAAAACCCATCCCATTGAAGTTAGATGAAAAATTCCCCAGAATATCTCCAAAAACATCTCCAAAATCACCCATATCATCAGACAATAAATCCCTTCTTCTCTGAACTCCTCCTAAAACAACTATGTCTCCTTTAACAACTGCTCTTCCTAAAAGTCCTCTCCTGAAAATTTCTGGATCTCCCTGAACAACTACATTTTCCTGAACAGGGGCAATAGTAATTTTTTTAGCTTCTTTTATATCTGCCTTTCTTAACTCAACTATCTCTCCAACACCGGTTTTTGCATTTTTCCTTATAATTCCATCAATCCTTATAATACCTTCCCCGACATCTGCAGGATATGCCCTATCAACAATTGCAACAGATTCTTTATTTCCCTTTATTAATACGACGTCCCCCCTTCTCAATCCCAGAGATTTCATAGTATCATAATCTATTCTTGCAATTCCTTTGTATGCATCATCCTGAGAAGCTTCTGCTACTCTTAATTTAACAGCACCTTTAATTAGCCCTTCACTCATTTTTTCCTCTATCTTCATTTATTCTATCAAATATCAGAGACAATTTACCCATCCTTTCTAAACTGAGTCTTACCATATCATCCATTAATCTGTTTTGTTCATTTATAAAGTTCGCTATTTCCTTTGGTATAGAAATTGTATAACTATTTCCAACCATTCTCATTTTAACCCTAAAATCCTTATTCCTTAAATTATTATATAGTTCATAATCGGCCTTATCTTGTGGATGAACTATTCTATTCCCGCATTTTGGGCACTGAACAGCTCTGAATGTAAATCCATTTTTAAGAAATTGTAACTTATTCATTTTAACTTCACATTTCTTACAAACTATTGTGTTATCAAATATATCGTCTTCCATATTAGTATAAAGACGCTGTGTTATTAAACACAGCGTCAGGGGTGTGAAAGGGGTATAGGATACACTATTGTATATCCTATATTGTATATACATATTAGATATACGCCAGTATATAAAGTTTTTGGTTTTTTAAAGTGTAAGAAATTCTTAAAAAATACCCTCTCTTCATAACTTTTAAATACCTCCTTTTCGAAAAAAATAATAATGAAGACAAAAAAGAATAATTTTTTAACTACACTTAAAAAATTCTGGGAGTTTATCTGGAAGGACGAAAGTCTATTAAGTTGGATAACTTTTTTAGGTATAATTTTTATTTTTATTAAATTCATATTTTTCCCTATTATATCTTTAATTATGGGTACTCCTTTACCAATAGTTATTGTTGAAAGTTGTTCTATGTATCATGGAACAAATTTTGATGATTGGTGGAACTCAAATAGTGATTGGTATGAAGAAAATGGAATAAGTAAAGAACAATTTTTAAGTTTTCCTCTAAAAAATGGATTTTCAAAAGGAGATATTTTTATAATCAGAGGAGTAGAACATGAGAAGTTAAAAATTGGCGATGTAATAATCTTCTCTGGAGGAAAAGAGAGAAGACCAATCATACATAGATTAGTTAATATTGAGCCATTTCAAACCAAAGGAGATAATAACAAAGGGCAATTTACGTTATCTAATAACAATGCAGAGATAAATGAACTTGATATTAAAAGTGAACAAATAATAGGAAAAGCAACTTTTATAAAAATTCCTTTTATAGGATGGTTAAAACTTATATTTTATGAACCTTTTAGAAACCCAAATGAGAGAGGTTTTTGCAAATTAAATTAAGTAAAATTTAAAAACCTACAAAAATTATAGTAACGATTGTTAAATTCAAATAACAAATAAGGTGAAAAATATGGAATTCTGTCCGAAATGTGGCTCTGTATTGGAAGAAAAAAGAAAAAATTTTGGTTGTGTCAGATGCGGACACATTTCCAAAGGAAAAGTAAAAATAATGACAAATGAAAAAATAGAGCAAACCAAGGAAATTGGAGTAATAAAAGAAAAAGATACTGATGTTTTTCCGGTAGTGGCAAGTTTATGTCCAAAATGTGGAAATAAGGAAGCTTATTTCTGGACCTCACAAACAAGAGCTGCAGATGAAGCTGAAACGCGTTTTTTTAAGTGCACAAAATGTAAACATACTGTAAGAGAGTATAAATAGCGTAGGGCACCAATGTTCCCTAACGCATCACCCTCCTTTAAGAGAACAAGGTTCCCTAATGTTCCTGCTATACTTCCTATATAAACATGTAAAAAATAATCTCAAAAAATATAAAATTTACCGTTAGTTTTTATTAATTAAATTTTTAAATTAACCTATCTTTAATGAGCTACGGTTCCGTAGCTCAGTCTGGTTAGAGCACTGGACTCTTAATAAAAAGAACTTACGGTTCTTCTTATAGCATCTCCCTTTAGTGGATGAATAAGAACAGAAAAACGGGAGAAATCCAGGTGTCGAGGGTTCAAATCCCTCCGGGACCATTTACTAATTTTTACTAAACTCAAAAATAAACCTTTCTCTTCCAATTCATTTTTATTTCTCAGAAGATTAACCAACTGACTGCCTGATATTAGAAATGTTGTCCGCAACTTCCATGCCTTTTTTTGTAAGTTTTATCAGTTTTATACGGCCTTTTTTCTCAAATGTCACTAAACCCAACTCTTCAAGGGTTTGGAGAATTTTAACAGCGTGGCTGTACGTACAATCAACCTCTTTTGCAAGTATAGAACCGTATCTCACTCTGGCAAGTTTTCTAAGCGCGATCATCATCAGCGCTGGCTTTCTTCTGAAAAAGATATCAAAGTTATCTTTTATCTTATCCATTTTTACATATATGATTTTACCTATATATCGGACTATAATATGCCCTTTTTTAAATGTTTCGTGATTTATAAAGCAAAAAAAATAAGTTTTTTCACTACTATGTCAAAGTTTAAATTTTAGTTTTTACGATTAAAAAATAGTCATATCTCCAGATTTTCTCCACTAAATTTTTCATAGAGGGACAAATAACCTTTGGACAAAAGTTCCGATCTTGACGCAATAACCTCAAGTTCCATTGTCCCGGAATTTATTGATTTTTCAATTTCTTTTACCTGATCAGATGAGTTTAAAATATTTATAACATCCTGACGAACCATAATTATTTTTATGTCTGCATTTGCTATCTGGCCTTTTTTAACATTAATTTTGCCGCTATTTACTTCTGCACTAAATGTTTCATCATCTATAACTATTTCTATTTTAGGAGTATTTTTCGTTAAAGGAACATTATGCAGTTTATTGGCCTCTAATTTAGTTAAAATGTATCCAACAACATTTTCATTCACCTGTAAATTTGATAAAGTTGATTGATTCCATGTTTGTTTGTATTTAGGTTGAGAAGAAACTTTGACTGGAATACTATATAGGTATATTGTAATAATAGATGCTATTAAAATAATTATAATCAACAACAACAGGAGTACAGGAATTTTCTTCATTATATCATCCGGAAATATTTATTAATAAATCTTTCTTATATTTTTTAACCTATAAAATGAAAACTAAGACTAAAAAATTAAAAATATTGGCAGTTGGAGATCTACACGGCGATAAAAGATTAATAGAAAGACTGGCTGAAAAAGCTGAAAAAGAAAATGTTGATTTAGTAATACTTGCAGGAGATATAACCGGGTGGGTTGAAACAAAAGGCATTATCAAGCCGTTCAAAGATAAAAATAAAAAAGTTTTGATTATTCCTGGAAACTGGGATAACTTCGCTACAACAGAATTTTTAGCTAATATTTATGGAATAAAAAATATTCATGGATATTCAGTAATCTATGGAAATATTGGAATTTTTGGTGCAGGTGGAGCAGAGGGACCGGGCCCTGGCAATATAACTGATAAAGAGATAATGAATGCTTTGGAAAAAGCATATTCAAGTTTAAAGGGTATAGAAAAAAAAATTATGGTTACTCATATGCATCCTTCAGGAAGCAAATCGGAATTTTCAGGAATAGCTGGTAGTAGGTCTATAGCAAATGCAATAAAAAAATTCAAGCCAGATATTTTAATTCATGGGCACATACATGAAGCATCAGGATTAGAAGAGCATATTGGAAAAACAAGGGTAATCAATGTTAGTAGGGAAGGAAAAATTATTGAGATATAAAGGGCACCAAGGTTCCCTTTATCAAACCCTCCTTTAAGAGAACAAGGTTCCCTTTAATTTAAAAGAACAAAGAGAAAAAAGAGAAAATTTAATAAAATCATTTTTATTTTAATAGTATGAATTTTGGCAAAAAATTATTAAAAAAAGAGGTATTTCACTTAACTCTGGAAATACTGTTGATATTTGCAGCAGTATTGATTTTTAGAAGCGCATGGGAGCTATTAGATTCATATCAGATATTTAAAACAAAAGTTTCATTGATAATTATGCTTATAATAGGCATTGTAATAACTGCAATATCTACAAAATTTTTATTTAGTCATGAAAAGTACCACTAATAATTTAACAACATATTTATAAGTAATAACTTTAATTCTAAAGATATGTCAGATAAAAAAAAGATTGAGGATCCTGTAAAACACTACAGTGAGCAGACAATAAGGCATGACTATGTTCCAGTTGATGAGTCTGATATAGTCGGAGCTGTTGATGTGCCTGTAACTAATAAAAGAAGTGAAATAATTGAGCAAAAAAGACAGGATGAAAAAAAGGAAGCCAAATCTAAGTCAAAAACAGGCGGGAAATTAAAAAGAAAAAAAATTGAATTCAGGGTTTCAGGGCCAACAACTCTTAATCCAACGGGCCCTATGATGATAATAACTGAAAAACCACAGGCATCACAAAAAATTGCAGATGCTCTTTCACAAAATGGAGTTGCCAAAAGAACATACAATAATGTCCCTTATTATGAACTTGTGAAAAACGACAGGCTTATACAGGTTGTATGTACAGTAGGACATTTGTTCACTTTAAGTCAGGTGAATGCAAGAAATTCATGGCCAACATTTGATATAAAATGGAAGCCGAATTATATGGTGAAGAAAAATGACTTTACAAAAAAGTACTATGATACAATTTCTTCTTTGGCAAAAAAAGCTTCTGGATTTGTGGTAGCAACTGATTATGATATAGAAGGAGAGGTGATAGGAATGAATATTATAAGATATATATGCGGACAAAAAGACGCTGAAAGAATGAAATTCTCAACCCTAACATCCAAAGAGATACAAGAAGCATTTGAAAAAAGATCTAATAGTCTGGACTGGAAGCAGGGCATTGCCGGAGAAACACGACACTATCTTGACTGGATTTACGGAATTAACTTATCAAGGGCACTAATGGATGCGATAAAAACAACAGGAAAATTCAGGCTTATGTCAATAGGAAGGGTTCAAGGACCTGCTTTAAAAATCATAGTTGAAAAAGAACATGAAATACAAAAATTCAGGCCCACAAAATACTGGCAGGTATTTGCTGATGTAAGTGATGGAGAAAAAATAATTGAAGTTAAATATGTCAAAGACATAACCAAAGAAAGAATATTAGACGAGTTTAGGAAATTAGAGGGTAGAGAAGGTGTTTCTGAAGTAATTAAAACAGAGCAAAAAGTCCCTCCTTTAGCTCCATTTGATCTCACATCATTACAAACAGAAGTTTATAGATTATATAAAATAAATCCTTCAAAAACGTTGGAGATTGCACAGAGACTTTATCTTGGTGGAGTAATATCCTATCCAAGAACATCAAGCCAAAAAATTCCCAAGGAAATAGGATATGAGAAAATACTTGACAGATTAAAGGCCAGATATCCGTTTGTTAATAAAATTTCAAGAAAAACACCTGTTGAAGGGAAAAAAACAGATCCTGCCCACCCATCTATTTTTCCGACAGGAGAGTTCCATATTTTAGAAGGTAACGACAAAAATGTATATGATTTAATAGTAAAAAGATTTGTTGCTTGTTTTTTTGATGACGCGGTATTAGATGATAAAAAAATTTCCGTTGATATTGAGGGAAAAAAGTTTGAGGCCAAGGGCATGTCTATAAGGAAGAAAGGGTGGATGGAAATCTATCCAAGTGTATTGAAAGAAAAAGAGCTTGATGACATAAAAAGAAATGTAATTGTAAAAAAAATTATTATTGAAGAAAAAATGACTCAGCCGCCACACAGATATACTCCTGCTTCACTTATCAAAGAACTTGAGAAAAGAAACCTTGGAACAAAGGCAACAAGAGCTGCCATAATAGAAACCCTATATGATAGAGGATATATATTTGGAGAAAAAAACATACAGGCGACAAGCTTGGGAATATCGCTAATAGATACTTTGGAAAAAAACTCTCCAATAATAATTGATGAAAATCTGACAAGGGAAATGGAAAAAAAATTAGATGAGCTAAGGCAATCAAAAAACCCTTTTGAAAAAGAAGAAAAGATAATTGATGAAACAAAATCAATTATTTACAAAATAGGTAACGAATTCTCGAAAAATAAGCATGAAATTGGAAAAGATTTGGTCAAAGCCACAGAAGAGTTATGGGAAAAGCAAAAAAAAGAAAATTTAATTATGCAGTGTAAAATCTGTAACAATGGAGACTTAACTATCAAATACAATAAATCTTCAAATAGGTATTTTATTGCATGTTCGGCTTATCCTGATTGTAAAATAACCTATTCTCTTCCTCCAAACGGGCTAATAAAAAAATCCGAGAAAATTTGTGAACTATGTGGATGGAATATGTTAATTTCTATAAGGAAAGGAAAAAGGCCGTGGATTTTTTGTTTCAATCCTGATTGTGAAAGCAGGCAAAAAAAGGAATATAATGGTGTTCAAAACAACACAAACAACCTTGATATCAAAGACCAATGATTCAAAAGAAAGAGATTATTAAAAAAATCCTTTCCTTCTGATTCCCTTATTGTCAATAGTAAAATTAAGTGATTTTTCAGGAAGGCTCCTGTGTTTTTTTAGAATAGCAGTTCTTTTTCCGTTATCATTTTTTAATTCAATCAAACATTTACTCCAATATTTTAATAAATCTCCTCCAGCCATTTTTGCACTCCTCTCTTTTCCTTCCTTAAATTCATGTTCAGGGAGAAATTCATAATATACTTGATTAGTTACTAATATTGGTATAAACTTATTCCTTGATATTTCTGAAAGTGTCCTTAATTGTCTGGCTAACTCCCTGTTTAATTCTTGTATATCTGATTTTGAGCTTATTTCGAGACGATATAACATTGTAATCCCATCAACAATTACTAATCCAATATCTGGTTTTTTAATTTCCTTTACTAACAAATTGAATGATTTTTTCTGTTCCTCAAAACTGGTTGGCTTCATCAAAATTATATTTTTAATTATACTATCATATTCTCCTTCTGAAATCTGTTTTATCCTTTCAACTGAAAAACCACCTTCTGTATCTACAAAAATAACTTTTTTGCCTTTTTTTGCCTGTGAAACAGCGGCCAACATACAAAAATTGGTTTTTCCACTTCCTGCAGGACCATAAATTGTTGTTATAATATCTTTTTCATATCCTCCACTAAGAAACCTGTTCAAATCATAAGAACCTGCAGATATTTTTAAATCAACCATTTTTGTATGGCTAAATAAATTACAATATATTAATAAGGATATGTATAAAATAATAACCTTCTTAAAAGAATGTTTCAGCCTATTTATTCACAACCTTTATAAATCAAAAAAGATTGGATATTAAATGAAGGGAAAAAAAGAGGCTAAGAAGCATTTACAAAAATCTGAAGACATTGAAAAAGAATATATTAAAATAGATTTTATTAGTAAAATAAAAAATATGTTTGTCTTTCCTGGATTATTTTTTGATAAAATTAAAAAAGAAAAACTTCAGGATTCATTGAAATTATTTTTTGGTTTTTACATCTTATCAATTTTGGTTGTGGCACTAATAAGTATTTATCAAAATTATCAGGATCAGAGGTCTATTTACATATGGCTAGCAGAAATCATTTACTCTACAATAAACGGGCTTTTTTATATTGGTTTGATTTTCTTTCTGCTCTCCTATATTATATTTTTGGTAGCCAAGATATTCAGCTCTAAAAAAGACTTTTTAAGCAGCTCCAAAATTGTTTTATACTCAATAATAATATGGTTTATTTATTATTTCATTTCCCTGATATTTTTTTATCTATTTACCTTTGATAATTCAATGTTACAGGCATTACAGGTAACCCAAAACAAAGAAGTTCAAAAAGAAATTTTTTTATCGTTCTTAAAACAGCCAGGAGCCATTATAAATTTGATGATAACTTTAATAGCCATTATCCATATATTTATTTTTAGTTTGATTGGAGTAAGCAAGTTTTATGATATTAAAAAAGGAAAGGCATTTGTAATTATAATTATTTCCTGGATAATATTTGCTGCAATTATTGGGTTGTTATTTTTTATCCTATTGATGGCGTTATTTGTATAGTTACATAAAAAATATATAAAAACCATAGATTTAATAAATTACAATTTCTTAAGTTTTTCAGCAAAAAAAATAATAAAAAAGATTGAAAAAATGAAAAAAGCAGTTAAGTTTACTATTAAAGGTAATGTGCAGGGCCTTTATTTTAGGAATTTTATAAAAGACCACGCTGAAGAGTTAGAACTAAAGGGATTTGTAAGAAACCTTGATAATGGTGATGTTGAAGCTATTGTTGAAGGTGAAATAGATCAAGTAG
>JAWCQN010000002.1:0-3409 GCA_038869755.1 Candidatus Pacearchaeota archaeon | reverse complement strand
TAGACAAAATGTATGAGTTGTGTAAAATAGGCCCAAAAAATGCAATTGTCAAAAATGTTATAGTAACCGAAGTTCCTTTCCAAGACTTCAAGGATTTTAGGATTTTACATATATAAAAATAGCCGAATTATAAATATAATTCTTCTAAAAATCCTAAAAAAGTATTTAAACACACATCTCTTTATCTGAAAAAATATGGGAAGAGAAGAGCAAATTATTGATAGCAGAATAAAAAAAATTGAGGAGTTAAGAAAACTCGGAATAAATCCTTATCCCAGCAAATTTGATTTTAAGAATTATGCTTCTGAACTCCAGAACAGATATAAAAAACTGAAAAAAGAAGGTAAAACCAAAGATAATGTTTCTGTTGCCGGAAGAATTATGATTAAGAGAGATTTGGGCAAAATATCATTTGCCACTCTGTATGATTCATCTGGAAAAATCCAGCTTATTTCCCAAAATGGTGAAACTCCGAAAAAAGATTTTGAATTTTTTAAAAAATATATTGATGCAGGAGATTTTGCCGGAGTGGAAGGCTTAGTGTTAAGAACAAAAACAGGAGAGCTGTCTATACTAATTAAAAAAATTGATCTGCTAAGTAAAGCTATCTTGCCTCTGCCTGAAAAATTTCATGGGCTTCAGGACGAGGAAGAAAGGCTTAGAAAAAGATATTTAGATATCTTAATGAATCCTGAAGTTAAGGATTTATTTGTTAAGAAACAGAAATTCTGGAGCACAATTAGGAATTTCCTTTTAGAAAGAGGATTTTTAGAAGTTGAAACTCCTGTTTTAGAAACTTCTGCAGGAGGAGCTGCTGCTACACCATTCAAAACACATCATAATGCCTTGGATATAGATGTATATTTAAGAATTTCAATGGGAGAATTATGGCAAAAAAAACTAATGGTCGCTGGTTACGAAAAAACATTTGAAATTGGAAGACAATTTAGAAATGAAGGAATGGATATAGAACATTTACAGGATTATACCCAAATGGAATTCTACTGGAGTTATGCAAGTTATAAAGAAGGTATGAAATTAGTTGAGGAAATGTATAAAAAAGTTGCAAAAGAAACTATAAACTCATTGAAATTTGTAACTCATGGGTATAGAATTGATTTAGGAAAAAAGTGGGAGATTTATGAATATGATAAAACAATTAAAAAATACACCAATATTGATATCTGGAAAGCTAATGAAAAAGAGATAGAGGAAAAGCTGGATGAACTTAAAGTTGAATACAACCCTAAAACCAATAAATGGAGGCTTGTTGATTCTTTATGGAAGTATTGCAGAAAAAAATTAAATGGACCCGGATTTTTAATCGGACAGCCTGCTGAAATTACTCCTTTAGCAAAAAGAAGTTACAAAGATCCAAGGAAAGTAGAGCAATTTCAGGTTATAATTGCTGGCACTGAGTTAGGGAATGGCTATAGTGAATTGAATGATCCAATAGATCAGGATGAAAGGCTGAGAAAACAAATGGAGCAAAAATCCAAAGGAGATATGGAAAGTATGGAGCATGATAAATCTTTTATAGAGGCTCTAAAATATGGAATGCCTCCAACTTGTGGTTTTGGAGTTTCAGAAAGATTATTTTCTTATTTAGTTGATAAACCAATTAGAGAGTGTGTTATTTTTCCATTATTAAAGCCTGAAAATTCCGGAGAAAATGGAAAGAAGAAGTGAAATAAGAGCGAACTGCTCAAACTGTAAATATGTTATATACTATCACATAGATCCTGTTAGATTTGAAAGGTGTAGTGTCTTTAGAATGAAAGAAAAATTTAATGCACTACCAACAAATCCATTAGCCATGGAATCTGTGTTAAATGGCAGCCAAGAGCTGTGTGAAAAATATCAGCCATCTGAACTTTTAAGGAAAAATGGAATAAATGTTTTTTACCATGAACCATAAATTTTTTATAATATATAAGTATAAAAGAACATAATAAATAAAATGGGGCGCCTGATAAAAGAAAACAACATCAAAAAAGTTATTGAAGATCTTGATAAGGAAAAAAATGTAACGAGTATTTCTAGTGATGTCTCCAAAGAATTGGAAAGAATTGTCGAGGAAGTTTTAAGAAATGGGATAAAAAGAGCCAGAGCAAACAACAGAAGAACTTTGCTTGGAAGAGATTTGTAAAATGAAGACTAAAAGTTTAAAATCAAAAACAGGTTTGGTTTTATCCGGAATATATTTGACACTAAGTATAATATCAATTATTTATTCAAGAGTTTGCAATGCCGGAATATGTGATGTTGGTTACCTCATATTGCCGAGTATTCCATGGATTGCTATCTTAAGCGACGGCATGTTTAGAAGCACTTTTATTGGTCTCTTTGTTTATGTGGTTTCTATTTTGATTAATGCTGTAATATTTTATTTAATAGGTTATTTTATTGGTTATTTAATAGTTTTAAACAAAAAATCAAAAGGAGGAAAAAAAGCAAAATGAAAGGAAAAAAGTTTCCAATGCTTGCAGTTATTTTACTGGTTGTTGGAATAATCTGGCTTCTTCAGGAATTAACCATCATAACAATTAACATTCCATGGATACCAATTGTACTAATAATAATTGCATTAGGATTAATTATAAATAGGTATACTGAAAAATGAAATTAAAAAAGAGTGAGTGGTTTTTGATATTTTTTAATCTTGCCTACATAATTACATTTGCCCTGTATTATCTATCAATCAAGAACTATGAGTTTATGTGGTATGTTTTAGTATTAGTGTTCTTCTTTTTGCTGATAGGACTAACACTTAGAAAAACTAATTTTCCTCTTGGTGTTTTGTGGGGATTGAGTTTATGGGGTTTATTCCACATGGCAGGTGGAGGTTTAATTGTTGGAGATGGAGTTTTATATAAGCTTGAAATTATAAGATTACTTGATATCGGTGATACATATGTTTTAAAATTTGACCAGTTTGTTCATGCTTTTGGTTTTGGAGTTACAACTTTGGTTGCATGGCATTTAATTAAACCTTATCTAAACAATAAAACCAATTATAAAATATTATATGTTTTATTATTTGCAATATCAATGGGTGCTGGAGCTTTGAATGAAATTGTAGAATTTATAGCAGTTGTTGTAGCCCCTGAAACAGGAGTCGGAGGATATTTTAATACAGCTTTAGATTTAGTTTTTAATGGGATTGGTTCAATAATAGCTTTATTCATTGTACATTTTCGTTATAGAAAAAAATAAGAAATTTAACAAATAAGTTAGTTAAGATGGTCAAAAAAGCTATAAAGATATTTATTTTTGCCTTAATAATCTTATTTTTACCAATAAGTATTGTTTCAGCAAATATATTCACTGATTTTTTTGATAGATTCTTTGGAGAAAATGTTAAGTTTTCTCCCACAATTTCATGTGGGGACGATAGATGCGATTATAG
>JAWCQN010000001.1:25565-120062 GCA_038869755.1 Candidatus Pacearchaeota archaeon | reverse complement strand
TTGATAAGGGATACTTCCATAGAACAAAATTCCATGGAGGGTTGATAAGGGATACTTCCATAGAACAAAATTCCATGGAGGGTTGATAAGGGATACTTCCCTTATGCGGGAGTGCCGGAGCGGTCAAACGGGACAGACTCAAGATCTGTTGGCTTAGTGCCTACAGAGGTTCGAATCCTCTCTCCCGCATTTAAACTTTTAGGAAAAGTTTAATCAAAATAAACTTTTAGGAAAAGTTTAATCAAAATAAACTTTTAGGAAAAAATAAATTAAGTATCAAGCAGCTTTCCTTTCATCTCTATTAATAATATTAATTTGCTCCTTAAATTTGGTTTTAACTGCATCTTTCATTTTCTTTCTTGCCCTGTTAAAATAAATATTTGTCCAGTCAACTAAATCTCCGACACCAAATGGAATAAAAGAGGCTGTTTCAGCAGCTACCCAATAAGGAATTGCTTTCCAGTCACCAGTTTTTCCGGTATAATAAACTGCATAAATTGCTTTTGATATGAGTTCTGGTATTTCTTCCAGTGCTGAAGCAGCACTTCCAACTCCAGGAACTAATTCAGATAGCATTCCTGCACCACTTGTTATCCTGTCCCATTTACCAATTATTCTTCCAAAATAAATAGGGCCTTTATATTCTTTCAAAATTTCCTCTACAATTCCATCTAAAAGATTTCTATAATCTGGATTTTTTTCTATAATCCTTCTTATCTGCTTGTCCTCTTTTATGATATACTCACTAAATTCACCAATAGAATCCCATGAATAAAAGGAATTATTTTCTTTTCAAGTGTTTGTTTTGATTTAATATTTAAGCAACAATAACCTATTGGTTGTTTCTTTCTTTTTCTTTATAAATTTTTTTCAAATTTTCATAGATAGTATTAACTCTTTCAACATAATTATTATCTCCACTACAAGCCCACCCATTATATGCTCTTAAAGTTGCTGCCCAGCCAGTATAATACTTATCTAAACCGTTACATTTAATCCTATAATAACAAGAATTTTCATGACATTTTTTATCTTTGTTATTGGAATTAGCACTATATTTGTGTTCCTTACATCCACTATCCTTATCACACCAGTCATGGCCAAAAAGTGTGTGTTTTTCAGACAATATTCTAACACCGCATTGTATATTTTTAGGAATATTTGTTTTTATTTCGTCAAATGAACTACCAGTATTATCTCTCTTACAAATTTCGTTATATGTTATCTCATTAACCTGCATTAATCCATAAGAATCTCTACCATCTGTAGTGGGTTGACCATCATTTTTAAACTGTTTACACTCGCTCTCTTGTATAATAACAGCTAAAACCAACAATGGATTAACATCATATTGTTCAGAATATTTTGAAATTGAATTTATAATAGCCTCTTTATCATTATTATTATAACAACCCTTATTTTGATCTCCATTTGAAATTTGATTATTTTTAACATAATCAATCACTTGAGAAAGAGTTTGATAATTATAATTTGTGCCCTCAACAATAACTTTAACTCCTAAATTATTTTCTTCATTAGGAATGCCTTGATTGTTTTGACCTCCATTATTATTTTGCCCATTACCTGCCCCATTTCCTCCTCCATTTCCAGAAGAAGATTGAGGAGGCTCTTCATTTTTGGCTCTTGAATTCCAGGCAGCTCTTGTAACTATGTCATAGGCTTGAGCTTTCAGATAATCAGCTCTTGCCTGTTGCTCATTTGTTAAAGAATACTCTTCCTCAATTTTATTGACAGCTTCTGAAACTTCCCTTGCTTTGTTAACAAATTCATTATATCCACTCTCTCTATCTCCTCTTTGAGGCATTGACATATCTTTTAACTCTTTAAATTTCGCATCAGCATCTTTAAAAGCAATACCCTCTGATTCTTTATTTAATAACACTCCTTTATACCCTTCAGCCTGAAGTCTGGCAGCTTCATTTAGTGCATCCAGGGTTTTATTAACAGCACCAATATGCCCGTCTGAAATAGCATTTGAAATTGAATTCCTATCAATCCAGCATCTGATTTTTTGATCTCCACAGAAACCAACATCCTGCCATCTTGAAGAATCACTAGGGCCACCGGGATTATGTGTAGCACAAACTCTTATAATTCCTCTTGAATAAATTTGGGGAATCACTGCCTCCTGAACTCCGGACTGCAAATTAGGATTTATCAAAGGATACAAACTTGGAGTTCCGGAAACACACTCTTTCTCAGAACTAATTTGTGTATTTTTAGCCTGCTCCTGAATATATTTATCTCTCAAATAATTTAATGCAAAGCTGGTAGATACCTGTTTAAATCCGCACTCTTCCTGAGCATTAACCCTTACACATAACTCTTTAAATCCAGATGGTGCAACAAAATCTCTTGCCTGATCAACATAATCTCCTCTTCCAACAAATCCTGTATCAACTATATAATTTCCAGTGCTTTGGAAAAAAGAAATTCCCTCTGCATTCCTAAGATAAACACTATACTGAATTCCCTCGTCATTTCCTGCATAAATATGATAAAATACCTTATAATGACTACGAGGAATAGCTGTAGCATCTGTCTGTGGAATCTCATCAAACCATGCAACAAATTGAGGTGGAGATTCAGGCTCAATTAGGGTCTTAAACTTTTTAGGGAACTTAGTTGAAACAAATGATTTACATATTGGGGTTCCAACTTCCTGAGTTGACCTGACTCTAAAAGATTTGAGGGCATTAACAGCATAGAGATTCTTAAAATAATCGATTGAGTTTTGCATATTGCCCCAAGCAGCCTGGACATTCATATACTCTCCTCCCCCCCTTACTCCTCCACCTGTAACCCTCTCAAGCAATTTTGGAAGCATTACATTCATTGCAGGAGAAACCTGCCTCCAGAAAAACTCGCATTTATATATCGCAGTAATCTCGTCGCAAATTCCGACATATCTTCCTGTTTTTACACTCTCTGTTAAACAATCTCTTGAAGCTTTCATAATTGAAACATAATTATCAACACCTGCCTGAATCCCAGTAAGGCAAACAGGAACTATAATTCCTTCTCTGTAGTTTGGCAAACACATAAAAATTCCTCCGACAATTCCTGTCTGAACAACATTATCAACATAATACTTTCCTCCTAAATTGCATCTTGAAGATGGACAAATAACAGGATCACAAACATTAAACAATAACTGGCAGTCTTTTGGAGACATGAAATCAGCACAATGAGTTCCGGGCAGTGATGGAGCTGGATTTCCTACAGGGATGCTTGTTCCCAAAACAGAAATATAAACAGACTGAATTCCCGGCTTATATTTTGAGGCTGCCTCTTCCAAAGACCTCCTTGCTTTATCAACTAAAGTTTTTGTTTCAGCATCTGTCAAACCATAAAATTCATCTATTTTCTGTCCAGTATTCAAATTAAACTGTCCGCAATAATCATCTCCAATACCTGAATTAAACTCCTGTCTCCCATTTGCTCCAACATTGCAAAGCCAGAAGCTCTGAACTCTTCCTGAATCTTGGAAAGCCTTTATATTGCCAAATGCAGGTAAAGTATTTTTAGTTGCAGCATACCACCCATTTCTTAAATCAATTGGAACAACAGCAGGCATGCCTTTATATGGCTCTGTCTCATGATAAATAACTTCAGGTTTCTGATAAGGATTTCTAAATGAACCTGAATCATATTTTCTAAATTGAGGATATTGCCCTTTTATTTTATTAAGAACTTCATTATCTACAAAGCCATTATTATTATTTCTATTATCGTTGGGTATAACATAACCTCCATTAGTTTTAGAAATTTCTTTTGCATTCTCAATTATATAAACATCGTCATGTACATTTTTTAAATATACTAAATAATCTTTAGTATTTCCATTTTCATCTCTATAAACAACATACTCAACAGGTTGATTATCAAATAAAGCTCCCCCATAAATCGCAGGTTGTTGTCTTCTTGGTAAAGGTGGTAAATTGGCGTATAATTGTCCATTAATTCTCAAACTATTGGTAATTTTAGATGCCTCGCTCCTTGCATTGTCAAACTGCTTATTTTGATTTACAGCTTCAGCTAAATTATATAGCTTATCATTTGCAAGAGCTTTAACTCTCTCATTTTTAGAAGAAGCTAATTTAAAATACATAACTAAATCTCTTGCCTGACTATATGTAATACTCTCTGGCTTCAAATTACCTACAAAATCTTTCAAAACAATTTTTCTCTTTTTTTCAGGGTCATTTGGATCAATCAGTTCTAAATCAGAATTTCTTAATTGATTTTTAAGAACCTTATCTACATAATTGTCCTTGGCTTTAGGATCAACAGCCCCTCCACCTAAAGCACCCTCACTTTTTACAAATCCGCCCTGTTGCTCCATCTGTTTTATCTCCTCATTTACAGCCTTTTGAGTTGCAAAAATAAGATTAACATCCTCTTCAATTGCATTTGCATTCTGCCTGAAACAATCATCTTTGCTCCTATAGACGCTTCCTGACATTCCATCTAGAGGTATACCATTTTTGGCAAGAGACTCATCACATAAACTATGCCATCTTTCCATAGCAGCTGTCCTTGCAATTGCCTTTCCTCCCAAATTTCCAAATAGATTTTTGACTTGCAATGCTGCAGAGGTTGTAAAACAAGCAGCTTTCATTCCCTTAACTCCTTTAGATAAAGAATCTGAAATATTCTGCCACTTGTCTATAGACTCATTAAGTCTCTTAATTCTTGCCAAGGATTTTTCCGGAGATAAAGGAAAAGCCCTTTTTTCAATTCCTATTGCATAACTTATATTTGTCACGCTGCCAAGATGCTTATTGTTTGAATTAATTTTTATTCTTGCAGATTTTTTTATGTTGATTTGCTCTACCTTTATATTTGTATTGCATATAACTTTTGAAGAGAACAATTCTATATTTTCATTTACACTACTAACAATACCATCTTTAGTTACACAACTCCCCTCCAAAACTATTTTATCCTCAAGAATATCCCTTACAACCACTCTTTTTTGTTTCCCGTTAATTATCTCTAATGGAATCAGATAATCTCCTTTCTGTAAATTAGTTTTTCCGCCATCAACAGAGACAATCACTCCTAATTCCTCAAAACTCGGATTTGATACTGAAACAAGCCTTATATTATGGGTAATACCTCCAAGTTCGAAGCTATCATAAGCACCTGAATAATCAACATCTTGTAAAATGGAATCAGAAGAGACAATTTCTCCATATTCCTCATTTATCTTTTTCGCAATTTCATTCGCCTCTTTATTCTTTCCTACAAATTTGGAAAGCTCGAATAAATCTTTCAGAGACTTTTTACCATAACTTCCTTCAATAATATTTGGAAAACTAATCTGTTTAAATTTAGAATTAATATCATTATATGATGTGGCAGCAATATTATATCTTAAATTTGTTTCTGCATCATCACTGCCTTGAGGAGCTGTCAAAAAACCAGTAAGTCCAATATTTTTATCATTAAAAGTGACAGAAGAGTCTTTTAATACTCCAATGTAAGAGAATAACTTACCTTCCCCATTTTCTATCTCGGGATTAGGAAAATTGTTCTCGGAAATACTCTCTCCTTTTTTTCTTACAGCATCACTTATCTCATTAAAACTTTTTTGAGAGCTGACCAATAAAACAAATTCCTTCCCATCTTTCAAAACCCCGGAATACCCAAGATAAACATTTTTATTATTTCCATTTTCTTCTGAAGAATACAATAAATCTCCTATCCTCGCATTTTTGTTTTCATTGTCTATTGTAAGTTTTACATCTCTCTTATTTAATGAGAGTAACATTCTCTTTCCATTACATATTAATGAAACACTTGAATCTCCATTTTCTTCTATTGAAATTTTACCTGCCTGACATGCATTTCCAAATCTATCTCCTTCATAAAACTCAATTTCATTATCATCCAGAAATATTTTAGCTTTTATTTTTGGAACCTCGCTCTCAAGAAAGGAAACAGATAAAGCAGAATTGCAATACAATCCCGGAAGATAAACCTCCTGAGAAGTTTTCCCTTTTTCAACTGCAAAAGAGGTATATCTTCTATTGACATCTGTATAGATTCCGACTAAAACCCTATCTGACCTTACCTCTTCAACTCTTAAATACCCTAATCCGTTCATAAAACCATATTCTTTATACCTCAATCTCCATTCCTCGTCGCTTAAAACAGGAATTGGCCTTTCTATAAAACCTGCTCCAAAACCTTCTTGGACATCATAATCAACAAAAGCAGTTAGGTTTCCAGAAATAAAGTCAGGCATTAGGTTTTCATTTGGCTGTTGTCTTAAATATATTCCCAAATATCCTGCATTATTAAGAGTGCCAAACCCATTATTATTTATGGAATTTAATAGTGTTTTTGGCCTTAGATATGGAAAGGATAATATATATCCTGAAACATTTCCGACAGGTGCAAATCTTATATTCCTGATTCTTGATGGATCAATAGTCGGGTTTATTTGTATAGCAGATAATTTACAGAAAACAAGCACATTCTGTTCAGCAAGCAAGTCACTCCTTACAACAGATGGAGAACACCCTCCTGGAGCTATCTGAAAAATAAAGTCCTGCCTCTGCCTGCATATTTCAAAATTTTCCCTTGGATCTGTATATGCAAAAGCCTGATGTCCAATAAAACCCGGCTCGCTATACTGAACATAAGAAGAAGAATAACTTTCTGAAAATTCGCCTCCTGTCTGGCCCAAACCAAACTCTTGACCTGTTCCTCCTTGTGAAAACTGCGCAGATATAAAATTAGAAGAAAATAAAATAGCTGAAGCTATTAAAAATAATGCAACCACATTTTTTGATTTTCTTCTCATTGGTAGCTTATGAAAATATTTTGACTATCTAACAATTCATAATTTTGTTGCAACTGCTCTAAAGATGTTGTGGGTTGGAAAACAGGGACACTGATTTTAATTTTATTTCCGGATTTAAGATCTGATTCCAAAATAAATTCCTGAGAATTTCCCCCAGCACTAAGGTAATTAGACAGGGTTTGTTCAGGAAGATTTATAGTGAAACACTCTTCTTTAGTTTTTCCGAAAAATCCCAAAATTCCGGGCGATGGAATCTGAACACACTTACTTTCAGAGCTTCCGGGTATCTTTAAATCAGTTCCTGAAAACACCCTGACAGATACATTATAAAACCCTTCAGTTAGCTTGACTTTCTTCTGTTCAGGATATACAAGTGTTGTAGAATATTTATCTCCCTTAAATGAAATAACAACCAAAGCATTAGCATCTCTTGACTCAACAGGTATGCCTCCTACGACTACTTCTAAAGGTTTCTCGTAAAGTTTATCCAGTAAAATATTGGCTGTTCCGGGATTATTTGTAGAAATATAATATTCTGCAGGAGCATAACCTTCTGCTTTGGCAATAATCTTGCCATTAACACATTGTGGAAAATTAGTTGATAATATTGCGTCACTTCCGCTGATTTTTGTTGTTCCCATATTACACTTTTGATTCAGGCATGTAAAAGAGATATCAGCCTCTACCGGAGCAATATTGGAATCGAAAGTATAAACCCGAATGTTTGTATTTTTATAAGAACAAAATTCGTCTAATGAAGATTGTTCGTCAATAACCTCCCCGGACAATGCCTCTCTTGAAACTGTTTTATCAATTACAACTGCTACAGGGAATTGAAAAATCTCCTCTCCATCACTTATCTGAACAAGGACAGGATAATAAGTATCATATACAAAATGATATGGAACATAACAAAATCCCAATACACCTAATCCTTCTTCTAAACCCACAGGCTCTGCAATCATTATCTGGTTTTCAACAGGCCAAATCTCAATTCTTGAAGGCCATCTTGAATCATATAAAAATCTGACATTCTCTTTGACATCCTCGCCCAAATCAATGACAAAATACTTGTTGTTTGTATTTTTCAAATCATAATAATCTCCTTTTACCTTTAAGTTTCCAATGTTGGCAGCTAATCCTTCCCTTATATTCTTGACAACATCTTGAGGATTCCAAACCAAAGGAGAACAACTCAATTCAACACCTGTAACAGGAGCATAATTATACAAAACATCAATAGAATAATTTTCAAGAAAAGCCTCTTTCTTCTGCTTATCATAAATTTTACTTGCAAGAGAATAAAATTTTCCAAAATTGCTTTTCACTTCAACCCTATGATTTCTTTTTACAGCATTTGAATCTGCTTTTGAAACAGATAAATCCATTAAAACATCTACATCAACTCTGTTATCTGAAATTTTGACAGAACTCTCAGGCTTTCTGGTATTGATGTTATAACCATTCAAAGCCAAAGAAGAAAAGTCGCATCTCTCCAACTCTGAATTTAAATAATCAGATATTTGCCTCTCTATTAATGATTTAGAAGGAACCTGTTCCCTAATAATTCCATTACCTGAAACATAATACCAATAAGGAACAGGAATACCTAAAAAATCAAGTTGTGATGAAAATGGTGCATATTCATTTCCGGGAATGAAATCAGGAGTATTTATGTATCCTCCTTGAGAACCTGCAATGTTAATTGCATCTCTAGTAGTTTCTTCTATACAGTTATCAAAATACTGATAAACAGGAGAAAATTCTCCGCTTACTTTTCCTGAAAAAATTTTATCTCTTAAAAGAAAAACCGTAACTATTCCTGCTATTAACAAAATTGCAATAATCACAAACAAGGTTATCTGGCCCTTCCTTCCCTCTCTTTCAAACATATCAGAAATAAATTAATCCCGTATATAAATATTATTAAAAGAGAGTTTTCCAGTGTTTATTTTTTCCCTTCTGGATTCTTATAAACTGATTCTGCTCCTTGAACAAAAGGCATTATATAAGGTTTAACAAGAATATCTGAAAGCTCATCTTCGTTAGCAGGTAGCCAATGCCTTTTGAAAAAACCTTTTTTACCTACATAATAATCTGTATGCTTATTATCATGATTATAAGTTAAACATCCTGCTGAAACAAACATTAAGCCTAAAGATAGGTATTTTCCCATTCCGTAGAAGAAATCATAAGAATTCTTTTGATTTTCCATAAAAATCCAAATCCTGCATATTTTTAAATTTTTATATAATTCTCACTTGCAGAAAATCATTTGAAATAATATGGCCCTGCCAGGAGTCGAACCTGGGTCCCATCCACGTCAAGGATGTGTCTTAACCGTTGGACTACAAGGCCTTATAACAAACACCGGCCAATATTATTTAAACTTTAACCTCTTACTCTTTTTTCCTCCCTTACTCTGGCCCCAATAATCACTAACAAATTCAATTTTAAAATTCTTATTATTGAATTTTGCCATATAACAAAGCTTGTCAAATAAATTTTTTGGAATAATTCTTTTCTCAGAATAATAATTTTTCATTGTTGAATAAGGAATATCAAGTCCAAATTGCCCAAAACTTCTTAAAGAAGGACAATTGGTACTAACTAAAACATCTTTCATAAATTTTCTCTGACCATTTTTCTCCAAAAATTTAACTCTCATTTAAAGTATAAAATAACTGCGGGACCAAGTATAAAAAGTTTTTTAAAGCTAATAAATAATAAGACTTTATGAAAAAACCAAAATCAGTAAAGAGATATTGTCCTTTTTGTGATAAAAAAACAGATCATAAAGTGAAACTACTATCAACTGGAATAAAGAGAGGAAAACTAAAATATGGTAGTTTAGAAAGAGCAAAGAAAAGAGGGGCAATTCCGGGAACAGGGAATAAAGGAAGATACAGCAAACCGGCTATTGGTAAATGGAAAAGAAAAACAAAAAATACAAAAAAGGCTGTTTTTGTTTATACCTGCCATGAGTGTAAAAAATCACATCAATCTAAAAAAGGAAAAAGATCAGGAAAAGTGATGTTAGAATAAAATGGTTACAGAAAAGAAAAAATTTTTGCCAGTAAGAATACCTTTATTAAATAAAGAAGTGGAGCTTTATGCCCATGATAATTCAGAACTTCTTGGAAGAACAATAAAGCTGGATTTAACAAGTATATTAAAAGGCAAGGCATTAGAAATCTTATTTTCAGTTAAAGAAGAAAATAAACAAATAATTGCGATACCGGTACAGGCTCATCTTCCGGGATTTTATATAAGGAGAATGATGAGAAAAGGAATAGATTATGTAGAGGACTCGTTTTTAACACAATGTAAAGATCATAGAATAAGAATTAAACCTTTTCTTTTAACAAGAAAAAGAGTATCCAGAAGAGTCTTAAATGGGTTAAGAAATAAAACAAAAGAGGAATTAATAGAATACTCAAAAGACAGATCATTTGAAAATTTAATTTTAGACATCATGAATAATAAATTGCAGAGAGAATTAAATCCCAAATTAAGGAAAGTTTATCCTCTTGGCTTATTTGAAATAAAATTTATAGGAATTGAAGACCCAAAAGAGCATGAAATCTATGAAAAAGAACAAGAAAAAAATATAGAAAAAAAAGAGTCTGAAAATAAAGACGAACAAAAAAAACCTAAAAAAAGCAAAAATAAAAAATCTGAAGACAAATAACAATATGTCATTACAAAAAACACTAATCCTAATAAAACCTGATGCAATCCAAAGAGGGTTAATAGGGGAAATAATAAAAAGGTTTGAGCAAAGAGGGCTAAAAATTGTGGCATTAAAAATGATAAAAGTTGATAAAAAATTTGCCGGAGAGCATTACAAACAGGCAATAGCGGAAAAACATGGTGAACACGTAAGAAATTATTTATTAGAGTATATAACTTCTGCCCCAATACTGGCTATGGTTATTGAAGGCTCTAATGCTATTTCTCATGTAAGAAAAATAGTTGGAAATACATATCCGGGAGAGGCAGATATAGGAACAATAAGAGGAGATTTTGCCCATGCATCAAAAACATATGCAAAATCTGCAAAAAAGGCTCTTCCAAATTTAATTCATGCCTCTGAAAATGAACAAGATGCTAAAGAGGAAATTTCTTTATGGTTTTCAAAAGATGAAATTTATAATTACAAACTAAGCCATGAAGACCATATTTATTAACCTTATTCAATATATAAAATAGTTAAGGAACTTATACATTAATACAATTATATTCCAAACTATTATTATCCGGGACCAGATTTAACCACACAATAAACTCTGATAAAAATCCTCTTGATTGATAAGGAGAGGGACCTGCAACCAACACCTGAACATCAGACAAAATTTTGTCATCAATAAGCTGTGTTGCATAAAACCTGTAAGTTTCATTTCCACATCCAATACTAAATGTGCAGCCCCTGATGAAAGTCTCATCAAAACAAATAAAGTCATTTTTATGAGAAAACTTTTGCATTAGTTCCTCAAAATTTTCATTAAAATATTTTGATAAACCTTTAATTGAGTAGCAGTGCTCCATTTCCTTATTAAAAAAGAATAAATATTAAAATATTTATATTCTCTAAAACTTTTTAAACCAGAAATAGTATTTAAATTTACTTTCATTACTTTCATAAATAAAATGCAAGTTGTCTTTACGCCTCTATAGCTCAGTGGTAGAGCAACTGCCTTGTAAGCAGTAGGTCGAGGGTTCGAATCCCTCTGGAGGCTTTTTATTCAATTACCTCTACTTTCTTCTCTTCTGCCAAAATATCTGCCACTTTTGATGGAAGATTTACAATCTCTCCTTTTTCAAATGGGCCGAAATCTTTTCCATCTAAACCAACAAATTCATCAACTGGCTCTAAAAATAATACCAGCTTCTTTTCAATTCCCGGAACCAATTCATCATTAGTATAGTTAAACTGGGAATTTAAGGTTTTATCTGCATGCTCTACTGAAATAATTATATTATCAAATAGCTCTTTTTCAAAATCAAGCATATTTTCAAAATCTCTTTTATTTATTCCTGTTTCAGAAGCTACAAAAACCAAGCCCAAAAGCTTTTTTTTTCTTAAAACCATAAGTTCCTTGAATATAGAAGTTGCGTTTTCAAATTGTTTTTTAACTTTGATTATTTCCTCAGCTGGCAAAATACCTGATTGGTTAAAAATCTTCTTCTTTTCTTCCAAGTATTCAGCAACATTTGCAATAAACTTTTTTGGAAGAGACTGTAATTGCTCACTATACCTTTCTTTTCTCAACGCCTCATAAAGATCATTGTATGTTATCATATCTGGAAAAAAGAAACTAAATTTATAATTATTACTATAATAAAAGAAACAACAATTTTATAAGTCCTATATTTATCATATTTATATGTTTAAGTTTTTTAGGGAAAAAATAAAGAATTTTTTGGGAAAAAGTGAGAAAAAACCTATTGAAGAATCTAAGAAAGATAAGGAAAACAAGATAATTAAGGAAAAAAAGAAAGAAAAAAAACGTGAAGAAAAAAAAGAAAAAATAGAACATATCATAGAAGAAATTAAAGAAGTTGGTTTGGAAGAGTCAAAAGAAGATGATGATTTAACTGAAAAAAAAGACGGATTCTTTTCAAAATTAAAAAAGAAAATTAGTACAATAACTCTCTCAAAAGAACATTTTGAAGAAATCTTTGAAGAATTGGAAATGATTTTACTGGAAAGCAATGTTTCTGTAGAGGTTGTGGATAAAATTAAAAAAAACATGGAAAAGCGGCTGGTTGATATAGAAGTAAAAAAAGAAGAAATAGAATCTGTAGTAAAGGATACTTTAATAGAAACAATCAGGGAAATATTAATAGAACCTTTTGACCTGATTGAGAAAATTAAATCAAAAAAAGATGAACCATTTGTAATTTTATTTTTCGGAATAAATGGAGCTGGAAAAACAACAACTATTGCAAAAATTGTCTATTTGCTTCAAAAATACAAGATTTCCAGTGTCATGGCAGCTGCAGATACTTTTAGGGCAGCATCAATAGAACAATTAGAAAAACATGGAGAAAGATTGGGAGTTAAGGTTATTAAACATGATTATGGTTCAGATCCGGCAGCAGTTGGATTTGACGCTATAAAATATGCCAAATCCCATGGAATAAAAGCTGTATTGATTGATACAGCTGGAAGAATGCATACCAAAAACAATTTAATTAAAGAAATGGAAAAAATTATTCGTATCACAAAACCTGATTTAAAAATTTTTGTGGCAGAAGCGATTACCGGAAATGATGCAACAGAACAGGCCAAAATCTTTAATAAAGCATTAGGAGTAGATGCTTCCATATTAAGTAAAGCAGATGTTGACGAACGTGGAGGGACATCTATCTCAATAGGATATATAACAGGAAAACCAATCATATACTTTGGAGTGGGCCAGAATTATGAAGATTTACAAAAATTTAATAAAGATGAAATACTTGTAAATTTAGGGTTGATTTAGTAAATTCAATAAAATTTAATAGAATATGGCAAACCCAAACTTTATTAACCTTCAATAAACTATTTCTATCATGGTACTTGAAACAATTGGTAATATCCTGAAAAAATCAGTAGATAGGATAAAATCAGCAGTTTTTGTAGATAAATCCTTGGTAGAATCGATAATCAAAGATCTGCAAAGAGCATTAATCTCGGCAGACGTCAATATATCTTTAGTCAAAGAGCTTAGTGAAAAAATCCGTATTGAAGGTGAAAAATACCTAAAAAACATAGAAAAAAAAGAGCATTTAATCAAACTATTATACAATGAAATTGAGAATATAATTGGAGGAGAGAAAAAAGATCTTATCTTGGATAAAAAAGAAACAATCTTGTTTGTAGGGTTATATGGAACTGGGAAAACTACTACAATTGGAAAATTGGCAATGTGGTATAAAAAAAGAGGAAGAAAGGTTGCTTTACTTGGTTTGGATGTCCACCGCCCGGCAGCCTCAGAACAATTAGAACAAATTGGAAAAAAAATAGAAGTACCTGTTTTCATTGATAAAAATGAGAAAAATGCTCCAAAAATTTATGAGAAATATAAAGAACAATTAAAAAAATATGACCTGATTTTGGTTGACAGTGCTGGAAGAGATGCTTTAGAAGATGCATTAATAAAAGAAATAAAGGAAATATCAAAAACAATTAAACCAACACATACAATACTGGTAATAGCTGCAGATATTGGCCAAACGGCAAAAACACAGGCCCAAAAATTCAAGGAATCGTGCAATATTTCAGGAATCATAATAACCAGAATGGATTCTTCAGCCAAAGCAGGAGGGGCCCTGACAGCCTGTAAAGAAGCAGAGGCTCCTGTATTTTTTATAGGCACTGGGGAGCATATGGGAGATATAGAGCAGTTTAATCCAAAATCATTTATATCAAGACTTTTAGGGATGGGTGATCTTGAAAGCCTAATTGAAAAAGTCAGGCTATCTATGGATGAAAATTTGCAGAAGAAAACACTAAAAAAGTTGGAAGAAGGTAAGTTTAGTTTGGATGATTTTGCATTACAACTTGATTCAATGCAATCCATAGGCCCTTTAAATAAAATAACAGAACTAATTCCTGGATTTGGAAAATTAAAAAACAAGATCCCTGATAATATAATGGAAAACCAGGAACAGAAAATAAAACACTGGAAATATGCAATATCTTCCATGACTCGCGAAGAAAAAGAGAATCCGGAAATATTGGAAAAACAAACTTCAAGAATTTCCAGAATAGCGAAAGGCTCTGGAACTACAACATCTGAAATCAGGCAGTTAATAAAACAATATAAAATGATAAAAGAGCTCGCATCAGGATCAAAATCTCTTGAAGAAATCCGAGATCCTTCACAACTGATGTCAAACAAGCAAATGATGAAACTCGCCAGAAAATTCGGAAAAAAGAAATTCAAATTTGGATAAAATGGAAAAATTGAATTTGAAAGTTGAAGATATATAAAAGTTAACAAGAAAAAGTATAATGTTGTAAAAATATTTGAAAAAGGAAATTTCGAAAATGATAATTTGATGTATAAAATGTCAGGCCAAAAAATAATTCAGCAAGGAGCAGAAGCAAAAATACTTTTAGATGAAAAAGATAAATTAATAATTAAAGATAGGATATCAAAAAACTACAGACTGCCAGAATTAGATAAGAAAATAAGAGTCAAAAGAACAAAGACAGAGGCAAAATTAATGGAAAAGGCTTCTCGGATCATCAATGTTCCGAAAATAAAAAAAATAGAAGAATCAAAAATAATTCTTGATTATATACAAGGTAAAAAGCTGTCCACTTGGTTGGACAAACTCCAAAAAAATTTGGCAAATGAAACCTGTAAAAAAATAGGACAAAGCATAGCAAAACTTCACGACAATAACATTATTCATGGAGATTTAACAACAAGCAACATAATTCTGGACAAAAATAATCAGGTCTGGTTCATTGATTTTGGCCTTGGTTTCCATTCAGAAAGAATTGAAGACAAGGCAGTAGACCTACATTTAATTCGACAAGCCTTGGAAGCAAAACACTTCTTAAAATGGAAAGAATACTGGAAAAACATTGAATCTGGATACAAAGTTTCCAGAAATTATGAAAAAACTATTGAACAACTTAAAAAAGTAGAGTCCAGAGGAAGATATAAGGAAAAATACTAAGTGGTAGAAAAATATTTCTATATAATTGGACTAAAATAAGATACATCTAAATTACTCTTATTAAACTCTATTATATAAAATCAAATATGGTTTATCTTGTTACACAAGCGCCATTAACGCACACTCTACCACTTCCACATGGAAGATCTTTAGCGCTGATAAATTTTGAAACCTGAGTAGGACACCAGAATTCCAAAACCCTGTTATCTCCAACACAAGTATCATTTGCAGAATATAAAATACTGTTATCGGAGACATTAACAATTTTAACCTCACTCGCTCTTCTTTTAGCGATTCTTGAATCAGTTTCCACACAAGTTGGCTGATTGCACCAAACTGCAGTTATATTTGAACTGCATCCTGGCAAACCGCAATTACTTACAACTCTCTCAAAGGGTTGTCCATCTCTCAAAAACCCTAATATAGCAGCCCTTATTTGAGGATCATTAGTTTCATTCCTTAAATCATTTATATCAACATCGTTATCTCCGTCAATATCAAATTCGTCAGTTCTACAAAAAAACTGAACGGTATTTGCGCCTGAAACATTCCTTCTTGTATCTTCATTGTCCTGAGAATCTTCAGATTGAGATAAACCTAAACACCTATCTCTTTTTACTTCATCTTCTCCATTAGGTTTTGTATACCTCAAATCTTTTCCATTTTTAATACAAGTAACTGGCCGAATTTCACAATAATTGGCAGACTTAGTTATACCTCCACCAACATCAACATTTTGCGACCTAATAACTCCATTACATCTATAAGTATCTTTTGCAAGTCTTTTATTTCCATCACAATAATATTCAATAAGCACTTTTCCATTTCCTTCATCAATAACACTATCTACCTTATAAGTAAGAACATTATTAAAGCCCCTAATTAGCACAACTCCGGGAGTAAAGGGATCATTTACTACATCACCAACTTCCCTACACCTTCCTTCTTCAGGTGCAGCCTTACACTGGCCTGTTGAACTAGATTGTTCTTTAAAGGTGAAATCAACAGATTCACACCCAAAATCACATTTAATATTTTTGGACCTAACTTTATCATCTTTTATAAAATATTCTTTTATAGATTTTTGGTTATTACAAACATCGAAATAAATCCTATCCCCGATATAAACTGCTCCTGCAACAGCTGGATTATTACCATTATCACTTTCTTCCCATTCGCTTGGATTCAGCGCTTGACCACCAGACATTGTTCGAATATTTTGAACAGTCTTTCCTGTAAAAAGATCGCTAAAAGAAAAAGCAAAAATAAGAGAAGCTGACATTAATAGAATCATTATAGTAAAAGAGAATTTTGAAATTTGTGAAAAATAAAATTTTTGCATATACTATCACGCCCTTTAATATTAAAATTAAATAATCATCATTTATAAATGTTATGTTTTAAATTTTGGAACTCCGGACAATATCAGTTAGGTATTGTTTAAAAAAAACTAACAAATAAATTTATAATATACTCATTTACCGATGATATTACATGCCTCTAATTAACTTAAAATAATTAACTAAAAGAATTATAGCCCCGCCAGGATTCGAACCTGGGTCCCCGGTTCCAAAGACCGAGATACTTGACCACTGTACTACGGGGCTGTATAAATCTCTAAATAAAATTAGTTTAAAAAATTTAGTATTATAGATCCACAATAAATTCAAAACATTTTTAAACCTGTTTCAAGAGAATTAAATATGGCTGAAAAAAAACCGGCAAAAACACAAAAAAAGAACATACCTGAAAGAGCACAAATAGAGAATATTGAAGAAATAGTTATAGATTTGGGAAATCAGGGTAAACATCCTGCTGAAATAGGGCGAATTTTAAAAGAAAAATATGGAGTACATAATGTCAGGATTCTGGGGAAAAAAATATCAAGAATCCTTAGAGAAAAAAATATTGGATATAAAAAAGATATAGATTTTGTGAATGATAAAATAAAAAAAATTGAGAAGCATGTTGAAAAGAATAATCAAGACAAAAAGGCAAAAAGGGAGCTTGTTAGACACATAAGCCATAAAAAAGCCCTTGAAAAATATTACAATAAATTTCAGTGAAAAGAAAATGATGAACCTGATAAAAGAGGTGGCTAAAAAATTTGATGAGTTAACTAAGAATAAATCCATACAAGTAATAAGCCACCATGATACTGATGGAATAACTTCAGCAGCAATAATAGCAAAAACCTTACAAAGAGCTAAAAAAGAGTTTTCAGTAAAAATTGTAAAACAGCTTGATGAACAAATAATAACTAAACTACCTCAGGACAAGGTTATTTTATTTCTTGACTTGGCATCAAACAGTTTTGAATACATACAAAGATTAAATACAGAGGTATTTATCCTGGACCATCATGAGATAACATCTGATATACCAAAAAATGTGACAATACTAAACCCTCATTTATATAAAGAGGAAGAAATAAGCGGGGCAGGAATGGCATATTTATTTGCAAAAGCCCTTGACGAAAAAAATACTGACTTGGCATATCTTGCAATAATAGGCATGGTTGGTGACCAAATGGAAAAAAGCATAGGAAAAACCTATCAAGCAATATTAAATGAGTCCAAAGTCATAGTTAAAAAAGGGATAATTTTATATCCTGCAACAAGGCCAATAGATAAAGTAATTGAATATAACTCGGAAATATATATTCCGGGAGTAACGGGATCAAGTTATGGTGCAAACAACTTTTTGAGAGATATCGGGATCCAAAAAATTAATGGGCAATATAAATCCGTTATAGAATTAGACAATGAAGAGCTTTCAAGATTAATAACAGCAATTACCTTGCAAAGAGCTGATAATAGCGACCAGTCATCATTAATAGGAAATATTTACCTGATAAACTTTTTCAACAGGCTTGATGATGTAAGACAAATAAGTGCGATGATTAATGCCTGCAGCCGTTTAGGAGAGAGTGGAACAGCAATTTCATTTTGTCTACAAAACAAAAAGGCGAAAGAAAGGGTTGAAAGGATATATGCTGAATATAAACAAAGTATAGTTAAAGCACTTGATTCACTGCCTAAACTGAAAAAAATAGAAGATAGAAACTACCTGATTATCAATGCAGAAGACAAAATCAAAGACACCATGATAGGAACGATAGCAAGTATAATTTCAAATTCAAGGAATTATGAAGAGGGAAAAGCAATAATTGCAATGGCTTATAATGAAAATAAAATAAAAGTTTCAGCCAGAATGGTCGGAAAGACAGGAAAAAATATAAGAGAAGTACTAAACTCTGTTGTTGAAATAGTTGGTGGAGAGGTTGGAGGACATCAAGCAGCAGCAGGATGTTTAATAGAAAAAAACAAAGAGATGGAATTTGTAAATGAATTGAAAAAAAAATTAGAAATAGAATTTGTAAAGTTTTAAATTTGAAAAATCTTCAGCAAAGTCTTTTTAAACCCACATAATATCCTAATTGAATGAATGAGACATTTAATGAAGGAGATTTGATAATCTGCATCGTAAAAGACATAGTAAAAACCACTGTATTCGTTGAAACAGAATCTGGAGTTAAAGGAAGCATAGTATTCAGCGAAGTTGCTCCAGGTAGAATAAGAAACATAAGAGAATATGCAGTGCCAAATAAAATAATAGTTTGTAAAATTCTTGAATATAAGGATAATCACCTCTTTCTTAGTTTGAGAAGGGTAAAAGAAAAGGAAAGAAAAGATTTATTGGAAAAATACAAAAAAGAAAAAAGCTATTTCAGCATACTAAAAAAAATACTCGGGCATGGATCTGTAGACATTCTTGATAGAATAAAAAGAGAGTATGGGCTTATAGAGTTAATTGAAGAAGCAAGAAAAAACCCAAAAATATTGGAGAGGTATTTTGAAAAATCAAAAATACCTGAAATAGAAAAAGTTATTTCTGAAAAAAAAGAAAGAGTTAAGGAAATAAGACAGGAATTTATATTAAAATGCAAAGAACCAAATGGAATAAAAGTAATAAAAAACATATTGGCTGTATATGATAATATAACTTACTTAGGAAGTTCAAAATATGTCATTAAAATTTCCTCTAATGATCTAAAAAAAGCTGATTCACAAATTAACTCTATATTAGAAACTATAGAAAAAAATGCAAAAAAAGAAAAGTGTGAATTTTCTTTGAAAAAATAAAATGTTAAGAAAATGTTCTAATAAAAATTGCAATAATTACACTTTTAAAGACAAGTGCCCAAAATGTAATTTCCTGACTTTTGATCCAATGTATAAATACAGGGAAAAATTTGTAAAGAAGAAAGAAAAAAATTCCTGATTATTATTGTAAGGTGTTTATCAAAACAACCTTTTTTGCTCTTCCAAGATGGCAATTCCATATTCGCCATCATATCCAGGCTTAACTTTTATTTTTTGTTCCCTATTCCTTATGATTAAATCAACAAGCTTTGGATTTATTTCTTCTTTGAGCAAATCTTCTTTTTTAACATGAAGAAGGATATTAAATTCATTGTCAAATTTCTCAATTAAGAAAGAATAAATCTCCCAATTTTCCTTAGAAGCGATTCCACGGCCTGTAAATAAAACAACCAGTTCATGCAAAGGAAGTATCTTATAAAATAACCTTCCATGCGATGGTTTATAGTTTTTTGGATGGAAAGCAATTTCCTCAACCCTAAAATCTACTCCAATAGTTAAAAACTCCTTGCATACAGGACAAATACCTTTCAACTTTTTTGTTTCTTCAGGACTACAAGAAAAGCCACAACTCCTATGTCCGTCCCAATGATATTTTCCATATTCAGGAGGGGTTTCTATAGTTGCCTTTAAACCATCACCTGTTCTTATTGCTTTTATTATACTACCATAGCTTAACTCTTCCAGTTCAAAAATAGTTGCCTCCCTTCCTATGCGCCATGGCCAGTAACTATGTGCATCTGAAAAACTGACAATATTTTTTCCTTCACTAATTTCCTTAAATCTCCATAACATTGAAGGATCTGCACTCATCCCTGATTCTACAGCATAAATTTTATCTGCCTGATCTCCAAAACACTCATGCAATGAGTCAAATCCACTCTTGCTTCCAAATAACCCAAAAAAAGGAGTCATGCAATGAGCAGGAATTATTTCAATTCTTTCATCTATATCCTTTATATCTTTAACAAAATCTCTGCATGTTATTCCAAAAATAGGCCTCCCGTCATAGTCAAGGCGTCCTTTACTGTCTAAATAACCTATAATTTTTTCAGCTACTTTTCCATTAGGCGAGAAAACAAGAAGGTGGACAGCTCTTTTTTTGCCTCCTTGAGCAAACATTAAACTTATTTCTGTCTGCCATAAAAAAGGGAATCCTGTTTTTGTCCATAAAATACCTTTATCATCTTCTTTAAGCTTCTTTTTTATTTCTTTTATCTGTTCAGGATGCTGAAAGTCTCCAGCGCCAAGCAGGTTAAGTCCCTTCATCCTGCTATATTTCTCTAAATTTTCAAAACTTAAGTCCTTGGAAGTAGCTCTTGCATATTTGCTATGTATTTGTAAATCTGCAATCACTTCCATAATTCATACACCTCTTCGATAACAGAAACAAAAAAAGAATTTGGTATAAAAATATTTATATTTTAATACTAAGAAAATATTTGTAATCACATAATCAGCAAAAAGAGTTATTCTATGCTAAAAACTTCTCTATATCCGCCTTTAGTAAGATCAATATATCCTTTCATTGCCTGCCCATACCTTTTAGTAATGCTGACATTTTTAGCCATATTCATATAACTATTAAGGTCTTCAACCTCATTCTCAAGGACAACTGTCCAGAATGGGCCAATACTATCTGTTAGAATTCTGGTGTTTTTAACAAGACCACTTTCCTCCAATATTGGTGCTGCTCTCTTGAATATTGTTACTAAAGCCTTTGCCTTACCGGGCTTTGCATGAAAAACATTTCTTACTAAAAACATAAAAATCAAGATTATTTTATATTTATAAATATTTGGATAATTCTTCAATTATTCCTTCAGCTCAACATCTTTCAGTCCATGAGTTGTAACCTGAAAAACAGTTTCATTATCAGGCAAATTTGGACTATCAATAAGCTTTGCAACCCTTGTATCTTTTTTTCCTCTCCTTAGATAAATACGATATGTCGAAGCGTGTCCGACTATATTTCCTCCAATAGCAGTTGTAGGATCTCCAAACATCATTGCAGGATTGGCCATAACCTGATTTGTAACCAAGACAGCCAAATTCCTCTGCTCAGCAAGTCTCATTAAATCATGTAAATACCTATTAAGTCTTTGCTGTCTATCTGCTAACTGACCCCTACCAGAAAATTCAGCCCTAAAATGGGCTGTTAAACTATCAACAATAACTAATTTAATTGGCTCGCCGTCTTTTATCATCTCATTTATCTTTTCAACCAATAATATCTGATGATCTGAATTGAATGCCCTTGCAACCAAGATATTTTTCAGCACTTTTTCAGGATTAGCACCAATACCTTCAGCAAGTTGTTTTATTCTTTCCGGTCTAAATGTACCCTCTGTATCAATATATACGGATTTCCCATTTGCTCCGCCTTTTTCCTTGGGCAATTGGACATTTACAGACAATTGGAAACCTAACTGACTTTTTCCGCTACCAAACGCACCAAATACCTCAGTAATTGCCTTACTTTCAACACCTCTTCCTCCAAGAAGATTATCTAAATTTTTACTACCAGTTGTAATAAAGTTGATATCTTCACGTTTCTTTGCATACTCAGATGCATCTATAAACCCCAAATTTAACATTTTTCTCGCAGCCTGAATAGCTTTTCTTGCAACACTCTCCCCTAATCCTGAAATTTCAGATAATGCTGGGGGAGAAAGGGTTGCAATTCCCATTAAATCATAAATCCCGGCAGCCTCTAATTTTGATATAGCTGCAGGACCTATTCCTGGTAAATCTTTTAAACTTGGTTGCTCGTCAATCGCGTCTTTAATTTTCTTTACCTCATCTTTTGACATACCTAATTTTCACAAAAAGAGTATATAAATATTATTTCAGTAAAAAAACCAACACCATAATAATATTAATTATTTAGTTAATGTAAAAAAAAGTAGCAACACATCTAAAATAACAAACGTAAAAAAGAGAGATTTCTCAACAACACTCCCATAATTCAAAGGACCCTCAATTTTCCTTGGATAAGGCCAGAAAGGAGTTATCCCTGTTTTTGTAAAACTATCTGCCAGCAAATGTAAAGAATAACCTAAAAAAAATCCAAATGCTAAAATAGGGATAAAAATAGAAAAAATAATTGAGACCAAGAGACAAATTGTCAAGCTATGCAAAAAATTGTGGTGAATACTTATAAAATGAATAAGTTTGTTTTGCCTTTTTTCCACTTGAACAAGAATAGCAGCTATATCTGGCAAAAAGGTTCCTAATAAAACCATTATAATAAAAATAACAGGAGAATTAACTAAAGGAAGAAACAAAATCATTGCGAAAATACTTATTGAAAAATGGGTTCTTACTAACATTCACTAAGCTCTTAGATCATGTATCAAAACATCAAGATCCAAAGGTTTCACCTCTTGAATAATTAGCTCCATGGTATTAAAAAGGTTGTTATTCCTTGTATTGCAAATAAAATAAAATTCATTTCCAAGCAAATCCATTTTTTTTCTCATAAATAAAGCAGCATCACTTAACTCTTCAATACTAATCCCGATCTGGGAGATTTGCTCCTGAAACAAAACACCTCTTATAGTTTCAGAGCCGTCATCTAAAACAATTCCAATTAAAGCCCTTTTTTCAGGTATTATTGTTCCATGTGTTGCACATTCAGAACTCATGGATTTTTTCCCGCATTCAGGACATACTTCAAAAAACCTTGGTTCAAAAATTTGGACTACAAAAGCCCTTAACTTAGCCCTCATTCCGGCCTTTAACTCGGATATTTTTCTCTCGGGGACTGATTTCTCCATAATAATAGAACTAAAAATTTCCTTACTTTTTTTAATATCTGAAAAACTTCCTAAATGCAATTCGTCATTTCTGACGCTGGAATTTGAAATCTCAATCACATCATCCTTATTAAGTTCATTTTTCTCAAATAAAGAGATATGATTTGTATCCCACAATACAACCCTTATATTTCCTGTGTCATCAGCAATGTCCATGGAAAGCACCTTGCCCCCTCTTCCATTTTTGTTAAATTCCCTAATTAGTGGGTCACTTATGACTTTTCCAATAATATTTACTCTTTTCATTCCTGAAACCAGTTCAGAAATTTTCATCTTTTCCTTCTCAAACGAAATTCCAAGCTCAGAAGCGACTATCTGTGCGCTTCCTTCCTTACTTATAAGCCCTGAAAGCTTGGCACATTTCGCCTCAACCTTCCTGTCCACTTCTTCAACACTCAAACCAGAAGCCCTAGATATTTTCTCAATAAGCTGTTGATAATTCTGTAACATTTCTCGTCCTCTTTCTATTTACAAATCCTAAAAATATTCAGTATTTTTAAGCATTGTCATATCCAAAATAGCACTAATAAAACCTGAAATAAACTTTCAAGTGATAAAAGTTAAACAATTAAGGGTAGCATAAAAGTTTAAAAACAATTATCTACTCAATAAAAAATGGGGAAGGCAGCAGTTAAAATAAAAATAATGCCGGATTCTCCTAATGCAAATCTCTTGGATATAGAAGAAAAAGCTGAAAAGATAATTAAAACAGAAAGGGGAAAGATAGGCAAAGTAGAACATGAACCAATAGCTTTTGGCATTAAAGCACTGATAATTACATTTTCCTGGGAAGAAGATGCTGAAAGAGAAAAATTAGAGGAAAAACTTTCAAAAATTCCTCATGTAAACTCAGCAGAAATAATTGATTTCCGCAGGGCTTTTGGATGAACATTCTTTCTGCATAATAAATGAATTCAAATGAAAACGGACTTTTGGCTAACTCCCTCTTGACTTAAGTTCTATATCATGTAATCTTTCAACTGTAGCTGCCTTAAGCTCTCTTCTTCTTTCAATATCTTTATTAAGCTTTTTCTTCATTATCTTACCAAAAGAATTCATAAATGCCTCATAAAAATAAATTGTTATAAGCATTAATAAAAGAAAAGTTATTACCAGCCAAGCATTATCAATAAAATCTAATAAAAAGTCAACAGATAATTTAAAAAAATTAGCCTGAGCCGCAATGGTTGGAATAATACAACTAATACCTATTACCCCCCATATATTAAATAAAATAATGTCTTTTAATGTATGGAAAATTATTATAAAAATAAAAACCCATAAAAATAAAGATATGAAAAAATACCAGCTCAAAGAATATTCAACTCCAATAATACTTTTAAAGAATGGACTTAAAGCTACAAATATTTTATTTACTCCTAATAAAAATCTTCCAAATTGGCCCCTCTCTAAGATACTATCCCATTCCTGCTTTAAATACTCTTTAGTAACATCTTTTGCTTCATCTTCATTCCTTGGAAGATTATCTATATTTATTCCTATAGTTTGCTCAGGACTTTGAATTTCTAAAGAATAAACATTTACAATAAAAAAATTAATCAAAAACAAAAAAATAAAGAATAGATTTAACTCTTTTTTCATCAATAAAATAAGAATAACTTATTTTTAAAGGTAATTAAGGAGTATATCTTGAACTTGTTAATGCCTTTAATGCCTTCTTCTGTTCAGCATACTGTTTCTGAAGTAACGCTAATTTAGCTGGATCACGAGCTCTACCTATTGCTTCCCTTGTAGCTTTCATACGTGATTCAAGAAGCTCTATCTCTTCGCTATTTGCATGTTCCAAACTTCTTTTTGCCTTTGCTCTGGACATCCAATTATTTAATGTTCCATCAATAAAAAACAATACAATACAAATGACAGTAGTGATTGGATATATCCAATAAAAAGGTTTATTGTAATTATATCCCCATAAAATAACAGCTGCAACTGCAAATAAAATCCACCCAATTCTCCTTATAATAAAATTTGGAATAAACTTTTCCATAACATAAAAATATAATGCCAATGGAATAATCATTGTAAGGGCGGCTACATAAGCTCCTGAAGGAAGAATAATAGATTGTATCATATCATTTGGGATAAACCTTATTCCTAAAATAGAAATAATAGACCCAACACCTATTTGAAGCCAAATTCTGCCGTTAAAGAAATCAACATTGTCAAGAACAGCAATAGTAACAATAACAACAAGAAAAAATATTAACACCTTAGTGAATAAATCGCCGCCAGCACCTACATTTCCTAATAAAGTGGAAAAAAGTGGGTTGCCTACTTGAGTAAATAAATTAATAACCTGGTTTACAAACAAAACAATACTATCCACAAATCCTTTAGGTGAATTAGCTCCGCTTGTTATTTCAGTAGCTTTTGGATTATCACTTTGGGCATTTATAAATGAAAGAAAGAACAATAAAGAAATAATTAATAAAATAGAATAAAAATAAAATTTATTCCTTAACTTTCTCTTTTTACTCATCACATATGAATGAAAAGTTTCTTTATAAATATTTCGAGACTAAATTTCAATATATATTCAACTAAGTTAATATTTTTAAACTAAATAACCTTAAAAATAGCATGAATAAAAAAATTGGAAAAGATAATTGGTTAAACAATACTTCATTTATAATTCTCACAACATCTTTATCCTTAATATTTTTTTCATTAAAATCAGTATCTGCGCAAAGCTCTTTGATTAATCAAATTGATTTAAAGATAGGAATGCAGCAGTTAATAGATCAGGCGGTAGGATTTTTTACCCCAATATTTGAAGTGATTATTGGAGATTATTCTAACGGAGAATATTTTTTCATTAAAGCTTTATTCTTAATATTATTATTCATTATAATTTTTGTTATTTTGGATAGAGTTCCATTTTTTGAAGGATTTAGAAATATAGCTATGTTAGTTGCACTAATAGTTTCTGTATTATCAGTAAGATTTATGTCTGAAAATAATTTTATCCTGGGATTATTGCTTCCATATACGACTTTAGGTATAGCTATTACCACGATAGTTCCTTTCTTAATTTTTGCATATGGTGTCCATGTAATAGGTCTTCCAGGTATTGGAAGAAAGGTTGCATGGATATTTTTTGGAATAATATTTATAATACTATGGATATACAAAGCAGATCAAATAAACCCTATTGGAAACCAAATATATCTATGGATAATAATTCTAATAGGGGGCATGTTACTATTTGATAGAAGAATACATGCTTATTTTAGTGGCATGAATATAAAAGAATTTGAAAGAGTTTCTATAGAAAATGAAATAGCAAATTTACAGGCAGACCTTCATAGGATAATGGTAAATGCTGGCCCATCTCCCTCTCCTGAACAAAAAAGGACAATAGAAAGAATAAGAAAAAGATTAAGACGTTTGGGAGCAAGATATGAAACATAAATTTGTTGATATTAAATTTATCATAATACTTTAAATCCTTACTTCATTCTTCTATATCCAACAATATTCTTCCCGTGATATATAGGAACTTCTGCAGGCTGCCTTCCTGATGACTTTCTCAGAAAAAGAATTCCGACAATAACAATTATAAGGCCCGAACCAAAAAAAAGATAATAAGGTATTCCTGACAAAACAGGAAAGTAAGAAACAAGCTCCTCGTTAAAAGGGGCAATTCCCAACACCAAAACCACGAGCCCTGCAACACTTATCAAATAACCTATAGTTCTGTTCATTCAACCTCTTTAGTTTTTTAGTATAAACCTAACAACACAAAAGAAAAAATAATATTTAAATCTTATGTTAGCAATAACAATTAAGTAAACATTAAACAAAAACTAAATTGCCTTAAGTAGTTTAATTTTCTCCCTACCTTCTTCACTTTTGGAGAGGTTTTTATAAAATCTCTGTGCAATTATAATCTGGGCGTCTAAAAAAGGCTTCAGATGTTTTTTCCACTCTTCTGGATTTTCCCTGACAAAATTAGCCCACCTGATTATTTGCTCTTTATGTTCCTCTCTTACTTTATTGCTCATTTTCTTCTAAACCTTTTTATCTCTTTCTTTATTTCATTTATTTCGTTTTCATTAATGCTATCTTTATAAATGATTCTTAAATGCATAGCATCTTCCAAATCTTTTTTTGACCTTAAATACTCTTCTTTAAATGCGATATTTGATTCAATTGAGGAAAAATAGATGTCGATTCCAGTCAATGGAAGCTTCTTTCTTGATTTAATCTGCAATTCGTCTAAATGGTCTTTAGTAAATTTTATTTCCATCTCTGGAATAAACTCTCCTTTTTTAGTATATCTTACACTTGTTTTATGTAACAGATAATTATCATAAATAATATTTGGGTCTTCTGATTGCATGCACTCAAATCCGTTTTTTACCAAATCGTTATGTAATTCTATAAATTTATCTTTAGATATTTTTTCTATTATCATATCAATATCTTCAGTTGCTCTACTTCTGCCATGGGCAATAGCAACAAAGCCAGAAACTACTATATACCTGCAATGTTTTTCAACTATTTGGGCAAATTTTTCGGCAAATTCATCGAGAATAGTTTTATCATCAGTGCCTCTTATCATTATTAACCATAACGACAGATATATTTAATATTTTCTATGATTTTATAAATTTAGTTCTGAAATACAGATAGCTATAGGATTATAAAGCTGAAATAACTTAAATTTATATGTTATCAAAAGAGCAATTGGCAAGTGTTAAAGAACAACTGATAAAACAGATAGAAAGTTTTCCAGAACCGCAAAAGTCTTCTATGAAAACACAAATAGAGGAAATGAGTGATGAGCAATTTGAGGAATTTCTTGTAAAAAACAAGCTTATATCCATACAAAATGAGGGAAATGAAAAAAGCCATTTCAAAGGACAAGAATCTCCTTTCAGGCTTATAATAGAAGGTAAAATACCTGCATATAAAATAGCCGAAAATTCAAAAGCATTAGCGGTTTTGGAAATAAACCCCATAACAAAGGGGCATACAATAATAATACCTAAAAGGCCTGTAAAAGAAAATGATATTCCAAGTCAGGCATTCTCTTTAGCCAATAAAGTGGCAAAAAAAATAAAGTTGAAGTTTAAATGTTCAAAAGTCAGCATCTCGACATCTGAAATAATTGGTGAGGGAATTATACAGGTTCTGCCAGTATATAATGATGAACACTTAGGCATGCCAAGAAGAAAAGCTGCAGAAGAAGAGCTTAAATCATATCAGGAAATATTAGGACAAAAGAAAAAAGAAAGGACAAAAATTGATTCAAAAAACCGGAAAATTACAAAAGGTAAAAATACCAAAATAAAACAAAATTCAAAAAAAGAAATTAAACTTCCAAAGGCCCCAATCCGCATTCCCTAAAAACTGAATATATAAAATTACCAAAAAAGCTATAAGAAAGGCTGGAGAAAAGGGAATTCCCTGTTTTACCAATACTGGTTTTTTATAATATTTTTTTATAAAATCAATTTGTTCTTGGGATAATCCTTCCCAATAAGGTTCAATCTTTTTTCCTTTAACCATTATTGTCTCGGCTAACCAGTCTCCAACGGTTAAACGCTTCGGATTAGTATAAACAAACATACAGGTTTTCTCAATAGATTTCGCATAAATATAAAGAAAAAAGGTTAAAATCAAAAATAATGGAAATAAAATAATTATAAAATTCTTTAACATTAATGAAAATAATAAAAAAATAAAAAAAACAAATATTAAAGAAATAAAAAGCTTTAATCTGGAATTGAAGTTTTTCCTGAATTCTTTTTTAAATTCTTCTTTATTCTTATAAACCAAAAAAAGAGTATAAGCAATACTATATAAGGCTCCTCCTGCCAGAAGAGAAATTAAAAATAGAAAAAATATCAGGGTGTTAAGATAATAATCTGAAGCAAATGGAATTACTGAACCAAGAGCAATGAATAGCTTAGCGTCTCCTCCTGCAAAAACCCTTGCATAATATAGCAAATGCCCAACAATAAAAAGCACAGCTAGTCCGAATAAACCAAAAACAAAAAAACTGTAGTTATCTGAAAAAACACTATAAAATAGTCTGAAAGTTAAAGCAAAGATTATTAGAGAAAAATTTATCCAGTTGGCAATCTCCCTCTGCTTAAAATCCTGAACCATGGCTGCAACTATCCATATTACTCCAATAATTGCAAGGAACTCAATCATCTCAATGAAAAGGGAAAAAGCTTTATTAAGGTTTCCTGCCTTGAAAAAGAATGCATAAACAAGAAGAGGGTAACAACCTTAAGAGATATTTCTTTTATGGGGTTCTTGCAGCTATTTTCATTGTATCATATTTTATTGTAAAGGATTTTTTCATAGAATCAATAACTGCAATCGTGTTGGCATTTTTAATAAAACCTTTGACAGATAAACTTGCTGAAAAAATATCAAGGCCAGTAGCTGCACTGATTTCTGTAATAAGTTTATTGACAATAATAACAATTTCTATCACATTTATTGCCAAATCGATTCTTAAGGAAGTTTATATCTTAATTAATTCGTCAACTCCAAACGAGATTATTAATTTAGTATCAAAATTTCCAGAATCAGAAATTATAATAAATAATATGGATTCTATTAAAGGATCTATTGGAAATTATTTAATCTCAAAGTTACCTTCGCTGGCATTTTTGGTTCCGAAAACACTATTCAGTTTATTCATTATTTTCTTTTTGATGTATTACATATTAGTCGACTGGTATAATATTAAAGCAAGAATAATAAATGCTATGCCCTTCAAAAATAAAGCAATAATACTAAAAAGAATTGAAAAAGTTAGCTCAGAAATTATTTATGGAACCCTGATAATCGGGATTATTGAAGCTGTTGTAGCAATAATAGGATTCTCTCTTTTAGGCATTAAACTTGCAGTATTATTCGGAATAATAATTGGAATTTTTGCAGTCATCCCTTTATTAGGGCCAATAATAATATGGCTGCCTCTAATGGTAATAGAAATAATCAACGGTAACTATCTAAATGCAACACTGCTATTAATTTTAGGCCTAATATTAAGTGTTGGAATTGACTGGTTATTAAGAATCAAGATACTTCAAAAAAGGTCAGAAATACACCCTATAATAATGTTGATAGGTGTAATAGGTGGAATAAGAATATTTGGTATTACAGGATTTATTATAGGTCCCCTAATATTAAGTATAGCCCTAAGCTTGGCAGAAGAAATAGCAACACATGAATCAAAATAAAAAATATATAACTAAAATGAAAAATAAAGGAATATTTTTTTCAAATTTAAGAGGATTTAATAAAAATAATTTTAACGAGGAATAATTTTCCTAAGCTAACACTAATTCAATTATAAATTAAATAATTATTTAACACTCCTGTTTTGGCCGCCCTTTTTATACCCTCTGTTTTTTCTTTTTCTCCAGAGATCCTTCTTTGTCTTTCTCTTCCCTGCAAAAACATAATCATCAGACATTTTCTTATATACAAAACATCCATAAATAAAAATTAATACTTATTAACTATTTTTTTCACACACAATATCATTAACCGTGGCGCCTTTAAAGCGAGTATTAGCTTTTAATTTATCACAAAAACTTTGAGATGTATTCAGATCACATTCAGGTTTATTGGTAATATCTTCAAGCAATTTCTTGAAATTAGGATCAGGGTATTCGCAATTAACATATAAATCTCCTGAAATTCCTGGAACTCTTAAAGGCGGCCCAAACTCGCAATAAGCTTGTTGATTTGAAACAAGACTCTTACATGCTGTGGCCTTTAATGCCAAATCAGATGGAAGAACATCAGTTTTGCCTGTAATAAATGTCCAATTAGTATAAAAGCCCCATGCAATAATAAGTGCAGTAAAAATAGCAAGCCCCAGAATAACAAGGGTAACAACAGAAAATTCCTGACCTATTTTATTTTTAATCACCATCATATGCTTATCAATAATTAATTTATTTGTATTTATAAACATTACTAAGTTTCAGCTTCAAAATTTTTTAAATAACTATACTCTGTATTAAAAACTTTTTTATCCCTATCCAATAACTCATTATTCAAATAGATATTAAAACTAATTGAAATTATTTTTATATCTCCTTGATTTTGAAAACTAACCCTTGTTTTGTCTCTTTCATTTAGCTGTTTTTCTATCTGAGCCAAATCAGGATTTAAATAAACTCCTTGCAGATTTTTATAGGAATTTAACTGGTTTTTAAAACTTTCAATAAACTCTTCTTCTGAATTGGCATTTTTCAGGGAATTTTCAATTAAATTTTGAATCTGGTAATTCAGCATATTCTCTCTTACATAGATATCATTTAGTATAGAAGTTGAATAAATAGAATTTGAAAATTGTTTTTCTCTTGATAAAAATAAGACAAGACTTGTGGATAATAGTATTATTGTAAGTATAACTATCAAAACAATAGACAAAGGCACCCCTCCTTTTTTATTCTTAACAATTTTAATAGATTTTTGATTCATCATAAAAAATAATTAGTATTAAATTTCCTCCCTCTGAAACAAAATAATACCTATTTAAATAATTTGGATCTCCTTCAATCTTGTCTGCCTCTATGTCATGATAAAAAATACCATTAGTCGGGTTATTTATACTCCATTTATCAAATTCCAAATTGTTTGATAAAGGAGATTTCCTAATTTTCATTTCCTTTTCTTTTGTCCTTATATAAAAATAAGGATCTTTATAATCCAAATTTTTGGCAAAAGAAGTATATGAATAAAATAAATCGTCATATAATTTCTTTTTTTCTTCAGAAATTTCTCCATTAATAAACTCTTCTCTTGAAACTACCAAATCACTATCAACCCATTTATCAACGACTTCTTTATTTTTATCAATAAATAAAAGAATATTTTTATTCTCGTTTAAATTGTAATATATGCCCTTCTCTACCATAATACTGGATTGTGAAATAAAATTTACCCCAAATAATAAATTCAATACAATAAAATAAATTACTAAAACAAAAACAAGTATAATTGATGCAACCACCCATGTTAAAGTAGTTCCTATAACTGCTTTTTTGTTTTTTAAAATCATTTAAAATCTTCCTCCCTCATTATTGGAGCCTGTAAATATGTCAACCAAAACTACTTTATTCTCTGATGTTAAGGCATAATACTTTTTCCCAACACACCTAAAATATCTTTCTGCACGAATATTTTTTTCCCTTAAAGCACACTGGGTAATGGCATCTGGATTGCCAGTAACAACCTGCTCTCTAAATTTTTCTCCGACCTTATCTCCATCAATATAATTAAAATTTATACTAACATAAAACTTGTTTCCGGAAAGAGTGTCTTTATTAAAATTACACAATTTATATAAATCAAATTCATTATTTTCCTTATATAACTCGGGAGCTAATTTTGAATCCCTTACTAAACATCCAGCTATCCTATCAGACAAAATTTCTGCCTGAAATTCCTTTATATCAGATTCCTCTCCATAAACAAAATAAATTCCAAGCATAACCCCTAATCCAACCAAAAACCAGACAAAAACCATAAATCCAAACATGATTTTTTCATCACCTTTCTTTCCCTTTATTGAAAAAATTTTTAAACTATCCATTTTTTGACTTCTCTGAAATAATTAATTTCAGGAATAAATCCCCATTACCTCCTCTTTCCAGAGATTTCTCTACATTATAATTGCTAAAATAAAAAAAAGAGTAACCTTTTGTGCCACGGGTTAATTTGACTGTTACCTTGCCATTTTGAAAATCAAAAATTTCATTTGGAGAGATATTTTCGCTCTCCAATATTTCTTCTATATGGTTTAAGTTAATAGATAAGGTAGTTCCTGGTTTAGAACTATCAATTAAAAGAGCAATCTGTTTTGAATATAGTTGTTCATAAAATGCTGCATTTGTTCCTGCTTTATAGACAACTCCAAACATAATTCCAAAAAACATTAGATTTAATATTAAAAAAATAATAGTGCTGTGTAATAGATCAACCCCTTTTTTATTTCTAAATAAATCCATATTTCTAATAACTTAAAATAATTAATAAAGGTTTGTCTTGCTCAATAATTTTCATAAAAAACATGGAGAAAAATCATGGTGATTCCTCAAAGCTTGTGCAACCTAGTTTGGAAAGCTCTTCTGCATTATATGGCACCAAAATAGGAGGAGAATAAGTGCTTCCTCCAGGAGTTGTCCAATAATAAACAAGCCCAGTTGCGCCACCAACTCCTATAGACCCAAATTTCAGAATAGCTACAGCGCCACCTACAGCAGCAAGACTTAAACCTCCACTTAGTGGAATTGAGGCCATATAAGCAACAGCTGCAATGCCTGCTACAGCAGTTCCTCCTGAAGTTAGATAATTTAGCCATTTCCCAGGAGCCCTTATTTGCGCAATAATTGCTGTATCTTTAGTAGGAAATAATTTGATATCCTCTACAGCAATACCCTCATAAAGTTCTGGTTGTTTCAAATTAGGAAAATCCGAAGAGCTAATTATTCCATTATAAATCAAGGGCAAAATTCTTGGATCCTTAATTCCATATAATATCTCAAGGTATGAAGTCCCGTCCTGTGTTTTTTTGAAGTGTAGATAATTATACAAATCCTGAATGTTCAAATTTTCGACATTTTCATAAGTTTTATCATCAAAAGCGATTCTGGAGCATACTAAACAATAATTTTGCTCAAAAGTTTTGTGTGGCATAAAATCCAGACTACCTTGGCCGAGAACAACATGGCAATTAATTAAAGCCTCTGAAACTTCATTTAAAACTTTTTCTTTCGCTTTTTCCATATCTTCACTAACTTTTATTCTCTGAAAGGGATCATCTTTCGCAAGTGCAGTAAACTCTTTTTCACACAGATACTTTCCTGTGCTAAGGCAGATTTTATGGGTCTTGCATCTTAAAGGAATGTAATTTTTTCCTAATTCAACTAAACTCCCGATATTAAGGGAATGTCTCAATGCTATAGACTCTTTACAGGCAGCATCACCAGCCAAACCCTTTCCTGTGTCTGGAAAGATTTGGAAATAAAAGAACATAATAACAACAAAACTAAAAACAAGAATAATAATCATAACTAACTGGCTTGATGTAATTTCACCCTTTCTATCCATTTTAAATTAAATAAAATATCATTTATATTATTATCTTTTACCTTCCGGTTAAAAAACCAACAAGATAATAAGCTATAAAAGATGCTATAAGAAAAAATATTATCCACAAGATTATTTTTACCAATGAATCCTGATCAGCTTTATTGTTCATTTTATTCTTCTTATGGATTTCTTGAAATAATAACCTTATTATTATCCAAAGAAATCTCAATCTCCTTTCCAGATTTAATAAGTGATTTTATATCAATGTAAGATCTTTGGTTATCTGCCAGATCTTTTGAATTTTTGACAATAATATCTAAGTCTTTATCTCCAAAACACACTCCATTTTCATTACATTTTTTCAGCGATATTCCGGAAGAATAATCGCATAAACAAACACATTTATTCCATTCATTGGTTTTACAGGCAATAGGAATATCTCCATTAGAAATCATAATAGGGCCGGAGTATGGTATTCCGCCAGGACCACCAGGAATTGGTTTAACATCATAAGCAGGCCATGAAATAATAGCCCATTTTTTTGGAGAAACCAAAACATAATTTTGTGTTCCACCACCTTTTTCTTTAAGCCCTAAAATAATGGCTTTAATATTATTTACATGGGCTTCTGCTATTCTAAAATCATTATTTGAAGAGAATATTCCGAAAATACCAATTCCCAAAAACACCAATACAACTATGGCTAAAATTGCAATTATGATATTTATTGTATGTTCTCCCAATAAAAATCCTCTTTTATTCATTTTAAAAATTGCAATTTGATTCAAGTGTTTCCTTAAAACTATTTTTGAGATTTTTTTCTTGTAAAACAGAATCCCATGGCCAATAGGAACAATCTAGCTGCTTCCATTCTTGCATGTAGCTTATTTTCCTATCAGATTGAAGTATTGGTGAGATATAAACACTATACCCTCTTTTTCCATCACCATTATCAATGACCTCAATACCAAAATCAAGTGGAACATTATTATAATTCTTATCGCTAAGCACGTCAGTTTTTATTCCAACAACATAAAACCTTTGTCCTATTTTTGAGTTTAACATTTCTTCTTTAAATTTAGTATCTTCAATTCTCTTGCCATCAAAGTATTTGAAATCCGGCTGAATAATTTTTATTCTTTTGGAAACAAATTTATTTTTATCATTAACATCCCATGCCAACAATTCAATAAACCTGTCTTTAGGGGTCTGTTCCCATGAATATTTCCATGGATTATCTATTTCCGGAGCTCTCCATATCTCTCCTGTCTGTAATAAAACTGCTTTATTTGTCCTAAGAATATAACAAAAATCTTTTGGATATGTAACAACAAAACTTAACTTGTTTATCTCTCCATAATGAGAGATAAAATTAACAGAGCTAGGAGCGAAGAGTAAATCTTTAGAAATACCCTTAATATTAGTTTCAAACATTTCTATTTTAAGCCCTTCATTTTCAAGAATACTCTCGCTTTCTTTTACAAAACATTTCTGATTATTTGGACAAAGTATATTTTCTACCAAAATTTCATCTGAACCAGCACTTTCTTGATTCTTACACTCTCCAGATGGGAAACATGAAATGCCCTTACAAAAAATATGTTGGGGAGTATTTTGATTATCCTCTTTTTCTCCAGCTCCGGAACTACCAAATCCCGGAAGAATTATATTTAATTTTCCGGGGATATTTAATTTAAACCAAAACCAAATTACTAAAACTACAACAAAAATAACAATAATAGCAATAATTAGCTTATTTATTGCCAGTATAGCCTTATTATCTGATACTAATGAATTCATTTTCCAAACCTGAAAAGCTCCCTAAAATAAGATAATCCTCCCTGACCCTTGTTTATTAAAATTATTCCTGCCAGCAATATAATCACCAAAACAACTATAGCCATTATCCACCATCCAAGCACCTCAATCTCAATACCTTTTTTATTCTTCATTCTAATAATAAATGAAGATAATTAATAAAGGTTTGTTTGCCATGTTTTACAAGATTTTAATTGGTTAAATAGCTATATTAAGATATTATAATAATTTTTTAAAAAGTATTTAAAAAATTTATGCTGTCACACCCTGTAAAGCAAATGCTGCTAACAAAGACAAAGTAATAACAGAAATTAAAGTTACTACTAAATAAAAAACCATTCCAGTTAACAAATTTTTGGAAATGGAATAGGTTTTTTGAAGCCTATCGTCCCCTGAGTCAATTATTGTCAAAACATTAGTTAAAATAAAAGTAATCTGAATCATATAAATACCAATGGCAACTTGTATATAGTAAGGAGGAATCATCTCGTAAATTCTGAATAAATTTAGCAAATCACCTATATTTCCTATACCAAATTCGGGCGAACTGCCAGAACTTATTGCCTGGGTAAATATAGTAGTCAGTTTATTTAATATCAGAGTAATCATGCTGGATAATCCGACAACAATTCCTGACAAAAGAGGTGCTAAAAATACTATATTGCTTTTCATGTCAGAAACAACCTCTGCCAATAAATCCTTCAATCTCTGCTCAACTTTATTGATATTTTTCATATATTCGGAAATGCTCATCAGACTTTGGGCAGCTATTTTCAAACCTTTTTTAACCGACTCCAGAAGTATTTTCATACTCGTAGCAATAAGCGAAGATGGAAAAAATATAACAGCTCCCCTTTGTTTATTAAAAATTGCTTCATCCAGAGACATGCCTACCTGATGTAAATTAATACTAACTTTTCTAAAAAATTCCTCTGTTTTTTGCCCTCTTGTAGATTCGGCAACCCGTGAAAATGCAATTTCAGCAGGCAAACCATCTCCAATCCTATTCCCAAGCTGAAAAAGTGAGTTTGTGAATTCCATTTCAAGCTGTTTAGTGTCATTTCTGGCAACAATTAATTTCTTGGTCTTTAATCTGTAAGATAAAGAAAAAAATAAAGCTATAGAAAGTGGAATAAATATACCAAAAAGAAGGGCGCCAATTCCAAAAGGACCGACAATTTCTTGACTTTCAGGAGCTCTCTTAAAATCAAAAAGCTTTATGCCTTCCAAAAAACCAAGACCAAACTCAGATAAATCATAATCACTCTTTAAACCAGTTTGCTCAAGAAAAAACTGGTTCTGAAATAAAAAAGGGGTTAATCCCAGCAAAAACAAAGGGAAACAAATTATAAAAGCAATGACATATGGTTTTTTGCTTTTATATAGATAATATTGTGGGTTTAATTCTAAAATTTCGGTTTCTCCATGCCCCAATGGCCTCTTCAATAAAACAGAGTTGGTAAGATAAAAAACAAAAAAAGGCACAATAAGATTAAATAAGATAAAAACATGATATGGAAGAATGGCTCCTCCAAGCAAAGTTGAAGCAAGAGGGAGTAGTGCAAGTCCTAAAGTTGGAAGGACAACTCCTAACATGTAGACATTTGTTAAAGGGCTCCTTACTTCTCTTGAAAAAGAAAGCATGTTTTCATAAACTCCATCCAGTATTACCTGTAAGGCTTTTTCCAAAGTCAATATCCTTCTTGAATCGCTTGGCTCATACAGACTTGATTCAATTAAATGAAATGCTTCAACAAACTCTAAAGAGTCATTCTCCCATGTTTTAAGGTAATTATCAAGGCTTTCTTTAATGGATGAAAATTTTCCTGTTTCAACATCATAAAATATTTTCTTCAAATCCAAAGAAAGGGGTGGTTGAACATGTTTTGCAGCAAAAGCAATAGCTCTTTCCAAATTAGAGGTATGTTTCATATAAACTACTACATATAAGATACATGGAACCATTTGAGATCCTGCCCTTAACCTCCAGATATTTGCCAATCTTTGAGGAGAGCTATAAATATAATAGAAAACAAACATTGAAGTTATAACCATCAATCCCAAGAATATAGCAACCGGTGTTGGGAATTCTCCAGAATAATAAAAAACCCCGAGTGAAATAAGAATACCAATTAAAATTATTAAAAATGCTGAAAAAAAAGCGTATGCAACAACCTGTCCCGGAGTCAAATCAAGATGTGCCATATCTAAATATTTTTGAATCCTTGTTCTGTCTTTCTCTGTCAGTTTTATATCAACGAATGAAAAGGCCCTTGCAAATTTCTCAAACCTTGTTTGTGAGGGCATCATATCTTCCTTGAATGTTAAATATTCCTTAGAAACATCTCCAGAAACATATTCCTCATTAAAACTCTTTGATATTTTACTGCTATACTTCTTCATAATATCATCAACATCAGACATAATAATAAAATTCACACACCTTTTTTTATCCCTGTATTTTTAAAATTATGAAGAAAAAATTGTTAATAAAAGTATTGTTTTCATTAAATGTTAAAAATCTTTATTTCTTTCATTATCCTTTTCTTCCATTCCGGAAAAACCTTAGACGAATGCGGCACACCCATTGTTTTTGAGATTTCATCTGAAACTTCGTAAAAAATACTGTTTGCCAATAAACTAAATTCCGCTTCTAACAACTCTGGTTTATTCAGCTTCTCGGCAAGTTCAACTATTTCCTGTTTAATTTTTCCCCTCAAAACAATATTATCATAAACTGCATTCCAGTCACCAGCCCAACCTCTGACCTGTGAAGCAATGGCCTTAATAACTTCAGAATTTCCGTTTATTAAATCGTCACTTGGCTCTAAAATATCTTTTTCAACATTATAATTTAACAAATCAACAAAACCTCCCTCTTCCAAAGGATCTTTAGTCCAATGTTTTCTGACTTCCGTGAGTTGAATAACCCTTCTTGAAGAGTGTAATCCATCAGGAGACCTAACAGGATTAGCAACCAATATCAAATCAGTAGCTTTAAATGAAGTTATAGGAACCTGCAAATCATTGACTATCCTGTCAAATACACTATATGGAGAGCTTCCATGGACAGTTCCTGCTACAACATTTGCTAAAGCTCCTACACGCATAGCTTCATATAATGCTTTAGCTTCAGAACTTCTTATCTCACCAACTATTAAACTCGAGTCTCCTAACCTCAAACTTGTCCTTATACCATCTTCAGCAGAAACTTCATTCGTAGTTTCAGACAATGCAGACCTGACTTTCATACTAAGCACATCATAACTAAGCTTCCTGAAATAATCTGCAGGCAGCTCTAAAGTATCTTCTACAAGAATCATCCTGTATTTCGGTTTCATTTCAAGCATTAAAGCGCCCAATAAAGAGGTTTTTCCACTTGACCTTGTTCCAGCTATTAATATTGTTCTCGCACCATCAATTAAAAAACTTAATAGACCTGCTGAAAAAGAATCAATCATCTTATTTTTAATAAACAATGGCAAAGTCCATGGGTAATCCCTATGTCTTCTGATAGCATATGCTAACCCATTTGGAGATAGTGGCTTTTGAACAACAGAAATTCTTGCCCGAGCATGCTCCAGAGATAAATCAGTATCAAGCACGGGATTTGATTCGTCCAAAGCCCTTCCGGAAACCATCCTCAATTTAGCAGCCCAAGAGTCTGCATCTTCCTGACTAAGTAAAATATTTGTATAACACTCATCATAAAGCCCATGTCTAACAAAAATAGGATTTAAGCTTATAGGTGCATTTAAAACAATATCCTGAAGATTTTGGTCATGTAATAATACTTCCATTAATCCAAAACCTATTGTATGTCTTACCAAAATAGATGCTAATTTATTTAAGTCGTTGTAGGAAATGTTGATATTTTTATTTTGTGACAACTCGCTCAATAAATCCCTTGCAACATTAAAAAAAACCTGTCTTGTTCTTTCCGGATCAATAAACTCTTCTGCTTTGGGTTGGTGTTCAATAAGAACATTCCTTGCAAGATTTAAAAGCATTTGATGGTCTTCATTAAGGAAATATTCCGGAGGCATTATATGGTATAAATACTTAAGCTCATTTGGTTTTTTTAATATTGTAACAATAGATTTATCATTTCCTTTTCCGATTTCATATTGGGAAACCATTTTTGAATTATCAGGAAGTTTAGAGACAAGTCTTGCAAAAGCATAATTGGGAACAATATCCGGAGAAAAAAATTCGTCGTAAATATTTCTATCTCCATAAGGAATTGAGTCTATGTCTGAAATAACCTCCTGAATCAAATCAGTTTTTTCAAGCAAAGAAGATACTTTTTCCAGCAACCTCATATATGTATTATCCGGCTGTCCAGCCTTTGATGCAGCCTTCTCTTCAATAAGGGCATTTAATATTTTTTTATAAGCCAATACAGGATCTGTTTTCAATATCTGTAAAAAGTAATTAATAAAATTATATCTTTGAGAAACAAGTTTTTGATCAGAAGTCATCTTTTCTACAGAAAGAATTTTCTCTTGTTTAATCAAAAAAGTATAGAGGCTTGCAATCCCTGCCAATAAATTAATTTGATTAGAATTGTAGTTATAATTCCTTTGTTGGACCAGCACAAGCCGGGATATATTTGGAGATTCAATCAATAAATCAATAACTCTTGCCATTATCTCAGGAGACTTGGCAATGCTCGGAATATATGGTGCTCCAAGATAATTTACATAAGCAACATTTTCTCCAGACTCTCTCCTAACTTCATATGAGTATAGTTTAGCCCCTTTTTCAAAAATCATTTTATTTCTTAATATTCATTAATTATTTTGTATTTATAAAAATTCTTACTTAAATAATTATAGGCTTTGGTAATTTAAAGATTTGGTTGCCGGAAATTATTAGCAAAGTATTTTAAACCCATTCACCCATTATTATAGATAAAAAATGGTACAAAATCAAATTTCTCAAGACAATATTTCCTATGAGCTGGCATTAAAGCTGAGAGATTTGGAAGAGGGACAAAAACTAATGAAAGAAAGGATTTTCTTAATAGGACAAAACCTTATTGAATCTCAAGAAAAAAACTCTTCAGAAATAATTGAAATAAAGAAAGAAATACAGGATTTAAAAACAGACATTAAAAGGATGAAAAGCATAATTGAAACAATATCTGATGAAGTCTCAAAAAGTGCAAGAAAAGAGGAATTGGCGATATTGTCAAGGCAATACAAAATGTTTGAACCACTAAAATATGTAAGGATTGAAGATGTTGAAAAAGTAATAGATGAAAAAATACACCATAAAGCACATAAACAAGAACCGGAAAATAAATCCGGATTCTGGAGCGGGAAAATTTAGGAAAATGGCAACAATAGATTTGGTCAAACAGCTAAGACAACAAGGGTATAATGACTCAGATATTATAAAAACACTGCAGGAGCAGGGAATAAGACCAAGAGAAATTAATGACGCTCTTGCCCAATCAAAAATTAAGGAAGAAATAATAAATAACTCTCCAATAGAAATGCCTCAAGAAATGAATGAAGACATGCAAATTAGTGGAATGCAGCCATCAATGATGGCTCCAATACCACAAGAAGCACAGGACCAGTATAATTACGGAGCTGAAAACCAAACCTACATGCCTGAGTATAGTCCTTATGGAAACCAGCAAGGATATGGAGAGCAATCACAAGTATATCCACAAGGTTATGGAGAGCAACCTCAAGGAAATGAAATTGAATATGGTGACCAATATCAACAAGGATATCCACAAGGTTATGGGGAACAGAATTATGGTGGGTATTATGCAACAAACACAGATACTGTGAGTGAAATAGCCTCACAAATTCTTGATGAAAAAATGGTTAAAACAAATAAAATAATTAAAGAACTAACAGAATTTAAAACACTGATAGATGCAAAAGTTGATAGAATAGATGAAAGACTAAATAAAATTGAATCTATTATAGACCAGTTGCAGCTAATGCTTATAAGAAAGGCAACGGAGCAGGAGCAGAACATTGAAGATATAAAATCTGAAATGATTGAAATGCAAAGAGGTTTTGGAAAAATAATAAACCCTTTAGTTGATAAAGCAAGGGAAATTGAAAAACAAGAAAATACAAAAACTACATATCCTGTTCATTCAACCCACCATAAAAGGAAAACAAGGAAAAGAAAAAAATAATTTACTTATTACTTCTTGTTAAAACCCATGAAGCAAGAAGTGCAACTATAAATAATAATAATGCCCCATAAACTCTCTGTGAATATAAAATACGATTAACATAATTTTGTAAAAAAGGATTAAAAACAATAATAGCTGACCAGACAAAAATTACAACCAATAATCCTATAAACACCCATGCAATCCAAGGCTTCATAAATTTATCCATTTCTTTCTGAGAAAACCCGACAATCATTAGAAGGAAAAAAAGTGAAATCATTAATATAACAAACCATGGAATTATTGTCTGAACGTAAATTACTCCTGGAACAAATGTAACAAAAATTATGCCAAAAATAAAAGCTATTAAAAGATTAGCAGCAGGACTTTCTCCAAGAATTTTCGTTTTTGCAAGTACTGCAAAAATAAGGGTAGAAACAAATAAAAATCCAAATATTGGAACATAATATGAAAGCCAGGTCAAATCAATTGCCATTTTACCTCACATTACCAGGAACCTCTCTATAAAAAATATTTGTCCCCGTTGTCTTTCCAGAATTTACAATAACTAAAACCAAAACCACAATTATAATTCCTGCTACAATAGCTGAAAGATTATCCCTATTAAGCCAAAAGCTTCCTGTCCACCAAGAAAAATTTTCAAAAGTAGTTAATAAAATAACCAACCCAATAACTCCAGCTCCACCAAGAAAGGCAAGATTCAAACCCTGGCTTTTTCTGAAATCAAGAAAAAGGCCAACCAAAATCATAGCCATTAAAATAATAGAAAGGCCAACTCCGACTTTTGGAAAAAGTATCTGAAAAAATACAGGAACAAAATCAAACTGAAGGGACATCAAAGCAATAGCAAGAGCAATAATTGCATAAACTCCACGATTATCGCTTGCATCCTGTCCACCCATAATATTGATTTTATAAAGTATTGCATAAACAAGGGCGAACACCAATAAGAATGGAAGAACATAATAAAAAATTCCTAAATCTGCCCATTGCTGAAGAATCACACCTATTGGTAAAGCCATATCATTAAAATATAAATATTATTTATATACCTTTCGCATAATTAATATTTTCATTTAGATTTTTTTCCTGATAAAAACACAACAACAAGGGCTGCACCTATAATAAAAAGAAGAAAAATATTAGACATTAAATTAGTTGGCTGGCCTCCTATAAATAAAGAACCATAAACATAATCCCATTGTCCTGTAATTACAAGTAAAACTATAACTATGAAAAGGACTATTAAAACAAAAAAGCTCCAAATTAACCAGCCGGGTAATTTCAATCCTTCCTCTTTTGTACTGGATACAAATCCGAACAAAACCATAAAAACCAGTAAAACGACAACAGATACGGCAAGGAAAGGTATTAAATCAACAATAATCCCGGTTGCCCATGAAAATGAAACAAATATTAAAGCAATAGAAAGAGACACCATGGCATTGATCTGTCTTTTATCCTCTCCCAAAATTTTTGATTTTTCCAGAATGGCAAAAATCAAAGTAAATATAAGAAGGAATGGATAAATAATATAAACTGCAAAATCACTCATAAATATATTCTCTGCAAAAGCCATTTCACCTCTTAAGCTGACAGAGATTCTTCAGATAGCTCAGGTAGTTCATGTTGGGAAGGCATTGCAATCTGGCTAATAATAAAAACATCTCCTACAGACTTAACATAACTATGAGGAATGATTACTCCTCTGGCACCACTAAAAACATTACTCACTCTTCCACCAACCCTGATTCTCCAGCCATCAACCTTATTATTTACAAGATTAACCTCCTCAACTTCTCCAAAAAAATTACCTGCATCAGTATAAACTTTTTTTCCAATCACGTCACTTATCTTTTTTATCTGCAACATAAGAATTTGACAAACCAGCCATTTATATACTTTTCTATCCTTCAAAATAAATGACAGAACATTTATAAAAAACAGAAAATTTTTAAGTAAATGATTAAAAAAGAAGAAAGTTACCATATACTATTCGCAATAATTGTTTTAACTTTTGCTGTTGTATATGGCCAAGCACTTAACCAAACTCTTACCTATATAACTCTTTTTCTATCTTTAATCTTTATCTCAATAATACTGGTGGGGAACATTCTTACAAAAAAAATATCTGCATATTATTTCGAATCTGAATTATATGTTAAAATTTGGATGTGGGAAAGATATGGATTTAAAAGACATGAATATTTAAACACCCCTATTCCTTTAGGAATCTTGCTCTCTGCCATAATTGCGCTCATAACAAAAGGCTTTTTTATTTTTATGGCTGTCTTAGAGTCAGATGCTGAAGGCACAAGCGCCCGTGCTTCCAAAAGACATGGCATTTACAGGTTCACAGAATTAACAGAAAATAATTTAGGGATGATTTTAGCATCAGGAGTAGTATTTAATTTATTGTTAGCTGTTTTTGCCTACCTTGCAGATCTTTCACTATTAGGTAGGTGGAGTATATTCTATGCAGCATATTCGCTATTGCCTTTTGGCTCACTTGATGGAACAAAGATATTTTTTGGTAATAGGGTGGTGTGGTTCACATTAGCAGTGATAACATCAATATTTTTAAGTTATGTTTTGTTCTTGCCTTAGGAATAATTAAGAAGAATAGACTTATATATAAAGAAGTATTCTGTGTGCCAGCAAAAAATGGTGGAAAATTTTCTCTTAAATATTAAACCAAGAGAGTATCAAAAAAAGATATTTGAAGAAATAAAAGATAAAAACAGCCTTGTTATACTACCAACAGGCGTGGGAAAAACATTGATTGCCTTAATGCTCTCGATAGACAGAATGCAAAAATTCCCTGCTGAAAAAATCCTGTTCTTGGCGCCAACAAGGCCTTTGGCACAACAACATCTTAATTATTTTAAAAAACACCTCCCTGACTTATTTGGGCAAATGGAGTTATTTACAGGAAAAATCCGGGCTGAAAAAAGAAAAAAAATATGGGAAAGATCAGATATAATATTTTCAACACCACAGTGTATTGCTAACGACCTAAAAAACCAGTTATATAGTTTAAACAATGTTTCCCTTCTTATAGAAGATGAAGTCCATAGATGTGTAAAAAATTATTCTTATACATATGTAGCAAAAAAATATTTGGAAAGTCATTCAAATAAAAGGGTATTGGGTTTAACTGCTTCTCCTGGCACTGATAAAAAATCCATAGAAGTTATATGTAAGAATCTTTCTATAGAAGCTGTAGAAGTAAGAACAAGGGATAGTGATGATGTTAAAGAATACCTTCAAAAAATGAATTATAAAACAATAAAAATAGAATTTCCAAAAGAATTCCGCGAAATAAGGGAACTATTGAAAAAAATGTATGACGAGAAAATAGAGAGTCTTAAGAAAAAAAATGTTTTAGTTGGTCCAGCAAATAAAGTAACCTTATTGGAATGTCAAAATAAAATGATGAAATCTTTGGCTACCGGATCAAAAAATTTTGGATTGTTCCATTTAATCTCAACGTGTGCCCAAGCATTAAAAGTACAACACGCCATAGAATTAATTGAAACACAAACAATATTCACCTTGTCAAATTACATGGATAATTTAATTGATCAAGCAGATAAAAACAAAAGCAAGGCTGTAAAAAAATTGGTTACAAATCCAAATTTCATCATGGCAAATACAATCGTAAAAGAACTCGTTTCGAAAAATGTAGAGCATCCAAAATTACTGAAGCTAAAATCTGTAGTAGAAAATAAAATTAAAAAAAATAAAAATGCAAAAATTATAGTATTCACACAATATAGGGATAGCGTAATAAAAATATGCAAAGAGCTAAATTCAATATCTGGAGTAATTGCAAAAGTATTTGTAGGGCAAACTAAAAAAAATAGCAAAGACAAAGGATTATCACAGAAAGAACAGCAAGAAATAATAAAAGATTTTTCAGATAAAAAATTTAATGTATTGTGTGCAACTTCAATAGGAGAAGAAGGACTGGATATTCCAGAAGTTAATGCAGTTATTTTTTATGAACCTGTTCCCTCAGCAATAAGAAAAATACAAAGAGCTGGCAGAACTGCAAGGTTAATGCCCGGAGAATTGATTATGCTCATTACAAAGGGTACAAGAGATGAGGCATTTTACTGGGCATCAATTTCAAAAGAAAAAAAAATGCACAAAGCAATAGATGAAATAAAAGAAAATTTAACTAACAATAAACTAAAACCAGATAAAGAAGATCATGAACAAAAAACTTTGTTTTAAAATTCAAAATTTTTAAGGAAAAATTATATATATACTTTTTGATTTTGTCTATATTGAGATAAAAAAAGAAAAAAACTGAAAATCTGATTAAAAATCAAGAAAATGCCATTTTTAGATATATTTAACAGGAAAAAAGAAATGGTTGAAAAAAAACCTAAAGTAATAATTGATACAAGAGAAAAAAATTCTCCTGTCCCATCTGAATTAGCCAGTAGTGGAATAGAAATAGAATTCAAAAATCTTGAAGTTGGAGATTATATAGTAAAAAACATTGTAATAGAAAGAAAAACAGTTTCAGATTTTATATCTTCAATGATTAATAAAAGGCTACTTAACCAGCTTGAATCAATGAAAAGCATAGAAAAAAAACTGTTGATAATAGAAGGCATAGAAGAAGATGATATTTATGGCACAAAAAGTGGTGTCAATGGAAATGCGATAAGGGGCTTTCTTTTAACAATAATACTAACATATAATACTCCAATAATATTTACCAAAGATTACGAAGACAGCGCAGGTTTTCTGAAAGTCCTTGCAAAGAAAGAAGAAAAATCCAAAGAAATTAGTATAAATGCAAAAAGAAAATCAAAGGATATAAACGAACAACTCCAGTATATAATGGAGGGCTTCCCGGGAATAGGCCCAAAATCGGCAAAAAAACTTTTGAAAGAACTGAAAACAATAAGAAACATAATTAACTCGTCAAATGAAGAACTAAAAAGAATAATTGGAAAAAAAGCCGAGATATTTAATATAATTGATAAAAAATACAAAGATTAATATTGAGTTAGAATTAAATATAATTTACCGGTACATTTTCAACCATCCTTGTTTAACAAACCAGCCAACATCCACTAATTGATATTTGTTGTTGTTACTTTTATGGTGAAGGGTTGGAAAATCTTCTGGAAGAGAAGGGGAAGCTATAACAAGATAATCAAGATTTTGTTCATTTAAAAATCCGGAGACTTTTTCCCTTATATAATTTAAAGTATAAAAGTCATCTAAACCATACAAGATTATTCCATCAAATCTTCGGGCAATATCAGGATTTGAGAGACATAAACAAAACTCATCAAAAATATTTTTTGAGAATGAATCCAAATCATAAACAGGTTTATTTCCTCTTTTTTCTAAGCTGCTCATCAAAATACAAAAAAGAAATTGGGGTTTAAAAAAAAATCTATCCGGAAAAATATAGGTAAAAATACAAAAATCTTATAAATAGATAAAATCTTTTTATATTATATTTCAAAAATAACCGTGTCTAAACAGCTATTTCTGGCTCTTCTTCTATAGAATTTAACACATTTAATGTCCTATAGACAGGACCTCTTTTTGTCAGTCTCGATTCCTTGATAAAAATCCTATTCACCTGAAAACTATGGTTTGGAATTTTGATTTTTTCAAGTTCATCAAGTAACATCCTTCTATCTTCAACAAACTTGGGCCTTGCAAGAGTTATATGTGCCATAAAATGGTATTCTTTTGGAAAAATATCCTCCAAAAGACTATCAATATTTTTCTGCAGCCCAAACAAGCCTTCACCCTTAATACTTACCCATATAATTCTTACAAAATTCTCTGAAAACACACCAAGCTTGTCAGGGGAGATATTAAATTTCTTAAACCTAAAACCAGATAATTTATCTTGAACAGCCCTAAGTTCGCTTTCACTTATCTCTCCCAAAAATTTCAAAGTTAAATGAATATTCTCTGGTTCTATGAACTTCCCCCTTATCAAACCAAGCTTGTCAATTTCTTTCTGAATCAAAATCAAATCATTTTTGATTCTTTCTGGCAGATCTATAGATATAAAAACTCTCATTTTAATAAGATAAATAAAATATACTTGCTAATAAATGTTTTGTTATATGAATTCCGTAACTATCTTTGCTCCCAAGGAAACAGTTACATCATTTTCCAAATCGGGATTTATTTCACTTAAATCAATAACTCTTAAATTTTTTAAAAGATTCAGCCTCTGGACAAAATAAATAAGCTGGCGGGAAGTCATTCCACCAGACTCTCTTCTAAAAGTACCAGGAACAAATGCAGAATCAACAACATCTATATCTATAGACAGATAAATATAAAATTTCCTTGACAGCTCCATTACAATATCACATATTTCTTGGATATCAAGCATATCTTTCATTTCATATCTTCTTATCATATTTTCACCAAGATAAGAAATTTCATCTTCACTATAACTTCTTAATCCAATCAAAATTACCTTATCTTTCGGGAAGTTGTTATCTATCAAAGCCCTAAGCCATTGGATATTATTTGGATGCCCATTAGTATATTTACAACAATCTGCATGAGCATCAAATACAATCAAAAAAGGTTCGTGGCCCTCTCTTCTGCAAACATCTATAAATGCCTTCCCTATTGAAAAGGATTTTGAATGATCTCCGCCAATGAAAATAGATTTCTCATTTCCACTTATAATATCAAGAGAATTTTTATAGATTAAATCATTGGCTTGGGAAAGATTGGCATTATCTAAATGTATTTCTTCAAATAAAAGATTTGGCTTTTCGATAATTTTTTTTGATTCATTAATGAACTTGTTAGGAATTTTATTGATAATTTCATTGCCTGCCTTTCTGCAACCATTACTATCATGGCTATTTTCTATTGGTACTTTGACAATAATCATTAAAGACTTAAAAAAAGAATGTTTTTATATCTTTATTTCTTAAAACAAATATAGGAGAAAATACCAAAAACACCTTATTCAGGAACAAGGGCAAAAAAACTATAATTTTTTATTTTCGCCATTCTCTTAACATCTTCAAGCTTTACAGCCCTTATATTCTCTATATATTTTTCAGATTCCTTGGCATCGCCTTTTATTTCAGAAACCAGTAAATCTATCATTACATTATGAGAATCTTCTTGTGAAATAAAATAATTGCCAATTATCTGTTCTTTAACGCTATTTAACTCCTTTTCTTCAAGGCTTTTAGATACCTTATCAAACTCCTTTAGAATTAATTTTTTTACTTTTGATACATTATCAGGAGTTGTTCCAATATATATTTGGTTAAATGCATAATTGCCCTCAGATTCGTGGCTTCCTTTTACTGCATATGCCATATTCCTTTTTTCTCTTATTTCGGAAAAAAGCCTTGAAGACATACCTCCGGCCATTAAAACACTTAATACCTCTGCGATATAATTTGATTTTTTATCCAATGGAACATGGTAAGCAAAGACAAGATTAGCCTGATCAATCCCTTTTCTTTTTTCAATTAGTTCCCCGTTATTTAACCTTATTTTTGGATAACTTGCCTTTTTTCCAGATTTTTTGAAGTTTTCCTCTACATAACTGCATAACTTATAAAAATCAGCATCGCCAACAACACACAAAACCATATTTTCCGGAACATAAATCCTATCAAAAAATTCTTGAAGCCTTTCCTTTGTATTTGAGTTCATGGACTCCTTGGTTCCTATAATCGGGATTGCAAAATCTCCTTTATACATTAAAGATTTTATTTTATCAAATACATGCATCTTTGGGTTATCCTGATACATTTTCATTTCTTCAAAAATTACCTGCCTTTCCTTAGCTACTTCTTTGGGATCAAATAAGGGATTCTTAACCATATCTGACAAAACATCAAGAGCAACATCTAAATGCCTATAAGGCATCTTACACCAGTAAGCCGTAACCTGTTCGGCTGTAAATCCATTCAATATTCCTCCGTTTCTTTCAATCTCTATTGAAATTTCCTGGGAATTTCTTGTCGGAGTGCCTTTATACAACATATGTTCAATAAAATGTGCAATTCCCTTATGTTCTTTTTTTTCATTCATTCCACCAAACCTGACTGCAAAGGCAACACTTACAACCTTGTTTTTTCTTTCTTTGTAAACAAGAGTCATGCCATTATTGAGAACTTTTCTTTGGATCATTTTTATAAAAACATAGCTTTATTTTTAAAGCTAACTATGCCCTTTTATAAAACTCTTATAAAAATTTGGCATAAAACCCAAAAGAAAAAATTGATAAATAAAAAACCAGTTAGACTTGCATGGCATCCACAAACCAATCTCCATTTTACAAAAAAGCCGAAGAGAAATACTTAAATGCCCAGAATGATAATGAGAAACTCTACTGGCTTGATGAAATGATTAAAGAGTGTCCAAAACATAAATCGGCCGAAAAAATGCTGGCCAACTTAAAAACAAGGCGCATAAAATTACTGGAAAAGATTGAAAGAATAAAAAAATCAAAAAAAACTTCAAATAAACCGGGAATAAAAAAGGGCGAGATGCAAGTAGTATTAGTTGGTTTCACCAACTCAGGAAAATCTTCATTATTAAGCGTACTGACAAATGCCAAACCTGTAATTACAGAATATCCATATTCAACCAACAACCCTGAAATTGGGACAATGGAGTATGGAGGTGTTAAATTTCAGATAATTGACGAACCAAGTTTCAAGAATGAAAATTTTGATGTGGGCATATTAAATAATACTGATTTGATATTAATAGTCATAACAAACCTAAACGAAATAAAAGAAAGTGAAATCTTCCTGGAAAAAACACATGGAAAAAAGATAATTGTATTAAACAAAATAGATCTCATAAGTGAAAATGAAAAAAGAAAATTATCAGAAACATTAAAAAGCAAAAAGATGAATTTTGTAATGGTTTCTACATTAACAAAAGAGGGAATTGAAGAATTAAAGGAAAAAATATTTTCAAGTTTTAATATAATAAGAGTTTACCTTAAAGAGCCCGGAAAATCTCCGGGACAAATACCATTAACAATAAAATCTCCTGCACTAATAAAAGATGTTGCAGAGAAAATAGGGAAAAATTTTTTAAAATCAATAAAAGAAATACATATCTGGGGACCTTCAAGCAAATTTCCGAACCAAAAAGTTGGATTTAATCATGAAATAAAGGATAAAGATATAGTCGAATTCAAAACAAGATAAATAGAAGGGTGATAAAAACCGAAACCTTAATATATGCTATTTAATATATATAATAAAATATAATGTGAAAGGAGGTAAAAAATGGCAAAATCATCTAAGAACACAATGAGGATGATAGGCAACTGGGCATTTTTAATAGCAGTAATTGTTGCTTTCGTTCTTGGATTCGGGCTATTTGGTGGATTAACAGAAGGAATAGTCTATATTCTGGTAATAATCGGTCTAATAGCAGGATTCTTGAATGTTGGACATGATGAATCAGGGCCTTTTTTGATGTCTGGAACTGTCTTGATAATTGCAAGCCAATTTGGAAAAAGTGCAATGGAAACAGTCTCGCAATTAAGCGGAGTCCTTGAAGCATTATTGGCTATTTTTGTGCCAGCAGTAATAGTAGTGGCAGTAAAGAATGTCTTTTCATTAGCAAAAAACTAAATTTTTAATTTTTCTTTTTTTTTAATTTTGTAGAGACTAAAGTTACAACATAATTTTATCACTTTTATTAAACTATACCAAATATTTTACCCGACCCATTCTTTTGAGCCTTGAATTTTTGAGGTTGGATCTTTTTACATAAGTAATATCTTCATATCCATTAATATCTTCATATCCATTTTTTATCTGGGAAATCCATTTCACAATTTTTTTGGTGGAACAATCATTCTCGTTCATTTAACCCATCTTTTTTGAAATATTTTTCAGATAGAACGGGTTTATCCATTAAATTAAACTCCTATAGCGATTTTTTTAATTTTGATATGCTTCCTTGGATAAACTTTCAAGAACTTTTTTATTTTTCCTAAAAACATTTAACATGAAATTTATTTCTGTAGCAACTGTATTTTTCAGGTCTAATGGATGTAATTTTTTAGATATAAAATCTTTTTCTATTTCAAAATAAGATTCGTATGATAAATTTCCTCCAAATTTTTTGTCCCTTTTAACTATAAATTTTTTATTATTATCAGATTTTAATGGCATGATAACATATTTTAAAAAGGCCATAATCCCGTTATCAGGATTCCCTTCAATACATTCAGCATTTTTAACCTTCCTGAAAACTTCTTCCTCACTATCCAACAAATCTATTTTAGATTTATTATCAGAAGCTGACATTTTCTTTCCAACAAGTCCTGGAATTAATGGCGTCATAACCTCAACCCTTGGATCATAGCCTAATTTTGGAAGATTCTCTCGGGCAAACATAAGTATTTTTCTCTGATCAATTCCACCATACTGGACATCAGCATTAAGATATACCTCATCAAGAGCCTGCATTATAGGATATATCAATCCAGAAAGTTTCGGGTTATCCCCAAACTTAACAACTTCAGAGGCAGCCTTTCTTGTATCATTTATGGAATTGAATGTCGCCAATTGAAGTAAATCATACATATATTCCGGTTTTAACTGAAACTCGCTTCCTTTTATAAATTCTAAATCTTTTGGGTTAATTCCAAGAGCCTCAAACATTAAAGGAATGGTTTTTAAGTAGTATTTGTATCTTTGTTCCAAAACAGGCCAAGGAGTATTATCTAAAGCTCCATGTAAATCTGCCAGCAAAATTTTAACTTTAAATCCGGCTTTTAAAAAGTCACTTAGTTTTAATACCCAAACAAAATAACCTACATGTGGTCTGCCGGTAATAGCAGTACCAAGATACACAACAGGTTTATTTTTCTTAGTTAGTAAATTTCTAAGTTCTTCTTCTGATATAATCTCTTCTGTATTTCTTTTAATAAGCTTAAATTTTTTTTCAAGGTCCATTTCAAAAAAAGAGAAATTTTATTATTAAATGTTTCTATAAATTTAGATAATGGACAAAATTTCAAAAATATCCCTACTAATAAGTATGACAGGAATAATTATTTTGCTTGCCCTAAATAATTTAAGAGAAAATGAAATAAACAAGGTATCTGATATAAATGAAAACCTACTTCATAAATCAATCAAAATTGTTGGAAAGCCAGATAATATGATTGTAAATAAAAATAACTTTACGATTTTTAGTTTAAGTGACGAAACCGGAAAAATTAAAGTTACCTGTAATTGTCCGGATATTAAAAATAACGAAACTATTGAAGTAATCGGGAAAGTTATTGAATACGCTGAAGGATTGGAAGTCCGGGCAGAAATAATAAAGGTATATAAATACTAATAATTAAATACCAATAACTCCTATCTTAATAAAATGGACAAAAAAATTTTACTCATAATAGTGTTATCGTCAATTGTAATTATCTTATTTGCGATATTTATTGCAATCACACAAAAAACCAGTTACAGCCCAAAAAATACTTCTTTAGAAGAGTGTAAAAACATAGTTTATAATGGAGAAAATGCTTTCAATATCCTCTTTTTTTCTACTAAGGAAGATGCAAAAAGGTACTCGGATTTTTTCTTTCAAACAAACCCTTTTAATGAAAATAAAAAATATTTTAATGTTTATTATATTGATAGTTTTATTCCTGATTGCGAGATATATAAAGGTATAGCCATATTATGTTATTCAAAAGAGGTATTAAAAAAGGCTTCTTCCTGTCCCAATGACTACATTGTTATACTTAAAAAAGAAGAAAGAGTAATAAGAAGTTCTTCTTATATGAATGTATTAAGCATAAATACAAACCATCCATTATCTGTGTTTTCCCATGAATTCGGACATTCATTCGCAAATTTTGCAGAGGAATACGTTCCTGCCCAGATACCAAAGGGGTCCAAAAATTGCTTATTTTCATGTAAAGAATTTGGAGAGCCAAAAGATGGTTGTTATAAAGAGTGTTCAAAAAGTGATGCGTACAGGTCTATAGAAAATGGGGTTATGAGGACTTTATCCTCAAATAAATATGGAGCATATAATGAAAGACTTCTGTTGGAAAAAATAAATAGAAAAAATGAAACAAAGACTACAGGAAGAGTTATCTCTGGTCAAGAAAAAGATTGTTCAAGAGAAAATTATTATTTAATTGAGGCAAAATATGAGGATAATAAAATTAAATTAATCCATAAGTCAATTGAAAACGGGTGTTTTGGAGATAATGGCGCCGGCCCATTTACATACAAAATAATTAAAACAGACAACTCGGAAATACACGGAACAGAATTTAATCCTGAATTAATTTTTACAGATTCTCCGGGAGAGGATCCGGCAATGAATTACGAAATAAATGGAGAAACTTATTTGCAGGAAAGAAGCTTCTTCCTTAGGGTTCCTGAGATTCCAAATTCAAAAACATTAGAAATAAACTTAAATGAAAATAAAATTGGAGAAATAAATTTATTTGATATTGGAGCAAGACCATGTTTAGAGTAAATAAAAAGGGGTTATCTAACTTGATAGGAAACATGATAATAGTTTTGCTTATTTTAGCTTCTATACTCCTTATTTCAATGTCGTTATTTAAAATAATTAATAACCCTGCCTTCTCTCCAGAAGAATCGTGTCCGATTCTTCAATTCAATAAAGTTGTGAGAATATATAATGCCTGCATAAACCAAGAAACAAATGAAATAGAAATAACTTTGGAAAGAACGTCTGAAGATAATTTTGATATAAAAACATTGGATTTGATAATAAACAATGATAAAACCCTAAAATATAAATGTGGAAATCAATGTGGAGAATGCAGAATATTAAAAACAGGAAGTATAAAAAAATATTACATAAGCCATCAAGCTAAAAATGTTTTAGAAGAAGAAAGAGCAAAAGAATTAAGTTTGATAGTAAATGGTTGTATATTAGAAACCAAATTACTCAATAAATGTTAGCAGAACTAATCCTTGCATTATTTATTGGAATTTTAATAGGAACCTTAACAGGCTTAATACCGGGAATACACATTAATTTGATTGGAGCGTTGTTGATAACTGTCTCTGTTGCATTACTTGAATTCTTTTCTCCGATTACAATTGGAATATTTATAGTATCAATGGCCATAACACATACTTTCATAGATTTTATACCAAGTATTTTTCTTGGAGCTCCTGATGAAGATAGTGTTTTATCTATTTTGCCAGGGCATGAGCTATTGAAAAATGGAGAGGGATATAAAGCAATCATTTTATCCACTTATGGAAGCATTGGAGCTGTTTTCATTATAATGCTTATCTCGCCTATATTTATTATTGCACTTCCGAAATTTGAGACAACAATAAAAATCCTTATACCTTACTTACTAATAACATTAAGTATGCTCTTAATACTTAAAGAAAAAAATAAATTATATGCGCTATTTGTCTTTATACTTTCTGGTTTTTTAGGGATGGCTGTATTCAATTCAAACATTCAAGAACCTTTTCTTCCGATGCTTTCAGGGTTATTTGGAGCATCTTCTCTGATAATAAGCATAAAAACAAAAACCAAAATTCCAAAACAAACCATAAAGAGATATAAAATAGATAAAAAGACACTAATACCTCCACTAATAGCTTCAACATTTACAGCACCAATAACAAGTTTTCTTCCTGGTGTTGGTAGTGGACAGGCTGCTGTTCTTGCATCTTCCATAAAAGAAATGTCGAGAGAACAATTTCTTGTACTTTTAGGTGCTGTTAATACAATAGTTTTAGGATTAAGTTTCATAGTCTTGTATTCTATTGAAAGAAAAAGAACAGGCATGGCTGTAGCCCTAAATAAAATAATAAATGAACTAACATTAAATAACATATTAACAATAATAGTTACAATAATTTTAGTAGGGATTATTTGTTTTTATTGGACATTGTTCCTTGGAAAATTTTTTTCAAAAATTATAAGTAAATATAATTATACAAGACTCTCTATTGTTGTTTTAGGGATAATTTCCGTTATAGTATTCTTATTCTCTGGATTTTTAGGTTTTTTTATATACATTGTATCAACAGCCACGGGACTTTATGGTATTTTAACAGGAGTAAGGAGAATTAACTTAATGGGGTGTTTGGTCGTTCCAGTAATCTTGTTTTATTTAATATAAAATAAAAAGCGGTCATCTAAAATTGTTACAAGTAAAAAATAAAACTGATAAAAAAAATCCTATTTAGTAATTACTGGCTTGTTCTAAAACTCAAAACCATTGTTCAAGTTGAGTCTGTTTAGTCTCTTCCCTTCCAAAAATGCTTTCTATATACTTTTTAGTCAGTTCAATATTTTGTTTAACATAAACAGGGATATCATAAGATTTTGCCAAATTTAAGGCCGGTTCCAGATATTTTATAATTCCTCCTTCTGAAATTGTAAAAATTATTCTGCCTCCACACTTAAGACATGTTCCTTGAAGAGGAGGTCTTCTAAATTTTTCATTGCATTTTACACATCTAAAACCCTGCATAGAAAATTTTCTTAAATTACCTCTAATATCTCTTATGAAATGCCTCTCTATTATCAAACGTGCAACATCCGAAGAATCAACAGACCTTAATTTTTTTACCAATTCCATTTCTCTTTCAACTTTCTCTTGCATTGTAGGTATTTTCTTATAAGAAGAACATAAAACACCCTCATTAAAATCATTTGTTTCATGTGTATAAGAAATATTTTTAAACGGATCTAAAGATTTCCTTAGTAGGTCTTTAACCATCTCAATTTTTACCTCACTGCTATGTGCTCTTTGTTCTGCTTTTTCATAAAGCTCCAAAGGGTATCTGCTTACTACTTCAAAATCAAGTATCTGATCGTCAACTTCACCAGCAACAATACGGCCATTTAAAACAAGAGGAGCATCTTGTGTTCCACCTCTATGGCTTGGAAGATACTTTCTGGAAAAGTTAATTAATACGTCCAATAACATCATACAAGCAGCTTCATCCCCATCACAATCTCTCCTCATTGCAGCATGCATATATGGGCTGGCTAACAAACCCTGTGTTTTTGAAAACCCTATAATTCTGGAAATTACTCCTGCACAATTATGAGGAGCCATACAAACCATCAAATGACCTATCAAATCCTCCTTTTTCTTTATATTATAAAAACTATCTAAATAATAAAAATTTTTCAATAAAAAATCCATAAAATGTGCAACAGCGACAAAAACTTCATCTGCTTTTTCATCTCCAGATTCCGGGCAACACGGGAGAATTATATCATGAGGCATTAGCTCTAATATCTGATCTTCACCCACTAACGGATTTCCACAAAAATCTTTTGTATATCCAAGTTCTTTTGCCTTCTCAATACTTATTCCAATCTCTTTCGGTTTAAAATGTGTAATTGGCAGTTCAGTCATATCATATCTTATTGTTCCATCTTTATTGACATGTAAGTTAAATTTGGCTCTAATGATTCCTTTAGCTAAACTTTCCACAGCATGGTCTTCAGAGGACGTTCCTCTAACGCCTTTTATAAGTCCGGGTATTTCTCCACTACCTAAATTAAGAAGTTTAAGAGAGTGATTAAAATAATCATTAATATTTATTCTCCTCTTATAAAATCCAGTTCCTGTTCCATGTTCCTCGCATTTTTCCTGAGATAATTTTTTTAAGCACTGGCGACAATAATACATCTTTTTAGTTTTCTTACCACATTTTTCGCAAGAAGGATAAATAGTTTCATTATTGCATACTTCACAGAAAAATAATGGGAAATCTGAAACAACACCCTCTTTTAAACATGCTTCCTGTATGCTCCTGAACCTCCCGCCTTCCTCGCCTACTGGAAATAAAACATGTGGGCTTCCAGTCAATTTTCTAAGTTTGGCTTTTTCCGGCCTGCCCATTCTTGCTCCTATAAAATCTCCTGCCTTATCTTTAATAACAAAATGAGATAAGGAATTAATAATCTTCAAAACATCTTTTTCTTCATAAGATAAAACCTTGTCTGCAATTTTATTTATTTCATCCTCTATAAAATAATTTTCCTTATCAAGATATTCCAAGTCTAACCCTAAATTAACAAATAAAGCCTTACTATCAATAGGAGAAATTATGACATTTTCAACCCAAATATAGTGCTCAACACCCAAAAGCTCCAATACTCTTTTCCCTTCTTTAAATTTCTCTGCCTCAAGATGAGAGTAAGGTAAAATAATTTTTCCATTTAGCCTTGCATAACTCATCCATCTTAATAACTCAAGTAAATCTTTATAAGTTATCTGGCTCCAGAAAAATATGTATTTTGGATAAAGGGGCAGACAAAATTGTTTTGATAGGTTAACTGCTTCATCAAATCCAACATCATAAATATTTTTAACCATCTGGCCTGCTTTTTCCAGCTCTAAAGACCACCACTCTTCAACATAGCCGGGTTTCAGTAAAAGACTATTCCTATTTACTACATCTCCAAATGGAAAAAGCAAATCTCCAAAATATAATATTTCAGAAACATCTTTAGAAAGTTTTTTTGCTTCATGATAATCAGAAATTCTTTTAACACTTCCGTCATTCAACTTTACTATTGGTCCATCAATTGAGTCACAAACAGAAATAGCACATCCTTTACTTGGCTTCTCAAGTTTTAATTGGGTTCCAATAGCCAAGAAACTATCAGAAATGGCCATTGTAGCCGGATGAATAGAAGTACCGGAAAAACCAGATACTCTTGAACGACCATATCTAAACCTAAATCCTCCTGACTTTGATGGATGTCCAAAAATAGGTCTTCCTGCAACAATGTCTTTTATATATGTTGCAACTAAATCTTTTTCACCTGATTTTGACTTTTCATGTATTTTACAATAACCTTCCAAAAAATCCCAGTCACTTAATTTAAATCCGTTTTTTCTTAATCCTTTTAAAACTCTTAAAGCTTTCGGGGCTTTTTGGGCAATGCCCTCTGCAATCATTAAACAAACACCGCTTCTTAAATAATTTGTATCAATTCTTGGAAGATCTTTATAATTTGAAACTTCTATATTCTCACTTGGCTCTCCAGCAATTTGAATGGGTAAATTCCTAACTAAAAACTCAATTTCTTCAACGGCAGGGAGATATTGTAAGTTTGTAACCCTCTCATGGAAATCAAAAATTTCTGTTACAGCCCTTTTAACTTCTTTTTCATTAGGATCATATTTACTATACCCAAACACTTCTCTTAAATGATCAATTATCATTAACGAGTATGTTGCCCCTGTTCCGCCTGCACTTCTTAAAGGTCCTGAAAAGTATGGAATAAAATATTCCTTCCCTTTTTCTGTTTTTCCAATTTTAAGAAAAGTAAAGCCCTCTATTGGACTTGAGACAACACCTAAAGTGATATATGCGAATCCTACCCTGATTCCTGCTTCAATAGCCTCTAAATGAGATTTAAATTTACAGAATTTCTCTTTAGCTATTTCCTCTGCTATCTTCAAACAAACAGAAACGTCCAATCGGCCATATTCTTTCTCTAACTCAACTATCCTGTTTACAATTTTCTTGTCATTTAATTGGGGATATAAACTTGAAATAAGCCCTACTGACTTCTCGGCTAAATTGTGTGCAAGAGGGACCTCTACAAAATCCACAGGATCTAACCCTTTTTTTCTAGCCTCTTCTGCTATTTTATAGTTCCTCTTTATTTCTTTTTCTAATTCATGAAAATATTTTTCAGTCTGCATTTTCCATCTTTTTCTCCTCAACTAAATTATCGCTAAAATCAAGAATTTTTATTTCTCTTGTTTTAAGATTAAATAAAGGGACTTTACAAGGATCAGGATTATTGCCTACTTTCTCTTCAAAGGGTGTTTTAGACTGCCAGCAACTTGATGCTATCAAAATGACTCCATTATAATCTGATATCTCTGGCCTATGTAAATCTCCTGTTGCCAGTATGTCAGGGATTTCACTCACTAATAAAGCATCCTCTTTCTCTAAAGGAGTATATGTTACTAATGAGTGAGTTGGAGCCAAATGTCTTTTTTTTAACATATACTTTACAACAGAGGTTGGAGAATCATGTGCCTTATTAATTCTTAAACTATCAATTTCATTTATTATCCCGTGAATGCTGGCTCCATGGTACATTAAAACTTTAAACTTAACATCCCTTCCTATACTTACAATTGAGGGATTACTTACTAAATATAAATTATTAATGAGATTTAAAGATGAACCATAATGTTCTCCAATAATTGGTTGGGGTTCTGCCACTCTGACAGCATCGTGTTGTCCAGCACACAAAATTATGCTGACATCAGGCCTGATAGCAAGTAACAATTCTGCTAATTTTTTATATTGTTCATTAACATCTTTGATAATTAATTGTGACTCTTGACCGGGATAAATACCAACACCATCTATTGAATCTCCTGTTATAAAAAGATATTTTACTTTTAATGCCTCTCTTCTCTGATTTTCATCACCAATATTCCCATTAAGCCAATTAATAAATTTAATAAAATTGCTCTCCAAAAATTTATCACTTCCAACATGAATATCTGAAGTAAATGCGGCATATTCTTCAAAATTTGATTTTTTTTTAGTTATAATTCTTGAATCAGGAAATATTATATCATTAACAAAAACCATTTCCTTACTTCCAGAACATTTTAAAGCTATTACCTCATCAAACAATATCTCTTTAGATTTCTCAAATACATCACTCTTATTTTTATTAACCAATGCATTTATTGAACCGGTTAGATCTTCAATAGTTAATAAGACATTTCCATTTTTTGTTGTATGTTTGTCATAAACTATGCCTATTAATGAAAAATTTTTATTTGTAGATGTTTCTAACTTATTTATAGAAACTAAATTATCAAGATCTGGTCTCTCTTGTAATATATTTTTCAAAAATAAAAACCTGTTTTTAAAATTATTAATAAAATCTTCAACACTTAATTTCCTTGGCTTATTATGGTAAACTTTATTTATAGATACCTCTCCACTTTCATTATTGGTAATAAAAGAATAGTCTGAAGGTGATTTGTTATTAAAAAAATTAGTATCTATTCCCAAACTTTCAAAAAAATCCTCTAAAATGATACGCTCATTATTATTATAGTTAGATAAGATTTCAATAATCTTTTTTTTGTCGTTAAAAAAAGATTTAGTAATTATTTTTTGTTTATACTGAAGGGTAATTCTATCTAACAAATTTTTTAAAAGATAATTATTATTAAAATGAGTTAATTGTTTAATCAGATACTTATCTAGTAAAATACCTCTCTGATTGCAAAATTGTATAATTTCTTGATCCATTTTTCATTAGGAAAAATAATATTATTAAGGTAAATTAAGAGATTCGTATAAGTTTTCTTTAACTTTTGGAATTAATTTGACTGGTATTGATAGCCTAATCTTTCTTGTTCTTCCTTGCCTTCCTTTAGAAATAATATTTGAATTAATTATTCCCATCATATCAAATTCAGATAATATATCTGAAACCCTTCTTTGTGTTAAAACTTCTGTTTTAGTAATTTTACATAAATCTTGGTATTCATTATAAACTTCTCCTGTAAATATTTCTTTGATTTTATTTTTCTCAACTAAACTTATTATTGCCAATAAAGATAATTGGAATTGTTTTGGAGCATTTGTGACACTATCTAATATTTTATCTCTTTCAATTTTATCATTGGCTAAATCAATATCGTCTAAAGTTATTTTATCTGAATTCTTCCTTTCTGCAATTTCTCCTGCAATTCTTAATAAATCCAAAGCTCTTCTTGCATCTCCATGTTCTTTTGCTGCAAAGGCAGCACATTTTGAAATGACTCCTTCATCTAAAACCCCTTTCTTAAAGGCTTTTTCAGCCCTCTCTTTTAATATATCTTTAAGTTGTAAGGCATTATATGGTGGAAATACAATTTCCTCTTCACTCAATGAACTTCTTACTCTTGGATCTAAATTTTCCAAAAAAGTTAAATTATTACTAATTCCAATAATACTTATTTGTGATTTTTTTAATTCAGAATTAATTCTTGTTAAATTATATAAAAAATTATCTGATATTTTATCAACTGCATGATCGATTTCATCAAAAACTAAGATAATTAATTTTTTACCACTATCTACTAATTCTATAAACTTATTATAAACCTGATCTGTGGGCAACCCTGTTGCAGGAACATTTCCTCCTAATTTTTTTATTAATTCCGCAAAAATCCTGTATTCAGTATCTGATATTTTTTTTAATTTACAATTTACATACTCTATTACTAAGTTATTTTTTAAATGGTTGTTTCTCCTTAGTAATTCGTCCCTTACATACTGAATAGAAAGTGTTTTTCCGGTCCCTGTATTACCATAAACAAAAAGATTACTGGTTTTTTCACCCCTTAATGAAGGGGCAAGTATTGAAGCAATTTGGGTAATAAGCTCATCTCTATGAGGTATAGTACTTGGAGTATAACCTGTCTGTAAAACAAATTTGTCCTGAAAAATCTTATTATCCATAAAAGAATCAAAAATTTTATCTACCTTTGAATTAACTTTTAAGTCCATTTCATCCCTTTTTAATTTAATGTATAAGTCTAAATCCAAATATATTTTATAAAGTTTTGTATAAATTTTATTATAGAAAAAAATAGTACCTTCATTTCATATGGAGACATTAATTAAACTTTTGATTAAAAATAATAAGACGTTCACTTATCGAATAAAAGTATTACCATAAATTTTAGTACAATTTAATAAGAGTTTATATAATCTTTAGTTTATTAAAAAGAGTCACACCATGATTTCTCTTGGAAAAAAAATGCTAAAAGTTAAAGGTTAATATTGAAGCTAAGTCTACATACTAAGTATATTTTAAGTATACAACAGCAGGTTATATAGAATAAATAAGATTTTGATATAAGATATATTAAAACAGCAGGTTATATAGAATAAATAAGATTTTGATATAAGATATATTAAAACAGCAGGTTATATAGAATAAATAAGATTTTGATATAAGATATATTAAAATAAATAAGTTAGATTATCTATTATATATAATATATCATATGTAATTTAGTATGTATGCTAAAATAAAATTAATATAATATATTTAATAGAATAAATATAATACAATATGTATTATATAATATATAAATATTTATAAATAAATTTTAAAAACAAAAAAATAACATTTCTTTTTTAAATATTTCTATATGAAATAAAGGGGTAGGGTAAAATAAAGAGAAAAAATAAACAAAATCAAATACTCTTTAAAACCTATTTTTTTATTATTTCTAATATATTGCCTAAAAAGAACTACATAAAAAAATAGTTATAACTTTTTCCTGACCACTATTATGTATATTAATTTCAATTCTTAACCACTATTAAATATATTTTTTGAATATAATATCTTTTATTTAAAATTAACTATACTTATTCATCTTTTTAGTTTTTTATAATTGATTAAATACTTATAAATTTCAAATAAAAGTATTAAAATTATTAAATTTAAGAAAAAATAAAACAAAAAACACTAAAAATACTTGGTGACTACAGAAAAGTTTAAATATTAACTTAATTTCTACAAAATATGGTAAGTGATAAAAGACCACTTAGAGATCTTGTTGGTAAGATGGTTGTGACTAAAGAGGGTAAAAGACTTGGTATTGTTCAGGACCTTACTTTTGAGACTAGAACAGGTGAATTAATTCAATTAGTCATTAAAAATGCTACTCCTTATTCTCAGAATTTAAACTTAGAAAGATCTAGTCAGGGAGAATTATTAGTACCTCATAACTCAATTATGGCTATTGGCGATTTTGTTGTCATTTCTGAAGAAGATTTAAGGTAGCTTTTATATTAAAAATGAGATTAATTGGATTTAATTTTAAGAAAATATCTATTGAAAAAAATAAAGAACCTACGAATGAATTAAATATTAATACAGATATTCAAATAAAAGATATCCAATCTAGGATTAACGATTTATTTAAAGATCAGGATATTCTAAATATAGATTATGAACTTAAAATTAAATATATGCCTGATTTTGCCGAGCTTTTTTTTTCTGGAAATATTGCTCTACTAATGGAAAAATCAGAAAATGATTTGTTTAAAAAGATTTTAAAGAGTTGGAAGGAAAAAAAAGTTGAAGATGAGTTAAGAATTCCTTTACTTAATATTATTTTCAATAAATGTAATTTAACAGCCATGGAGCTTGAAGAAACACTAAATATCCCTTTTCATATTCCAACTCCAAAATTTGTAGATAAACCAAAAATAGGAAAATCTAAAGATTCACTAAATTAAAAAACCTTAAATATCTTTTTTTTATAGATTATTAATGCCTAAAATATCAGATAAAAAGAAAGACAAAATTTCAGAACATATCTTATCTTTATTATATTCTTCTTATCCAAAACCTTTATTTACTGCAAATATTTCTCAGGAAGTTGCTAGGGATGAGGAATTTATTAAATCTTTATTAGAAAAACTTGAGAAAAAAGAGTTATTAGTTAAAGTGATAAAAAATCCAAAAGGAGTAAATTACACTCGGAGGGTAAGGTGGAGATTATCTAATAAAGCATATGACGCTTATAAAAAACTATAAAAATAAAAAACCTTAAATATTAAAACATTTTTATTGAAAAAAATGGATCAAATAAAAGAAGCATTTAACAAGGTAAAACAAGATATATATGATTTAAAAATAGAAATAAATAGTATAAAAAAAGAATTAGAAGAGATACAAACATCTATTCTTAATCTAACTAAATTAAATTCGACACTTAATATTGAAGTTCAAACACTTCGACAGACAAATTCGACACATAAAGTTACTTCGACAGACACTTCGACAGATATTTTACCATTTCAAGCCTTAAAAAGGCAAAATATAAAAAATTCCATAGGAAATGAAGGGGTTTCGACAGACAGACAGACAATCAGACAGACAGACAAATTAAGTGAAAAAGGAAATTTATCAACACTAATAATAAACCAAATAGATGGTTTAAGACAAGAACTTAAAGATAAAATCAAAAGTTTAACCAATCAGGAAATGCTTGTTTTTTCAACGATTTACCAATATGACAACAACCAAACGACTATAGATTATCACTTCCTTGCTACTAAATTATCTCTTTCCCAAAGTTCCATTAGAGATTATGTTCAAAGGATCTTAAATAAAGGGGCCCCTTTGATAAAAACTAAAGAGAATAATAAACATATCATCCTCCATATCCCTGACGATTTTAAAAAATTAGCTTCTTTAGATACAATTCTACTACTAAGAGAGTCTAAATAAGAAAATCGGTAAACCGAATTAATTTTTTTATTTTTTCCTACTCAATCTCTTTTTTAGTCTTTTTTCAATATCTTTATCCACTACTTATTTTTTTTCAATTTTAAATCTAATTCCCTTACACACCATTGCCTCCTTATCATTTTTTTGTTTTTTCTCACTTTCCTAGATTTATTATTTTTTTCTATGGTTTTTTATCTCTCTTTCCTTTTTACACTGATTTTTTCCATTTCTTTTTTCCTTAATTCTGTTAATTTTTATCTATTCTAACTATCACTTTCTGTTTTTTATGTATTTTTTTTACCCTCTACTTTTAATATAACAACTTAAAAAAATATTTTTACTAACTACTCTTTATCTTTTTTAACTCTCACTTTCGTCTTTTTCAATATTTTTTGTTTTATTTCTTCAGGTATGTAAACCCTCTTTTTTCCGTTTTTTTCAATATACTCCTCTATTAATCCCACACTTTTTTGTTTTATACTATTTATTTGCCCTCTTATTGTTGACCTTGTTTTTCCTAACATTGCTGCTAAATCATCATAACTTAATTTTAAATCATTGTTGATTAATATCCATATTATTGCTCTTTCTGTTGCAGACAAGTTAGAAAATCCGTAAAAATTAGCTGTTTGAACACCTGTTTGAACACCTGTTTGAACAACATCAACACCTGTTTGTTTACGATAAACAGGCGTTGATGTTTTAAACAGCTGTTTATTAAACCCGTCAGATATCATAGAGATTAAATCTTTTATTTGTTCTATCTGGTCATTTATATTCGATATTTCTTCTTTAACACTATTTACTTCATTACTTAAGGATTTATCATATTCATTTAGGTGATTAATCCACGTAGTTATTTTATTTATATCTTTTTTTACAAGTGAAAAAGAATTTCTGACTTCTTTTTTTATTTCATCAGCTTCTTTTTTATCCTTTTTTCCAAAAAACCATTCAAACATTTTATTAAAATACAAATTGTTTAATATTTATAGACGAAGAATACTATTTAAACCTTTCTAAAAACTAAATAAATCATATAAATTAACTATATAAAAATCTACTAAAAATACCATAAAAAGACTAATTTATATAGTTTAAACACCATCATTTTTTGTTTAAACAGCTGTTTAAACAGCCTTAAACAGCTGTTTATCGTCGATAAAAATAAAAACTAAGGATGTTCAAAAATAGTCAAATAATAGTAAAGGTTAACACAGAACATTTAACAAAAAATAAGGTTTTTCTGTTTTTTTAAATCGCTTAAACAAATATTTTTTGTTATTTTTTTAATTAACTATTTAAAAAAATTCATTTTTAAAAAATTAACTCGACAAAAATTAGTCTGTTTCTTCAGGTTTATTAATTCCTCTTAAGTTCGTACAATCAAAATTAGAAAACTTTAAAATCTCTAAAATATTAAGATTATTAAGCTAAAAAAGAGCTAAAAATTGTTTGAAATTAGGTTGGATATCCTAATTTACACGATCGGTTTTACTCTAAATTTCTTTTGTAAAGATTTTTAGGAATTATTAGGCTGGCCATGTTTTATTAGTTCAAAACACACAAAAAAACACATAAAAAAATGGAAAATATAAAGGAGAGAAAATGGCAAAACTAACTGCATGGCTTGTAACTATTATAGGGCTATTGCTCTTGCTTGAAGCTGCCAATGTGTTGCCTCAGTTGGCAATATATAATCCGTGGCTGATAGCAATTGCAGTTTTAGTCATAGGTATAGCCAAGCTTATAAGGAATTACAAGCTAATAAAATAAAATTTTATTTTGAATAGCTGGAAAATACCGGTTTCTTGCTAAAATTTTGAATAAAACACTTTTTAGGTTTTTTCTTATTTTTTACTTAGTTTACTTAGTCTAATTGGATTTAATCAACATATTCGGGGCTTAATATATAATACTAATAATGACTATATTTCTTATACTTCTCTAAATCAAGATTTAAACTAAGCTTATTAAAAATTTTAATCTTTGCTTAAAAGTTTTAGCATAGCCTATTTTTATTATTTTCGGTGTTATTCTAAATATTTTTTTGTATTTTTTTGATTGTATGAAAAACCATAAATTCAAATATGTTCTATTTTAACAATTTTTCATCACTTTCTAACCTTTTGGATTATACTTAGAGTAATAGCTATTCTTTTTAAGGTTATAATCCGAACTAATTCAAACAATATAGTTATGGTCTTAATTATATGAAATAGTTATAAGAAATAAAAGAATGGCCTCAAGATTCTCAAGATATGTAGATAGTTTAATACATAGATAGTTTAAATCAAGACTGAAGATGATATAATTGGCTTAAAAAATATACTTAAAATATTTAATTAATACTTAAAACTTTTAGTACCACTAAAAATAAGCTAAAAAGTTCGCACAAATTCATAAAAAACTTAAAAATAGGCTAAAAATCACTTAAAATTACGCACAAGATATATTGTCAGCACTCTAAAAATGAAGGAAAAATACTCCTTTTTCAAAAATATCCTTCCTTAAAAAAACATGTCTAAAATATTTAATTAATAATTAAAATATTTAACTTATATTGGTAGTGCTTAATTATAATGAATTTGAAGAAGATAGTGGTTAAGTTGTAAAATTAAATAAACATCTCTTAGAAAACTCCTCAACTATTAATTTACTCTTCACACCATTTTCTCTCCCCCATACTTTCCAACACTACAATAAGACTCAAAAACAATTTCTACTTTACCTCTTTTTTTAACCCTGATATCAGTTTTCTACACCATCCATGATAAATTTAAAATTCTCCCCATCAAGATGAAAGTTTTTTATTTTTTTTCATTTTTATAATGTCAAGAGAATAATTAGTACTAACGCCTGAATTAGAAAATAAATTATTTGATATAAAAAATTTAACCATCCTCACTATTAATAATCCAATTAAAACTAAAAGAGAGTTTTATTCGTATTTAGATCTTAATCAAGTTATTTAAAATCTATGATGTTTAATCTTTTCTTAATAAAGTAAAAAGATTCCAATTGTTTTTGGATTTTTGATTAAATTTAAATAAACTAGGTTATTAGAGAAGTTATGGCTAAAAGTAATACTAAATTTTTAACAATTATTGTAGTGATTGTTTTCATTCTGCTTTTAATTTTCATTCTTTTAGTAATAAACTCATACCTTATAATTAAAAAAACTCAAACTTCTTCAGGCAGAACTTCAGAAGAAATTTACAGCTATTTTTTTAATTCTATACAAAACAAGTATATTAGAGAGAAAGGAAGGCCAATAGAGGGTTTTTCTCCAGTAATGCTTATGGAGTTTTACACTGGGTTGGAGGAAAAGGATTTTGATGGTGTTGAAACTTATGGAGGAATTTATAAATTTCAAAATAATAAATTAGAATTTATAATGGATAATACCATATCAAATACCTCTGCTGACGAATCAATTACTTTTAATGGAATGAAAACTCTTTTGGATAATTTAGGAAAAAGATTTGATATTGTTCCGTCAAATACATCCCAAGTTGAATTGATAATCTCACTTATTTCAAATAACATTCCAAATAAAGATAAAATAAACTGCCTCCCTGGACAAAGAAACATGCCACATTGTATTCAGATTTACAAACCAGTTTGTGGATACAGGCAGATAGAGTGTATTAGAGTACCATGTAATCCTGTTCCAGAAACATTCTCCAATTCATGTGTTGCCTGTTCTGATGAAAGAGTTTTATATTACATAGAGGGTGAATGTTCTTAGGAAAAATTTGAAATAAATATAAAATTAAATTATTAATTACCAGAACTTTTTTTCTCTTTAAAGAATTCTTCTAATTCGTCTTCTTCCTCATCTCTTTTAAAACCAATTTCACACCCATCTTTAAATTTCACTTTGATTAGGACTGTTTTTACTTCATCATACTTATAAAGATTCTGACCAAAGTTTGAGATCAACTCTCTAGTTATCTTGCCGTGATTTTGGCTTATTTTCATCACCTTCATTTTATATATTTTCACCAGTCTTTTATATTTAAATATAATATATAGAGAAAAATATAACTAATATAATAATTATATTTATATACTGTCATACTGGATAATGGTTACTATCTTATGCTCTTTGTGAATTTAAATCACCCTTTTTTAATCCGATGACTATTCCAATAAACATAAAAAATAACAAGATAATTACAATTCCTATTCCAAATGCTATTTTTTCAGAAGGAATTTTTGATAATTCAACAAACAGATGGAGAGGAAATATAAAATTCTTGCAGTAAGGGTTATTGCCTGTTATTATCTGACAAAAATGGGCAATTAAAAGTAATACAATCAGTAAAATTACTCCAATAATTAAAGAGAAGATCCCATATTTTAACCAAAGCTTGTTTATTTTCATTTTAATATTAATTTATTTAAATTGTTGTTTTAAATTCAAATGTCTTGAAGCTAATTTTATCATTAGCATTATTCTCTATAATTTCTTTTATTTGCCTTTGGACTTTATTTAACTGCGATTTGTCTGTTTTTATTTCAACAAGATGTACTCCTCTTATATTCCTTTCCTCAAGTCCTTCAAAGACCAGGTAATCTATTGGATCTCCTATAAATTTACTCTCTGACGCTTTGTACGGGAACCCTTCTAAAAAAGGAGCAAATATTTCAGCCACTCTGCCCTTTATGTTAACTCTTTGTTTATCTGCTATATCTTTTCTTAATTTGATTAAGTTTGATTGCCACTCAATTTCTTTCTCATTTCTTCCTTTTTGAATACCAATTTTATACATAAACCAAACCATTATTACTAAGAAAACAATAATTCCAATCAATATCAATTCAATTGCCATAATATTATTTTTGTTTATGTTTTAATAAACCTATCTTTTTTAAGACATAAATTATTATAAATATTTCTTCAATAATATAAAATGGAAATTTCAAAGAATATTTTTTTGGCCATTATCTTATTTTTTTCGATTTTTCTATTTTTAATTGTTATAAATTCAAATTTTCTTGTAAATTTATTTTTATTCTTGACCTTAATAATAATTTGGGCGTCAAGTTTCTTGTTACTTCTTTTTTTTATTGGGTTGTTAATATCTGAAAAAGACAAAATAAAACACAATTAAACCTTTAGAATAAAAAATTATTTATGCTGTTTCTTTTCTTTTCTGAAAGCAATCTCTACAATAAACTGGTTTGCCTTCATTTGGTTTGAATGGAACTTCACATTCCTGTTTACAATCTGCACAAACTGCTTTATGCATTTCCCTTGGTCTGAACCCCTGTCTAAATCCTCTATTGAATCCACCAGGGTGTTTTCTAGGACCACTAAATCTTCTTTCCATGATTTCCTCCCTTATACCCGATAATTGAATTTTTACTTGATTTTTTCATGCTTCAATTCTGTTTATTTTGCTGTAAGAATTAGATTAATTTCCTTTCCTTAACAGGTATATTTTACAGAAAAACACTGTATTTAAGCTTTTGCATGGATTATTGCCACACAGAGAGGATCATTCCTTGAACTATTAACGATAACAACCAATAACCAGAGTTTAACAAATATAGCTGTGCCGGTTTGTTTTCCCATAATGCCATTCCTAAAAATATTGTGGCTACAAAACCAAACCATGTCCAGAACCCAATTATGGCACCATCTATTAAAGTAATGGCATCTGCGTATATAATAAAATGTGCTAAAACATATGTCATTACTAATTGTGCTAAAAACCCAACTAAACAACCAACTATGGCTTTCTTTTTTATCATTTCAATTACTGGTTTCTTGCCAGTATCTGTAAGTTTAGCCCACCATTTTCCAAATAATAATGGAGAATACCATAACACTCCTATTAAAAAAGAAATAACACTTGCTATCAAAATAGTTAAATAGTTAACATTTACTTGGACAATCATATTCTATAACGAAAAAAACATATTTAAATATTCCCAAAAATTAGAGGCAATTTTAAAGGCAAACATTTTTAAGATTTAAATCCTGAAACTCATATGCAGGATCACCTATTTTAAGGTAAATTTTTGATGGAGGCATATTTGATTTTTCATAGGCAATTATCTCTATCTGGCTAATTCCATTAGTCAAAACCCCATTTCTGCTTGCTAAAAGAACTTTTTTATTTTTTTCCACATAGATAGCAAGATATCTCTTATCTGTATTTTCAATAAAAACAATATCTCCCTGATTTACATCAGCACTTAAGAGGTACCTTCCTAATTCCGGCTTTTTGATGATATGGTTTTTCATTTATTTTAATGGCTTTAAAGCATATATTCTTCTTTTTAAATTGTAAGGATATTTATTTATATCTACCAATTGTCTCGCACTTTCATATAAGCCGTTTATTAAATAATAAGCAAGGGTATCTACAGACGTTTTTGTTTCGCTATTTAAATTTGCTTTTTCATAGTCATATCTCATCCATAACTCGCTTCCAATATCTTCCAATCCATGTAGCTCAATTGCAATATCTAGTAACGATCTTGGCCTTGGAATATCTGAGCTTGTTATAACCCCATCTTCAATTCTCATAACTAAAAAATATTTTTATTCTTTATATAATTTATCATTTTTTTTTAAACAAACGTTTAAAAAAAAGCAAATATTTATATATTTGTTTATTATACCTTTTTAATATTTTAATAAATTTAACAAGTAACAATGAAAAAGCCAATAAACGAATCAGAGAAAAGGATACTCAATACTTTAATAAAAGATTCCAGGAAATCCTATAGAGAGTTAGCTAAAGAATCTAAGGTTTCTGTTGCTACCATATCTAATAAACTTAAAGAGTTTAAAAATAATGGTATTTTGAAAGCTTATACTACTCTGGTAGATTACGACTTACTCGGATATGAGGTCCATGTTATAATTAATATTCGCGTATCTCAGGGCCAAGAAGTAGTAGTGGGAAAAAAACTTTTTAATTCACCAAATGTTACTGCAATTTATGATTTGACAGGAGAATTTGATATTATGGTTATTGCCCGTTTCAAAAACAGAAGAGAACTGGATAATTACTTAAAGACAGTTCAAGCATATGAATTTGTAGAAAGAACTCAAACCCAATTGATTTTGTCGAGTGTAAAAGAAATGCCAATTATTATAAGCTAATTAAAATTTCTAATTATATCTTTTACAAAACCTTACACACCATAGTTTTAAATAATATGTTCGCACAATATAAAAGAGGTGTTAGATGTTAGAGGATAAAACCTTAATTATTGGTTTTGACGACTTAAATCACGCTGGAGATAGAAAAGGAGATATTATTGTAGCTTCATTTTCTTTTAATGTATCAGATTCGAAAATTCAAAAGTTTAAAAATAGGAAGGATATGGATCAATTATTAAGGTGGTTTCATGAATGCCATGATAATGATTATAGGTTTGCAACTCTTTTTGATAGAAATTTAAGAAATATGCAGCCTAATCTTCAGTTAGTTGCCCCATATTTAATACAAGATTTTTTGGATTCTTGTCAGGAAAAAATTGGCGGTATAAAATGTTATTTTGATGGAATAATTAGGCCATGGCACAAAGAATTTTTAATGGACTGTTTCAGTACAATATTTAAACTTTTTTCAGTTGATCATTTTATTAAGAAAGGCAATGTGCATTATTGCCTTAAAATTATATACATTTCCCACATTTTAGCCCACGATCTCTACACAAAACCATTTCATGAAATAATGGAGCATAAAAAAAGAGTCGAAATAATTAATGAAGATAATATTTTGGCATTATATAAAAATTATAACAATGGATAAAAATGATTTTTTAGAAAAACTGAAAATTGAATTAAAAATATCTAAAAATTCAGAATATACTATTAGGAATTATCTTAGTGCAAATATGGGACTTTTGGATTTTACAGGCAAAAAACCGGAAGAAATAAAAGAAGATGATATTAAAAAATACATGTCAGAAAAACTATCAAATAAATCTTCAATGTCAATAATTCTTTTTTTGTCTGCTATAAAATATGCCTACTTAAATATTTTAAAAACAGATCCGACTATTGGAATTAAAAGGCCTAAAAGAGAGAAAAAAATACCAACTGTTTTAACCAAGGAAGAAGTTAAGGTTTTACTGGATAAATGCGAAACAAAAAAAAGCAAACTTATGTTGTCTTTATTATACGCTGCTGGTATGAGGGTCTCTGAGTTAATCAATTTGAAAATTGAAGATTTGCAGTTTGATGAAAATATAGGAATTATAAGGCAGGCTAAAGGAAAAAAAGACAGGATTTTTAACATCCCGAATTTTCTAAAAAATGATTTGATAAGCCAGGTTGAAAATCAAAAAAATATGAAACAAGAATACCTGTTTTCAGGTCCGAATGGTAAATTAAGCTCGAGAAATATACAGAAAATAGTTCAATTTCTCTCGTTAAAGGCTGGAATAAAAAAACAAGTTTCCTGCCATACATTAAGACATAGTTTTGCAACCCATCTCTTGGAAAATGGAACAGACATAAGAATTATTCAAGAATTATTGGGTCACAGCGATTTATCAACAACTCAGATATATACCCATATATCAAAAGAAGAACTTAAAAAAATTAAAAGCCCATTGGATGGTTTAATGAAATGATAAATATTTATCTAAAAATAATTTTATCTCCAATAGAAATAATATTTTTTTCAGTTAAATTTCCATTTATTTCCAGGACATATAAAGAGTTTTTATCAGGGAAATAGGTATTGCAAATTACTGACTTACAGGGCAACACATTTTTTTCTATATGCACAACTTCAAGATCAGAATTAATCCATATTATATCCAATGGAATTAACACATCCTTCATCCAAAAACCATATTTGTCTTCTTTATGAAATATAAACAACATTCCTTTATTCTCTTCAAGATACTCTCTTGACATTAAGCCAATTTTTCTTTCATTTTCTGTATCAGCTATTTCTGTGTTAAAACATATTTGGCTTTTATTAAAACATATCTCTCTTGAATTTATAGGATACTTTTTATTTTCTTTAAAATTACTTTTTATCATTAAACTCAAAATAGCAAATCCAATCGATGATATAATTAAAAAAATCACTGCTAAACTTACTGCTAAATTTCTTTTTTTATTTAATTTTGATTCCATTTACATCCCACTTTATTTGTAATCGCATACTTTTCAGCTTCTTGAATATCTGTTTTATATTTAGAATCCTTGCTTTCAAATCTGGCTATGCAATATCCCTCTTTTACCATTTTAATGTTTATATTTTCATTATCCAAGAAGACATATCTCAAACTTCTTCCATATCTATCTTTATTTTCAACATCCTTTCCAAGCCTGACTTTTTTATTTAATAATAATGTGTCTATTCTTTCCTTTGATTCATCATAACATTCTCTGCCTTTTTCATCACAATCAATACCTATTAACCTGATGGTTTCTCCACCTTCAACTATTATTGTGTCTCCATCGATTATTTTAGTCACTATTTTTTCTTCTGCAACACTATTTTCAAACGAGGCAAGATAATATAATAGTAAGAATAGTATTATAGATATTATTCCTATAAAAAACCTTATTGTTTTATTTTTCATTTTATTACACCCTTAATAAAAATAAGGCAATATTTATATATAATTTTTCTTTTATTATTTTAATGGTTATAAAAAGAAACTTTTTAGATTCAAAACAGCTTTCACATGCTGAAGGAAGAAAGAAATTAACCTTTGGCCAAAAAGCTGCCGATGCTATAACTTCATTTGGTGGTAGCTGGACATTTATTTTTATTTTTTTAATCATAATTCTTTTATGGTTTTTGACAAATTCTTATTTTCTCGTTCAATATGGCCGTAAGGCATTTGACCCCTACCCTTTTATTCTTTTAAATTTAGTTTTATCATGCCTGGCAGCTATACAGGCCCCTATAATTTTGATGTCCCAGAACAGAGCTAGTGAAAGAGACAGGCTTAGGGCAGAATATGATTATGCTGTTAACCGAAAAGCTGAAAAAGAGATAAGGGATATTAAAAAAGATCTTGAAATTATTAAAAAAAAGTTAGGCGTGGTTGTACGTGAGAGTGTGTAAGTATTTATCTATAACTTGTTTGTCTTTTAGCCCTAGCCTTTGAATCTCCCGGTTTATAGGCCTCTTTTCTTCTTACATCTGCTACTAAAAGATGTTTGTCATACTCCAAGAAGGCTTTCCTAAGTTGTTGTGATTTTGATTTTTCAACCAATGCCTTTGCGAGTGCAAGACGGGCAGCTTCTATCTGACTTTCTCTTCCGCCACCGGAAATTTTTATATCAATATTAAAATCAAAGTTTTTAAGTGTTTTTTTTGCAATTCTCATCGGTTCTTCTATTGATAATTTATGTATCCTTGGGAGATTATTATATAGAATATTATTTACAAAAATCTTTCCATTTCCAGGAACTACTCTTGCCTTTGCTACACTTGTCTTTCTTTTTCCGCTAACTATTAATGTTTTTTCTTTTATAGCCATTTTATCTTTATTTTATTAAAGAAACTAACTCGCTCAATTTCATAAATTTTCCAGTTTTAACTCTTCCAGCTGTTATCTTTTTTGAATCCTTAAACTCTTCGGGGATATTATTGTAACATTTTATGTTATCAATTGATTTTTCTCCCCTACCTTTTTTATGAGGGAGCATCCCTCTTATGGTTCTTTTTAATATTCTCTCAGGAGTCCTAGGTATCTTTGGACCCTTTAAGCTACTACCACCTTTTTTTATTAGGGAAAGATATTTATTCAAAATATCTTTTTTATTACCTATGATAACAACATCTTCAGAATTTAAAATAATCACCTCTCTTCCAAGCAAGGATTGTTTAGCAGCATAACTTGCCAACCTTCCCAATACAGCATTTTTTCCATCAACGATTATTCTTTCCATTTTTTGACTATGATTTTTATATTTTTAGCCTCAGGATTTTTTTGTATTGCTTCTTGAATTGTTAAAACCTCAATTTTAGCATTATTTAACTTTTCTTTTGCTGAAGATGAAAATGAATACGCACTTATTTTGACCCTTTTATTTAATTCTCCAACACCCAGAACCTTTCCGGGAACTACCAGGAAGTCACCATCAATTGATTGTTTATCTATTTCGTCAAGATTTGCTACTATCATTTTCCTTTTTGGCATTGAAATTAGATGAGAAATTTTTTGCCAATTTTTGCTTTTTTTAGACTTTATTATTGTTTCAACTAAATTTGGATTTGTTTTTCTTCTTAATTTTTTTTCAATTCTTGTTTTTTTCATTTTAAAAGTGATGATATGCGAGAGATAGGATTCGAACCTATGCAAGCACTAAGCTATCACGGCCTTAACGTGACCCGTTTGACCACTCCGGCACTCTCGCATATCTTAATTATTTTTTAATTGTTTTTAAAACTTCTTTAAGATTGCTTTCAAGAGATTTAACTGCATTAATGATTATGTCTTTAGGATCAATTTGTCCCCATGATTCAACAAAAAAAACTAATTTTTCCCCATGTTCAACACTAAAATCTTTTTCATTTTCGAACATAGACTCTATTTCATCAACATCTTTGTTAGAGTAAATAACATCACCAGTCTTAACCTTTCCTTTTTGTGGCGAAATAACATGGTTTCCAAGTTTATTAATTATTTCTTCATATTTATCCGGGTTATTTATTGTTATTTTAGAGAGATGCCTATAAAAAATCAAACCCGGAGAGAATTTTGCATGTTTAATTGATTTTCCCAATCTGGCAAATCCTATAAATTCTAGTTCTTGGTCTTTATCCAATATGACAATAGGTATTTTATCATAGACGATGCCAACATCTCCTTTTAAATTTCCTGAGTAAACTGTTGTTGGTCCTTTGGCCTTTAATGTTATTTGTATCTGGCATTTATTACATCCTTTACCATTACAGGAACATTTTTCAATTTCATTTATTTTCCTTGTGTCTGTTAATGGAATAAGCCCTATTCTATGGGCAAGTATTTCATCATATAAAGCCGAGTCATTTTTGTGAAATTCAATCTCATTAATCGCGAGAACAGGGATCTCAGAGGAACTTCTTCTTATTGCATTTGCAAGACTCTCACTAACATCTGTTACCAGTGTTATTCTGTTTTTTGATTTTTCTTTCATTTTTATTTTTAATCTAAGTTTCTTTTTAAAGGTTTATTTTTTTATTTTGAAATTTTTAGGAAAATTGTTGCCTTATTGCCATTTTTTTAAACTCTCCTTCCTCTCCTTCCTCCTTTTTTCTTTGGTCCTCCTCTTGGTACTTTTGTTAGGTCTGAAATACTTAATATTTTAAATCCATCTTTTGAAAGAGTTTTTACTACCATATTTGCACCCGGCCCTATTGATGGAGCCCCAGTTTTCGCTTTCATTTTAATATATAAAGATGTTATTCCTAATTCTTTTATTTCTTCTCCAATTTTTTTTGCTAAAAACATCCCCGTTGTTGGATTTGCCTTTAGTCTATCTTGTTTTGTAACCATGCCACCTGAATATCTTGATATAGTGCTGCCGGAAAGGTCTGTTACATGGACAATTGTATTATTGAAAGAAGAATATATATGTAATACACCCGTATATTCTTTTTTTTCTTTTGACATTTTAAGCAGAAACCTCCATAGTTATTTGATTATTCTCATTTTCAATTTCTCTGTTATTCTCTTTTTTTTCTGCCATTGCTTTGTTTTTTAAAACTTTACTGATTTTATTCTCTTCTTCTACTGGAACAAGATATGAAGGGATATTAACTTTTTTTTCATTAATTCTTATGTGTTTATGGACAATTAATTGTCTTGCTCCCCTCGGAGTTGTAGCAATTCCTTTTTGGAAGACAATAGTCTGCAACCTTCTTTTTAGGATGTCTTCTTCTGTAAGGGCCAATACATCAATCATTGTTTTTACTTTAAATCCCATCTCTTTTAGTTTGTTGAGGTATTTTTCTTGGTTTTCCTCACTTTCATTAATCAATTTTTTTGCTCTTCTTCTTATTGAATCCAATTTTGCCTTTGCTTTCCAAATTTCTCTTTTATTTTTTAATCCATATTTTTCAACAACTATATTTTCCTGCTTTATCCTATTTATGTCGTAAGCTTTCTTTGGTTTTCTGAATTTTTTATGTTTTCTTATCATTTTTTATCCTTTTTTGCCTACTGATTTTTTATTTACGCCAACCACCCTGCTTTTTCCCTTTTTCCTAAAGTGGCTTTTTGTTCTTTGTCCCCTTACAGGAAGGCCTCTTGAATGTCTATTTCCCTTATAAGTCTTTATTTTTTTAAGTCTCTTGATATCAAATTCTTTCGTTAAATCTAACTCTGTTGTAATTAAATGTCTGGATTCACCACTTTCAAAATCAAACCTCCTGTTTTTTATAAAGGAAGGCACATTTGGGTTTTTTATCTCTTTTGATATTTTATCTATTTCAGCAGGAGTTAATGAATTTATTTTGCGTTTTTTGTCAATCCCTATATTTTTACATATCGATGTTACAATTGAAAATGAGGCCCCCTTTATCTTTGTGAGCCCCGCGAATAAATTTTTTTCTCCCGGTATGTCTGTTTGGAGAATCCTGAATAGGGATTCTGTTTCTTGTTTTGATACAGGTTTTTTATGAACTTGTGTTGTTTTCTCTTCCATTTAATTTACAAATAACCTATGCCTTTCCTTTCCAGTCAATTCTTCAATTATTCTTTTTTGTATGGCTGTTTTTGGATCAGGGAGACTTGAAATTCTTTTCTTTAAATCTTCAAACGAAGCAAATCGGCTTTTTTCCCTTTCATCCAGTATTTCTTTAGTATGTTTTTTTCCATATCCTGGTAAAAGTTCTATTTGATGAACCCTTGTATTTATTGCACTTGCTGTATTAAAAAAATTAAGGAATTCAGCTTCTTTCATTTCTATGACTTTTGAAATAAATTCTTCAAGTTGAAGTTTTGCATTTTCAGTTAATTTTTCTGCCGGTAATCTTCCCAAAATATAATAAATCTTGTCCCTTTTTCCATCACCAATGTAAACCCTTTCTTTTAATTGTAAAGAGACTCCTTTTCTTGGGATTAATTGAAGAAGTGTAAAGTTATTTTCCCCTATAGCTTGAGCTATCGGCATCATTTTCCCTTCTAAAGGATATCCATATGGAAGATAATCTAAGATAACTGCATATTCTTCTTTCTGTTTCATTTTTATCTGTATTTTGCAACAATATCAGTGATTTGTTTAATTTCATTTTCCTCTAAGGAAACATCTGTGAATATTTTATTTATATCTGACGCATCAATCGGAAGAAAATCTATGATTTTTACTATATTTTCTTTCCTTATTTTATGATTATTTAAATTTTCAATTTCTTTTTTCATTTCAATAGATTCTTTTTCATTTAATTTAAGAAATTTTTTAAAATACCCCTTAATATCTTCTCTTCCTTCATTTTCTTCTACAAGTTTTTTTGCTTCTGCTAAAGTTATAGGTTCCATATTTTTTATCATTTTAGTTTCCTTAAATGTATTGGTGAAATTATTAAGGTTTTCTCCTTTTTAAAATCCTTTATTTTGACAATATAACTTCTTCCACGTTTTCCCACAACAACTCCGCTCAAACCTTGGAATCTATCCGGAAATCCTGCTTTAATGCTTTTTTCTTTTTTTAGCGCAATTTTGTCTCCTTTATTTAATGTTTTAAAGTATTCACTAAGTCTGACCTTTCCACGTTCCTTTATACTTTTCTTTTTTGACATTGTTATTGTTATTTTATGTAATTATTTAAAAATAGTGCCTTTAAAAGCCTTTCTTATTAACATGTTAAAATTCTATGAATAAAAACCATAGAGATTATTGATAAAAATAGTAAAAAATTATTTTTATTAAATTCCAACAGATCCTTGATATATATCCCCTCTTTCACGGGCATTTTCCATATTTTTTTTGATAGTATCAAACATTTTTGGCCCCCAAACACCAATACCACAAGATTCGCAACAATCTATGACTGAATTTTCAGAAATATTTGTCTTACAATAAACACATTTTTTTGTCATATACCCTCTTTATACTTTTAATGTATAACTAATTACTCTCTGGTTTTTAAATTTATTTATAATCACCATAAGTTCTTTTTAGGCAAATACTTCTTTAATTATTCATATCTTAAAGCATCGACTACATTTATTTTTGATGCTTTCCAGGCAGGCCATGTTCCAGCAATTACTCCTGTAAAAAATGCAAATGCCAAACAACTAAAAACTAACCATAAAGGAGATGAAACGCTTAACAAAGTTGTTCCTAATTGGTAAAATGCAATATACTCAATACTTTTTGAAATCCCATATCCAAGTATCACTCCAATAATTCCTCCAACCAATCCTAAAAGTCCAGATTCAATTAAAAAAATAAATAAAATATCTTGGTTTTTGGCCCCTATTGCCTTCATAATTCCTATTTCCTTTGTCCTTTCCAATACCGATGTATACATTGTATTTGTAATTCCAATTGCTCCGACTAAAAGAGAAATAGCTGCAATTCCCCCGAGAAAAGCAGTTATTACCTTTAAAATATTTCCAAAGGTCTCTAAAATTTCTTCAGGCGTCAATATTGTGAAATCTTGTGTTTTTTCATTAACACCTCTAAATTTCCTCAAAGACTTTTCAGTATTTTCAGCAATTTTATTTATATCCTCACCTTCTGATATTTGGACTGTTATAACATCAACCCTTCCTCCTGTATTAAAGAGTTTTTCAGCATCTTCAGCACTCATTAATATATTTCTGTCATCATCAGGGTTGCCAATTAATTCAAATATTCCCTTTACTTCAAATTCCTTATCATTTATAAGGAATTTATCTCCTTCTTTTACAGGTTTTCCGAAAATATTTCTTGTTTTATAGTGGTTTCCAATAACAACCTTTCCTTTATCTCCACTTTTCAAAATCCTTCCTTCATCTATGTCAAATCCACCAATTTCCGTATAGAGATCCATATCTTCGGCAGGCAGACCGTAAACAGGAAAAAATCTTTTTTCATTATTAAATTCAATTTTCCCATTTCCTACAATCCAATAACTAACTCTTTTAACTCCTTTGATCTTTTTAACTACTTCTAGATCTGATTTTGTCATTAAAACAGATGATCCTGCAGAAGGAGGTCCAAATTGTCCCTTGGGTTGTATGAAGAATTTATCTCCACCAAGTATTTGAAATTGTTTTTTTACTGTGTTCTGTAACCCTAAAGATAAGCTAATTAAAGTGAAGATAGTTGCAACCGAAATAAATATGCCTATCATTGTTAGCCAAACCCTTAATTTCCTTTTCTTAAGGTTTTTCCATGCCAATGAAAAATGGTCTGATATCATTTTCTTAATGCCTCAACTGGTTTTAATCTACTTGCCTGCAAAGCAGGCAAAATACCTGATAAAATTCCAATAAGAAACGAAAATAATACTGCGCCCAATAATAATGGGTATGAAACAGAGATTTTTAGGTTAATACTCCCTAATAAACTTCCAGCTATCTGGCTCACTAAATATGCGAGCCATAACCCTATGATTGCTCCAATAATTCCTCCAACCAATCCTAAAAGTCCAGATTCAATTAAAAAAATAAATAAAATATCTTGGTTTTTGGCCCCTATTGCCTTCATAATTCCTATTTCCTTTGTCCTTTCCAATACCGATGTATACATTGTATTTGTAATTCCAATTGCTCCGACTAAAAGAGAAATAGCTGCAATTCCTATAATTACTATATTTATTACATTCAAGATAGTATTAACACTCTCTAAAGCCTGTAAAGGTGTTTGAATAGAAAAATCTTCTTCACCCTCTTTCAACCCACGGTCTTTTCTAAATCTTCTTTCTAAATCTAAAGCAACCTCTTCTATTTTATTTTTATCTTCAACTTGCGCGACAATGAGATCTATTTCATTACCTATACCTAATAAATCTTTCATATCATCTTCGGGCATCATTATAACATTGTTTATAGTGAATGTGGATGTTTTTGCAAGTATTCCTGTAACTTCAAATTCCTTGCCATTAATTAAGACTTTAGACCCAATCCTTATTGTTTTTCCAAATTCTTCACCTAAGAAATCATTTCCAAGTAATATCCTGCCTCTGTCATTTTCATTTAGGAGTCTTCCTTGTTCTGTTTTTAGATTTATTTCTTTGTAAATAAAATCTCTTTGATTTTTATTTTTTGGAATGCTTCCTATATATTTGAAACTTTTTACATTATTATATTCAACACTTGTTACCCTAATAAGCCTTGGAACAGCTATTTTTATTCCATCTGTTGATTCAACAATGTTAAGGTCATGTTCATTTAATTTTTTGACTACAGTGCTACCAGGAGGTCCAAATCCAGTGCCTGCATTTTGTATTGTTAGAACATCTATAGATAAGGTTGCAAATTGTCCGACAATTGCATTTTGTAATCCACTACCTAAGGAAATCAGAGATACAACTGCAGCAATTCCAATAAATATGCCAAGTATAGTAAGCCACGACCTTAAACCCCTATGCTTAAGGTTTTCAAAAGCTAAAGAAAAATAGTCCTTAACCATTTTTAGAAGGCTTTTATGCCTCCTTTATCTGATTTCTTTTTCTTTTCTTCCTTATACTCCTGTAAATAAACCATCCAAATATAAGTATAACAAATATTAAAACATAAATCCATGTGTTATCCCTTTCTATAATTCCCAATTCAATTGCTTTTTCTTTTGAATAAACAGTAACGGGAAGATTGATAATCTCTGTTTTAGGGTTATTATTGAAGTCTTTATAATTGATGGTTGCTGTAAGTTTTGCGCTTTCATTTTTAAAAATAACTTCAAATGTTGATGTTTCAAAATCATCACTATCTATACTTCCTATATACTCACTTTCACTACTTATCAAAACAAATCCTTGTGGTTGAATCTTTAAATTGACAAATTTAATATCCCCAAAACCTGTATTGATTATTTTTAGGGTAATTTTTCCTCTTTCACCAATAACTGGTTTTTCAGTTTCAACACTGAAATCAAGTTCTGTTTTTCCATCTACAACCACACCTATACTTCCTTGTCTTTGGATTTCCTTGTCATTAGCATCAGTATATTTTATAGTGTAGGGAATATTATAATTTCCAGGTTCCATATTTTGAGAAGCCTTTATTACAAAATTTAATGTTTTGCTTTTTCCTTCCCGAATCTCATCAGTGCCTGTTTCACTACCACCTATAGGAATAAACTGGGTGTTTGCAAATGCCAAATTGAAAGAAACATCTGTTACATCTTCATTTAAGTTATTCTTTAAGATTACTTGAAGATTTGCTTGACTTCCAGGAAATAATCTGGTTTGTGAAGCATCTGAAACAATTACTGCTTGAGAAAAAGGAATATTTGAAGTAATTACAATTATGGAAAAAAATACAGATAGTATCTCTATTGTTATTATCTTGGACTTATACATGTTTCTTTTTATCATATTAATTTTAAAATACCTAAATATTTAAACTTTCTTATTGTTACTATTATTTAGTCACTACTCTATACCGATGGTTATTTATTTTAAAATACTCACTTCTTTCCACTTTCCAGAAATTTTTTTCGTTAGTTTTTCAACACGACCATCCTTTAACCAGTAAATTGTTTTTGCATAGCGCATGGCGAGATTTATATCATGTGTAACTAAAATTATTGTTTTGCCATCTTTATTCAATTTTTCAAGAAATTCTATTACTATTTCTCCTGTTTTTGTATCTAAATTCCCTGTTGGTTCATCAGCTAAAATAATTTCAGGGTTATTTACCAATGCTCTTGCAATTGCTAACCTTTGTTGTTGTCCTCCAGAGAGCTGGTTTGGATAATGATATATCCTATCTCCTAACCCGACTATTTCCATCATTTTTTTAGCCCTTTCTTCTCTTTCTTTTTTTTCAATTCCTTGGAACATCATGGGTAGAGCAACATTTTCCAAAGCCGTTAAATTAGGTATTAAATTGAAACTCTGAAATATAAAACCTATTTTTTGTCCCCTTATTTGTGCCAGTTCACTTTCAGAAAGATTTTCAATATTTTGCCCATCTAAATATACTTCTCCTTTAGTTGCATAATCTAAACTTCCAGTAAGGTTCATGCCAGTGCTTTTACCACTTCCAGAAGGACCTATAATTGCAACAAAATCTTTTTTCTCAATGATAATATTAATTCCATCAAGAGCTTTAACTATACTCTCTCCCATTTTATAGTGTTTTGACACATTTTTTAATTCTATTAATTTTGACATATATGGCCTTGTTAATTGTTAGTTTTAAACTTTTGCAAAAGTTTAAAAAGCATTTTTTTATAAGATTATTATGATAATACCAATTCGTTGTTTTTCATGTGGAAAGCCGATAGCTCATTTATGGGAAGATTTTAAGAAAAGAGTAGAATCAGGAGAGGATCCAGGAAAAGTAATGGATGATTTGGGTTTGGAAAGATATTGTTGTAGGGCTATATTTTTAGGCCAGATCGATCTATTGGAGTTAACATCAAAATTCAAGAAGTTTTAACTACATTTTATTAATAAACATTTTTAATTCTAAAAAAATAAGGTGACAGCATCTGTGCTTCACTTCTTGCGAAACTAACACACAAGACGTAGCCAGCTTAACTTCTGTGTTCGGAATGGGAACAGGTGTAGCCTGACTACTATGGCTGTCTAAAATTCTCTATACAAAAGTATTTTTAAACCTTTTTATACTACTTTTTTTACGCGGGAGTGCCGGAGTGGTCAAACGGGTCACGTTTAGGCCGTGATAGCTTAGTGCTTGCATAGGTTCGAATCCTATCTCCCGCATTAATTGGCATACAATATTTCCCATAAAGAATAATTTGTGATAAATCCTTATTTTTTAATATAACCTCTTTTTTGGATTTATCTATTAGTTACCTTTTTCTTTTATTATTAATTCTACTCCCAAGGCATCTTTAAACTTTTCATTAAGCATATTTATAAAAGAAGAATATTTTTTATCACATTCAACTTCAACTACTTTATCTTTTACCTCAAATTTTAACCTTTCTTTTAGGAAGTAATCAAAGAGGGAGGTTATTTTTTCACGTAAATCTTCAACTATCTTTAATATTTTATATTTGTAGACTATTATTTTACCAGATAATGGGTTATTGAAATCAACCAAAACTCTTCCGCCGGAAACACTAATAATCCTTACAAGCGTATTATCTAAAGCCAGCACCATTCCAGATTTTGGCGAAATATTTTTTTCACTAAATATCTTTAATGGAATTAGTTTTACTAGGGAAGGGTCCCTTTCCTGAAAAGCATCTTTTGGTTCTAATTCTATTTCATACTCTTCCCCAATTTCTTTTCCAATTAGGGAATTATCGAGTCCAGATATAACCATCTCTTTTCCAACACAAATTATAAATGGATGATCTTCAATTTTCAACCCTATTTTTTTTGCATCATCTTTTTTTGTAGTGTCAAAAATTTCTCCGTTTTTAACTAATCCTGTAAATTCGAGTTCTATAAAATCATTTTTCTTTATCATTCTTTTCAATAAAAGACAATCTTTATAAATCTATTTTTCCCATTTTTAGTATGGCTTATAAACTTATTAATGCAACTGAAGCAAGATCTGGGACTGCAATTATTATTGATGGTGAACCATGTATTGTTAAATCAATAGACATCAGTAAAACCGGAAAGCATGGCTCTTCTAAGGTTAGAATTGAGGCTATAGGTGTATTTGATGATAAGAAAAGAGTTATTGCACGTCCAGGACATGAACGATTTGAAGTTCCACTAATTGAGAAAAAGAAGGCGCAGGTGCTTTCAATATCTGGAGATAATGCAAATGTTATGGATATAGAAGGTTTTGAAACCATGGATATGAAAGTACCAGAAGAATTAAAATTAGAGATACAGGAAGGCTCCCAAGTTGAATATTGGGAGGTTGATGACAGGAAAGTTATTAAAAGAATTTTATAGTAAAATTAGGAATTAAATAAATATAAATAAAATGGCAAAATTAATGGCTGCACAGAAAAGATTGTTTAAGAATGTTTTTTTATGTAAAAAATGCGGGCTTAAAATTAGGGTTGACCCCAAAAAAATTCTTGAGGGTAAAATTCAATGCAGAAGGTGCAAAAGAAAGGCCTTTAGAGCAATGAAGAAGAAGTAATTATGGTAATAAATAAATTTGTCATTCTGGATCTTGCATTTTTAATATTATTTTTAATCTGGGTTTTCTTTTTCTTATATAAGCGAAAAGATCATCTTAAAAAAGAAGGCATATTAACTTTGTATAAAACACAACTCGGGGTTAAATTTATTGATTATGTTGGAAAGAAATATAAAAAAACACTTAATGTGTTACAATATCTTTCTATATTTGTTGGATTTCTGTTAATGATTGTAATTTTATTTCTTTTAGGGCTTACACTTTATACTTATATAAGGTTTCCAGAGATTACTGATACCGTCAAGGCACCTCCAATTCTCCCATTAATACCTTATTTTCCAACCATATTTGGTCTTGAAGCCTTTTTTCCACAAATATATTTTGTTTATTGGATAGTTGCAATACTTATTGTTGCAGTTGCCCATGAAGTTTCTCATGGAATATTTGCAAGATTTCATAATGTTAGGATAAAATCTACAGGTTTTGCATTTATGACATGGTTCCCTTTACTTTTTGGAGCTTTTGTAGAGCAGGACGATAAACAGATGCTTAAAAAAGGAAAGATAGCTCAGATGTCAATTTTATCAGCAGGGGTATTCGCCAATATTATTGTAACTGCCATTTTCTTTTTATTATTGTGGTTTTTATTCTCTTTATCTTTTATTCCTTCGGGAATTTTAATTCAAGGATATCCATTAGGAGACATCCCGATTAGTGAAATTAAAAAAATAAACGGGGTAGATTTTAATGACCAATTTCTGAATATGAATGAATCAGAAGTTATTGAAATAGAAACCTCACAAAATAAATTCATCCTTTCTTATGAAAATTATTTATCACAAATAAATTTGATAGAGCAAGATAAATCTTTAAATTATATTAGGGCATATTATGATGCTCCGATGGTTAGAAACAAAATTTATGGAGCTATTACAAAAATTGATGGTATTCCAATTCGAAGTTATGAGGATTTGTCAGAAACCCTTCTTTCATATAAACCTGGAGATGTAATACTGATCGAAATTGTTAACCAGAATGGAACTCAAATTTACAATTTATCTCTTGCTGAACATCCTATAAATAAAGGTGCTGCCTTTTTGGGAGTTTATCATAAAAGTTCTTATCAAGTTTCAGGATTTAGAAAATTTCTAAGTAATGTCTTGTTTTTTAAAGATCCTTCTGTATATTATGTAGAATCAAGTAAATATCATGTATTTTTTTATTACTTGGTTTGGTGGATCACCACCATAAATTTACTTGTTGCTTTGGTGAATATGTTGCCATTTGGAATTCTAGATGGAGGAAGATTTTTTCAGCTGGCTATACTTGGATTAACTAAGTCAGATAAGTCAACAAAATATGTCTATAAAATAATTTTTTATATAATCTTGCTGATAATAATCTTGCTGATGATTATATGGCTGCGATCTTTTTTGTAAAGTTAGGTTAGTTTTTATTTTATTTTTAGATTTTTAATAAAAATAAAATTTGAATTCTTCCGACGAGAATTTTTCTTTTTTTAATTTAATTTTAAAATAATAGAAAGATATTTAAATAATAACCATATATTATAAATATAAATCATAAACAAAAAAAAGAGGAATAAATAAATGGCAAAGAAAAAAGCTGCAAAGAAAAAGAAAAAAAAGTAAACAGTTTAGTTTGATTTATTTTTTATTTTTAATTTAATGATCTTATTTTTTATTTTTTATATATCTTCTATAAATAAACAATTCCGTCTTGTGTTAAGGCTACAAAATGAATCCCAGTTGGTATAGAGAGCAAAGCAGATATCAAAGCCATATGCTCTTTGCCAGATCCGGATGCGATTGATAATGCTACATCTAATCCCTGGATTTTACCTTTAATCTTTTCAAGTATTTCTTTTTTTAATTCAACCAGTTTTTTATTTGTGTCTATTTTTATAAATTCAAATTTTTTATCCGACGAGAATTTTTCTGCAAAATTATCGCCAAGAATTATTATTTTTTCCCATTCACCTTTTTTAATTAGACCAGAAACTTGGCCCCATGTGCCTTTACCAGAACTTAACAAAGCAACCAATTCCATTATAAAAACCTCCAGCAAGTTTCTATACATCTATCAACTAAAATCATTAAATCTTAAAAATAATTATATTTATAAGTATTTATATCTATTAACTACAAATAAGGTTTTATTATAAAAATGCCAAAAGATATTCCATTAAGTGAAATAACTCTAAGGAAATATGAAAAGCCTTATAATATAGATAAAAGGCAACTTGTAAAGAAAATATGTCTGTCATTAGGTTTATTACAGCCAGGAGACAGTAGAGATGTTATCGTCGATGTTTTGCTTGTTTTGCTGGAGGAAAAAAATAAAAAATCTAAGCTAACTTCTGATGAAATCAAGTCTAAAGTGGAAGAGATGAGGAAAAAGCATAGCTTGGAAATAAAAGGAGTGGCAGAATCAAATATAAGAAGGCAATTAAAAAGGCTTAAGGATTTAATGCTGGTCGATAAAAAAGAGAATCTTTATTATATTTCGGAATTTGAATCCATGCATAATCTTTTTGAACATAGGATAGAAAAAATGCTTGTTCAACCGAGTATAGAGAGGATTAAGGAGTATTTAATAGAACTGGAGAAATGATTAATTACCAGTAAGCCTTATCCTTTCTAAAGCAATTTGGGCTGATTCGGCCATTTCTGGAATAGGATCATTAATAAAATTTTTTATGAATGGAATAAATTCTTCTTTTCCAAGAGTTGCCAAGGCTAAAATTGCTTCATGCCTGACGAAAATATTCTCATCATTTTCAACAGCTTTTATTAGATATTTAGATGCTAACTCTATATGGCCACACTCTCCTAAAGAGAATGCAAATTCATGTCTGACTATTGGTGAAGGATCTGTAAAAAGGGCCTTTCCTAATGCTCTTATAGATGATTCATTAACAGCATTTTCTAAATGAAATGCTGCCTGAATTCTTTCTTCCCTTGTTTTAGTTAAATCAAGGACAATATTTGCCAATTCTTGTTCTGTTTTTTCCATTTTTTCTTGTAAAATTAGTCATAAGCAAAGTTTATAAACCTTATACATTAAGATTGATTATACTACATCAGCCAAACCTTCAATTCTGGGTTGTGGTTGCATAGGTAGTAGATAAACATAATTTATCGAAAAATGAAATTAGAAAAAGCTCTTGAAGAGCTTAGGAATCAGAAGAAGAGAAATTTTGACGAGACTATAGACTTAATTGTAAATCTGAAAAAGTTTGATATTAAAAGAAACAATATTAATACTTTTATTAGTTTGCCGCATAAAATAAAAGATAAGAAGATCTGTGGTTTTCTTGAAATAAAAAATTCTTTGATAGACACTATTCCAAAATCTGCTTTTGTTAAATATAAAGATAGGAAAAGTATAAAAAATTTAGTTAAAAAATACGATTTTTTTATCTCATCAGGGGCAAATATGCCTTCAGTTGCTACTACTTTTGGAAGGGTTTTAGGCCCTGCCGGAAAAATGCCATCTCCAAAATTAGGAATCCTTATGAACGAATCAGAAAGTGATATTAGAAAAATTATCGAAAAAATCAACTTGGTTGTAAGAATCCAGACAAAAGAGCCATCAATAAAGATACCAATAGGAAAAAATTCAATGTCTGATGGCGATCTTCTTGATAATTTTTATTCAGCATTTAACTCTATTTTAAATGAACTTCCTAATAAAAAAGAGAATATAAAATCAGTTTTAATTAAATCTACAATGTCTAAACCGATTAAAGTTGAAATTTAAGATGGTTGAAATAAAACAAAAACATAAAGTATCTGAGAATAAAATAAAAGAAATAAAGGAGCTAGTGAAACTTATAGATTCGTATAATACTGTTTTTATTGCTTCAATAAAAGGGCTTCCAACAAAACAATTTCAGAAAATTAAGAAAAATCTTGGGGATAAAGTTATTATCAAAAATGTGAAGAAAAGAGCATTAATTAGGGCCATAGATAATTCAAAAAAAGAGAAAGTTAAACCTCTTAAAAGTTATATAATTGAAAACAATTCTGTCCTATTTTCATCATTGGACCCTTTTGATTTATCTTCCATTTTGGCCGAAAATAAAAGTCCTGTTAAAGCTAAAGCAGGCCAAATTTCTAACATTGATATAGAAGTTGAAGCAGGACCAACAGATCTTCCAGCAGGACCAGCTGTTAGTGAATTGGGAGCTTTAGGATTACAAGTTATGGTCAAAGAAGGGAAAATAGAGATAAGGGAGTCAAAAGTTATTGTGAAAAAAGGAAATATTATAACAGAAAGTGCAGCAAGTGTAATGGGGAAGTTAAATATAATGCCTTTTTCAGTCGGATTTATTCCATTGGCAGCTTATGACGATAAATCAGGATTAATTTTTACAGAGCTTATAATTGATAGAGAGGGCACTATATCTAAAATTAAAGATTCATTTGCACGAGCTAATGCTTTTGCAGTTTTCATTGCTTATCCAGCCAAGGAAATAATCGGGTTTCTTTTGGCAAAGGCACTTTCACATAAATCTGTCTTAGAAAAATTACTTTTTGATACTCCAAAAACTGAAAATGTCGAGGAGGTTAAAGAATAAAAATGGAATATATATATGCAGCTCTTTTGCTGCACAAGCTTGGTAAGCCGGTTGATGAAGAAAACTTAAAAAAAGTTATTTCTGCAACTGGAACCCATGTAGATGAAGGCAAGGTTAAGGTCCTTGTTTCAAGCTTGCATGGTATAGATATAGATAAGGAGCTCGAGAGTGCAACGCTGGTTAGTGCTTCAGCTTCATCAAGCGGAGCAGCGAAGGAAGAAAAGAAAGAAGAAAAGAAAGAAGAAAAGGCTTCAGCAGCAGCTGAAGGTTTGTCATCCCTATTTGGTTAATTTTGTTTTTAATTTAAAAAATAGAGACAAACCTTTACCGGAAATATAGTGATTACGCTGAACCTTTCTTAAGTTCTAATAATTATTAGACCCTATAAACACAATTCATGTTAAGTTTTATAAGTAATTATTCTTATATTATTGAATGGAAGAAGGGATAACTTTTGTGATAATGGGTGTAACGGGAGATTTAGCAAAAAGAAAACTTATTCCTGCAATCTATAGATTAGTTGAAAAAAATAAACTTAAGGATTTTGCAATTATTGGAGTATCTCATTCTGAAAGTTCAATGTCTGCAATAATTAAAGAGTCTAAAAAGTTTGTCTATAATTATAATAAAAAAATTTGGGACGAAATAGGAAAGAGATCTAAATACATAAAACTTGACTTTAACAATTATAAGGATTACAAAACATTATCTGATGGATGTTTGAACTTGGAAAAATCTTTGAATCTTACAGGAAAAAGAATTTTTTATCTGGCTACCCTGCCAGAAAATTTTTCACAAATAGTGCAGAATTTAAAGAGAGTTAAGATGAGTACAAAGATAGGGGATTGGCCAAAGTTGGTTTTTGAAAAACCATTTGGACATGATTTAAAATCAGCAAAGGAGATTAATAAAAACATTATGTATACATTTAAAGAAAGCCAAGTTTATCGAATAGATCATTATTTGGGAAAAGAACTTGTTGCAAATATATCATTATTAAGATTTACAAACAGGATTTTTGAGCCGTTGTGGTGTAATAATCATATAGAGAATGTTCAGATAATCTTAAAGGAGGATTTAACTATTGGTTCTAGGGGAAAGTTTTATGACAAATACGGAGTTCTTAGAGATATGGTACAGAGCCATATGTTTCAAATATTGTCTTTAATTGCTATGGAATCTCCGGAAAAACTTGAAGGTGAATTTGTTCGGGACAAAAAGTTAGAGGTTTTCAAAAATCTTAAAATTAAGGATGTTTTGCTTGGGCAGTATGATACATATAGGTCAGAAAAAGATGTGACACAAAATTCAGTGACTCCAACATTTGCTGCCCTAAAGGCTATAGTAAATACTCCAAGATGGAAAAATGTTCCGTTCTTTCTAAAAACAGGGAAAGCATTGAATGAAACTAAGGCTGTAATTTACATAAAGTTCAAAGAAGTTGATTGTTTACTATCAAAAACCTGCCCGTCAGACACAAATTATTTAATAATAAATCTAAAAACAAATGAGGGTATTGCTATGGAAGTAAATACTAAAGTTCCGGGTAAGATTGAAGTCGAGCCTGTGAAACTGGATTTCAGGATAAAAAACAAATACGGACCAAACACTCCCGAAGCATATGAATCATTAATTGAAGATATTGTTTTGGGGAATAGGGATTCTTTCGTCAGAAACGACTCTATAGAATATTGTTGGAAAGTTTTAGATCCGTGGCTGAAAAAGAAATTACCTGTTTACAAGTATAAAAAAGGAACTAATGGGCCAAATGAATTAAACAAATGGAGCAAAGAAAATAAAATAAGATGGCGTTCATAAAATTTGATAATTATCAGTAATATCTCCTTGCCTTTTGACATTAAGAGATGCTCTCCTTCTAATGAAAAGAAGATCAAAACAATTAAAATTGGACACATTTCTTATGGATAAATTATATGATTCAGAAAATTCAGATTAAGGAATGGATATGGGATTTTATTTATGCAAAAAGATTAAAGCTCAAAAAAATGAGGTAATGGAAAAATACTTGCATATAATTTAATGAAAGTGACAAAAACTTAATCTTAGGATTATGCTGTAGGTTTAATTTCTATAGTAGTATAAACTTAATAACTTTTAAAAACCAGATTATTTTAAGATTGATATGCCGACGTGGCACAATGGTACTGCGCTCGCCTTGAGAGCGAGTTTCCTTCGGGATATCCCGGTTCGATTCCGGGCGTCGGCGTTTTACACTAATAATCTTAAAGAAACGATATATAAAATAGTATCTTAAAAATAAGTTTTATAATACAATCTTCCTATTTACCAGAGTTATACTCTTTATATATTTCAAAAAGGACTGAAAGGTATGCAATTATTAATGGCCCAAGAATTACTCCAAATATTCCAAACACCAGAATTCCTCCGATTATACCTATGAGAGTTAGCGATACCGGAACTTCAGAAGATTTAGATATAAAAACAGACTGCAGTATATTTTCAAAAAGGGTCACAACAATTCCACAATATATAAATAAAAACAACCCATTTAAAAATTTATCAGTTAGCATTAGTCCCAGCGAGGCCGGAATCCAAACAAGCCAGACACCAACTGCTGGCAAAATACTTGCAATAATAACCAATACACTTAGTAATAAACTGCTTTTTATTCCTGATATATAAAATCCAATTCCTGCAATTATCCCAGTTAATATACCAACAATTATTCTGCCGTATATTACTGAAAATGTCACTTTTTTGGATTTCTCAATAAATCTATTTGTTGTTGATCTGCTAAAAGGCAAGGATTCTCTCAATATCTCAAGCAGTTTATCTCCATCTCTAAGCCCATAGAAAAATACTACAAGCACTACAAATAGTTTTAAAGCTATTGAT
>JAWCQN010000001.1:0-25555 GCA_038869755.1 Candidatus Pacearchaeota archaeon | reverse complement strand
TTTGTAAATTTTGTAAGAGTCACATTGGCTGTTGTTGATAAGAATGTCCCATAAGCAGCTTCTATGTTGGCCGAAATTTGAGGATTTGCAAACATGAATGGAAATAATTTTTTTAGAATGCCTATAACATCCAGAGAAACTATTGTAGTATAAGAATCAAAGATTTGTTTCGTCAATATCGGGAGAGAAAACCATAATATAATCAATATTATTCCTATAACAGATGTACATGTTATAAATGCAGAAACCGTTTCATTTTTTATTTTTTTTAGTATTGATACATAGATGGGGTAAAAAATATATGATAAAATCAATCCTAATAGTATTGCTATAAAAATCGGCTTAATTATAAGAAAAGCAAAAGTTAGGAGTATAATAATCATAGCTGATGCTATTAACTGCTTCACTAATTTTTCATCGAACATAAATTAGACTATACTGGAGAATATATAAATTTAGTGTTTTTAGTTAAATCATCTAAAGAAAGTTTTATAAATTTAGTATTAAATTTAAAATAATGGATTCGTTTATAAAGAAAATTTTTGATAAAAAGGCAGACAATTTTGTCCATATTCAATTTCAAAAGTTTAGCCGTGGAGAATTTAAAGATAGGGCATTAATTAACGCGTCCAAATCAAATAATAAATATAACATTTCAACAACTTATGAATTTGCCAGAGAGTTGGTAATGGGTGTAGCAGAATTAATTCCTAAAGGCCATAAAGTTAAAGTTTCAGGGGCAATTATTTCTACAAGGGATTTGGAAGGAGAAATAAGTTACAAGGATAAAAAACAGTTTATGGGTGTTAAACAATACCTAATAGTTAGTGAAATGTCTGGCGAGGAAATACTAAACCTGTGTAATAAACTCCCAACTTCTTTTATTGGACTTTCTTTTTCAGCAGGTGATACAGAGCTTAAAATAAAACCAAAAGCTCCCAAATCAGCTAAACCAAGTACTTCTGAAAAAGCTCCTGTTCCAGATTTCTGCAAATTAAAAACATCGAATGAAAAACTTGTTAGCTCTTTATTATTTGATATAAAAGATTTTAAAAAAGTTGAAATTAAGCACGATTTTATAATTAGTGAATTAAAAATTCCAAAAGATGAAAAAGATCCCTCAAAAATGAGGGAGAATACAATCAGAAAGGGTAAAATTATAAGACATTTGGTGGTTGATGGAAAAAAAGAAACAAGGGAAATTTTCTTTGAAGCTTGACAAGCATAGATTTATAAACGATATTTTTTTGATAAAATGGTTAAAACATGGTAATTCAAAATAAAATATTTAAACCATGGCAAAATTATCTAGACCTCGTCGGGGAAGTTTGCAATACTGGCCGAGAAAGAAGGCCAGTAAAATTTTACCTAGTGTGAACTGGTCTGGCATTGCTTTAAAGAATAATAAAAATCTTTTGGGTTTTATAGGGTATAAGGTAGGAATGGTTAGTGTTTATGTTAAAGACAATACTCCTGATTCTATGACTAAAAATAAGAGGATAGTCATTCCAGCCACAATTATTGAATGCCCTCCAATTAAAATATTTTCTGTCAGGTTTTTTAAAAATAATAAACTTATAACAGAGGTGCTTTCTAACAATATTAGTAAAGAATTAAAAAGGAAGGTTAAACTTCCAAAGAATACTACAAAAAAAATTGATAATGTTAAAGATTATGATGATATTTCAATTATAGTTTATTCAAATGTAGCAAAAACAAAGATTAAAAAATCTCCTGATATAGCAGAAATTTGTTTGGGAGGAAATTTAGAAGATAAAATTTCTTTTGTTAAAAGTCATTTAGACAAAGAGATTAAAATAAATGAGGTTTTTGATAAATTGCAATTAGTTGATATAAGGGCTGTTACAAAGGGCAAGGGTATTCAGGGTGCTGTAAAAAGATATGGTATAGGTTTAAGACAGCATAAGTCTGAAAAAGGTGTTAGAAGGTCTGGAAGTTTGGGTCCATGGCATCCCGCAAGAGTGACTTTCAGGGTGCCTCAGGCGGGCCAGACAGGTTTTTTCACAAGAGTTAATTACAATAGCAAGGTCCTTGATATTGCTAATATTGATGAAAAAAATATTAATTTTCTTCAGGGATTCAAACACTTTGGAAAGATTGCTTCTGATTTTTTGGTAATCTCTGGAAGCGTCCAAGGTCCGCCTAAAAGAGCTTTAATTTTAACCCACCCATTGAGGCCGACAAAAAAACAATCTAAAAAGCATTATGAGTATATAGGTTTAAGATGAAATCACAGGTATTATCTATTGATGGGGCAAAATTAAGGGAAATTGAATTACCTAAACTATTTTCAGAAGAGATTAGGGAAGACATTGTTAAAAAGGTTTTTGAAACAGAAAAAACATTACAACCTTACGGTCTGTTTTTCAAGGCAGGTAGACAACATTCTGCTTCTGGAATAGTTGTTCATAGGAGGCATAAATGGAAGTCTGCCTATGGAAGAGGTATTTCAAGGATACCAAGGAAAGTTCACTGGAGGAGAGGCAGTCAATTTTATTGGGTAGGCGCAGAGGTTTCTGGAACAAGAGGAGGAAGGAAGGCACATGGACCTAAACCAAATCCAATAAAAATAAAAAAAATAAACAAAAAAGAATATCTTCTTGCCTTAAGATCTGCACTGGCTTCATCTATCAATAAAGAAAAAATAAAAGAAAGATATGCAAGGCTAAGTAATTTTAAAATAAATAATTTTCCATCACTTCCAATAATAATAGAATCAAAGATTCTTGAACTTAAATCTAAAGATTTTAATAATTCTATGGAAAAAATTCTTGGAGATTTAGGCCATATTTTAAAAAGAAATAAAAAAATAAGGGCAGGGAAAGGAAAATTGAGGAATAGAAGGTATAAAAAATCAGCTGGAGTTTTGTTGATATTGGGAAAAAATGAGAATATAAAAATAAAGTCTGTTGATTCAAAGAAAGTTAATGAACTGCTGGTTAAGGATTTATATCCTCTTGGTAGAGTTGTAATTTTTACAGAAAATGCAATAAAAGAGCTTAAGGAGAGATTAAAATGATAATAAAACCAATTACAACAGAAAAAGCAATTAAACTAATAGAGATAGAGAATACTATTCTATTTGAAGTAGGGAAGAAGGATAATAAGAAATCTATAAAAAAAGAGATAGAAGGGATTTTTAATGTAAATGTTGATAAGATAAATATTTTAAATAGAGGATCCAAGAAAATAGCTTATGTTAAATTAAATAAACAAAACCATGCAATAGATATTGCAACAAAACTTGGAATGATATAATGATAAAATGGGAAAAAGAATAATTCAACAGGCACGGGGCCATGGAGGTCCAAGGTATAGAGTAAGAAGAAAAGCTTTCATTTATAGAATAAGTTATCCTTTGATTAATGGTGAGGGTAAAGTTGTAAAATTGATTAATTCAGGAGGACATTCAGCTCCATTAGTTAAAGTATTGGTCGGGAATAAAATCTTCTTTAATGTTGCGGCTGAAGGAATGTATGAAGGACAGAAAATTTCAATCGGGAAAAATTTAGGAATAGGGAGCATTTTGCCATTACGTGAAATTCCGACTAAAACACCTGTATATAATATAGAATTAAACCCTAATGATGGAGGCAGGCTGATAAGAAGTGCCGGTAGTTCAGCTTTGATTACAAAAAAAGAGAAAGGACAAGTTAGTGTATTGTTGCCATCTAAGCAAGAGAAATTGTTTAACGATTCTTGTAGGGCAACTATTGGAGTTATAGCAGGTTCAGGAAGACGGGAAAAGCCTGTTATTAAAGCAGGAAAAATGTTTCATATAAAGAAAACAAAAAATAAATTATGGCCGAGAACATCAGCTGTAAAAATGAATGTTATAGACCATCCATTTGGTTCAGGAAGAGGAAAAAATCTTGCTCATGGTAATTTAGGAAAGATACCAAAAAGAAATGCGCCTCCGGGAGCAAATGTTGGATCAATAAGAGCTAAAAGAACAGGAAGGAGAAAATAAAATGGCAGAGGAAATAGTTGAAAAGAAAAAAGAATTAACATTCAGAGGGAAGAGTATTGAGGAATTAAAAGGATTAGATATTCGCGAATTCGCCAAATATGTCCCTTCAAGGGAAAGAAGGACTATTTTAAGGAATACAGACTATATTGAAAATTTTTTAGCGAAGTGTAGAAAAAAACTGGAGAAAAATAAACCAATTAAAACACACAATAGGGATATAGTTATAGTGCCTCAAATGGTAGGAATGACAATAAATGTCCACAATGGAAGAGTTTTTGAGAGAGTAATAATTACTTTTGAGATGTTAGGACATAGACTAGGGGAATTTACATTAACAAGAGTGCCTGTTAAACATGGAGCAGCAGGTATAGGTGCTACAAGATCAAGTGCTTCAAGGAGCGTAAAATAAGATGATTGGTTGCTGGAACTTGAGGTTGATAAGGGATACTTCCCTTATGGAGGTTTTTAAATGGCTGATGAACAATTAAATCAAACAAGGATTAACAGGAAAAATATAATTAATGAAAATAAAAAAATAGTTGAAACTCCCTTAAAAAAAGAAGAGAAAAAAGAGGAGAAGAAGGAAGAACTAGTAGAGCAAAAAAAACATGAAGTTAGAGAAATTAAAGATAAAAAACCAAAAATAAAAAAATCAGAAGCAGTTGTTAATGGAAGGAATTTAAGAATTTCTTTGAAAGATTCTGTTGCACTTGGAAAATTTATAAAAAATAAAAAAATCAGTAATGCAATTTCCGAACTTGAATTAGTTTTAAAAATGAAAAAAGCAGTTCCATTTAAGGGTGAGCTTCCACATAAAAAAGGCCGTATTGGTTCAGGTAGGTACCCTATTAAGGCTTCTTCTCAGTTTATCAGGCTATTAAAATCACTCTCAGCAAATAGTCTAAACAACGGGATGGATTTAGATAAAACCAAAATTTTTTCAGTGATTCCAAATAATGCTCCCAAACAACTCCATAGATTTGGAAGTACAAAATTTAAAAGAGTACATGTTAAAATAATTGCTAAAGAATTTAATAATGGAGTAAAAAAATAAGATGGAAGAACAGAGATTTATTGGTTTGAAGAAAGATGAATACGGGATAAGAGAATTTATTAAAGGGTATCTTGGTAAAGGAAGGGTGTCTAAAGTTCAAATAGAATATACTCCAATAGGTGAGAAGGTTGTTATGATGACTTCAAAACCAGGACTTGTAATAGGCAGAGGAGGGGAAAGAATTGAGAAACTTACTACAGTTTTGAAAAAAAGATTTAAACTTGAGAATCCCCATATCGAAATACAGGAAATTCATTCACCTTACCTTGATGCGCAAGCGGTTGCAGATGAGATAGCAATTAATATTGAAAATTCAGGACCAATGAAGTTTAAGGTAATTGCATATAAATTGCTCCAGCAAATAGTTAATGCAGGAGCTTCTGGAGTTGAAATAAAATTGTCCGGGAAACTTCCAAGTGCAAGAGCAAAAACATGGAGGTTTAAAAAAGGATATTTGAAAAAAGTTGGAGATAGTTCTAAAGTTGTTGATCGAGCAGAAGCAGTTGCCCAACCAAAGACAGGCAGTATAGGTATAAGTATTAGTATTTTACATCCAGATGCAAAAATTTATGATCAGATAAAGCTTAATAAGGTAAATTCCAGTGTAGGAGAAAATGGTAAAGTTTAAAGAGCTTTCAAAACTTTCAAAAAGTGAAATTGAAGCCAAATTAAGAGAACTTAAGCTGGACCTTATTAAGGCAAATTTAAGCATAGCTAAAGGCGGTAAAGTTAAAATAAGGGAACTTAAAAAAACAATTGCTCGCCTTAAAATGCTCAGATCACGAGACAATAAATAAACAATGGATATATGTCCAAAATGTGGCTTGCCAAAACAAGCCTGTGTATGTGAAGATATCGCAAAAAGCGAACAGAGAATTCAAGTATCTGTGGTCAAGAAGAAATTCGGTAAATTGGCTACATTGGTATCCGGTTTTGAAAAAGGAATGGATATCAAAAAAATTGCCAAGGAGCTAAAGGAAGGACTTGGTTGTGGAGGAACAATTAAGGATAATATAATAGAACTTCAAGGAGACCACAGAAGAAAGATAAAACCGATTTTGGTCGAAATCGGTTTTAATGAAAGCTCTATCATAAGCGACTAAGCGACCGAATCATACTAATAAGATGGAAAAGAAAAATAAACAATTAGAGAGCAACGCTAAGAAAGAGATAGTTGGCACTATGCCTGATGATAATATTTCGACAAGAGGGAGAAGATTTGAAGGATTTGTTACGAAAAAATTTGACAAAAGAGTTGTAATAGAATTTGATAGAGTTAAATATATCAGAAAATATGAAAGATATGCCAGATCAAAGACAAAGATACATGCTAGACTACCAGCTTATTTAAAGAACGAAATTAATTCCGGGGATTATATACAGATTATGGAATGTAGGCCTTTGAGTAAAATTATTCATCATATTGTCATAAAAAAAATCCGTGACGCCGATTCAAACTCTCAAAAAATTGTAAGAGAACCTAAATTACATAAACAGGAAAAATGAAAGCGTTATCTGCAAGAGTTACGAGAGGCTTGAATATAGGAAGTTATTTAATTGCAGCAGACAATAGCGGAGCCCAGATAGTTAAGATAGTATCTGTTAAAAAGGGCAAAACAACAAAGAAAAGACAACAACCTGCAAAGGTTGGAGATTGGGTTAAAGTGTCTGTTAGGAAAGGGAAGCCTGAAATGAAAGGAGTTGTTTTTGATGCTGTAATAATCAGGCAAAAAAAGCCTTGGAGGAGAAAAAATGGGGAAAGAATAGCCTTTAGTGATAATGCAGTTGCTATATTAAAGGATGAAAAAGGCAACCCTAAAGGAACACAGATAAAAGGACCAATTGCGAGAGAAGTGATGGAAAGGTGGGGGAGTGTTGCAAAAATAGCAAGCATAGTTGTATAAAATGAAAAAGAAATTTTCCACTAAATGGTTGAGAAGTAAGCAAGTAAGGAAACAGAGAAAATACAGGAAGAACGCCCCTTTACATAAGAAGTTAAAGATGATGGGAGCTCATTTATCAAAAGAATTGAGGAAGAAGTATGGTAAGAGAAGTTTGCCTTTAAGGAAAGGAGATGAAGTCAAGATTTTGAGAGGAGAGTTTAAAAAGAAGACAGGCAAGGTATCTATGGTAGATATTAAAAAACAATTTGTAATAATTGAAGGAATACAAAGAAAGAAGAAAGAAGGTACCAAAGTAAATGTACCATTCCATCCATCAAACTTATTAATTCAATCCTTAGCTCTTGAAGATAAGAAAAGGTTGAATGTTGTTAATAGAAACGGAAAGAAAAAAGGTGGAGGAGGCAAATAAAATGTATATTAAAAGGGAATCAACGAGGAGAAATTGGCCAATACCAAGAAAAGGCACTAAATATGTAATAGCACCAAGTCATTCAAAGAAGTTAGGAATACCAATTTTAGTTTTATTAAGAGATTTATTGAAATTAGTAAAAACAAGAAGAGAGCTTAAAAAATTGTTGATTGAAAAAAAAGTATTAGTTAATGGCAAACCTGTTTATGATCCTAATTATTCTTTGCTTTTGTTTGATAAGATATCACTTCCATCTGTAAAAAAATATTTTACAATTGTTTATTCCACAAGCGGGAAAATATCAGTTAAAGAAATTACAGAAAATGAGTCCAAAGAAAAGATTGTTAAAGTAGTTAACAAAAGAATATTAAAGGGAAAAAAAATCCAACTTAATTTCAGTGACGGGCGAAATTTTATCTCTAATCAAAATATTGGTGTTGGAGATTCTGTGATTTATAATTTTTCTAAAAAATTAATTGATAAGGTGCTCCCTATGAAGGAAAAATCCCATGTTCTCGTTATAAAAGGAAAACATACGGGAAAAATAGGCACAATTACTAAAATAGATGGTGGAGAAATAAATATAAAGATCGATGAAAAAGATTTGATGATTAAAGAAAATGAAATAATTGTTATAAATTAAAATGGGCAATGATAATTATAATTATATGAGGGAATTGAAGATTGATAAAGTTGTACTTTCATGTGGTGGAGTTAAAGATGTTTTGGAGAGAGAGGTAAAGCTGCTTAAAAAAATATCTAAAAAAAATCCTTCAGTGAGGAAAAGTATGAAAAGAATTCCTAGTTTTGGAGTCAGGCCGAAGCTCGAGGTTGGGTGTATGGTGACTTTGAGAGGTAATGAAGCCATTTCACTTTTAAAAAAACTTTTGGCCGCTGTTGATAATAAATTAAAGAAAAATCAGATTTCTAATAATCACTTTTCATTTGGAATTCATGAATATATAGAGATCCCGGGAGAAGAATATGAGAGAGAAATAGGTATGATGGGGTTTAATGTTACAGTTTCATTTTCAAGGAAAGGAAAAAGAATTTCTGTAAGAAAGATTAAGAGGAAAAATCTCCCACATAAACAAATAGTTTCAAGAGACGAGATAATTAAATTTATGGAGGATAAGTTTGGAACCAAGATAAAATGACTGCAAGTGATTGGAAAAAATTGTATGGCCAGTTAAAGAACAAACCTGTTAAGGCAGAAAAGTTCCTAAAACACAATAAGCCAAAACAGAGAAAATTTGGCATTTCTGCATTCAAATGCGAAAGGTGTGGAAGACATGGAGCCCGAGTTGGACAATATGGGCTTAATTACTGCCGTCAGTGTTTTAGAGAAATAGCAGAAGAAATAGGTTTCAAAAAATACTCATAAAATGTCACAAGATGTAATCGCTGATGCATTGAATGAAATTATGAATTCGAAAAGAGCTAGGAAGAACTCTGTTGTTGTGAAAAGATACTCAAAATTGCTTTTGGATATACTTGAAATTGCCAAGAAATATAACTACGTCGATGATTTTAAAACAAACAAAAACAAGTTAGAGATATATTTTTCCAATATACACGAATGTAAGGCAATAAAACCAAGATATAATGTCAATAAGATAAATATAGTGAAATATTTTAGAAGATATCTTCCTGCGGTAGACATTGGTATAATTATTATCTCAACTAATAGAGGACTCATTACTCATCACGAAGCTATTGAAAATAAAATTGGGGGTAGCTTAATCGCTTATTTTTATTGATGAAACAGGAAATTAATTTGGAAGTTAAAATACCAGAAGACGTAGAAATAAATGTAGATGGAGATACAATAGTTGTAAAATCAGGAAACTTTGAGAATTCAAAAAAGTTTAATTTAAAGAATATAGAGATAAAGAAATCAGATAATTTAATAATTTTACATTCAAAAAAAGCAACGAAAAAAGAGTTGAAGATGATTAATACTATCAATGCCCACATAAAAAATATGATAGCTGGCATAAAAGATAAATTTACTTATGTGCTCGAGATTGCATATTTGCATTTTCCCGTGACTGTTGAATATGACAAAAATAAGAATATTCTTTTAATAAAAAATTTTCTTGGAGAAAAAAAGCCAAGGTCATGTAAAATTTTGGATGGCGTTGGAGTTAGTATAGAGAAAAATAAGATTATTTTATCTTCTCATAATAAGGAATTGGCAGGGCAAACTGCTGCTAATATAGAGAGAGCAACCCATATAAGGAATAGGGATAGAAGAAAATTTCAGGATGGAATATACATTATTGAAAAACCAAGGAGAGTATTATGAGACAAAAGAAATTTCTAAGGAGAAATACTACCCAATATCTTAGATTAGGTAGTAAGAGGAAAAAATTAAGAAAATGGAGAAAGCCGAAAGGGAGAGATAATAAAATGAGGCTTAAAATGAAAGGATATCCAAAAAATGTTGAAATCGGTTTTAAAAAACACTTACACGAAAGAGGTAGAGTTTCCGGGAAGAAACCTGTTTTAATAAGTAATATTTCAGATTTGGACAAAGTCGAACAAGGGAATATAGCTTTTATGGGGAAAATGGGAAAAAAGAAAAAAATCCAAATTGCAAAAATATCGATTGATAGAAAAATCGCTTTCTTTAATTTTAATCCACAAAGATATTTAAAAATAAATGAAAAAAGCCCATTGGAAATAAATAATAAAAACATCTCGGAAAAATCAGAAAACAAACAAAAACAGGAGGAAAAGAAATGAAGTTAGACAGAAAAAAATTACTTGCTTCAAAAGTTTTGGATGTCGGGGTAGACAGAATAGGTTTTGATGTGAACAGGCTGGACGAAATCAAAGAGGCCATAACAAGGCAGGACATAAGAGATCTAAAAAATAGCGGAGCAATTACAGTCAAGGAAATAAAAGGAAGAAAAAAGATTAAACCAAGAAAAAGGAGAAGGGAAGGTAAAATTAAACTAAAGGTAAATAAAAGAAAAAAAGAATATGTCCGAATAACGAAGAAACTAAGAAGATATGTTAAAACTCTTAAGAGTCAGAAAGTTATTGACGAAAAGAAATTTGCTGAATTAAGGAAGCTAATTAAAAACAGAGGTTTTTCCAGTAAAAGGCAACTAAAGGAGAGTATAAAATGAAAACTCAAAGAAAGAGAAGGATTAAAAGGAAAACAGATTATGCAGCCAGAATTGGTATGCTAAAGTCTGAAAATCCAAGAATAGTTATTAGAAAAACAAACAAGCATATTATTCTACAGTATGTTAATAGTTTTGAAGCTAAGGATAGTGTTTTAGTAGGAGTTACATCAAAAGATTTATTGAAGTATGGATGGCCAGAAAAACTTAGCGGAAGTTTGAAATCAGTTCCGGCCTCGTATCTGACAGGTTATCTAATTGGTAAAAAAATCCTTAGAAAAAAGTTAAAATCAAAAATGATTTTGGACATAGGATTACAGAGGAATGTTTCTGGTAGCAGGCTTTATGCTGCTCTTAAGGGGATTATTGACTCTGGAATTGAGATAAATCACAACCCAAAAATTTTTCCGTCTGAAGAAAGGATTTTAGGAAAACATTTAAAGTCAGATTTAGAAGATGTTTTTGTTAAAGTAAAAAAGAATATTGAAGATGAGTAAGGAAAAAAAAGATAAAAATTTGAAGAAAATTGAAGAAACTGAAAAAGAAATAATTGAAAATATAATTGATGAAAAAGATCTTAAAAAAGAGGTAATTAAGGAATTGCCAGAAGACTTATCCGGACAACTTTCTTCTTGGATTCCAAAAACAAAACTTGGTAGGCTCGTTAAGGAAGGGAAAATAAAAAGCATTGACGAAATTCTTGACAAAAATCTTAAAATTTTAGAGCCTGAAATAGTGGATTTGTTATTGAAATTAGAAAGTGATTTATTGTTTGCCGGACAGTCAAAAGGGAAGTTTGGTGGTGGGAAAAGAAGGGCATGGAGGCAATCACAGAAAAAGACTGAAGAGGGCAATATTGTTACTTTTTCTGTTTTTGTTGTTGTTGGTGACAAAAATGGACATGTCGGTATTGGATTTGGAAAAGCTAAAGAGACTCTTCCTGCAAGAGAAAAGGCATTAAGAAAGGCAAAACTTAATCTTTTCAAAGTAAAAAGAGGATCCGGAAGTTTTGAAGGATCATCTAAAGAGCCACACAGCATACCATATAAGGTTGAGGGCAAATGTGGCAGCTGTAGAATAATTTTGATACCTGCTCCGCAAGGTACTGGTTTAGTTATTGGCGATGAAGGCAAAAAAATATTAAGGCTGGCCGGAATACAGGATATTTATTCAAAATCATTTGGTCAGACAAGGACTACATTAAATTACGGAAAGGCTATTATTAATGCTCTCCAAAAATTAAAATGAAGGCTGTCATAAGAGTCAGAGGGTTGGTTAATATCAATGAAGATATTGAAAATACCTTAAACAGGCTAAAACTTAGGAGAAAATACACCTGTGTAGTGTTAGAAGATAGTAAAATACTAAATGGTATGATAAAAAAAATTAGGAGTTTTGTCGCATATGGAGAGATAGACAAAAAAACTCTGATCGAACTAATTAAATATAGGGGCCAGAAATTGGATAAAACAAAAAAAATTGATCCTGAAAAGATATATGAAATTTTGTTAAAAGAGAAAAAATTTGATAATACTGGAATAAAACCTTTTTTCAGGCTTCATCCTCCAAGAGGAGGAGTAAATACTAAAGATCATTTTCCAAAAGGAATACTTGGGGATAATAAAGAGAAAATAAATGACCTTATAAGGAGAATGCTATGAAAAAAAAGTTTTCTTCATGGGAATGTGAATGTGGTTTTAGATATGATGGCAAGGAAGCTCCTGATGAGTGCCCTGAATGTCAGAGAATAGACAGCTTTATGAAAATTCCTGATGAACTTATGGTAGAGGAAGCACAAAATTATTTGGAAATTGAGGAAGAATTTGGTGATATGGAGGAATACTAAATGAAAAAGAAAAGGAAGAAATCAAGTCGGATGAGAGGAAGCCATACTCATGGTAGAGGTGGAAAAAAGAAGGCGAGGGGATCTGGACATAGAGGAGGATTCGGGCTTGCCGGGACTGGAAAAAGGGCCGACCATAAAAAAACCTTGGTTTTAAATATAGATAAGAATTATTTTGGAAAGGAAAGTTTAAAACCAAAAAAACATAGATATAAAGAGATAAATCTCCGGGACTTGGAGATTTTTTCAAAAGGGAAGAAAGATTTGGATTTAAGAGGATATAAGATACTTGGTGATGGAGATATAAATATAGCGTTGAATATAAAGGCATATGGTGCAACTAAATCTGCAATTGAAAAGATTGAAAAAGCAGGCGGCTCTATAATTGTTGAGGATGGTAGACATAAAGAACATTTTAAGGAATCTTCCTGAAGTTGAAGGACCGAAGGAGAAACTTAGTTTTAATGTAAAAGCAAAATGGACTATAACTATCTTAATTGCATTCTTTATTCTTGCAAATATTCCTCTTTATGGTATGATGCCCAGCTTTTTAGAAAGATTTGAAAATTTAGCTATCATTTTAGGGACAGATTTTGGTTCTATAATAAGTCTTGGTATTGGACCGATTGTTATGGCTTCAATTATCCTGCAATTACTAGTCGGATCAGAAATACTTAAAATAGATACGTCATCATCTGAGGGAAAAAAGTATTTTCAAGGCCTTCAGAAATTATTGGTATTTTTCTTTATTATATTTGAAGCTTCAGTATATGTTTTAATGAATGGCCTTGCTCCGGATCCTTCTTTAGGAAATTTGGGCCCTACAATATTGATAACCCAATTGATACTTGGGGGAATTGCTATTTTATTTATGGATGAGGTTTTGACTAAATGGGGTTTTGGTTCAGGAGTCTCTTTATTTATTGCTGCAGGAGTTTCTTGGAGATTATTTACTTCATTGTTTCAATTTATCAGTCCGCAGGGAGGGATAAATCCAAGTGGAAAATTTCTGGTTTTTATTATTTCTTTAATTAATCAGGATACAATTGGAGCAATTGCTGCTGCAACATCTATTGTAGTGACAATAATAATATTTTTATTTGTTGTCTGGGCCCAATCTCTAAAGGTCGAGATACCACTTTCTTTTGATAGGTTAAGAGGGTATGGAATTAAATGGCCATTGTCCTTTTTCTATACTTCAGTAATGCCTGTAATTTTAGTGTCAGCGCTTTCTGCCAATATACAATTAGGTGCAGGTTTATTAGAGAATTATCTTGGAAGACCCACGATATTAGGAGGTTTTTCACAAGGTGTTCCAATATCAGGCTTTGCAGCATGGATACACGGGGTTGATTTATTAAACGCATTTATAACAAATAGTTTTACCAAGTATATGATATGGCAGTCAATAGGCCATATTTTGTTTTATGTTTCTTTTTCAACAATTTTCGCTATTTTTTGGGTTAAAACTTCTGGAATGGATGCACAAAGTCAGGCAAAGAATATAATGAAATCAGGATTGACCATCCCGGGTTTTAGGAAGGACGAGAGAGTGCTTGAAAGTGTTTTGGATAGATATATATTTCCACTAACTGTAATGGGTGGAATTGCAATAGGATTATTGGCTGCTATTTCAGACACACTTGGAACTTTAGTAGGAGGCACTGCAATGCTTTTAGTTATTTTAGTTATGTATCAATTTTATCAGAATATCGCTCAACAACATTCAGTTGACATGTATCCTGCTTTGAAAAAATACATAAAAACATAACGGTTTAGGGTTAATCAAGTAGCTTTAAAAACAAAGCTCTCTTAATTTTAAAATGTATAAAAAGAAAAGGAAGCTTATAAAAGAAATCGTAGGTACTATATATATTTTTTAAAATGGATAAAGAAGGTTCTATGAGGTGGATTTTTATAGTATTGATATTAACTTTACTAATTGCATTTCTCTGGGATTATATCCCTTTTATTAAAGATTCTGTTCATTTGATATTGAACCCGGTTGCTGGAGAATTATTGAAATGGAATCTTAATATCGGTATGACTTTAATTGTTTTTATTATTACTTTGGTAACGACTCTTTTTCAGAAATATGCTACAGATCAAAAAACTTTGAAAGAAATAAAAGATGAACAAAAAATTTTGCAAGAAGAAATGAAAAAATTTAAGGACAATCCTGAAAAGGTATTGGAATTACAAAAGAAACAATTTGAGTTTATTCCGAAAACGATGCAACTAACTATGAGGCCACTTATTTATACAGGCATACCAATAGTATTGTTTTTTAGATGGTTTAGCGATTATTTTGATGAATTAGGTAATCCAAAGCTGTTTGTTTATTTCAGCTGGTTTTGGTTTTATCTTTTAGCATCTATTATTTTTAGTATAATACTAAGAAAGATATTTAAAGTGCATTAATTCAAATCTGAAATGGAGTCTCAGGAATATTTACTGAAATTGCAATTATTAGAACAACAGGCAAACCAGTTTGGGGAGCAATTGAAAATTATAGATCAGCAAATAGATGCTCTTTTAAATTTAAAAGAAGATATGTCCAAACTGGAAAATTCAAAAGAGAAAGAAATTTATGCTGAAATAGGTAAGGGGATATATATAAAGGCCCAAATAGAAAACAATAAGAAAGAATTATTGGTGGATGTAGGCAATAAGATTTTTGTTCCAAAAACATTTGAAGATATAAAAAATATTATTAATAATCAAATTGGCAAATTTAAAAATGTAAAAGATGAAATTGCAAAGAGAGTTACCCAGATTAACGAAGAGCTTGATAAAATAGTCAATCAGGCCAATAAATATTCCAAAACAATTAGAAATAAGAAATCTTCCAAGAAAAACAAATGATTATTGCAAATTTTTAAAAATCTTTAAATATGCCTTTTTCATTTGATAAAGTATGTTAGAAATGTTATTGAATCCAATTAGGTCTGAAAGAAGGCCATGGGAAATGTTTTTTGTCGGTTTTATTTATGCTGCTTTGTCCGTTATTTTGGTAAATTGGGTATTTGGGTCAGATGTTGTATTGGTAAAATATTCTGCAATTTTGATAGTGACTTTTACTGTTATGTTTTGCATTCCATTTTTTTACTATATATTAAGGCTTGAAGAAGAAAAAGAATTTGAATATGACAACAGTTTTAAGCTGATAAAAGAACACGGTAGGGCAATACACAGCTTATTATGGCTTTTCTTGGGCTTTGTGGCAGCCTTTTCAATTTCCTATATCCTTATTGGGTCTCCTGACAATTTCAGAGCACAGATTGAAACTTATTGTGCAATTAACAATCCAAGTAATATGGATGGATGTGTATCCCAATACGGTGTAAATTCATCTCTAACCGGGTCTGCGACTAGCAGATATTTATTTGGTTCAATTTTTATAAACAATTTTTATGTATTGGTATTTACACTAATTTTTTCTATAATATTTGGGGCAGGAGGTATATTTATTCTGGCTTGGAATGCCAGTGTAATTTCGGCAGCCGTTGTCATATTCTCAAAATCAGATATCTATAATGTCCCAATAGGGATATCAAGATACTTAATACATGGGATACCAGAGATTGCAGCATATTTTATAGGCACATTAGCCGGGGGAATCTTAGGAATTTCTTTGGTGAAGAAGGAATTTAGAAGTGAAAAATTCTGGAGAGTCTTGTATGACTTTCTTTTATTACTTGTTATTGCAATAGTAATTCTTTTTATTGCAGCATTAATTGAGGTTTTTGTTACACCCATAATCTTTTAATATAGTATTCCTATAATAGTAAAATGGCCAAGTACAGATGTAACCATTGTAATTATATTTTCGCAAGTGAAAGGAAGGAACCACCGAATTTATGCCCTCATTGTGGCGAGATAGGGTATATTGAAAGAGAAAAGACTGCCGAAGACTTAATTAAAGATGTAACAAGTATTTTTGATAAAAATGAAAGATGAATTTATTAAGACTAATGAAACCAATGTGAATAATATGGAAAATACTGATAGTGCTGAAATTGAATTAAACTTGAAAAATATTTTAGATTTTTTAAATAAAAGATTAAATTGGATAGTTGGATTTCTATTGGCTTTTTTTGTATGGTTGAGTATGTATATAAGGACAAGAAATATTGATAAATTAAAAGATATTACAACCGGCACATGGACTTTAGGACCTGATTTGGATCCATTTTTATTTTTAAGATGGGCAAAATACATCGCTGAGCATGGCAAGTTATTTGCTTTGGATTCAATGAGGAATGTCCCTCTTGCAGAAATTTGTTCAGGAGTAATGTGTGACCCGATAAATACTGCAAAAGAGATGAAACTTCTTTCTTATATGATTGCTTGGTTTTATAACTTGCTTAGCTATATACCCTCATCTTTATATAAACATTTGCCTGGAAGCCCGCCAGAAATAACAGTTACATATGCTGCAGTGTTATTTCCGGTTGTTATGTTTGGATTAACTGTTATAGCTTTTTTCTTCTTTGCAAGAGTTGTATTTTTAGAACACTTTGAAAACAAGAATTATGCTAATGTTCTTGCTTTAATTTCATCACTATTTTTGTCTGTAATTCCTACCATATTGCCAAGAACTATTGCAGGGATACCTGAAAAAGAGTCAGTTGGATTTTTGTTTATTTCTCTTTCTTTGTATTTTATTATAACTGCATTCAAATCAAAAAACAAGAAACCAATTATAATAAATTCCATATTTGCCGGTATTTCTACTACATTACTTGGTTTGACATGGGGAGGTGTTGTTTTTGTTTTTACAACTATTGGTTTAGGGGTTTTTGTCTTGTTAATGATTGGTCAAATTAACAAAGACAGGTTTCTTGCTTATACAATATGGATACTTACTTTTACTCCACTTTTAATATTTTTTTCAGCAAGATATAACCTTATGGTCTTTTTATCATCAACTTCAACTTTACCGATGTTTATGACTTGGTTTATTGCAGGATTTAATATATTTTTATTGCCCAAAATAAAAAATTTAAAGAGTATAAAGGTAATTGAAAATAAAGTGCCTGAAGAATTTATTTCTCTTATCATTGTTGGATTAATTGGATCAATATCTGTATTTTTAATTTTGGGAAAAGAATTTTTCACATCTCAATTAAGAGAAGTATATAATAATTTTGTAAGACCTCTTACAACAAACAGGTTTTTATTGACAGTTGCTGAAAATAAACAACCTTTTTTTGATGAATGGTCAGGAAATTTTGGCCCTATTATAGGAAATTCTTTTCCATTACTCTTTTGGATTTTTATGCTCGGGTCAATTACACTTTTTTACCATATTATTAAAAAGATTTCAAAAAAAGAAAGAGTGATATTTACTATTATCTATTCAATTATGCTTTTTGGTATTATATTTAGCAGGTATTCTGCATCCAGCTTAATGGACGGGTCTAGTATTCACAGCAAAATATTTTATTTTGGCGGAATTTTACTTTTCATTTTTTATACGATATTTATCTTGTATAAGTGCAATTTAGACAAAAAAAGAGATTCTCTCCCTGATGAAGTCGGACCGATAATTTTGTTTACTTTATTTTTTATTTCACTTATTGCTGCTAGAGGGGCTATTAGGCTTATTATGGTGCTTGTACCATCTGCTAGCATAATTGCGAGTTATCTGGTGGTTATCGGGTTCCATAAGTATTTCCTTAGAAAAAAAGAAGGTTCTAAAATACTATTTTTGTTAATTGCTGTTATTTTGTCATTGGCTGCAATATACAGTGCAACTATTTTTTATAATTCAAGTTTTGTACAGGCAGAAGGTTATGCACCTTATAGTTACACTTATCAGTGGCAGAAGGCCATGTCTTGGGTGAGAGAGAATACACCTAAAGAAGCTGTTTTTGCCCATTGGTGGGATTATGGGTATTGGATTCAAAGTTTAGGGGAAAGGGCTACAATTCTTGATGGAGGAAATGCAATTGGTTACTGGAACCATCTTTTAGGTAGGCATGTGCTAACAACTCCTAATGATTCTAGTGCTTTGGAGTTTTTATATACACATAATGCCACACATCTTCTTATAGATTCAACAGATATAGGCAAGTATCCTGCCTTCAGTAGTATTGGTGGAGATTTAAATAATGACAGATTTAGTTACATACCGACTCTTTTCCTAAATAACCAGGGAATTCAGGAGAGGAAAAACAGTACCCTCTATATATACACAGGTAGTTTTAGTCTTGATGAAGATATAGTTTATGTGGTTAATGGAACAAAGAATATTATTCCTGTTGAAAATTCAGGCATTGTTGCTGTAATTCTTGAGGTTTCTAAGTCAGATGGTTCATTTTCACAACCATTGGCAGTTTTTGTTCAGAGAGGATTACAATTACCTCTTCCATTAAGGTACCTCTATGTTAATGGCAATTTAACAGATTTTGGCTCTGGAGTAGAAGCAGGAGTATTTGTTGTTGAAACATTAAGGCCTGTTGGCAATACCTTGGAGAAAAATGAACTTGGATCAGTTATGTATCTAAGTTCTAGAACAATAAACTCTCTTTTAGTGAGAAAATACTTTTTTGAAGAAGAGGGCAATTTCAAATTAGTCCATAGCGAGCCAAATATTTTAACTCAAAATCTAAGGGACCAGGGATTTAAAGTCAATGATTTTTCATACTTCCAAGGCAGTTTTTTAGGACCTATAAAGATTTGGGAGATTGAATATCCTAAAGATGTAAATTATAATAAGGATTATTTAGTTATATATTATCCTGATGAGAAATTAGCGTAATATATCAAATCATTAAAATTAAACTAATATAAATCAGCATAAGTTTTATATTAATAAGATTTTTAAAATAAGCCATTTTATACAAGTAATGAATAAGTTGTTGATCCTTCCAATAATCTTAGCATTTTTTTCTACTTTATTATTTCTTCCTTTTTGGATAAAAAAAACAAAACAAATAGGGCTTTTATGGAATGATATGAATAAATCTGGCAGTGAGAAGGTTGCAGGTTCAGGCGGTATAGCTGTTGTTTTAGGATTTATTTTTGGTGTTCTTTTGTATATTGCAATACAGACTTTTTATTTTAACACCAGTTCTAATCAGGTTGAAATATTTGCACTTACAACTTCAGTATTATTGTTGGCAGGTATAGGGATAATTGATGATCTTCTTGGATGGCAACATGGAGGTTTAAGTAAAAGAATAAGAATTTTACTTGTTTTAATAGCAGCAATACCTCTTATAGTTATAAATGCAGGAAATTCACAAATTTTTATTACTTTTTTCGGAGCTGTAGATATAGGAATCTTATATCCATTGATTTTGATACCTATAGGAATTGTTGGAGCTTCTACAACATTTAATTTTTTAGCAGGATATAATGGGTTGGAAGCAGGACAGGGTATTCTACTTTTGTCATCTCTTGCTTTGTTATCTTACATAACTGGAACAACTTGGCTTTCCCTCATTTCCATATGTATGGTTGCATCTTTGTTCGCATTTTTAATTTTTAATAAATATCCATCAAGCGTTTTTCCAGGAGATGTTTTGACTTACCCTGTTGGAGGATTAATTGCAATTATGGCAATTATGGGAAATTATGAATTATTTGCATTATTTATCTTTATACCATATATTCTGGAGACTGGATTAAAATTAAGGGGGAGATTAAAAAAACAATCTTTTGGTCTTCCAATGAAAGATGGTTCAATAAAAAATAAGTATGATAAATTCTATGGGTTAGAACATGTAGCCATATACGTTTTAGAAAAAATAAAAAAGAGCAAAAAAGCATATGAATGGGAGGTCGTAATTCTTATACATTTGTTCCAAATAATAACTATATTGTCCGGATTTTTTATAATAAGACTATAAAATGATTAAAAAAATGTTCTCAAGCGAGCTTGCTAAAGGCAGTGTATATCTTTCTATCATGTTTTTAATATTCAATTTTTTTAATTTTATATTTCAATTTTTAATGGCCAGAATGTTGGGTCCAGAAGATTATGGAGTATTTGCAGCTCTGACAACTATTATTTATTTTATGGCCATTCCAATGGGCAGTGTAGAGATGTTAATGTCTAAATACACCTCAAAATTTAAAGTTAAAAAAGAGTACGGAAAGATAAAATATCTTTTATCGAAAATGTTTTATAAAGGAATTAAACTTTCTGCAGTTTTATTTGTGGTTTCAATTCCTTTAATGTTCGCATTCTCATATTTTCTTAAAATAGATTTTTTTCTTATTTTTATTACATTTACTTTAATATTTTTTATATTCATTCTTCCGGCAACGAGAGGAGTTATGCTTGGTATGAAAAAATTTTTTTCATTAGGGACCAATTTTATTATTGAAAGCTTGTCAAAACTACTAATTGCGATTTTTCTTATTTTATTTGGAATAAGGGTTTATGGAGCCATTATTGGAATAATTTTTGGCACAATTATTGCCATGATTTTTTCATTAATTCCAATAAAAGAGATAATGAAATCAAAAAAGGAAAAAACAGGTGATTTGAACGTTTATAGCCAGAGTTCAAAAATATTTTTTGTATTTGTTGCTATACTCTTATTTCAAAGCATAGATGTTATACTTGCAAAAAGGTTCTTTTCTTCTGAAATGGCAGGGCAGTATGCAGTGGCAAATCTTTTAGGGAAGATAATCTTTTTTGGAACCTTTGCCATAACAAAAGCCATGTTTCCGATTGCATCTGAAAATCACGAATCTGGAAATAAAACAAGTAGCATATTTATGAAATCGCTTTCAATTGTTGCCGTCCTTTCTACACTCGTTATACTGGCTTATGCCTTATTTCCTAAATTTATAATAACTTTGTTATTTGGAGTTGAGTATCTTGAAATATCTGAAATAGCCGCATATGTTGGCGTTGCATTTACATTACTTTCCCTTTCAACAATAACATTAATGTATGCAATATCTATAAACAAGAGTCTTAAAATATGGCATTTGCTGATTTTTTCTCTTTCCCAAATATTACTCTTAACATTATTAAAAAACAGTTTGTTATCATTTTCAATAGGTATGGTCTTTTCAGGGGCAATAATATTTCTTTTCAGCCTTGTAATTGTAATAAAAAAAAATTAATTAATATACTCTTTAGACTATAAAAGCCTTTAAATCTGTTCTTTTTCCATTAAATATGTTAACACTGATAGTACCTGCTTATAATGAAGAGAGAAGAATAGGAAGAATGCTTGATGAATATAGTAATTTTATCATAAAGAATAATGTTAAATGTCATATATTAATAGTAGTGAATAATACTAAAGATAATACAATAGGAGTAATTAAAACTTATCAGAATAAGTATCATTTCATTGAATATATAAATTTGGTTAAAGGTGGGAAAGGATATGCTATACTGGAAGGAATAAAATACTCATTAAAAAAATACAAATTAAAATTTATAGGTTTTGTTGATGCTGATTTGTCAACGAGGCCGGAGGATTTTTTTTATCTTTACAACGAGTTAATAAAAAATTATAATACATCTGGAGTTATTGCAAGTCGTTGGCTGAAAAATTCTAAAACAGAAAGAAGTTTAGGGAAATTAATAAGGAGCAAGGGTTTTAACTTTTTGGTAAGGAGCTTGTTTTTATTTAACTACAGGGATACCCAATGCGGGGCAAAATTGTTTAAAAGAGAGGTATTTGAAAAAATAATAGGTGAAGTAAAAAGTATGGAATGGGCATTTGATGTAGATATCTTATATTTATGTAAAAAACATGGTTTTAGAATTAAGGAGTTACCTACAAACTGGGTTGATAAGGAAGGTTCAAAAATTTCTTTTAAAGTACCAGTTCAAATGGCTGCAGGTGTTATAAGGTTGAGATTTATACACTCTCCCTTTAATTTTATAGTAAGATTTTATGATAAGATACTTCCAGATAAGTTGAAAATTCATAAAAACTAGCTTGATGAATGATAAAATGGTTAAAATTAATAGTGTGGATAAAAAAGAAAGGTTAAAAATAAGTTTTCTTGTGGCTGCACATAACGAAGAGAGAACAATAGGTAAATGTCTGGAAAATCTTCTTAGTATACCATATAAGAATTATGAAATTATTGTAGGATTGGATGGGTGCACAGATAAAACAGAGGAAATAGTTAAATACTATGCTAAAAAAGAGAAAAGAATAAAATATTATACATTAAATCTAAGGCAGGGTAAAAATGTTGTAATTAACAGTATAATAAAAAAAGCCTCAGGAGATATTTGTATAATAAATGATGCTGATTGGATTTTTGTATTTAAAGATAAGAGTAAATTTCATAAGATGATAAAATATTTTGATGATTCAAATATAGGAGGCATTGCAGAGTCTTTTCCGGCTGAATGGCATAAAGACCTGATACAAAATGGAAATATCGGATATAAAATGTATGCTTATAGTTCATATTTATGGTTTGAATTTCAAAAGAAAAAATTTTGTTATAGAAAAAACAACTTTCTTTACCTAAAAGAACCAACTATGTTTTTAACAAACATATTCAGAAAAAAACTTTATCAGGATAACAAATCTCTTGGAGATGATTTTGAAAGGACAGCTGATATTATGAATAGAGGATACTCTATCTTGATGTTAGAAGATATTGATATGCCAAGAATTAAAACAACATATTATTATGTGTCTGTTAAAGATCTTTTTAGACAGAAGATAAGGACTGGTATTGCCAGAAATCAGTTAAGTACTTCAAAAAAAATGAATGTTTCCTTAACGAATTATTATTTACCTGTGACATGGTTTATCTTTAAAAATTCTTGGAAATTTGGCATTAAAATAGGGTTTATTATTACTTTATGGATTTTTATAATGGTTGTAACAACATTTATTTCAAAAATAAAAAAAATAAATACAAAAGAAGGATGGGCTTTAAGGGTTAACAGGTAAATTATCTTATTATTTCATAAAGGAAAGCATCCCCGCTGATTTTAACCAGTCTAATAGATAAGTTAGGATATTTTGCTTCCTGTTTTATGTCATGTTGTCCTGTTATAAAATCAATTGTTGTTCCCATTAAAGCAATATATATTTTTGAGAGGAATATCTGTCCGTTAGCATTTTGAGAGTACATATCTTCTCTCATGAATTTTGGATGGTGTGGCTCTGAAAATGTTATTATTATATATTTTATGTCTTTTCTTTCTTCAAGTTTTGAGATAAATTGTTCTAAAGTGATATTAAAGTTTGAGGTTATATTTTTTTCCGGTTCATCTTTAAAAAGCTCCCATGGTGTAAAAGTTTTTCTTTCTGCATAATAAGCAGGTTGCGGAACTGCAACACTAACTATGACATCATTTGGATTTGAATTTTCTTTTAAATACAAACTTACTTCTTTAATCCCTGAAAAGGTGTCTTTTTTATTTTTTATAATAAAATCTGCTTCTGCGAGTTGATAATATCCTGAATACCCTATTAAAAGCAATATAATGAGTATTGGAGCAAATTTATTTAATTCTTTTGTATAATCTGCAATAAACAGTGTTGATTTTGAAATACAAATAAAGCTTCCTAAAATAAATGGAAGATACCATCGCACTTCTCCAAATTCAGTGGCTCTTTGGAAAAATATAAAATAAGACATTGTTATGAAAATTACAATAATAACAAAAAAATCAGATTTTTTATCATTAAATTCTTCTTTTCTTATATTTCTGTAAAGAAGAATTATTCTTATTAAAATTAAGATAAGCCCTAAATAAAATGAATAAAATAACACATGAAAATATTTGGAATATGGGTTTTTAAATAAGACTTTAAATACGTCAAATGAAGATAAATTTATTGGAATTTCACCATGGTAGTATTTTGTTGCAGCTCCGCCAATAGAAGCTCCAAATAAAAACACCTCAAAAACAGATAACATTATAATAGCTATTAAAAGTGATACCCAGTTATACTTATCTTTTATAAGCTCCTTGAAATTTTTTGTAGCAAGCATATAAACTAAGAAAAATATTCCAAACAGGAAATATCCTCTTCTTATACTATAAGTTAATGCTACTAAGGTAACTGTTAGGGGTATTGTTAATTTAGGATCTATTTTACCAAATATTTTTTCCTTTTTTTCATAACCTTTAAAAAAGACATATACTGCAAGGAGGCCTATGGATAAGGCAGGTATATCTACATGAAACCTGAAGCTGTTAAATAGTATTTCATATAAAACTGCGCTTAGAAACATGGAAATCAAGGCTATTCTTTTATCCTTATATAAGATTAAACATATTGCATAAACTAATAAGACTATTGCTATTGATGGTATTAATTCTAAAACAAATTTCATTATTATTTCCGAAAGGTTTAATCTGTAAAATAAAGATGCTATATAGGGAAAAAAAGATATATGCTGGTCAGTAATAATCCAGTGTGTTGGATAGCCTGCAAGATTTTTGGCATATGCCATATAGTCGGCTTCATCCCACCATAAAGGCTGATTTTTAGTTAGAGAAAAATAATAAAGCCTTATTACTATTGCAAATATTAAAATAAAGATAAAAAATAAATTATGTTTGTCTCTTAAGAAAGTTTTTAGTTTCTCTTTTTTTCTCTCAATTTCTATGGTTTCTTTATCTTTTTCTTCCATATAACATCTGTAAATATAACAAATACCGGTTTTTAAAATATATTAGGAAGAGATATAATTAAATTAATTTATCTTTTTGCATTTATAAATTTACTTTTTCTTTAGTTTGTTATATTAAAGAATATGCTGCATTTTGAACAGCTGGACGGGTATTCCTTGCCATTGAAGGATGTTTTCAATAAAAATTTATACTCCCCCACTTCAAGTTCATTAGTTTTCCATGAAAAATTAAGCTCTTCGTTAGGCACTTTATAGATTTCATTTGGTTCTATGTTAAGAAGGAATTTTTGATAATCTCCATAAATATATTTCCATGTTCCATTTATTCTTTGCCCCATTTTTATTTCAAATCTTCCATTTTCAATCAAAGCATCTTTGTTTTCAATATTTCCACTTAGGAAAACATAATTATCCAAGCTTTTGCTATAAACTTTATTATTATCAAAATTTAGCTTATAGTCATTACTTCCGAGGACAAGGGTTGTATCATCATATTCAATATAGATATCAAATAAAGAAGATTTGTTAATTTCAGGAAGAGAGATACAAAATTTACCATCTTTTTTTGTTGTATTTTGTGTGATTATTGCCTCATTATTCGGGTCTTTTGCTATTATACTTACATT